>NZ_JAERUC010000060.1 GCF_016745505.1 Streptomyces silvae | reverse complement strand
AAGCCCATCACGTACTCGATGTGCTGCCAGGCGCCGATCAGCGAGTCGCGGTTGCCGACCTTGGCGTTGCCCGCGACCGCTCCGACCTTCGGGTCGGCGAACGGCTGGACGAGCTCGCGCACGGTGGAGGGCTCGAAGACCGTGTCGCCGTCCATCATCACGACGATGTCGTACCGGGCGTGCGCGATGCCGTTGTTGAGGGCCGCCGGCTTGCCGGCGTTGCGCTGGCGTACGACCCTGACGTTCGGGATCCACATCGCCTCGACGAGGTCGGCCGTGCCGTCCGTCGAGCCGTCGTCGATGACGATGACCTCGATCGGATAGTCACTGGCGACCAGCGACCGCACGGTCGCCTCGATGCACTCGCGCTCGTTGTACGCGGGCACGAGGACCGAGACGGGCCGGGTGAACGGCTCGCCCCAGCGGAAGTTCCTGCGGCGCACCTTCCTGGCGTGCAGGAAGGAGAGCAGCAGCATCAGGCCGAAGCGGACCATCACCAGGACGCCGATGGCCGCGAGGCCCACCACCAGGACGCTGGTGACGTTCTCGGAGATCTTGACCGCGCCGACGAACGCCTTGCCCTTCCAGAGCGCGAGCCCGGTGACCGGGGTGTGCGCGCTGGGGGCGCCGAGCGCCGACGTCAGGTTGGTGAACTCGTAGCCGCGCTCCTGCATCTCGGGCAGGAACCGGCCCAGGGCGGCCACGGTCTGGGACCGGTCGCCACCGGAGTCGTGCATGAGGATGATCGCGCCGTTCCCGTGCTTGGGCGTGGCGCGCTTGATGATCGCGTGGACGCCGGGGCGCTTCCAGTCCTCGCTGTCGGTGTTGTTCACGACGGTGAGGTAGCCGCGGCTGCCGATGTACTGGGTGACCGGCCAGGACTTGTTGTCCATCGCGTCGGAGAACGAGGAGTACGGGGGCCGGAACAGCGAGGTGCGGATGCCGGCGGCGCCCGCCAGCACCAGCTGGTTCTGGGAGAGCTCCCAGTCGATGCGGCTGGTGGACTGGAAGGAGAGGTCGGGGTGGTTGAAGGTGTGCAGCCCCACCTCGTGCCCCTCGTCGACCATCCGCTTCACGAGGTCCGGGTAGCGCGAGGCCATGGTGCCGGTGACGAAGAAGACGCCGTGGGCGTCGTGCTCCTTCAGCTCGTCCAGGACCCGCGGGGTCCAGACCGGGTCGGGGCCGTCGTCGAATGTCAGGACGATCTTGTGATCGGGTATCCGGAGCGTCGTGGCTTCCTCGCCCTCCGCGCGGGCGTCGATGACAGGTCCGCCTTCGAGGACCTTGTCAGGCACCTGGGTGGTGGGAGCGGGGGGCTGGACGCGGTGGTCGGCGAGGATCTCGCTGTGCACGTATCCGCGCAGCATGAGCATGGCGAGCAGGGCCACAAGAAGGAGCGACGGAAGCAGGTAGCGCATGGGAAGTCTGCGCCGGACGGTCCGCTTCTTCTTCCGGTTGTGTCTGCCCCGCGAAACGGGGGTTGTCATTTACTGAACGCCTTCTGGTTGCACCGGGGATTCCGAGGGGTCCGGGGAGGCCGGAGGACTCTCCTCGACGGGCGGGTCGGCGGTGACCGACGGCGACGGATCACCGGTCGGCTGTTCGGAGACCGGGCTGCCCGGGACGACGGGGTTGGAGGACGTGCCGGTCCGGGGCGGCTTGCCGGACGTGGAGGCCGAGGCGCTCGCGCCGGGACCGGCCGAACCGCCGGACGCGGAGGCGGCGCTGCCCGAGGGGGTCGCCCCGGGGACGCCGGAGACCGAGGCGGAGGCGGTGGGGGTGGCACCGGGGCTCTCGGACACGGTGGCGTCGCTCGGGGCGGGCCGGACCTCGACCTCTTCCGCGTGCTTCTCCTCCTGCCCGGAGAGGGGCAGCCAGGGAGCGCTGGAGTTCCCGCCGAGCACGGCGACCACGAGCGTCACGGCGTACACCGCGCAGATCGCGGCGAGCACCCAGCCCACACGCCGGTACGTCTTGCTGCGACGGCCGCTCTCGTCGACGAACACCGGGCCGTCGGACGGGTCCGGAGGGCCGGGTTCAACGGGTAGCTCGGAGAGCTGACGACCGAGTCCGTCCAGTTGGACGGTCACGTCGTTCGGCTCATGCGTGTGCCCGGTTCGGGTACCTTCGCGCCAATTTTCCACAGGTGTTCGCACTTCCCCCACTCAAAGAACCAGGTGCGCGGGAAATGACTGGAATCGTGCCATCGGATCAGGCCCCCACCCGTCCGTCCGCACCCGTCACCGAGCACCCGAAACCACGAATGTAGCGCACGCCGGCGACCGGAAGAGGGCTGTATCACCTGTTGTTCATGAACAGTGACCCATGAGTGACAGATCGGTTTCCGGCAGCCAGGATGTCGGTGGCCGTACCATCCATCCTTCCCTACCCGCGAGTTCGGTCACCGCGGCACGCAGTGCGGCCAGGCCGGGGTGGTGGAAGCCCTTGCGCCACACCATCAGCAGCGGCGACAGGGGCACCGGGCGCACGAGGGGGCGCAGCACCGTCCCCGGCAGGGGCGGAAAGCCTGCGACGGCCAGCACGGGGTTCCCGGTCTTCGCCATGACCCGTTGGAATTCGGCCACTCCGACGGCGAGCGGAGCGGGCGGGGCCAGGACGATGTCCCACTCCGCGAAGAGAGCGGCCGCGAGGTCCGTCCACTCCAGCGTGCGCGCATTGCCCGCCCCGGCGTAGACGGTTTCGCCGGTCAGATCACTCAGGGCGACCTCCTCGCACCCGGCCAGGGGGTGACCGGCCGGCAGGAGAACGGCCATCGGCTCGTACCGCACCGGCTGTACGGAGAGCTGGGCGAGGACGGCGGGATCGAGCCCGGCCGCCCGGCCGAAGGAGACGTCGAGCCGGCCGGCGAGCACCTCGCCCGCCGCCCAGGTCAGCCCGCTCTCGAAGCGCGCCATCAGCTCGCACTCGGGCACCAGCTCGCGGGCCCGGGCCAGCACCCGGGCCGCCGTCATCCCGTCGGTGTTGAGATCGACGAGCAGCGGGCGGTCCGCGGGGTCCGCGAAGGCCGCACGGAGCGCGGCGTGCGCGTCGAGCACCCGGCGGGCGTGCGGGAGGAGGCGTTCGCCGTCCGGGGTGAGCGTCACCTGCCGGGTGGTCCGGACGAACAGCGCCCGGCCCAGCTCGCGCTCCAGCCGGCGGATGTCCCGGCTCAGCGCCTGCTGGGCGACGTACAGGCGGGCGGCGGCCCGGGTGAAGTGCAGCTCCTCGGCCACCGCGACGAAGGCGCGGAGGAGCCGGGGATCGGTGTCGGATGCGGCCACGGGCCCAATTTACAACAGGAGTGCGTCAATGGGCCCGGATCAGGTGTTGGACGCCATCGGCCGCGCGATCCGAGGGTGGGGGCGTGCCTCCTGAAACCGCCGCCCCGGCCCTCGCCGACACCCCGCCCTCCCCGGCCCCGGACCCGCCCCGGGCCCCGGCCAATCCGTATCTGCGCCTGCTCGCCACCCCCGGGGCGCGCGCGTTCACCGCTGGCAACCTCCTCGCCAGGCTGCCCATGGGGATGTTCAGCGTCAGCGCCGTCATCATGATCGCCGGGGCGCACGGTTCGTACGCCCTGGCCGGGGCCGTGACCGCGACCGGGCTGGCCGCCACCGCCGTGGTCGCCCCCTGGACCGCCCGTCTCGTCGACCGGTACGGCCAGGCCAGGATCGCGGTGCCCGCCACCGCGGTCGCGGCACTCGGCTCGCTGGCCCTGGTCCTCTGCGTGCATTACGGCGCCCCGGTCTGGACCCTCTTCGCCGCCTACGCCGCGACGGCCACCACCCCGAACACCGGCGGCATGTCGCGGGCCCGCTGGGCCCATCTGCACCGGGGCGACGCGGCGGCCCTGCACACCGCGAACTCCTTCGAACAGGCCGCCGACGAACTGTGCTTCATGCTCGGCCCGGTCCTCGCCGCGTCCCTGTGCGGGGCGCTCTTCCCGGAGGCCGGCACCCTCACCGGCGCGGTGCTGCTCATGACCGGCGTCCTGCTCTTCGCCGCGCAGCGCGCGACCGAGCCGCCGGTGGCCCCCCGCACACCGGCCGCCTCTCCCCTGCGGACCCCTGGCATCCCCGCGCTGCTCGCCGTCTTCCTCGCGACCGGGGCCGTCTTCGGCGCGATGGAGGTCGTCTCCATCGCGCACGCCGGGGGCGCCATCCTCGCTCTCCAGGCCGGCGGCTCCTGTGTGGCCGGGCTGCTCTACGGTTCGCTGCGCCCGGCGGCGGCCGTGGGACGCAGGCTGCTGCTCTGCCTGACGGGGATGACCGTACTGATGTCGCTCCCCCTGATCGCTGCGGCCACGACCGGCTCGCTGCTGGTCCTCGCGGGCTGCCTGCTGCTCGCGGGGGCGGCCACCGCGCCCACCATGGTCACCGGCATGACCCTGATCCAGCGGCTCACCCCGCCCGCGCAGCTCAACGAGGGCATGACACTGGCCGTCACCGCGCTGCTGGGCGGCATAGCGGCGGGTTCCGCGGCGGGCGGCTGGACGGTGGAGAACGCCGGGACGGTGACCGGATACGCGGCGCCGATGTGCGCCGCGGCACTCGCCCTGGCCGTGGCGGCCGTGGGAACGCGCAGGGCCTGACCGCGTACGGGCGCGCGGACACAGGCACAAAAAACGAGGACCCCGCTGCCAGGGGCAACGGGGTCCTCGTTCACATGGGAATTGTGGAGATGGCGGGAATCGAACCCGCGTCCAACGGTGCGGAACCAGGGCTTCTCCGAGTGCAGTTCGCTACGCTTTTCTCGGCCCCGGAGGTCACGCGAACAAGCCTCCGACAGGCCCAGCCACTGTTTGATTTCCTTCCAAACCCCGTGGCCGGGCTTAGAAGTTTAGATCCCTAGTTGATGCCAGGATCCGGGTCGGGATCACTCCCGGGCTGACACTCCGCAGAGTCTTCGCTAGCTGCTAATTAGGCAGCGAGGGCGAAGGCGGAGGAATCGCGCTTGGAATTGGCGATTATTTTTTGCGACATATGGTTTACGAGATCATTGCCGCTTCCTCGACTCGCTTCCCCTGCTTCGACATCCGCTGTCGAAACCGATCATCCCCATGTTGATTTTTCAATCGTGCGCCCTCTGTGGGGTGCACGCCCATCGTACGTGACCAACGCACGCGGGTGCCACCGTATTCCTGCGGCTCCGGGGCGCGGGCCCCGGCGCGTCCGGTACGCGGACCCGGTCAGGCGCTGCGCTGGCGGCGGCGGGCCGCCGAGATCGCCCGGTTCGTCTCCCGCGTGTCCTGCTTCTCCCGCAGCGTCTGGCGCTTGTCGTACTCCTTCTTGCCCTTCGCCAGCGCGATCTCGACCTTGACGCGGCTGTCCTTGAAGTACAGCGCGAGCGGCACGATCGTGTGGCCCGTCTCCTGCGACTTGGACCGGAGCTTGTCGATCTCGGCCCGGTGCAGGAGCAGCTTGCGCTTGCGCTTGGCCGCGTGGTTGGTCCACGTGCCCTGCACGTACTCCGGGACGTGGATGTTGTGCAGCCACGCCTCCCCGTCGTCGATCTGGACGAAGCCGTCGACCAGCGACGCCCTGCCCATCCTCAGCGACTTGACCTCCGTACCCATGAGCACGAGACCGCACTCGTAGGTGTCGATGATGTGGTAGTCGTGCCGCGCCTTCTTGTTCTGCGCGATCATCTTGCGCCCGGTGTCTTTTTCCTTGGCCATAGTGCGGTCATTTTCGCACTACGACCCACCCCCGAGGCCACTCAATACCGTCTCGCCCCGCTCCTGGGCCTCCGGACCCGCCCCGACGTCCGGTGTGATGCCGCTTCCCTCGACGCTGCGGCCCGCCGGAGTGCGGTAGTGCCCGACGGTCAGCTCGGCCACCGAGCCGCCCGGGAGCTTGCTGGGCAACTGCACGGATCCCTTGCCGAAGGTGCGCGATCCGACGGTCACGGCCCTCCCCCGGTCCTGGAGCGCCCCGGTCAGCAGCTCGGCGGCGCTCATCGTGCCGCCGTCCACCAGGACGACCACGGGCCGCTCGGTGTCCCCGCCGGGATCGGCGTAGAGGGCGCGCTGCTCCCCGTGGACGTCGTACGTCGCGACGAGTCCGCCGTCCAGGAAGGCGGAGGAGGCGGTGACGGCCTCGCTGACCAGGCCGCCCGAGTTGGCCCGGAGGTCCAGGAGGATCCCGGCGTCCCCGGGCGCCCCGTCCACGGCGTCGCGGACGGCGGTGCCGGCGCCCTTGGTGAACGCGGCGACCTTGATCAGCACGGCCGACGACGGGTCCCGGCCGAGCCGTCGGACGCTCACCGGGTCCGTGCTGAGCCGGGCCCTGCGCAGGGTCGTGGTCCAGGAGTGTCCGCCGCGGCTCAGCCCTAGGACCACCGTGGAGCCCTCCGACGCCTTCACGCGGTCCCCGCGCAGCAGGGCGACCACCTCGGCGACGGGGCGCTTCGCGACCGCGCGTCCGTCCACGGTGCGCAGCAGGTCGCCCTCGCGCACCCCGGCACGGTCCGCCGGTCCGCCGGCCTTGACCCCGGTGACGGTGACCTGGCCGTGGGCCGCGCGGCGGGCGGCGATCCCCACCCCGGTGTACGAGCCGTCGAGGGCCTGCTCGAACTCCTCGTACTCCCGCTCGTCGTAGACCGCGCCCCAGCGGTCACCGCTGCGGCTGACGACCTCCTCGGCCGCGTCGGTGCCGGACTTGCCGTCGGCCTCCGCGTCGGCGACCGCGTCGGCGATCTCCTCACGGTCCACGGAGCCGACGGTGGAGGACACCGCACGGGTCTTTATCTCCGTGCTCTCCCCGTCCTCACGGGGCAGGGACCCGGTGGCCGCGGCGGTGGCCAGCACGCTCGCGAACACCAACGTCAGGGCCGCCCCGCGGTAGAGACCGCGGGGTTTCAAATGGTACGTAAGGCCCGGCATGTGGCCGAGTGTAGGACAACGCCCCGTCCGCACACGGTTCGTTGGCCGCATGCGGGACGGGGCGCTCGTCACACCTTGAGGTACTTGCGCAATGCGAAGAGAGCGGCAACGGCGGGCATCAGCAGACCGATCGCAAGCACCAGCGGGAGCTTCGTGAGGACCGCCTCCCAGCCGATGAAGTCGATCAGATTCAGCTTCTCCTGGAGCGCGAGTCCGCCGTCGATCAGGAAGTACCGCGCCGCTATCAGGATCACGCAGGCGAGCAGTCCGCCGATCAGGCCGGCGAAGGCGGCCTCCATGATGAACGGCATCTGGATGTAGAAGCCCGAGGCCCCCACCAGCCGCATGATGCCCGTCTCCCGTCTCCGGCTGAACGCCGAGACGCGGACGGTGTTCACGATGAGCATCAGCGCAATGACCAGCATCAGCCCCATCAGGAAGATCGCGGCGACGTTCATGCCGTTCATCAGCCCGAAGAGGTTGTCCAGGATGCTGCGCTGGTCCTGGACGGACTGCACCCCGTCACGGCCGGCGAAGGCCGTGGCGACCACCTTGTACTTCTGCGGGTCGTCGAGCTTGACGCGGAACGACTCCTGCATCTGGTCCGGCGTGATGTTGCCGGCCATCGGCGAGTCGCCGAACTGCTCCTGGTAGTGCTTGTACGCCTCGTCGACCGTCTCGAACTGGACGGTCTCGACGGCGTCCATCTTCTTGAGATCGGCCTCGATCTCCTTCTTCTGCTCCGCCGTGACGGCACCCTTGGCGCACTTGGGCACGTCCTTGGCGTCGTTCTTGTTGCAGAGGAAGATCGAGACGTTGACCTTGTCGTACCAGTAGGTCTTCATCGAGCTGACCTGCTCGCGCATCAACAGCGCCCCGCCGAACAGGGCGAGCGAGAGGGCGACGGAGACCACGACCGCGAAGGTCATCGTGAGGTTACGACGAAGACCGACGCCGATCTCCGACAGGACGAACTGGGCGCGCATGGCGTCCTTTCAGTACTCGATGCTCAGTGCTGGTAGCCGTAGACGCCACGCGCCTGGTCACGGACGAGACGGCCCTGCTCGAGCTCGATGACGCGCTTGCGCATCTGGTCGACGATGTTCTGGTCGTGGGTCGCCATGATCACGGTGGTGCCGGTCCGGTTGATCCGGTCCAGCAGCTTCATGATGCCCACGGAGGTCTGCGGGTCGAGGTTGCCGGTCGGCTCGTCCGCGATGAGCAGCATGGGGCGGTTGACGAACGCCCGCGCGATGGCGACACGTTGCTGCTCACCACCGGAGAGCTCACCGGGCATCCGGTCCTCCTTGCCCCCGAGTCCCACGAGGTCGAGGACCTGCGGCACGGCCTTGCGGATCTCGCCGCGCGGCTTGCCGATGACCTCCTGCGCGAAGGCCACGTTCTCGGCGACGGTCTTGTTGGGGAGGAGACGGAAGTCCTGGAAGACCGTGCCCAGCTGGCGGCGCATCTGCGGCACCTTCCAGTTGGACAGCCGGGCGAGGTCCTTGCCGAGCACGTGGACCATGCCCTGACTGGCGCGCTCCTCCCGGAGGATGAGCCGCATGAAGGTGGACTTGCCGGAGCCGGAGGAGCCCACCAGGAAGACGAACTCACCCTTCTCGATGTCGAGTGAGACGTCCCGGAGAGCTGGGCGGCTCTGCTTCGGGTAGGTCTTGGAGACGTTGTCGAATCGGATCACGGATGCACCACGGTCGGCCGGGGGTAGGTGAGCGTGACCATACGCGAACCCGGCTGACGCGTGCAGTCGGTGTCCAGTGATGGGCGTTATGTAACGGAACGCGACGGTGTACGAACCGGGGCGTGCCGGACCTTGCCCGTCGGGGCGCGCCGAATGCCCCGCGACCTGGCACAGTGGTAGGGGGAACGGTTGGGTTTCCCGGAGCGTTGTGCGGAGAGACGGTGAATGCGGCTCCGCCGCGCGGGAGGAGGAATGCGCATGACCTATGACCGACTGGTGTGCGCGAACTGCGCGGCTCCCGTGAACGAGGGCCGTTGCCGCGTCTGCCGGGCGAGCCGGGAGCGCATGCAGGAGGAGGGCCCGTTCGCGGGGCTGAATCCGGCGATGCTGATCGCCCTCATGGTGATCCTGACGGCCTCCCTGGCCCTGCTCGTGCACCAGGCCGTGTGACCGGGGAGTCACCACCGGTCACCACGCCCTCCTGACCACTATGCGTCGTACCCCTCCCCCGCGAGCACGCGCGGGAGCACCGCGTCGAGCAGCTCTCCCGCCCGCACCTTGCCCGTCGGGCTGTACGGGATGGACGCGACCGGCAGGACATGGGCCGGCAGACAGGGCACCCGTCCGGCGCAGGCCGCGCGCACGGCCCTGAGCGCTCCAGCTTCACGCTCCGGTGAGACGGGGACGATCGGCACCACCAGAGCGTCACCGAGCGTGGGCAGGTCGACACGGAGGACGACCGTGTCCCGTACACAGGGCAGATCCATCAGGTCGTACTCGAGGCCGAAGACGTTCACGTCCAGCGGGGCGGTCTCGTCCACCTTGGAGACGCCGTCCGTACGGCCGGTGAGTTCGAGGTGCCCCTGTTCGTCGAGGACGCCGCTGTCGCCCGTGAGCAGGAAGCGCCGGGGGCCTTCGCCGTCGCCCGGGTCGAGGTCCAGGAAGACCGGCAGCTCGGCGGCGTAGTCGTCCATGAGCTGGTAGCTCGCGATGGCGACCCGGCCGCGTACGCCCGGCGGGAGCAGGTGTCCCTGCGCGTCGACCACCGCAAGGGTGCTGCCCTCCCAGGCGCGCCCCGCACGGCCCGGGGCGGTATGCAGCTCGTCCGGGGTGATCAGGGTGTTCACGCCGGTCTCGGTCGTGCCGTAGTACAGGTGCAGCACCGGCCCAAGGCGCTCCCAGGCCGTGGCGATCAGCCACCGGTTGAGCTGGCGGCCCCCGGAGAGCACGAAACGCAGCCGGGAGGTGGCGGCCAGCTCCCGGGAGTCGGGGTGCGAGACCAGCGAGGCGAGCACCGGCGGGACCATCAAGGTGGTGGAGACGCCCTCGGCCCGGATCAGCCGGGCCAGGTCCGCCCCGTCCCCCTCCGGGCACAGGACGATCCTTCCGCCGCGGGCCAGGAAGACCCGCGCCCAGCCGGGCCCCGAGGAGTGGTAGAGCGGGACGGTCACCAGGTGCACGTCGTCCGGGCCGAACCCGAACTGGCGTACCAGGGTGGCGAGTCGGCGCTCCTCGAACGAGAAGGTGCGGATCACCATCTTGGGCCGGCCGCTGGTGCCCGAGGTGAAGCAGTACGTCGCGAACGGCTGTTTCACCGGCTCCACTTCGCGCGGTTCGGTGGCAGCGAGGGAGGCGTACGTGGGGGCGCCCTCGGTGGAGCCGTCCAGGTGGACGGCGAGCACACCGTCACCGCCGTCGGGCACGCCGGCACGCTCCAGGAGGGGCCGGCACGCGGCGGTGCTGATCAGCACGGTGGGCCGCAGCTGCGCCAGGGCGTGCGCCGTCGCCTCCGGGGTCGCCGTGTGGTCGAGGCCGACGCAGGGGACGCCCAGGCTGGCGCAGGCGGCCATGAGGACGACCAGCTGCCAGCTGTTCCCGGCGACGAACGCCGCCCGGGCCGGGCGTTCCGGGGGCAGGAGGGCGTGCAGTCCGGCCGCCACCCGGGCCGTACGGTCCTCGAACTCCCGCCAGGTCAGGCGGGTCGGGCCGTCGACGATCGCTGTGCCGTCCGGGCGCCGGGCGGCGTTCCTGCGGATGTCCGCGAGTCTGAGCATCTGTTCACTCCGTATCCACCGGGGCCGCGGTGTCCGTCGCCCCGCCGGCGGGGGACACCGCGGCCGTACGTCCTTGGCGCAGCGTGTAGATCTCGACGCCGCTGGTGCGCAGCGCGTCGAGCTCGCCGCGGGTCCGGTCCGAGAGCTTCTCGCCGGGCACGGTGATCGGGATGCCCGGCGGGTAGGCGATGATGAAGTGCTCGGCGACGTCCCCCGCCAGGGCCTCCGTGGTCGCCCGGTAGGTGCGCTGGACGATGCGCAGGGCGTCCAGCAGCCGCAGCAGGATCCCCTCGTCGACGCCGATGTGGACGTGGAAGACGACCGCGTCACCGCTCTCCCGCGCGACGTACAGGGCGTACTCGTCGAAGAGGATGCGGCGGAACTCCGCGGCGGTGATGCCCAGGGCGCCGATGTCCACCAGGACCCGGGTGGGGTCGTCGTGGACCAGCAGGCCGGGGTCGCCGAGGTGTCCGTCGGGTCCGAGCGTGCGGTACGCCGAGAGCCGGGGGTCCGTGCGGATCTCCTCGCGCAGGGTCCTGGCGAGGTTCAGGGAGCGGTCCAGCAGCGCCTCGCCCTCCGCCTCGGCCTGGAGCCTGGCCAGGTCGAGGCTGGCCAGCACCGGCCAGGACGGCGAGGTGGTGTGGTGCTGGAAGAGCGCCTGTGCGATCGACTCCTGCATCTCGCCGTCACCCATCAGATGCAGGTACGAGCCCTGGCGCAGCGCCGACATGGACTTGTGCGCGGAGTGGGTGACCGCGACCGTCATCGGCAGCCCGGGGTCGGACGCGCGCAGTCCGCGCACCGCCTCCAGGGCGGTCAGCGGCTGGAGCCGCGGGTGGAAGCGGTGGACGGCGCCCCAGGCCTCGTCGACCAGGACGGACACCCCGGGGTGCAGTTCGGCCAGCGCGGCGAGCAGGGCCGGCATGTCGTAGCGGACGCCGTCGTAGGAGACCGCGGACAGCACCACCGTGTCGTACGGCACGCCCTCGGCGACGGCGAGCGCGAACATGTCGAGCAGCCGCCGAAGATCGGCGAAGGTACGCGGGCACGAGGCGCAGCAGCGGCGCATCGGCGCGTACTCCGTCGTGGCGTTCATGTCGCCGAGCGCGAAGTGCACCGACTGGTGGCAGCTGCGGTCCGCGAGCACCCGGCCGCCGCGCGGCACCAGGGCGCCGAGGGCGACCCGGTTGGCGGTGCTGGTGCCGGCGGACAGGAAGGTGGTGGAGTCGGCGCCGAAGCTCGCCGCCGCGAGCTGCTGGGCGGCCCGCAGGGGGCCGCGCGGGCGGAAGAACGAGTCGAGCATCGTGCCGCTGTACGACACCTCCGAGGCGAGCTGCGCCTGGCCGAACAGCGCTTCGTAGACATCACGGATCTTCGAGTTCCGGATGGAACCGCCGTGGGACAGGGGAAGGGCGTGGAACGAGGCGATGTCCCGGCGGGCCACGGAGAGCACCGCCTCGGCGAGCGGTGCACCGCTCGCCGAGGCGGGCAGGGCCCCGGGCCCCGGACGTACAGCGGTACCGCTGCCGGCTTCAGGCATGGCGTGGGCTCCTGAGGGTGAGGGAACACCCGCGAGGGTGTCGTGGGCCCACTCTCCGCACCCGCGCCCGGGGACGACAGGGACTGCGCCGGGTCCCGTCAGATGCGGGTGACTTCGTCAGGTGTTCCGTCACGTGATCCGTCACCTCGGGGGTGCGGGCGGTGGCCCGGCCACACCGCGCACGGCCGCATCAGGGGAGTTCGGGGGCACGGCACCGCGGCCCCGTGGTGGCCGGACCACCATCGCCGGGAGCGATCTGGTGCCCGGCGCACCTCGTCCGCCGGCCCCTGCGGGGGCCACCGTTGGCGTATGAGTGGAGCCCTGAATCAGACCAAGGATGTGTTCGCCGATTTCCCGGACGGCGCCGGGCCGTCCGATGTGGTCTCCGAGCTCGCCGGCGCGGTGTTCTCCGCGTCGCTGCGAAGGAGGGACCAGCGCGCGAAGGGGGAGCAGTACCTGCGCGGGCTGCTGACGGTGGGCGGGCGCAAGACCATGCGTAACGTCGCCTCCCTCGTGGGCGGTTCGGCCGCCGAGCAGAGCCTGCAGCACTTCATCTCCAGCTCCACCTGGGACTGGGCGCCGGTCCGGGAGGCGCTGGCCTGTTATGTGCAGCGGACCGTCCCGCCCCAGGCCTGGGTGCTCCAGCAGATGTCCATCCCCAAGGCCGGCGACCAGTCGGTGGGGGTGGCGGCGGGGTCCCCGGCGACCGGGGAGGCACCGGGCCAGCGGGCCTACGGCCTGTGGTTCGCCTCGGAGGAGATGAGCGTCCCCGTCAACTGGCGGCTGCATCTGCCGGAGTGCTGGCTGCAGGACACCTCCAGGCGGCGGCGCGCGGACATCCCCGCGGAGACCGTCGCGGAGTCACGGGACGAGTGCGCGGTGGCGGCCGTGCGGGAGACGATGGACCGCTGGCCGGTGCCGCCCAGGCCGCTGCTGCTGAACGCCGGCGGGCACGATCTGCCCATGCTGATGCGTGAGTTCGGGGACGCGGGGGTCCCCGTACTCGCGAGGATCGGGCCGTCGAGCCGGCTGGCGGTGGCCGATCCGGCCCTTCCCGGTTACGGCGCCGGGGCGGTGTCCGCCCAGCAGATCGTCGAGGCGGTCAAGGGCCTGCGCCACCCCGTCCGCTGGGGCGGGTCGAGCGCGCTGGTCGTCGCCGTGCGGGTGGTGTTCGGCGGGCGGGCCACGTTCGGCCGGGCTGAGACGCCGGGCCGGGGACAGCGCAGCATGCTGCTGCTCGGGGTGTGGAACGATCCGCTGCGGCCCGCCGGAGAGCTGCTGCTCACCGACATGACGCAGGCCCCCGTGCCCGCGCTGCTGCGGATGAGCAGGCTCGCCCGCCGGGTCTCACGGGACTTCACCGAGGTCGGGGAGCGGGTCGGGCTGCGGGACTTCGAGGGCCGCTCCTTCCGCGGCTGGCACCGGCACATCACCCTGGCCTCCGTCGCCCACGCGGCGGCGCTGCTGGGCGGGACGGGCTGGGGCGAGAACACGGCGCGCGGGCCCTGGCCCGCGCTGGTCCCTTCCGTCGCCCCCGTGCCGGTACCGCTCCGCACGGCCCGGCCTCCCAGGCTGGCCAGCCCCTATGTGGCGGGTGCCTCGGCCTGAGGCAGCTCGGCGCCGCCCTTGAGGAGCGTGTGCCGGGCGCGGTGCAGCCGCAGGGCGAGCTGGACCTCAAGGGCGCGCACCGGCTCCTGCCAGCCCGGGCCCAGGAGGTCGGTGATGCGCTCCAGCCGCCGCGAGACGGTGTTGGGGTGCACGTGCAGGCTCTCGGCGGCGCGCGTGGGGCTGTTCCCCGAGGCGAAGTAGGCCTCCAGGGTGCGCACCAGCTCGGTGCACTGCTGGCTGTCGTAGTCCAGGACGGGCCCGATGGTGAAGGTGATGAAGGCGACGGTGTCCGGCCGCTCGGACAGGAGCATGCCGAGGAAGCCCAGCTCCTGGGGCGACGCGGTGGCGCCGTCGCCGCCCAGCGCGGTCAGCGCGTCCAGGCAGCGCCTCGCCTCCTGGTACGTCGGGACGATCGACCCGGCGCTGGTGATCGGCCCGGCCGCGCCGGCCGTCACCGGGTGGCCGAGCACCGAGGACAGCTCCCGCGAGACCCTGCGCGCCGCCGCCCCCGGGTCGGTGCCGGGCAGCAGCAGGACGATGCAGCCGCCGTCCGTGGTCTTCAGCCCGGAGAGCCGGTGGGCGTACGAGGACGCCCACACGACGGCCTTGCCCTGGGCTCCGCCCTCCGGGCGTGCCACCACGGCGACATGAGGCTCGGTCAGGTCCACGGCCAGCCTGCGGGCCCGCTCGGCGAGCTGCGCGGGGGTGTACTGCGAGGAGCTGAGCAGCTCGTGGAAGAGCTGGTCGCGCATCTGCCCCTCGGCGGCGGCCGCGCTGCGCTGCACCTGGAGCAGGACGGCGGTGGCCTGGGCGACGATCCGCAGCAGCTGGGCGGTGATGTCGCTGGACGCCTCCCGCGGCACGAACACGAGCGTGGCCAGGATCTCGTCGCCCGCCGCCGCGGGACAGCACCACAGGCCCTCGGCCGACCGGACCGGGGCCCGCTCGGTGTGGGCGTCGAGAACGGTCCTGAGCAGCTCGCCCTCGTCGAGGCCGGGGACCTCGCCCGCGCCCGCCAGCTCACGCCCCGCCACGTCGCGCACGAGCAGGACGCCGTCGAGCGCCCCGGCGGCGACGGCGGTCAGCTCGTGCAGGTCCCGTCCGCGCAGCACCAGGTCGATCAGCCGGCTCTGCGTCTCGCGCAGATGGCGGGCCGCGGAGAAGAAGTCCATGGCGCGCGAGGAGTCGAGCTCCAGCTCCGATATCTCGTCCCTGGCCCGGTCGAGCAGCCGGGCCTTCTTGATGGCCACGGAGACCAGGTCGCCGAGCGAGGACATCTGGGTGATCTCGTCGGGCGCGAAGTGCCGCACCTTGCGGTCGGCGACATACAGCGACCCGAAGACGTGGTTCCCGTCGTGCAGCGGCACCGCCATCAGGGCCCGCAGCCCCTCGGCGCGCACCACGCCGTCGATCGCGCCGGTGTGCGGGAAGCGGTCGTCGCCGGGGAAGTCGGGGGACCAGAACGGGGCGGCGAGTGTGCCGGAACGGCTGCCCGGACCACCGGACTCGGCGATCCGGAATCCCACGGTGATCGCGGACGCGTGCCCGTCGGCGGCGCGGACGTACGAACAGTCCTCGGCCGGATCGTGGAAGCTGATCCACGACATGTCGAGGTTGAGCAGCAGCCGGGCGCGGCGGGTGACGACCTTCAGCAGCACGTCCAGCTCGTAGGGAAGGGTCAGTTCCCTCGCCGTGTCCACCAGGGCGGCGAGTCCGGCCTCGCGCTGGTGCCGGCGGGCGAAGAGGCTGTGGATGTCGAGGGCGAGGCCTCTGGCCCGGTCGAGCAGGGCGGCGGACTCGGTGTCGGTGCGGTCGGGCAGGGCGGTGCGGATCACTTCCTCGAAGCGCTCCGGGGGTGCCTCCGTCGCCAGTAACTCGAACAGGCCGAACAGGGCGTCACGTACTGAGTGGTCCTCGCTCGGCACCGTTCGTTCCCTCCCCCAGGGCCGCCCCGGGGTCTCCGGGCCGTAGGACCGCGAACGTCCCTCCGTGAACCTAAAACCTGCGAGCGGAATCGGTCAACCACAGGGGTGGGGCTAAGCCGCTGGTCAGAACGGGTCGTGTGGCCGGATCCGGCCCACGCCCTCCTGACACGTGTCTCCGGGGGCCCGGAACACCTCCGCCATGTCGATGCCCACACCGTCGAGGGCCGCCAGGGCCGCGTGCCCCGCCTCCTCGGCCTTCAGCAGTGTGTCGCCGTTCGGCGGGCCGTGGACGACGGCCGCCTCCAGCCGCTCCAGGGACACCGCCTGCCCGGTCCCCCAGCCCACCAGCGCGGTCAGCTGGTGCGGCAGGGGCGCGGTCCACAGGAGGCGCGGGGGCCGCGCTCCGGCGGCGCGGAGCACCCGCCACCACTCCCCGCCGAGGCGCTCCTCCCGCACCCGGAACGCCAGCCTGGCCACCGCCAGGGCCGCGGTGCCCCGGTGCCGCAGGGCCTCCGGGGAGTCCAGCCGGGCCAGCCGGGCGTCGACCTCCGCGTCGATCTCGCCGACCGGCACCGAGATGACGGCGGCGACCCTGCCCAGGCTCAGCCCCGCGGCGAGTGCCAGCTCCAGCCCGCTGAAGTAGGCGTCCATGGCCTCGGCACAGCCGGCCAGGGTGCGGACGGGCGACACGTCGACGCCCTGCCCGGCGGCCACCGTCGCGGTGACGGCTCGGAGACCGGGGCCGTCGGGGCTGATACGTACGAGCAGATTGGGCCGGTCCACCGCGCGGCCCGTGGCCCGGTCGAGGGCGGCGGACACCAGTCCCGCGTCCCCGTCGCTCGCGTCGTACACCCACAGGAGCGCGTCGCACGCCTCGCGCACGGCGTCGGCGGAGCCCGCGGCGGAGCGCAGTCCGCTGAAGTTCCCGTCGGCCGCGAGCCGGCGCAGCCGGGCGGCTGCGAAGGGTGCCGAAGCGTCTTCCGCCAGCCATCCGGCCACACCTTCGGCGGCCAGTTGCCGCAACAGCGCGGCTGCCAAGGGGCTGATCATGGGAGCCGAGATTAGAGGAGCCCGCACCCGCGCGACAGCGGCCTCCGGCTTCTCCGTCAGGTCCCCCGTCCGTCGGTCAGGTCCGCCCTACTCCGTCAGTCGTACGGCGCACAGGTGACTTATTCCCGGGCAGTTGACGGAATTCCCCGTCGCCCTTTGCCGCCCCGCCACGGGAACGGGATGTTCGTTGCGGTCACCGGTCCGGTGCCCGACGAGACGAGAGGACCGCAATGCCTGCAACCATTTCCGTACCGCAGTGCCTCGTGTGCGACACGGACTTCGAGATCCAGGACGACTGGGAGCGGGGCGAGATAACCGCGTGCGGTGCCTGCGGGCAGGAGCACGAGGTCGTCGAGAAGAGCGACGCCGCCGTACGCGTCGCTCTGGCCCCCGAGGTCGAAGAGGACTGGGGCGAGTGATCGACGCCCCCGAGGTACTGCTCTCGGTCACCATGCTGCGGCCGGACGAGAAGCTCCTCCTCAACGCACTGCGCGACGAGGGACTGAACGTCCGGCCGCTGCTGGCGGAGGACCTCGCCGAGGTGGTGTCGGGGGTGACGCCCCCGCCCGCCTTCGCCGTGGTCCGCAACCTGTCCCACCGCGAGGCGGTCGGGGTCGCCCGCCGGCTGGAGTTCACCGGCGTCACCGCCCTGAACCGCGCGTCCGCCATCGAGACCTGCAACGACAAGGGCCTCCAGGCCCTGCTGTTCGCCCGGCACGGCATCCCGCACCCGGTGTCCCGTCACACCTTCAGCTACGACCAGGTGCGCAGGACCGTGGCGGAGCTCGGGCTGCCGGCGGTCGTCAAGCCCGTCAGCGGTTCCTGGGGGCGCGGAGTCACCAAGGTCACCGACCACGACTCGCTGGAGGCGTGGGTCGGCGGACGCGAGTCCGCGGACGCCGGCGGCAAGCTGTTCCCCGTCCTGGTGCAGCAGTACATCGACAAGCCGGGCCATGACCTGCGGGTCGTGGTGGTGGGCCGCACCCCGGTCGTCGCCATCCAGCGGGTCTCGGACAACTGGCGGACCAACACCCATCTGGGCGCCCGGATCGAACGCCTGGAGATCACCGGCCCGATCGAGAAGCTCTGTGCCCAGGTCGTCGACGCCCTGGGTGAGGGCTTCTACGGAATCGACCTCATCGAGGACCTCGCCACCGGCGAACTCCTGGTCCTCGAAGTGAACGCGAATCCCGACTTCGCCCGTTCCTCCGCCGTCCACGGCGTGAATGTGGCAGGCCATCTGGCCGCGTACATCGCGGAGTTGTGCAGCGACACCACGCTCCCCGCGGCCGCGTGACACGAAGGAAGACAGATCTCATGGAACTGTTCGACACAGCCACCGTGCTCACCCGGGTGATGACCTCCGGTGTGGTCATGAGCATCGAGAAGAGCGACCGCGAACTGCCCGGCCTGGAACGCCTGCTGACCAAGCGGACCGGGCGCGCCCACGCGGTGCTCGTCAACAGCCGCAGCGCCGCCGTCCACGCGGCGCTCGCCGGTCAGGGCATCGGGCACGGCGACACCGTCAGCGTGCCTGAGCTGTCCCCCAAGGACGCCGCGTTCCTGGCCTGGCTCGGCGTCGAGGTGGCGGACGAGCCGGGTCCGGCCGCCTTCGAGCACATCGCGCTGGACGCCGGCCGGGCCCATCTGCTCGACGAGCAGGCGAGGGCCCTGCGGGCGCCGGCCCTGGTCGTCGACCTCACCGGGCTCGGCTTCGGCCCCGCCGCCGCCTTACTGACCGACGACCGCACCGTCTGGGCGCGCGCCGAGCGGCTCAAGATCTTCGGCGCGTACGACCTGCGCACGATGTGGACCCAGGAGGAGTCCGAGACGGATCTGATCCCCGGCGTGCAGTTCAACTACCGGCTGAGCCCGCTCGTAGCGGCCTGTGCCCGTATGGCCCTCAGCCAGGCCGTACGTCCCCTCACCACCGGAGCCCCGTCATGATCACCGACTTTCCGTCCGCCCCGCTCCCGCTGCCCTCCGCCGAGGAGGTCGCCTCGGAGCTGGCCGCCCTCGGCGGCGAGGCGCTGATCCCCAAGGAGCTGCGCCGCACGCTCTTCCCGGTCATCACCAAGGAGGACGTCTTCAACCTGATGCTCTCCCAGCGGAGGGCGCCCGAGAAGGTCGTCGCCGACTTCGCCGAGGCGTACCGCTCCTACGTGGGCGCCGCGTACGCGCTGCCCACCGCGAGCGGCACGTCGAGCCTGCACCTGGCCCTCGTCGGCGCGGGGGTGCAGCCGGGGGACGAGGTCATCGTCCCGGCGTTCACCTTCATCGCCACCGCGCAGGCCGTCGTCGCCGCCCACGCGATCCCGGTGTTCGTCGACATCGACCCGCGGACCTACTGCATGGACCCGGCGGCAGCCGCGGCCGCGGTCACGGACCGGACCCGCGCCATCATGCCGGTGCACGTGCACGGTCTGCCGGCCGATGTGCCCGCGCTGCGCGCCCTGGCCGACAAGCACGGCATCGCGCTCGTCGAGGACGCCTCGCACGCCCACTCGGCCCGCATCGGTGACCGTGTCGCCGGTTCGTTCGGCGACGCCGCCGGCCAGAGCCTGATGGCCGACAAGAACTTCCCGCTCGGCGGCGAGGGCGGCATCGCCTTCTTCGCCACCGAGGAGGCCCACAGCCGTGCGGCGGAGTACACCGTGCGCCACGGCATCGACTACGGGATGTCGTGGGTCGCCGCCGCGTTCGGCCACAGCCAGCTGGAGCGTCTGCCGTACTACGACGAGATCCGGGCCCGTAACTCGCGGCTGATCGCGGACACGCTGAACTCCACCGGGCTCTTCCGGGCGCCGTACGTCCCCGAGGGCCATGTCCACGCGTACAACATGTACCGGATCACCCTGCTGCCCGAGGCCGTCGGCCTCGGCGACCTCCCGGTGTGGGCGGTCAAGGAGGCCGTCCACGAGCTGCTCGTCGCCGAGGGCGTGCCGGCCCGGGAGTGGCAGAACACCCCGATCCCCTGCCACCTGCCGTTCACACACCGGGCGGGCTTCGGCAACGGCTACCCGTTCACGCTCAACCCGGGTGCGGTGCGCGACCACAGGCCCGAGGACTTCCCGGCGACGCTCGCCATGCTCGACTCGACCCTGGTCCTCTGCCGTGAGCTGCGCTCGCCGGTCGAGTACGAGAGGGCCCTGCGCTACGCGGACGCCTTCACCAAGGTCGCCCGGCGCCCGGACGCCATCCGCAAGCTCGTCGAGGCCGGCGACTACCGCCGTCCCTACGAGAAGGCGGCCCGCCTTGGCTGAGCAGAGCACACTCCAGAACCCGCCCCCCTCCGACCGGAAGATCCGCGTCGCCGTCATCGGGGCGAGCGGCTACACCGGTGGCGAGGTCATCCGGCTGCTCCTCAACCACCCCCATGTGGAACTCGCGTTCCTCTCCGCCGAGCGCGCGGCGGGCAAGCAGGTGGGCGCCGTCCACCCGTGGCTGCGCAACCACCCCCGGCTCACCGGCATCAAGCTGCGTCCGCTGGACCAGCTGGGCGAGGTCGACGTGGCGATCACGTGCCTGCCCACCGGCGCGCTGCCCGAGCGGCTGCCGCAGATCGCGGACCGCGCGAAGTACGTCCTCAACCTGGCCGGGGACTTCCGGCTGGACAATCCGCAGGAGCGGGCGAAGCACTACCCGGCGTCGGTGGCCCATCCGCCGGCCGACGACTTCCTCTACTTCGTACCGGATCTGTCGGAGTCCCTGCCGGAGGGCCGGTTCATCAACCTGCCCGGCTGCATGGCCGTCGCCACGGTCTACGCCCTGTACCCGCTCTTCGCCGACGGTCTCGTCGAACCGGACGTGGTGGTCGACGCGAAGACCGGCTCCACCGGCGGCGGGCGGGGCGGCTCCGAGCAGCCGGCGGAGCGCTCCGGGAACTTCCGGGTGCACAAGCTGCACGGGCACCGCCATCTGCCGGAGATCACCCAGGCGCTCACGCACTTCACCGGTACGGCGCCCGAGCTGCGCTTCTCCACGCACAGCCTGGACGTGCCGCGCGGCATCCTGATCTCGGCGTACAGCCGGCTCAAGGAGGGCGTCAGCCCGCTCGACGTCAAGCGCGCCTACGCCAAGGCGTACACGGGCAAGGCGTTCGTACGGGTACGGCCCTCGCCGAAGGCCCCGCAGGACTTCCCGATGCTCAAGGCCGTCGTCGGCTCGAACATCGCCGAGGTCGCGGTCTCCGTCGACGGGGACCAGTGCGTCTCCATCGCCGCCATCGACAACCTCATCAAGGGCGCGGCCGGCCAGGCCGTGCAGGCGATGAACCTGGCCCTCGGCTACACCGAGTGGACCGGGCTGAGCTGTGCGGCGGTGGCGCCGTGACCCGCCCCCTGTACGTGGTCAAGGTCGGCAGCGCCACCCTCGACCGCGGCACGATCCACACCGAACTGGCGGCCCTCGTCGCCCGCGGCGCCCGGCTGCTGCTGGTCGCGGGCGGCGCGGTCGGCATCGAGCAGCACTACGCCGCCCTCGGCCGGCCGATGCCCGAACTCCGGCTCGCCAACGGTGACTCGGTGCGCTACTGCCCGCCCGCCGAGATGACGCACCTGGTCGACGCCTACGAGCGGGTCACCCTGCCCGGCGTCGAGGACGGTCTGCGCGCCCTCGGGCTCGACGTGTTCACCGCGGTCGCCGCACGCGGCGGCCTGGTCACCGGCCGCGCCAACCGGCCGCTGAAGACGGTGAGCCCGGAGGGCCGCACCCGGGTCGTCCGCGACCACCGGGCCGGCGTACCGGTGGAGGCCGACACCGCCCGGCTGCGGGCGCTGCTGGAGGCGTACGACGTGGTGTGCCTCTCCGCACCGGTACGTGACCGGGACGGCGGCGCCCCGCTGAACGTGGACGCCGACGTGCTCGCCGCGGCCCTGTCCAACGCCCTGGGCGCCGACCATCTGCGTCTGGTCACCGGGACCGCGGGGCTGCTCACCGACCCCTCGGACCCGGCCTCGACGCTGCCCCACGCGTACCAGGGCGAGGCGGCCCGGTACGCGGGCGGCAGGATGCGGCAGAAGGTGCGGGCCGCCGAGATGGCGCTGGAGGGCGGCAGCGCCGACATCGCCATCACCGGCCCGCACACGCTGGCCCAGCCGGCCGGCTGGACCCGGTTCTGGCGCGGCACCGCCCCGGAGGCGGACCTGGAGCTGCTCGGCCGCACGGTCGGGGTGCCCTCGGTCTCCGGTGACGAGCACGAGCTGGCCGCCTATCTGGCCGACTGGTGCGCCGAACGCGGGATCGACGCCAAGATCGACGCCGTCGGGAACCTGGTGGCGACCCGGGGCACCGGGGACCGCTCGCTGCTGCTGCTCGGCCACCTGGACACGGTGCCGCACCACTGGCCCGCCGAGTGGCGCGAGGGCGAACTGCACGGCCGGGGCAGCGTGGACGCCAAGGGCAGCCTGGCGGCGTTCCTGGAGGTGCTGGCCACGGCCGACGTCCCCGCCGACGGCTCGCTGCGGGTGGTGGGCGCGGTCGAGGAGGAGATCTCCTCCTCGAAGGGCGCCTTCCACGCCCGCGACCACTATCCGGCCGACGCCGTCGTCATCGGCGAGCCCAGCGGCAGCGACAAGCTGACGCTCGGCTACTACGGGCTGTTCAAGCTCCGGGTCACCGCCTGGGTCGACAGCGGGCACTCCGCCGGCATGGACGCCGTCTCAGCGCCGGACGCGCTGACGGAGGCCGTCGCGTCCCTCAGGGCCTCGGTCCTGGAGCAGGCACCGGACGCCCTCAGCGCGCTCATCGACGTCCGCTGCGAGACGGGCCGCGAACGCCACCGCGCCGTCGGCATCCTCAACTTCCGGGTCCCGCCGGGCGCCGACCTCGACGCCCTGCGCGAGGCCGCCCTGTCCCACGGGAGCGGCGCCGTGGAGATCACGGTGGAGCGGGCCACCCCCGGACACAGCGGGGGCCGCACGAGCTCCCTGGCGAAGGTGTTCAGCCGTGCCTTCGGACAGGCCGGTGTCCGGCCGAGGTTCGTGGTCAAGAAGGGCACCTCCGACATGAACACCCTCGCCACCACCTGGCGCGGTGTGCCGATGGTCGCCTACGGCCCCGGCGACTCCGCTCTCGACCACACCGACGAGGAACGTATCGGCGCCGAGGAGTACCGGGCCGCGCGGTCGCTCCTGGCCGACGCGGTGGCCCGCTGGTTCGCCCTGCCCGAAGGGAGCCGATGATGACCGTGCTGACCGACGTCCTCGAACCGGTCGACAGTGGACCCGCCACCGGGCAGGACCTGCTGGCCGAGCGGGCGCGGGAGGCCCGCAGGCTGGTCGTCGACATGGCGGCGAGCCCGCGCGGCTGCCACCTCGGCGGCAGCCTGTCCGTGCTGGACATCCTGATCGCGTCGCTGCACCGGGCCTCCTCCGGCGACGGCACCGAGATGGTCCTCAGCAAGGGCCACGCGGCCGCCGGCCTCTACGCGGCGCTGTACGTGAACGGGGTCCTGCCCGAGAACCCGGCCCCGCTGTACGGCATGGCCGGCCACCCGTACACCGGCCACCCGGGCCCCAAGGTCCCCGGGGTGCGCTTCCCGACCGGGAGCCTCGGGCACGGAGTGCCGTACGCGGCCGGCTGGGCCCTGTCCCGCAGGCTCGGCGGGAAGCCGGGCCTCGGCATCGCCGTGACGGGCGACGGCGAGCTCCAGGAGGGGCTCGTCTGGGAGACCTGCCAGGTCGCCGCCGCCCAGCGGCTGGGCAACTTCGTGCTGGTCGTCGACCGCAACGGCGGCCAGAACGACGGCATGGTCGCGGACGTCTCGCCGCTGCCGGAGCTCGCCGCACGCTTCGCCGCCTTCGGGTTCGAGACGGCCGAGGTCGACGGACACGACCTCGCCGCCCTCACCGCCGTGCTGTCCGGCGACCGTACGGAGGCCACCCGGCCCCTCGCGGTCGTCGCCGACACGGTCAAGGGCAAAGGCGTGCCTGCCGTGGAGGGCAAGGCCGCCTCCCACTACGTCACCATCGACGCGGCCCGCGCCGCCAAGTGGAAGCGAGCGATCCGATGACGGCGACGATCACGGAGGCCCGGCCGGCCCTCGCGGGCCGGGACGCCTACCGCGACGAGCTCACCCGGATCGCCGGGGAGGACCCCCGGGTGCTCTGCCTGGAGGCGGACCTCGGGGGCAAGAACCACCCCTTCCAGCGGGCCCATCCGGACCGGTTCTTCAACCTGGGCATCGCCGAGGGCGCCATGGTGGACATGGCCGCCGGGCTCGCGGTGGGCGGCTACCGGCCGTTCCTCTCCACCTTCGCGCCGTTCGCGGCGCTCCGGGCGGCGGAGAGCCTCAAGCTGACGCTGGGCTACCTGAACGCGGGGGTCACCGTCGTCGCGCCGTACGCCGGTGTCTCCGGGGCCTGGTTCGGGACGACGCACCACTGCCTGGAGGACCTGGCCGTCCTGCGCAGCGTGCCCGGGGTGACCATCGCCGCACCGTACGGCGAGGCCGAGATGCGGGCGGTCGTCCGCGCCGCGGCCCGGTCCGGGAAGCCGTACTACATCCGCACCGGGCGCAACGCGGCGTACACCTCCCTGCCCGGCCAGGACGACGAACTGCCGCTGGTCGCCTGGGACTCCGCCGGCGGGGAGGGCGAGCCCTGCCTCGTCTCCGTGGGCGAGGAGGGCACCCGCCTCGCCCTCGAAGCACGCGAGCGGGACCCGGGCCTCGCCCACGCCCACCTCGTGTACCTGGACCACGACCATCTGGCCCGGGCGGCCGCCGAACTGGCCGGGCGTCACAGCAGGTTCGTGGTCGTCGAGGAGCACCGGCGCGAGGGCGGCGTCGCCGAGGCGCTGGCGCTGCTGATGCCCCGGTGCGAGGTCGTGGGCGTGAACGCGGGCCACGACTGGCCGGCCGAGGGGGGCGACCACCACGAGGTGATGGCCCGGCTCGGCTTCGACCTGCCGGCCGTCCTCTCCGCCGCTTCCCGGCTGCGCGCTCCCTGATCCACCTCCGAAGCCTCTCCGGACCGCCCCGAACTCCCCCGAACACTCCCGAACTTAAGGACTTTCCCATGCACATCCTCATGATCGAATGCAACCCGAACGGCATCGCCGGCATCGCCGACGCCCTGGCCCTGGGCCACGACGTCACGTTCGTCTCCGCCGACCCGGACTTCTACCTCGGCGCCTCGCCGCTGGCCGAGGCGGCGTTCGCCCACGACAGGTGCGACGTCATCAAGAGCACCGAGGCCTTCTCCATCGACGAGTTGGAGCGGCTCGCCAAGGAGATCAACGCGCAGAAGCCCGTCCACGGCGTCATGACCTACAGCGAGTACCACACGGTGCACGCCGCCTCGGTGGCCCGCTCGCTCGGCCTGCCCGGGATGAGCGTGGAGGGCGCCCTCAACGCCCGCCACAAGCATCGCACCCGCCTGACGCTGGAGAAGACCGACGTACGCCAGCCCCGCTTCGTGTCCGTCGCGGACCCGAAGGACATGGCGGCCGCGGTCCACAAGATCGGCTTCCCCTGCGTGGTCAAGCCGTCCGACGGCACCGCCAGCCTGCACGTGCTCCTGCTCCGCGACGACCAGGAGCTCACCGACTACCTCGCCGAGCTGGCGAAGGTGGACGACTACGGCCGCGGGGTGACCCGCATCCCGGAGATCGTCGTCGAGGAGTTCGTCGAGGGTGAGCTGGTCTCCGTCGAGGCCTGCGTGCTCCAGAGCGGCGAGATCGTCAACCTCGGGATCACCGACCGCAACCTGAGCGGCTTCCCGTACTTCATCGAGATGGGCCTCACCTACTTCCGCGGCCACCCGCTCCAGGACGAGCTGTTCGCGATGAACGAGAAGGTCCTCAAGGGCCTCGGCGTCGACTTCGGCTTCATCCACGCCGAGTACATCCTCGCCGAGGGCGGCCCGGTGCTGTGCGAGGTCAACGGCCGGCTCACCGGCGGCATCGTGCCGCAGCTGATGGAGCTGTCCAGCGGCGTCAACGCCTATCTGGAGGTCATCCGCCAGGCGCTCGGCGAGAAGCCCGAACTGCCCGTCCCCGGCGACGTCATCGCGGGCGGCCACTGGTTCGGCTCGCCCGTCGACGGCGAGATCGTCTCCATCGGCTTCGACAAACTCCAGGGCACCCCCGGCTTCGTGGAGGCACTCGCGTACGCCAAGCCCGGCCGCACCGTGTCCCGGCTGTCCAAGAGCAACTTCGACTGGCTCGGCCACCTCATCTACACCGGCAAGGACCGCGACGAGGCCACCGGCCGGGTCCGGGCCGCCCTCGACGACATCGACTTCAACCTCTCGGTGAAGGTGGCCCGCTGATGCGCGTCGCGATCCCGGAACTCGACCCGTCCGCCCTGTACGACGTCACCGTCGAGGACGGCCACTTCTCCTCCGTCCGCGCCGTCGCGGAGCGGGACGAGAACGACGCCGACACCCCGGAGCTGTGGCCGGGCTTCGTCGAGGCCCACGCCCACCTGGCGCTCCCGGCCAACTTCGACGACTCGCTCGACGACCCGCGCATCTCCGCGCTCCAGTACCTCTACCACGGCATCACCCACGTCACGGACCTGTTCGGCTTCCCCCTGGTCAAGGACGGCTGGGAGCAGGGCAAGCGGGAGCTGGGCCTGCCCTGGCCCGAGGTGGTCCACTGCGGTTACGCCGCCACCGCGACCAAGGACATCGACGGCCACTACGGCCACGGCGTCGAGTTCCCCGCGCCCGTCTTCATGCTGAGCGTGCAGGACGACCTCGCCACGGTCCTCGCGGCGAACAAGGCCCGCGGCGCGACCTTCCTGAAGGTCATGTACACCGAGGGCGCCGAACAGCCGGAGAGCAGCAAGCGCTTCTCCCGGCTCCCGGGCAACCTCCTCGCCCACGTGCCGCGGGTGGCCGCCGAGCACGGTCTGAAGGCGGTCATCGACTGCAACACCCGCGACGAGGTGATGCAGGCCTACGCCTTCGGCTTCCGCATCTTCGCCCACCCGGTACGCGACGTCGGCCTGTCGGCGGCGGACTGGCAGACGCTCGAAGGCGCCCGGTTCGTCTCCACGCTCAGCGGTCTGCGCCCCATGATCATGGAACGCGAGGACTTCCTGCGCGAGTACCGGCGTCCCGGCTTCCGTGAGACCCAGGACCTGTCCAACCTCGACTTCGTATCGAAGATCGAGGAGCCGTTCGGCATCCAGTACGAGGTCCAGGAGACCAGGACCGCGGCGCTGGTCAACATGCGCGACAACAGCCTGGCCGCACTGGAGCGCGGGGCGCTGCTGATCGGCACGGACTGCGGCAACACCGGTGCGTTCCACGGCGACGCGCTCAAGGGCGAGCTGGACCTGCTGGCCGGCGACGACCTGGGCAAGCCCGGACTGCGCGAGGCCCTGCTGCGTACGGCGACGACCACGGCCCGTGGCTTCTTCGACGAGCTCTCCGGCCGCGAGCCCGCCACGGACCTCATCGCGGAGGGCAGCCCGGCCACGTTCAACCTGATCGACCCGGCAGCCGCCGGACAGCCGCTCTCGCAGCTCCCCCGTGCCACGTACGTACGCGGCACGGCCGTCGACCGTACGGCACTCGTGCGGGCCATCCAGGACCTGCGCTCCACCCCCACCCGAGGAAAGGTCACCGTATGAGCCGCCAGGAACGCCATGTCCTGAGCCCGCAGACCCGCAAGGTCCTGCTGGGCGTCAACTCCGGCATCGCGCTCGCCCACATCGGCAACTACATCTGGTTCCCCCACCTGATCTCGACGCTCGGCGTGGAGTACAGCGGCTTCTGGGCCGGGTTCGTGATGTTCCTGACGTACGTGGGCCGGCTGAGCGCGACCTTCTTCTACGAGGGCGTCGCGGCCCGCTTCGGAACCCGTACGAGCATCATCGCGGGCATCGCCGTGGAAGCCGTCGCGCTCGGCGGGATGGGCTTCGCGGACGGAGTGCCGTTCTACAGCCTGCTGGCCTTCTTCGTCGGCTTCGGCTCGGGTATCTCCTTCCCGGGGCTGAAGAACATCCTCGGCACCCTGCCGGCGGCGGACCGGCCCAAGGCCTTCTCCTCGTTCCAGATGTCCTGCCAGCTCGGTGTCATCGCCGGTGCGGTGATCGGCGGGCTGTTCCTCGGTTCCTCCATGACGATCCTGTTCCTGGTGGTCTTCGTCCTGTTCGCCGGCTACTGCGCGGCCGCGGCCTCGTTCATCCCGGCCGACGCGGGCGACCTGGGCGACCCGGCGGCGAAGGACACGCCGCTGGTCAACGTGGCGATCCTCAAGGGCCTGCAACTGGGCGGTGGCGGGAGCTACTTCCTGCTCTCCAGCGTCTTCTGGATCCTGTCGATCAGCTTCCTCGTCGGCATGCCGCTGCACATGGAGGAGTTCGCCGCGGACCTGCCGGTCTCCACCCCGTTCTGGATCACCGGCCTGGCGCTCCTCGTGCTCCAGTACCCGGCGTTCCGCTTCATGTCCAAGCACCTGCGGCCCGGTCAGGTCATGGGCGTCGCGTTCCTCGCGATGGCGGCGGCGTACGCCCTGTTCGGGGCCGGTCAGACAGCGGTGTGGGTGGTCGTCGGCTGCCTGGTCGTGGTCTTCGGCGACATCCTGTTCACGCCGTCCTTCGACCTGTGGGTCGCCGACCGGATGCCGGCGGACCGCCTCGCGCGGGCCATGGGCGCCATGCACTTCTTCCGCAGCTTCGGCAACATGGTCGGCACGCTCGCCGCGGGCGCGCTCTACGACCTGTCGCGCTCCACCGACATCCCGGGGCTCAACTGGTACGCGGTCGGGGCGATCGCGCTGGTCTGCGCCGCCGTCAGCTTCTCCTCCGCGAAGAAGGAGGGCGCCGCCCCGGAACAGGGCACCCCGGCCTTCGCGAAGACGGAGGCGGCACCCGTCGCGGAGCCCGTCGTGGAGCCCCGTCAGGCGGCCGACTCGACGGCCTGACGGTTCGTTCCTGTTCGTTCCCCCCCACATGCAGAGGGACCCGGCCCCCGCGGAAGCGGGCCGGGTCCCTCTGTGCGTACAGGCGCGTACGCGTACCGCAGGCGCTTACTAGGCGGCCGTACGACCGCCGCCCGCCAGACGCGGCAGGATGCGGAAGCCGATGCCACCGGCGATCATCGTCGCGGCGCCGATCAGCAGGAACGTGGTCTCGGCCGCACCGGTCTCGGCGAGCTCGTCCTTGCCCTTGCCCTGCTCGACCGGCTGGTTGCCGACGCTGTCGGTGTCGGTGTTGTCACCGGCGTCCGGGTAGGACGGGTCCGACGGGGCGCCGGTGGGCGCGTCGGTCGCACCGTCGGTCGGCTCCTCGGTGGGCGTGTCCGTCGGGCCGTCGGTGGGCTCGTCGGTCGGCTCATCGGTGGGCGTGTCCGTCGGCTCATCGGTGGGCTCGTCGGTCG
>NZ_JAERUC010000059.1 GCF_016745505.1 Streptomyces silvae | reverse complement strand
CGTACGGAGGCTCCTCGGGGCCGTCCTCGTACGGAGGCTCGTCGGACCCGTACAGCGGCTCCTCGTACGCGTCCGGTACGGGCGTGGCCGCCAGGGCCTCCAGGTGCGCCAGCACCGTGTCCCGGGCTGCGCGGCGGCGGGCCATGGCCGTGTCGTCGAGCGGCAGCGGCCAGGCCTGGTCGGCGTCCTTCTCCTGGAGCGCCGGGTTCTCCTCGTCCTCCTCGGGCTGGTCCGCCCAGACCTCGATCTCGCCGTGCCCTGCCGCGCAGTGCTCGTACAGCGCTTCCAGGAAGGCGGACGGGCCGCGGGGCTTCTTCTGGGACGGGCCCCACCAGTGGCCGGAGCCCAGCAGCAGGCTGCGGGGGCGGGTGAAGGTGACGTAGCCGAGCCGGAGCTCCTCGGTGTGCTGATGGGCCTTCAGCTCCTCCTTGAACGCCTTGAGGCCCTTGGCGTCGAAGGAGTGGAGGGCGGGGAGCGTCGCCGCGTCGCCGCGCAGGGCGTGCGGGAGGACATGGGACTGCGAGGTCCACGCGTCCCGGGACTGGGTGCTGGGGAACTGGCCGCCGACGAGGCCGGGGACCGCGACGACGTCCCATTCCAGGCCCTTGGACTTGTGGGCGGTGAGGACCTTCACGGTGTTCTCGCCGCCGGGCAGGGCGTTGTCCAGGCCCTTCTCGTACTGCGCGGCGGTGCGCAGGAATCCGAGGAAGGCCAGGAGGCTCGCCTCCCCGTCCACAGCGGCGAAGCCGGCCGCGACGTCCAGGAAATTGGCGAGGGTCTCACGCCGGCGTGCGGCCAGGGCGTGCGGCGAGGCCGAGAGCTCCACTTCGAGGCCGGTCGTCGCCAGGACGCGGTGCAGTACGTCCATGAGGGGGTCGGCCAGCGAGCGGCGGAGGTCGCGGAGCTCGGTGGCGAGACGGGCGAAGCGCACGCGTGCCTCGGCGGAGAAGGGCAGCTGGTCGTCCTCGGCGCCGCCGGACTCCAGGAAGGTGTCGAGGGCGTCGGCGAGCGAGATCACCTCGGCGGGGTCGATGCCCTCGACGGCCTCGGCAAGGCGCTGGTCCGGGTCGGCGTCGTCCCCCGCGGTGGAGCGGTGGACGAGGAGACGGGCGCGGCGCCCCAGGAGCGCGAGGTCGCGCGGCCCGATGCGCCAGCGCGGTCCGGTGAGCAGCCGGACCAGGGAGGCGTTGGCCCCGGGGTCCTGGAGGACCTCGCAGACGGCGACGAGGTCGGCGACCTCGGGGAGGTGCAGCAGCCCGGACAGGCCGACGACCTCGACCGGGATGTCCCGGTCGACGAGGGCGGCCTGGATGCGGGGGAAGTCCCCGGCGGTCCGGCACAGGACGGCGATCTCCCCGGGCGGGGTCCCGGTCCGTACGAGGTGGGCGAGCGAGTCGCCGAGCCAGTCGATCTCCTCGGCGTGGGTACGCAGGAGGGCGCACCGGACCGTGCCTTCCCTCTCGGCCCCGGGCGCGGGCCGCAGCGCCTCGACGCCCTCGTGCATGGCGCGCAGGGGTGCGGCAAGACCGTTGGCGAGATGGAGGAGACGGCCGCCGCTGCGGCGGTTCTCGCTGAGGGAGTAGCGGGTGGCCGGGGTCCCGTCGGCGTGCGGGAAGTGCTCCGGGAAGTCGTCGAGGTTGGCCACGGAGGCGCCACGCCAGCCGTAGATCGCCTGGCAGGGGTCGCCGACGGCGGTGACGGCGTGCCCCGTACGGCCCGAGGGCCCGCTGCCGAACAGGGCGGACAGCAGCAGCCGCTGCGCCACGGAGGTGTCCTGGTACTCGTCGAGCAGGACGACCCGGAACTCGTCACGGAGGATGCCGCCGACCTCGGGCCGGGTGAGGGCCAGCTCGGCGGAGAGGGCGATCTGGTCGCCGAAGTCGAGGAGGTCCCGGCCGCGCTTGGCCGCGCGGTAGCGGCGGGTCAGTTCGAGGAGTTCACCGCGGGCCTCCGCCGCTTCGGGGAGTTTGCGCAGCTCGGCGTTGGTGAGCCTGGCCGTCTCCAGGTCGTGGAGGAGCGCGGTGTCGTACTCCGCGAGCTGCTCGGGGCGTACGAGGTGTTCGGCGAGCTCCGCGTCCAGGGCCAGCAGGTCGCTGACGAGGGTGGAGAAGGACCGGGTCAGCGCCGGGTAGGGGCCGGGGGCCTCCCGCAGCACCCGGGCGGCGAGCTGGTAGCGGGTGGCGTCGGCGAGGAGCCGGGTGGTGGGTTCGAGGCCGATCCGCAGGCCGTGGTCGGTGAGGAGCCGGCCGGCGAAGGCGTGGTATGTCGAAATGCTGGGTTCGCCCGGGGGGTTGTCCGGGTCGATGACGTCCGGGTCGGTGACCCCGGCGGCGACGAGGGCCCTGCGGACCCGCTCGGCGAGCTCACCGGCGGCCTTGTTGGTGAACGTCAGGCCGAGGACCTGCTCCGGGGCGACCTGCCCGGTCCCGACCAGCCAGACGACCCGGGCGGCCATCACCGTGGTCTTCCCCGAGCCGGCTCCGGCCACGATCACCTGCGGGGCGGGCGGCGCGGTGATGCAGGCCGTCTGCTCCGGGGTGAAGGGGATCCCGAGGAGCTCCTTGAGCTGCTCGGGATCGGTGATACGGGAGGACACTCCAGGAAGGCTAACCGGCCCCACCGACAACGCGGCCCCGCGCGGAATCCACCGGGAAGATCATTCGATGATCTGCCGGCCCTCGGGCTGTGCGCTGCAGGACGCCTTGAAGGCGCAGTGGGTGCAGTGCTGGCCGGTCGTGGGGGTGAACCGTTCGTCCAGAACGCGTCCTGCCGCCGTGGCCAGCAGGCCGGAGACCCATTCCCCGGAGAGGGGTTCCTGCGCCTGCACCTTGGGCAGGGCGTCGCCGCCCTCCTTCTTCGGGGCGGGCTGCCGCAGCTGGACGAGCTCGGCCCCGCCGGCCTCGGGGCGGCGGCCGTCGAAGACCTCGTCGACGGCGCCTTCCCTGACCGCCAGCTGGTACACGGCGAGCTGGGGGTGGGACGCCACCTCGTCCTTGGTGGGCGCGCCCTTGCCCGTCTTGAAGTCGACGACGTACGCCCGGCCCTCGGTGTCCTGTTCGACCCGGTCCATGGAGCCCCGGATGCGCACGGCGTACTCGCCCGCCTCGAGGGTGACGTCGAAGTCGTGCTCGCTGGCGGTGGGGGTGCGGCCCGCGCGGTCCATGACGTGCCAGCGCAGGAAGCGCTCCAGGGCGGCGCGCGCCTGGTCCTTCTCCTGCCGCGACTTCCAGGGGGCGTCGAAGACCAGACCGTCCCACACGGAGTCCAGGCGTTCCATCAGGACGTCCAGGTCGGCGGCGGTACGTCCGGAGGCCACCTCGTCGGCCAGTACGTGGACCACGTTGCCGAAGCCCTGGGACGCGGTCGCCGGGGCGTCGGCCTTGACCTCGCGGCCCAGGAACCACTGGAGGGCGCAGGTGTTGGCGAGCTGGTCGAGGGCGCTCCCGGAGAGCGCGACGGGGTGGTCCCGGTCGCGCAGCGGCACCTCGGAGCGGGTCGGCTCGTCCAGCCCCCACCAGCGGTGCGGGTGGGCCGCGGGCACCAGAGGCTGGCCCTCGTCGTCGCTGAGCGCGGCGAGCCGGGCGAGCCGTTGTGCGGCGGCGTCGCGCAGGGCCTCCGAGGCGGCCGGGTCGACGGTCGTCGCCCGGAGTTCGGCGACGAGCGAGGCCACCGCGAGCGGGCGCCGGGGGCGTCCGGTGACGTCCCGGGGTTCGGTGCCGAGCTCGGCGAGGAAGCGGGAGGGCTGGTCGCCGTCGTCGGCGGGGGCCTTGACGGCGGTGACGACCAGACGGTCGCGGGCCCGGGTCGCGGCCACGTAGAACAGGCGGCGCTCCTCGGCCAGGAGCGCTCCCGGGGTGAGCGGTTCGGCCAGGCCGTCGCGCCCGATCCGGTCCGCCTCCAGGAGCGACCCCCGGCGGCGCAGGTCGGGCCAGAGCCCCTCCTGCACCCCGGCGACGACCACCAGGCGCCACTCCAGCCCCTTGGAGCGGTGCGCGGTCATCAGGCGTACGGCGTCGGGCCGTACGGCGCGCCGGGACAGGGTGTCGGCGGCGATGTCCTGGGCGTCGACCTCCTCCAGGAAGTTGAGCGCGCCGCGTCCCCCGGTGCGCTCCTCGGCGCGTGTCGCCGTGTCGAAGAGGGCGCACACGGCGTCGAGGTCCCGGTCGGCGTTCCGGCCGCCCGCGCCGCCGCGCAGCGCCGCCCGTTCGAGACGGCCGGGCCAGGGGGTGCCGTTCCACAGGGTCCACAGGGCCTCTTCGGCGGTGCCGCCGGACTCCAGGATCGCGGTGGCCTTGCGCAGGAGCGCGCCGAGCCGCTGTGCGCCGCGGGCGTACGCCGGGTCGTGCGTGGCCAGCCGCTCGGGCTCGGCCAGCGCCCGGGCCAGCAGCTCCCCGGACGGCGGCGGTACGCGGTTCCCGGCGGCCCGCTCCTCGTCGCGCAGGGCCCGGCCGAGGCGGCGCAGATCGGCGGCGTCCATGGAGCCGAGCGGTGAGGCGAGGAGGGCGAGGGCGGTCTCGGTGTCGAGCGGGCCGGGTGCCACCGGTCCGCTCTCCCCCTCCGCGTCCTCGGGCGCGGCGGGGCGCAGTGCCGCCGTGGCGACGGTGCGCAGGGCGGTCAGCAGCGGGGCGACCGCCGGTTCATGACGCAGCGGAAGGTCGTCGCCGTCCACCTCCAGGGGGACCCCGGCGGAGGTGAGCGCCCGGCGCACGGCCGGGATGGAACGGCCGCCGGCGCGTACGAGGACCGCCATGTCGCGCCAGGGCACGCCCTCCTCCAGGTGCGCGCGCCGGAGCAGGTCGGCGATGTTCTCCAGCTCGGTGGAGGGCGTCGGATAGGTGTACGCCTCGACCCGGCCGCCGCCGCGCACGGCGGCCAGCTCGCGGTGGGCCCGGACCTTGTCCGAGGGCAGGCGGGTGAGCGGCATCCGGCGGGTGAGCTTCCGGGTGGCGTCGAGCAGCACCGCGCCCGAGCGGCGCGAGGTGGTGAGGACCCCGACGGGGGCGGGCCCGCCGTCCGCGCGGCGGAAGGTGTCCGGGAAGTCGAGGATGCCGTTCACGTCGGCGCCCCGGAAGGCGTAGATCGACTGGTCGGGGTCGCCGAAGGCGATCAGCGTGCGGCCGCCCCCGGTGCCAGGCGCGGCGCCGCCCACGTTGCCGGCCAGCGCGTGCAGCAGCCGGACCTGGGCGGGGTCGGTGTCCTGGTACTCGTCGACGAGCACCACGTCGTAGCTCCGGGCCAGCACCGCCGCCACCTCGGGCCGTTCGGCGAGCAGGACCGCCCGGTGGACCAGTTCCGCGTAGTCGAGGACGCCCTGGGCGTCGAGGACGTCCAGGTACTCGGCGAGGAACTGTGCGGCGGCGCTCCAGTCCGGGCGTCCGGTGCGGCGGGCGAAGGCGGCCAGCGCGTCGGGGCCGAGGCCCAGCTCGCGGCTGCGGGCCAGCACCGCGCGGACCTCGTCGGCGAAGCCCCGGGTGGTCAGGCAGGCCCGCAGCTCGTCCGGCCAGCGGACATGCGCCAGCCCCGCCCGGTCGAGGCCGAGCTGGCCGGCCAGGAGCTCACGGACGGTGACGTCCTGCTCGGGTCCGGAGAGCAGCCGCAGCGGGTCGGCGAAGAGGTCGGCGTCCTGGTGCGCGCGGACCAGGGCGTAGCAGTACGAGTGGAAGGTGGTGGCCTGCGGCCCCCGGACGCCGCCGAGCCGGGCCGCCATCCTGTCGCGCAGTTCGACCGCCGCCTTGCGGCTGAAGGTGAGGACGAGGATGCGGGCGGGGTCGGTCCCGTCGGCCACCCGCCGGGCGACCGCCTCGACGAGCGTCGTGGTCTTGCCGGTGCCGGGACCGGCGAGGACCAGCAGCGGGCCGTCCCGGTGGTCAACCACGGCGCGCTGCGGCGCGTCCAGGAGAGGGGGCTCCACGGAGCCCGGAGGGGTGCGCACCAGCCGGTACGCGCCCGGGGCCCGCCGCCGTGCCTGGCGGTGCGGGCCGTTCCGGGTGGTGAAGGAGGAGCTCACGTGGATCGCCGGTCCTGGTGGGTGTACTCGGTCTGCGCGGTGGCCCGCCATGGGGTGACGGGCCCGGGTGTGACGGCTGCTGGTGCCGGGCGGTGCTGAGGGCCGGGGCTGCGGGGCTGTGAGGACGGCCCGGTCATGGAGGAGACGGATGAGGGAGTCGGATGAGGGAGCGGAGCGTGCCGCGTGTGGACGACGCTACGCCAGCGGCGGGGCGGACACCGTGCCGTGGGCCGCGTCCCTCGTCACACCCGTCGCGGGGTGAGCCCGGCCCGTCGGCGGATCCCGTCCACCGGCCCGGCGGCGCCCGGTGGCGGAAGCTGTCAGGTGTGAGCTTCGTCGCCCGGACCACCGGTCACGCCGTCCCAGCGTGCGCGTTTCATGTCGAGGCGCGGAACGTGCCCGTCGGCGTCGCGCGGGGCCTCTCTCAGCGGCGTGCCCTCCTCGCGGTAGTGGCCGAGGGCCCGCAGCTCGTGGCCCGGCAGCAGCGTCCCGTCGGCGCGCACGACACGCCACCAGGGGGCCGCGGAGCCGTACAGGGCCATCACCCGGCCGACCTGCCTCGGCCCGCCGTCGCCGAGCCATTCCGCCACATCGCCGTACGTCATGACACGGCCGGGCGGGATCAGGTCCGCCACGTCCAGGACCCGCTCGGCGTAGACGGGCAGCTCGGCGGTCACGGCGCCGGGGGGCGGGTCTCCCGGCCGGTCGCTGCCTCTCGTCCGGTCTTCGCTCATCCATCCCATCCTGCCGTACGCCACCGACAACCGGGCCGGCCCGGTGTCGTCCTGGTCACACACCGTGCACGCGGGGGCGAAGCCGCGTATGTTGCGCATCGCGCCCGCGCAATGCACCCTGATGCCCCCCTCTGTCTGCAGGCCGTGCCACCATCATGCGGGCGGTGACCGGTGATACGAGAACACGAAGATTCGTCAGAGGTTAAGGAGCAGGGCGTGCAGCCACCGAAGGCGGCGGGCGCCTCTGACGCGGAGTCGCACCCGGACGCGCCCGACGCCCCTGGTGCCCCGGGATCCGGCACCGGCGGGAAGAAGGAGCCCCAGGACTCCGGGCCGTCGGGGATCACCGCCGGGCAGTCCGGTGAGCACCTCGCGGGCTCGACCCTCGCGTCGGCCGACACCGCCCTGACCGACCGGGTCTCGGGCGACGAGCCGCTGCTGCCCGCCCGGGTCCACCGGCCCTCCGATCTGCTGCGGCTCCTCATCGGCGTCCTCGCGATCGCCCTGCTGTTCTCCGTCGCGGCGTTCGCCCAGGGGACCACCACGGGCCTCGAGGACGACATCTCCAAGGGCACCGACCAGGCCCCCGACCTGCTGATCAAGCTCGCGGGCCTGGTGTCCAGCATCGCCGTACTCCTCGTCCCGGTCGCCTTCGCGATCGAGCGTCTGGTCAAACGGGACGGGCTGCGGATCGCGGACGGGGTGCTCGCCGCCGTACTGGCGCACGGGGTGACCCTGGCCACCGATCTCTGGGTCGCCAGGTCGGCGTCCGGGACGATCCGGGACGCCCTGACACAGCCCCAGCCCGGGGACGCGCTCACCGACCCCGTGCACGGCTATCTGGCCCCCGTCATCGCCTACATGACGGCGGTCGGGATGGCGCGCAGACCGCGCTGGCGGGTCGTCCTGTGGGTGGTGCTGCTCCTGGACGCCTTCGCGATGCTGGTCGGCGGCTACACCACACCCTTCTCGATCGTCCTCACCGTGCTCATCGGCTGGACCGTCGCGTACGGCACGCTGTACGCCGTCGGCTCGCCGAACGTCCGCCCGACCGGCCAGCACCTGATGGCCGGTCTGCGTCACGTCGGCTTCCGTCCGGTCGCCGCGATGCGCACCGAGGACGCCCCGGACAACATCGACCAGAGCGACCGGGGCCGCCGCTATCTGGTGACCCTGGAGGACGGACCACCGCTGGACGTCACGGTCGTCGACCGTGAACAGCAGGCCCAGGGGTTCTTCTACCGGGTGTGGCGCAGACTCACGCTGCGCAGCATCACCCAGCGCCGCTCCATCCTGTCCCTGCGCCAGGCCCTGGAACAGGAGGCGCTCCTCGCGTACGCGGCGATCGCGGCCGGTGCCAACGCGCCCAAGCTGATCGCCACGTCCGAGCTCGGACCCGACGCCGTGATGCTCGTCTACGAGCACATCGGCGGGCGCTCGCTGGACGCCATGGAGGACGAGGAGATCACCGACGACCTGGTGCGGGGCGCCTGGCGGCAGGTGCAGGCGCTCCAGTCGCGGCGGATCGCGCACCGCAGGCTCACCGGGGACGCCATCCTCGTGGACGACTCCGGCAAGGTGTTCGTCACCGACCTGCGGGGCGGCGAGATCGCCGCCGGCGACCTCGTGCTGCGCATGGACGTCGCCCAGCTGCTCACCACCACCGGTCTGCGGGTGGGCGCGGAACGGGCCGTCGAGGGGGCGCTCGCCGTCCTCGGGCCGGACGCCGTCGCCGACTGTCTGCCGCTGCTCCAGCCGATCGCGCTGAGCCGCTCCACGCGGGCGACGCTGCGCAGGCTCGCGCGGGAGCGTTCGCAGCGCGAGCGCGAGGCGGTGCTGGAGGCCTCGCAGGCGGCGAAGCAGAGCAAGGCCGAGGAACAGGGCTCGGCGGCCGGTGACCGCAAGGCCGTCCGCAAGTCGCTGCGCACGGAGAAACAGGCCGAGAAGCGGGCCATGGACGATGCCCTGGAAGAGGCCCGCGAGGAGGACATGCTGGCCCAGATCCGCCGTCAGGTGCTGCTGATCAGGCCGCAGGCGCCGGTCGAGCCGGTCCGGCTGGAACGCATCAAGCCGCGCACCCTCTTCAGCTTCATCGCGGGTTCCATCGCCGCGTACTTCCTGATCTCGCAGGTCACCGAGGCCGACTTCGGCACGGTCGTGGAGCAGGCGGAGTGGGGCTGGGTGGCCGCGGCCCTCGGCTTCTCGGCCCTCAGCTACGTCGCCGCGGCCATGAGCCTGCTCGGCTTCGTGCCCGAGCGGGTGCCGTTCGGGAAGACCGTGCTGGCGCAGGTGGCCGGGTCGTTCGTGAAGATCGTGGCACCGGCGGCGGTCGGCGGTGTGGCGCTGAACACGCGCTTCCTGCAACGCGCCGGGGTGCGCCCGGGGCTCGCCGTCGCGAGCGTGGGCGCCTCCCAGCTGTTCGGTCTGGGCTGTCACATCCTGCTGCTCGCCCTGTTCGGGTATCTGACGGGCACGGAGAAGACCCCGGACTCGCTCACCCCGTCGAGGACGGTCATCGCGGGCCTGCTCACGGTCGCCGTGCTCGTGCTGGTGGTGACGGCGATCCCGTTCCTGCGGAAGTTCATCGTCACCCGCGTCAGGTCGCTGTTCGCCGGCGTCGTGCCCCGCATGCTCGACGTGGTGCAGCGCCCGCAGAAGCTGGTCACCGGCATCGGCGGCATGCTGTTGCTGACCGGGCTCTTCGTGCTCTGCCTGGACGCGTCGATCCGGGCGTTCAGCGGTCCCGACGTCCCTCAGCTCAGCTACGCCAGCATCGCGGTGGTCTTCCTCGCGGGCAACGCGCTGGGGTCCGCCGCGCCCACCCCGGGCGGCATGGGCGCGGTCGAGGGCGCGCTGACCCTGGGTCTGATCGCGGTGGGGCTGCCGAAGGAGGTCGCCGCGCCGGCCGTGCTGCTGTACCGCGTGATGACGCTGTGGCTGCCGGTGCTCCCCGGCTGGATCTGCTTCAACCAGCTGACCCGCAAGGGCGAGCTCTAGAACACGCGCACGGGGCGCGCCACTCGCATGGACCGCGCCCCGCGCGATCCCTCGCGCTCCGCCGCACGATGGATCCATGAGGACCTCCCCCGCTCTGCGCGCCGCCGCCCTCGCCGCCACCGCCACCGTGCTGCTTCCGCTGGCCGCCTGTTCGGACGACGGTGACGACGGAGGTACGGAGAGGTCGACTCCGACGGCCGCATCGACGGCGTCCCCCACGGCAACGTCGAAGGAACTCACCTCCCAGAAGCTCGACTGGAAGGCGTGTCCGCCGCCCAGCCAGTCCCAGGGCAGCGGCACGTCCCCCTCGCCGCTGCCCGGCGGGACGGCCTGGGAGTGCTCCTTCATGGACGTACCCCTCGACTACGCGGATCCGGACGGCCGGACCATCGAGCTGGCCCTCATCCGTGCCGCCGCCCGGAACAAGGACAAGCGGATCGGTTCGCTGATCTTCAACTTCGGCGGCCCCGGCGGCTCCGGTGTCGCCACCCTGCCCTCCTTCGGCACCGCGTACGACGCGCTCCGCACCCGCTACGACCTGGTGAGCTTCGACCCGCGCGGGGTCGGCCGCAGCGAGGGCGTCGAGTGCTCGGACGACAGCACGCTGGACAAGCGTTACGAGCAGGACGGCACCCCGGACGACGCCGAGGAGGAGAAGGCGTTCGCCGCCGACCAGAAGTCCTACATCGCGGACTGCGAGGAGAACTCCGGGGACGAGCTGCCCTACGTCGGCACGACGAACGCGGCCCGGGACATGGATCTGCTCCGCCAGGTGCTCGGTGACGACAAGCTCTATTACTTCGGGATCTCGTACGGCACCGAACTGGGCGGTGTCTACGCGCACCTGTACCCGAAGAAGGTCGGACGGGCCGTCCTGGACGCGGTCGTCGACCCGACCGAGGACGCCCTGCAGTCCTCGCTCGGCCAGGCCGAGGGGTTCCAGCTCGCCCTGGACAACTTCACCGCCGACTGCGCCGAGCGCGACGACTGCAAGCTCCCCGGGGCCACCTCGAAGGAGGTCCAGGACTGGATCGTCGCTCTCCTGGCCAAGCTGGCGAAGAAGCCCGTCCCGGGGCTCGGCGAACGGAAGCTGACCGAGACCCAGGCCACCACGGGCATCGCGTCGGCGCTCTACTCCAAGGAGACCTGGCCCCTGCTCGAACAGGGCCTCGACGAGGCGGACGGCAACAACGGCGGTCTGCTCCTCGCCCTCGCCGACTCGCTGAACGGCCGTTCCGAGGACGGGCACTACGACAACTCGAACGCCGCCAACACCGCCATCAACTGCGCCGACTCCAAGCAGCGGTTCACCCTGGAGCAGACCAGGAAGGCGCTCCCCGAGTTCCGCAAGGCCTCCCCCGTGTTCGGCGACTACCTCGGCTGGGGTCTGATGTCCTGCACCGGCTGGCCCGTCGCGGGCGCCTGGGAGAACCCGGACGTCAGCGCCCCCGGTTCGGCCCCGATCCTGGTCATCGGCAACACCGGGGACCCGGCCACCCCGTACGCCGGCGCGAAGGCGATGGCCGCCGAACTCGGCAAGGGGGTCGGGATCGAGCTCACCTACAAGGGTGAGGGCCACGGGGCGTACAACGGCGGCAGCACCTGTGTGCAGCGGGCCGTGGACCGCTATCTGCTCGAAGGGAAGGTCCCGAAGTCGGGAACGGTCTGCGAGTGACCGCTCGTTGAACGGCCGGACATCGGTGACACCCGGAGCGCCCCGGAAGGCGGCCTCCGGTTACGGGGGAGGGAGCGCGCATGCGCGTACGCGGGCGGGCCCGGGCAGGCGCGGCGGCCCTGCTGCTGGTGTCGGCGGTCCTCGCGGGATGCGACGACGGGCCCGAACCGCCGCAGTCGTCGAAGGGCTCCTCGCAGGAGACCTCACCGACGTCGTCCCCGGCACCCGCCTCGTCCCGGCCCCTGGACTGGAAGCGCTGCGGCGCCCCGGAGGGCGGCACCGCGCCGGGTCCGGCCTGGCGGTGCGCCACGCTCGACGTCCCCCTGGACCACGCGCGGCCGGACGGGGAGACGATCGGCATCGCCCTGATCCGCAAGGCGGCCACCCGCAAGAGCGAGCGCCTCGGTTCGATGCTGTTCAACTTCGGAGGCCCCGGCGGCTCGGGAGTGGACATCCTGCCGCGCGCCGCCTCCTCGTACCGCGAGCTCAACACCCGCTACGACCTGGTCGGGTTCGACCCGCGCGGGGTCGCGGCCAGTGCGGGGGTCCGCTGCCGCGACGACGAGGAGCAGGAGACGGCCTCCCGCGAGATCGACATGACCCCGGACACCCCGGCGGAGGAGGCCGCGTTCCTCGCGGACGGCCGGGACTTCGGCGCCGGCTGCGCACGCCTCTCCGGCCCCCTGCTCCCCCACGTCGGCACGGCGAACGCCGCCCGGGACATGGACGCGATACGCCGCGCGCTGGGCGACGAGAAGCTGTCGTACTTCGGCATCTCCTACGGCACGGAGCTCGGCGGGACGTACGCGCACCTCTTCCCGCGGAACGTGGGACGGGTCGTGCTGGACGCCGTCGTGGACCCGACGGCGGATTCCGTGGGCCACGCCCGCAACCAGGCGGAGGGGTTCCAGCGGGCCCTGGAGAACTACCTGAAGGACCGCGGCCAGGACCCGGCGGCGGGCACCACGCGGATAGCCCGGCTGCTGGAGCGGATCGACGGGGACCCGCTGCCGACGTCCTCCGGGCGCGAGCTCAACGAATCGCTGGCCGTGCTCGGCATCGTGGCTCCCCTGTACGCGCAGAGCAGCTGGCCAGCGCTCACGGCCGCGCTCGACGAGGCCGAGAACAGCGGCAGGGGCGACCGTCTCCTCGCGCTCGCCGACTCGTACAACGGCCGTGACGACAAGGGTCACTACGACACCCAGAGCCACTCCCAGCGGGCGATCTCCTGCGCCGACGCCAAGGCACGGCCGACGGCGGCCGAGGCCCGCGCGCTGCTGCCCGAATTCAGGAAGCTGTCACCGGTGTTCGGCCCGTTCCTGGCCTGGGACACGGCGGGCTGGTGCGCGGGATGGCCGGTCGAGGGCGAGCACGACACCCCGGAGGCGAGCGCCCCGGGCTCCGCGCCGATCCTCGTCATCGGTACGACCGGCGACCCGGCGACCCCGTACGAGGGGGCGCGGCGGATGGCGGACGAGCTGGGCGAGGGGGTCGGCGTCATGGTGACCAACAAGGGCGAGGGCCATGGCGCGTACGGCGGGAACGACTGCGTGACCTCACTCGTGGACGCCTACTTCCTGGAGGGAAAGGTCCCGGTGGACGGCCGCACCTGCTCCTGAGACCTGTCACGGGACGCGCGCGGACACGCGAAGGGGCCGGCTCCGCGGAGCCGGCCCCTTCGTCCATCACGTCGCAGGTCTAGGGCGTGTTTTGAAAGTCCCGCCTGCCCGGCGACGCCTGGCACG
>NZ_JAERUC010000058.1 GCF_016745505.1 Streptomyces silvae | reverse complement strand
GAGGGCCCGGACCGCATATGCGGTCCGGGCCCTCCCATGTGTGCGGGTGACGTCAGCGGCGGTGCTGCGAGTCCGCCACCGTCACCTCGACCCGCTGGAACTCCTTCAGGTCGCTGTAGCCCGTGGTGGCCATCGCGCGGCGCAGGGCGCCGAAGATGTTCATCGAGCCGTCGGGGTTGTGCGAGGGGCCGGTGAGGACCTCCTCCGTCGTACCGACGGAGCCCAGGTCGACCAGCTTGCCGCGCGGCACGTCCTCGTGGACGGCCTCCATGCCCCAGTGCCGGCCGCGGCCGGGCGCGTCCGTGGCGCGGGCCAGCGGGGAGCCCATCATCACGGCGTCCGCGCCGCAGGCGACGGCCTTCGGGATGTCGCCGGACCAGCCGACGCCGCCGTCCGCGATGACGTGGACGTACCGGCCGCCGGACTCGTCCATGTAGTCACGGCGGGCCCCGGCCACATCGGCGACCGCGGTCGCCATCGGGACCTGGATGCCGAAGACGTTGCGCGTGGTGTGCGCCGCGCCGCCGCCGAAGCCGACGAGGACACCCGCCGCACCGGTACGCATCAGGTGCAGGGCGGCGGTGTACGTGGCGCAGCCGCCGACGATGACCGGGACGTCCAGCTCGTAGATGAACTGCTTCAGGTTGAGCGGCTCGGCGGCACCGGAGACGTGCTCGGCGGAGACCGTCGTACCGCGGATGACGAAGATGTCCACGCCGGCGTCGACGACGGCCTTGGAGAACTGCGCGGTGCGCTGCGGCGAGAGCGCGGCGGCGGTGACGACACCGGAGTCGCGCACCTCCTTGATGCGCTGCCCGATCAGCTCCTCCTGGATGGGGGCGGAGTAGATCTCCTGGAGCCGCGGGGTCGCGGTCTCGACGGGCATCTCCGCGATCTCGTCGAGGAGCGCCTGCGGGTCGGCGTGCCGGGTCCACAGCCCCTCGAGGTTGAGGACGCCGAGGCCGCCCAGCTCACCGATGCGGATGGCGGTCTGCGGGGAGACCACCGAGTCCATCGGCGCGGCCAGGAAGGGCAGCTCGAAGCGGTAGGCGTCGATCTGCCAGGCGATCGAGACCTCCTTCGGGTCCCGGGTGCGGCGGCTCGGTACGACAGCGATGTCGTCGAATGCGTAAGCCCTGCGGCCGCGCTTGCCGCGCCCGATCTCGATCTCAGTCACGATGTGTGGCCTTTCCCTCTACGTCTGCGCTGACCAGTATCCCCGACACACACATGAGGGGCGGTCCCGGGAACCCCGGTCCGCCCCTCACCTGCGCTGATGTCTTACTTCCTGCTGTAGTTCGGTGCTTCGACCGTCATCTGGATGTCGTGCGGGTGGCTCTCCTTGAGACCCGCCGAGGTGATCCGGACGAAGCGGCCCTTGCTCTCCATCTCGTCGACCGAGGCCGCGCCCACGTACCCCATCGTCTGGCGGAGACCGCCGACGAGCTGGTGCAGCACGTTGGCCAGCGGGCCGCGGTAGGGCACCTGGCCCTCGATGCCCTCGGGGACGAGCTTGTCGTCGGAGGAGACCTCGGCCTGGAAGTAGCGGTCCTTCGAGTACGAGCGGCCCTGTCCACGGGACTGCATGGCGCCCAGCGAGCCCATGCCGCGGTACGACTTGAACTGCTTGCCGTTGATGAACATCAGCTCACCCGGGGACTCCTCGCAGCCCGCGAGCAGCGAGCCGAGCATCACCGTGTCCGCGCCGGCCACCAGGGCCTTGCCGATGTCGCCGGAGTACTGCAGGCCGCCGTCGCCGATGACCGGGACGCCCGCCGCGCGGGCGGCCAGTGCGGCCTCGTAGATCGCGGTGACCTGCGGGACGCCGATGCCGGCGACCACACGGGTGGTACAGATCGAACCGGGTCCGACACCCACCTTGACGCCGTCCACGCCGGCGTCGATCAGGGCCTGGGCGCCGTCGCGGGTCGCGACGTTGCCGCCGATGACGTCCACGTCCACGGCCGACTTGATCTTCGCCATCCAGTTGAGGGCGTTGCTGTTGTGGCCGTGCGAGGTGTCGACGATCAGGAAGTCGACCCCGGCGGACGCGAGTGCCTGGGCGCGGTCCAGCGCCTCGGGGCTGGCGCCGACGGCCGCGCCGACCAGCAGACGGCCCTCGGCGTCCTTGGCGGCGTTCGGGTACTGCTCGGCCTTCTTGAAGTCCTTGACCGTGATGAGGCCCTTGAGGAGGCCGGCCTCGTCGACCAGCGGCAGCTTCTCGATCTTGTGGCGGCGCAACAGCTCCATGGCCTCCACGCCGGAGATGCCGACCTTGCCCGTGACCAGCGGCATCGGCGTCATGACCTCGCGCACCTGGCGCGTCCGGTCCGACTCGAAGGCCATGTCGCGGTTGGTCACGATCCCGAGGAGCTTGCCCGCGGCGTCGGTGACCGGCACTCCGCTGATGCGGAACTTGGCGCACAGCGCGTCGGCCTCGCCGAGCGTGGCGTCGGGGTGCACGGTGATCGGGTCGGTGACCATGCCGGACTCGGACCGCTTCACCAGGTCGACCTGGTTGACCTGGTCCTCGACCGAGAGGTTGCGGTGCAGTACGCCGACGCCTCCCTGCCGGGCCATGGCGATGGCCATCCGGGCCTCGGTCACCTTGTCCATGGCGGCGGAGAGCAGCGGGATGTTCACGCGTACGTTCCGCGAGATGAGCGACGAGGTGTCGACCGCGTTGGGCAGCACGTCAGATGCGCCCGGCAGCAGCAGCACGTCGTCGTATGTCAGCCCGAGCGTCGCGAATTTCTCGGGCACTCCGTCGACGTTTGCAGTCATGACACCTTCCCCAAATGGCCTTGATCGGTGCGGATGTCCATGCTAACGGCCCAACGGGGTGTCTCATTCCACGAGCAAGATCACCTAGCGGTTCTGTGGCTTCCTCCACACCGCGGGAGGCCGGCCGGACCGGTCCTACTGGCCCGCGAGGGCGCGGAGTCTGCTCAGTGCGCGGTGCTGGGCGACGCGGACGGCGCCCGGGGACATCCCGAGCATCTGCCCGGTCTCCTCGGCGGTCAGCCCGACCGCGACCCGGAGGACCAGCAGCTCGCGCTGGTTCTCCGGCAGGTTGGCGAGCAGCTTCTTGGCCCAGGCCGCGTCGCTGCTGAGCAGGGCCCGCTCCTCGGGACCGAGCGAGTCGTCGGGCCGCTCAGGCATCTCGTCGGAGGGCACGGCCGTCGATCCGGGGTGCCGCATCGCGGCCCGCTGGAGGTCGGCGACCTTGTGGCCCGCGATGGCGAAGACGAAGGCCTCGAAGGGCCTGCCGGTGTCCTTGTAGCGAGGCAGCGCCATCAGCACCGCCACGCAGACCTCCTGCGCGAGGTCCTCCACGAAGTGACGGGCATCACCGGGAAGCCGGTTCAGCCGGGTCCTGCAGTAGCGCAGGGCGAGGGGATGGACATGGGCCAGCAGGTCATGGGTGGCCTGCGCGTCGCCGTCGACGGCACGGTGCACCAGAGCACCGATCACCGTCGTCCCGTCCTCGCGCATCGGACCATGGTGCCTTGGCGCCGTCCGATCCGATGCATCGCGTCCCGAGTTGTGCACCGAAGCGTTATCAGCGGGTGCGCCCGCACGGGCGGCGGATGCGCCGGCACGGTCACCCGGCCTTCCGGCCCGGCCGGCGGTCGCGTCAGCAGGTACGTCGCCGGCGTCGCGAGCGAGCGCTCCGGCGTTCTGTGCGGGTGCTCCAGCGTTCTGAGCGGGTGCGCCGGATGTCATGTCCTGCGCCCTCCCCTTCCGCTCGACCGAATGTTCCCCGAGGAACTCCACAACCCCAAGGATGCGGCATCGGCCAGGAAGCGTCACATAGCGCTGGTGGGGAGGGCCCGGCCGCAGGTCCGCCGCCACCGCCGCCCCGTCCGCCGGAGTGCGGACGGGATCGCACGGCTACGGGCCGCGCCGCGGCATCAGCGGACCAGGCCCCAGCGGAATCCGAGCGCGACGGCGTGCGCACGGTCCGAGGCTCCGAGCTTCTTGAACAGGCGCCGGGCGTGCGTCTTCACCGTGTCCTCGGAGAGGAAGAGCTCGCGCCCGATCTCCGCGTTGGACCGGCCGTGGCTCATGCCTTCGAGCACCTGGATCTCGCGCGCCGTGAGGGTCGGCGCCGCGCCCATCTCGGCGGACCGCAGCCGGCGCGGGGCGAGCCGCCACGTCGGATCGGCGAGCGCCTGGGTCACGGTCGCCCGCAGCTCGGCACGCGAGGCGTCCTTGTGCAGATAGCCGCGGGCACCGGCGGCGACCGCGAGCGCGACACCGTCCAGGTCCTCGGCGACGGTCAGCATGATGATCCTGGCCCCGGGGTCCGCCGAGAGCAGCCGCCGGACCGTCTCCACACCCCCCAGGCCGGGCATGCGTACGTCCATCAGAATCAGATCCGAACGATCGGCCCCCCAGCGGCGGAGGACTTCCTCGCCGTTGGCCGCCGTCGTCACACGCTCGACACCGGGCACGGTCGCAACCGCGCGGCGGAGCGCTTCTCGGGCAAGCGGGGAGTCGTCGCAGACGAGGACGGATGTCATGACCGTCCTCCGCAGCTGATGCGCGTCACCTTGAGCCTCCAGGCTGATACAAGTCGTCACCTGTGCGGTTGACCCCCTCGGACATCTGCCCGAGCTCGTTCTCCGTCAACCGCCTCTCCCCCATCAACGACGGTCACTCGAAAGAGTTACGGGGCAAAGCATCCGGTTCGGCACTCTAAGTGAGAGGCCGTGCACGGAGGAGAGCGACACGGGGTCGTTCACCCGTGAACCGATGTCTCACCCGACAGCCTGCCCCATTTAGCGGGTTTTCTTCCCTTTTGGGGGCGTCTATGGCTAGATTCGCAATCAGTCATATTTACATCTACTAACACCGTAGATGTACGGTCGGGACTCAGGTCACCGACGAGCACCACGGTCGAGGAAGCCGTTTCCGAACCAGCAAGGTTTCGAGGGGACACGCAATGGCAGATTTCTCCCGCCTTCCCGGACCCAACGCGGACCTGTGGGACTGGCAGCTGCTGGCCGCCTGCCGCGGGGTCGACAGTTCGCTGTTCTTCCACCCCGAAGGAGAACGTGGAGCAGCCCGGAGTGCCCGTGAGACCTCGGCCAAGGAGGTCTGCATGCGCTGCCCGGTGCGCGCCGAGTGCGCCGCACACGCACTCGCGGTGCGGGAGCCCTACGGCGTATGGGGCGGCCTGACCGAGGACGAGCGCGAGGAGCTCATGGGCCGCGCCCGCAACCGGCTGATCTCCGCCCACTCGGGACCGGCCCCGGAGGCCGGTCACACCTGACACCCAGCACGACACGCCGAATGCAGAAACGTTTCCTCGGAAGGGCGCATCCGTAAGCGCCCGCCTGCGGGGTCGGCATCACGCGTGCGGCGTGCCGGAGGGGTTCAGCGTGCGGCTGCCCGGGACAGCTGGTCCAGGGTCGCCGCCACCGCCGGGACCCGTGCGAGGTCGGGCAGGGTGAGGGCGACGATCTCCCGCTCCACGGCCGGCTCGACCGTCACGGTGCGCGCTCCCTTGGGCCGTACGGATTCGAGGGCCAGCCGGGGCAGGACGGCGACCCCGAGGCCCGCCCCGACGAGACCGATCACCGCGGGGTAGTCGTCCGTGGCGAAGTCGATCCGGGGGGTGAAACCGGACTCCTCGCAGACCTCCACCAGCTGGCGCCTGCACCGCGGGCAGCCGGCGATCCACGGCTCGTCGGCCAGCTCACCGATGTCCACCGCGTCGGCCCCCGCCAGCCGGTGCCCCTCGGGGACCAGGCCGATCAGCCGGTCCTTGAGCAGCGGGCGTACGACCAGGTCGTCCCATTCACCGCCGGCCGTCCCGTAGCGGAACGCCAGCGCGATGTCGCAGTCGCCGTCGCGCAGCATCTCCACCGAGCGCGGCGGCTCCGCCTCGACGAGCGAGACCTGGGTGCCGGGGTGCGCGGCGCGCAGCGCGGCGAGGGCGCCGGGGACCAGGGTGGAGCTCCCGCTCGGGAAGGACACGAGCCGGACCCGGCCGGCCCGCAGGCCGGCGATCGCGGCGATCTCCTCCTCGGCGGCGGTCAGCCCCGCGAGGATGCCGGAGGCGTGGCGCACCAGCGCCTCACCCGCCTGGGTCAGGCGCATCTCGCGCCCCGTACGGATCAGCAGCGGGGTGCCCGCCGAGCTCTCCAGGGCCTTCATCTGCTGGCTGACGGCGGGCTGGGTGCAGCCCAGCTCGCGCGCGGCGGCGGAGAACGAACCGGTGGTGGACACGGCGCGCAGGACACGGAGATGGCGGGCTTCGATCACCCTTCAACCATAAGCGACGCTTGCAGCATCGGGCGATTAATCACCAGCGGCTTTGAGGGCCTGCCGATTACTCTGTCCGGTTATGAAGGTGCTGACCGTGAATCTCGGCCGTCCGACCCCCTCCCCCCACACCGACGGGGCCGACGGGCTCACCGGGATCGGCAAGCAGCCGTCCGACGGCGCCGTGCGGGTCACCGACCCCGGCCCCAAGGGCACCGGCGGCAGCGGCCTGGCCGGGGACACGGTGTGCGACCTGCGGCACCACGGCGGCTCGGACCAGGCTGTGTACGCGTACGCACGCGAGGAGCTCGACGCCTGGGAGAAGCAGCTCGGCCGTCCGCTGCCCAACGGCGCGTTCGGCGAGAACCTGACGACGCTCGGGATCACGGTGAGCCACGCACGGATCGGGGAGCGCTGGCGCGTCGGCGGCGAGCTGCTCCTCGAGGTGACGTCGGGCCGGATTCCGTGCCGTACGTTCGCGGGCCACATGGGCGAGCGTGGCTGGGTGAAGCGGTTCACCCGTGAGGGTGCGACGGGCGCGTACCTCCGGGTGATCGAGCCGGGCACGATCCGTTCGGGCGACCTGATCGAGGTGGTGCACGTCCCCGGCCACGAGATCACCGCGGCGCTGGAGTTCCGGGCGACCACCACCGAGCGGGAGCTGCTGCCCCGGGTGCTCGACGCCGGTGACGCGCTGCACACGGAGACCCTGCGCGCGGCGCGGGCCTACGTGGCGAAGCAGACCACCGCCTCCTGACCCGTACGGCGGGGAGGCGCGGGAGGACGCAGGATCACGGCTCCGGCCTGCCCGCCTTCCAGGGAGCGGACGCGGGTCGGGCGCCCCCGCGGGCGGCAGCTAACGTGCCGCTATGACGACTGCACTGATTACGGGCGCGACGGCGGGGATCGGGGCCGCCTTCGCACGGCGGCTCGCGGGTGACGGGCACAACCTGGTGCTGGTGGCCCGTGACACGGAGCGGCTGCGGGCCCAGGCCACGGAGCTGCACGACAGGCACGGCATCGAGGCCGAGGTGCTGACGGCCGACCTGTCCACGGACGCCGGGATCGACGCGGTCGCCGCCCGGCTGACGGACCGGGTGAGCCCGGTCGACCTGCTGGTGAACAACGCGGGCTTCGGCAACAAGGGCCGCTATCTGGACGTCTCGACGGCCGACGAGCTGACGATGCTGAAGGTCCACTGCGAGGCGGTGCTGCGTCTGACGTCGGCCGCCGCCGGCTCGATGCGGGAGCGCGGTCGCGGCGGGGTGGTCAACGTGGCCTCCGTCGCCGCCTTCCTGCCGCGCGGGACGTACGGGGCGTCGAAGGCCTGGGTCGTCCAGTTCACCCAGGGCGCGGCGAAGGACCTCGCGGGTTCGGGGGTGCGGCTGATGGCGCTGTGCCCGGGCTTCGTGCGGACCGAGTTCCACGAGCGGGCCGGGATGGGGACGGGCAACATCCCGGACTGGATGTGGCTCGACGCGGACAAGCTGGTGGCCGCGGCCCTGGCGGACCTGGCCCGTGGCCGGACGGTGTCGATCCCGGACCCGCGCTACAAGGCGCTGATGGGCCTGGTGAAGCTGACGCCCCGCAGCCTGCTCGGCGGGGTGACCTCACGCGCGGGCCGGACGTACGGCCCGCAGTAGCCGGCCGTCCCCTGACAGCACCGAGGCCCGGTGCCCCCGCGACGGGGGTACCGGGCCTCGGTGGCGTACGGAGCCGTACTAGTGGGAGTGACCGTGGCCGTGACCGTGACCGGCCTCGGCCTCTTCCTCGGCCGGCTTCTCGACGACCAGGGTCTCGGTCGTGAGCAGCAGCGACGCGATGGACGCGGCGTTCTCCAGGGCGGAGCGGGTGACCTTGACCGGGTCGATGACGCCGGCCTTCACCAGGTCGCCGTACTCGCCGGTCGCGGCGTTGAAGCCCTGACCCTTGTCGAGCTCGGAGACCTTCGAGGTGATGACGTAGCCCTCGAGGCCCGCGTTCTCGGCGATCCAGCGGAGCGGCTCGACGGCGGCGCGGCGCACGACCGCGACACCCGTGGCCTCGTCGCCGGTCTTGCCGAGGTTGCCCTCGAGGACCTTGACGGCGTGGACCAGGGCGGAGCCACCACCGGAGACGATGCCCTCCTCGACCGCGGCGCGGGTCGCGGAGATGGCGTCCTCCAGACGGTGCTTCTTCTCCTTGAGCTCGACCTCGGTGGCGGCACCGACGCGGATCACGCACACGCCGCCGGCCAGCTTCGCGAGGCGCTCCTGGAGCTTC
>NZ_JAERUC010000057.1 GCF_016745505.1 Streptomyces silvae | reverse complement strand
CCGCCGCCTCCTTGGCCTCCTGCTCCTTCTTCGCCTCCTCGGCCTTGGCCTCCGCCTCGGCCTCCTTGGCCGCCGCCTTGGCCTCGGCCGCCGCCTCCTTGGCCTCCTGTTCCTCCTTGGCCTTGCGCTCCTTCTCCTCCTGCTCCGCCTTGGCCTTCCGTTCCTTCTCCTCCTGCTCGGCCTTGGCCTTCGCCGCCTCCGCCTCCGCCTTGGCAGCCTGGTCCTTCTGCCACTGGATGAAATCTTCCTGCTTCTTGGCAGCGGCAGCCGCAGCCGCGGCGGCCTCCTCCTCCTTCTTCTCCGCCTCCTCCTCGGCGACCTCGGCCTTGTCCTCCTTGTAATCCGACGCGAGGGTTCCGCTGGTGCCCCGGGACTTCACGGATCCCAGATCGAACGTGCTGTTGCTCCAGCTGTCCCGCACCTTCGTCATGGCCGTTATCGCCGCCGCGTCGAGCTGGTCCTCGACGGTCTGCTGCCACATCAGGAGAGCTTTGTTGCCGATCTGCTCCCAGGTGCTGAGCTCCTTGAGCTCGCCGAAATCCTGGGCGTCGACGCTCAGGCCCGTCTTGCCCGTGCCCGTGATCTTGTCGATGGCGGCCTTGTTGCTGAAGCCGGTCTCCGAGATGTAGTTCGTGGAGGAGCTGTATCCCCCATTGCCCGTCGGGTAGGTCTCGATCTCGTAGGTGATCTTCGTGATGTTGTGGTCCCACACGTACTCCATCACCGCGGACAGCAGCTTGTGGAGCACGGTCAGCGGATTCCCGTACTGCCACTCCCATGTCGCCCAGGCACTGTGGAGATCCGAGACCGCGGCCCTGAAGTCCTTCTTCGCCTGCCGGATCTCGTTGCCCTGTTTCGAGTAGCCCGTACCCGAACTCATGTCCTCCGCATAGTCGGTGTACTGCTTGTTGATCTTGTTGACGAGGTCCCAGAAGACACCTGCGGCCTTCCCTCGCCAGGCTTCGTTCTTCTCCGTGCCGACCCTGCTCTGCCACTCCTCCACCAGCTTCTGCTGACTGATGAAGAACTGCGCCACCCGATCGAAGGCACCGGCCACCACGTCGAAGTTGCCGAGCGTGACGGAATTGGCATCGTCCACGGGCAGGCCGTTCCAGCTGAAACCGTGGGTGCCCTCCTTCTCGTTGTTGAGCAGCTCCTCCAGGGCCAGTCCGGTGCCGTAGGCGTACCGCGCGGTCGGCGTGGTGTCCCAGGTGGGCTTTCCGTCCATCCCCAGGTGACCGTCGATGCTGCTGGAGAACTTCCCGCCCTCCTGGTACCCCTGGCTCGGCACCCTGCCGTCGCCCTTGCTGCCGAGCAGCGTGATGCGCGCTTTGTACATCGACACGTCCGACCCCGCCCCCTCACCCTTCGAGTGGTAGAAGGGGATGACGAAGTCGGTGTTCGAGATGTCGGAACCGGCGTTCTCGTAGAGCCAGTTCAGGTCCTCCGTGTCGACGTAGTCGACATAGCCCACGTCAGAGATCTCCACCTTCATCAGCGGGATTCCCTCGTTGCCGACAAGGGCGTCGAACAGTTCGCTCCTGTTCGGCGCCTTGTATCCCGTGAAGAAGTTGACGGCCTCGGACCACTTGTCGTTGGTACCGGTGAGGTCGTCGGTGATCTTGCTGGAGTCGAGCGCCATGCCAGGAAGCCTTTTCGGTCAGGGCGGAAGGGGGAGCGAGCGGCAGGGGTACGGTCTACGAAGTCGTGCGGGGACGGGCGGGAGGCCGCCCGCCGGGGCGGGCCGACGGCCGTGCCGGCTCAGTCCTCTTCATCGTTGTCGTTGTTCGAGCCGCCGCTGCTCTCGGAGAGCACCTCGTCCACGCCTTCGAAGAAGTCGACCAATTTCTTTCCGTCGATCTTCTCCAAGTTGTCGTCCTGGGTCTTGAACATCTTCTCGATGGTGTCCTCGAGGTTGTCCTCGATCTCCTCGAAGAGTTCGACCTGGAGCTTGAGAATCTCGTCGAGTTGATCGACCATCCCGTTCAGGCTCTTGACCAGATAGCCGCCGTTGGTGCGCCCCTCCGCGTCACCGGCCATCGCCCCGATCGCGAGCGGCACCTTCTGCCCGTCGAGGAAGCCGGGTGCCGTCTTCGCCCCGTCCTCCCCGCCCTGCAGCGTGGGCATCCCGGGCACGAGCACCTTGTCCGGCGAGTCCCCGTTCTCCCTGATCTTCTTGACCGCGGCGAGGAACGGGATGACGTCGTCGTCGAGAAAGCTCTGCAGCCATTCCTTGTTGAGATTGACCGTGGGTGATTCCGCCATGTCGAATCTTCCTGTCTTCTGAGGGGCCGTCGGCTGCGGGGGGAACGCACACGCGTGCCCTATGCCGACGGTTCACGGGGACGCGGGCGACGACAACGCCGCCCTCACGGCAGCGGGCGGCCGTTCGCGTGACAGACACGCGGACGGCCGCCCGAAGAGAGCCAAGGGCGTGTCGCCCCGGGTCAGCCGCCGATGCGCACGCTCTCCCACAGCGACGTCAGCGACTTCTCGCTGTACTGGTAGCTGTCGGAGACGTCGTTCAGCAGGGCCGAGTTCTCGGCGAGGATGCGCTTCATCTCCTCGACGGCGTGGTTCCAGGACGCCTGCTTCTCGGCGTACACCGCCTTGTCGTCACCTTCCCAGGTCTTCTGGAGCTCCTGGAGCTCCGCCTCCAGGTTGGTGAGGATGCTGTCGATCGCCTTGGTCTGCTGGACCATGTCGTCGGCGGCGTTCTGCATGTGGGAGTAGTCGACGTAGATCTGGCCGTCGGTGAAGTCAAGCGGGGGGGTCATGGTCGTCCTCGTCTCGCGGCAGGTACTTCAGGAGGGAAGGGTGTCGTGCCGTGCCCGGGCGCCGGTCGGCGCTACCGGGGCGGGTCGGGTCGTCAGCGGCCGGCGGTGGAGCCCGAAAGCGCGTTGAAGATCTCCTCGGAGCGGTTGTAGGCCTGCTGGATGGAGTCGTTGGACGTGGACTGCTGGATGCCCTGCGCGCGCATCGTCTCCTCCAGCGTGGTGATCATGTCGCGGAGGTTGCCGGAGATGATCTCCGCCTGCCCGTCCCATCGGTCGAGCAGCTTCTGGAACGCGCCACCGTCGCTGCCGGCGTAGCCGGAGGACAGGTTGTGCTTCATGTTCTCGACGTCCTGACGGCTGGTCTGGACACCGGTGAACGCCATCTCCAGGGCCGTGACACCGTTCTGTGTCGCCGATGCCAGTGACTGCTGTGCGCCTGTACCCGCCATGTTCCTGTGCCTCCTGGGATGTCACGCCGCCGGTCGTGGGACCCGGGCAGCGCGGTACGTGGCCGGACGCGGCCGGAGGACCGGCGTCCGGTTGGTTCGGACTAATGGAGCCTAAAGAGAAAGGAGTTGACGATTCAATGGCTTGCGTCACCTTGTCGGCTCCGACCGGGTGTTTCAGGCCTTCCGCCGCGGGATCCAGGCCGAATGTCAGCCCTTCCCGTCAGCCGAGCCCGTGCACTTCCCGTTCTAGGACGCTTGATCGTCGCGTCCCGTTGCGGTGACACGACCAATTTCCCTCGTGTCACACGATGTTCACCTTCCCTCCCTGTGGTGGGTCCTTCCGGCGCCACCGCGCGGCCTCGCCGCCGGTGCGTGTCACTTCGGCTCGCAGCGCGGAGTCGTGTTCGCACTCCGGCCCAGGGCCGCCGCCTCCTTCGTCAGGTCCGGCCCCGTCGGAAGCATCGCCAGCAGCGGTGCCGGCAGTCCGCGCGCCTGGCCCTGCGAGTAGCCGAGCGCGCCGAGCGCGTCGGCCGTCCCCACCCGGTACTTCATCCCGGTGTCCGTCACCAGGTAGACGGTGGTGCCGACCTTGCTCCCGCTCGCCCCGAGCGCGCGCACCAGGGACCCGCCGCCCGGCCGTACGGTGATCGTGCCGACCGGCATGCAGGCGGGGGTGAGCCCCTCGGGCGGGGCCTGGGAGACCGGGCCGAGGGCGTCCGTCCCGGTCAGGGCCACGCTGATCCGGGGGCCGCGCTCTCCCGGCTCGATCCGTACGCAGACGGTACGGTCCTCGCCCAGGGCCACCGCTTCCGGCGGCGCCGAGGGAAGGTCGGGGTCTTCGGCCGTCTCACCCGCGCCCGGAGCCAGATGGCTGCTCAGCACGTCCGCGCCCAGGGTGGTCAGCTTCGCCGCGCCGTCCCGGTACACCTTCTCGCGGGTCTCCGGGTCACCGAGCACCAGCGCGGCACCGGTCGCCGTGAGGGGCGCCAGGCCCTCCTTGCGCAGCAGGTAGTAGCGGTCGGCGGAACCGGGCACCGTGACCCGGAACACTTCGCCGATCCGGGTCTCCCGGCCACCCAGCGACGGGCCGTCCTGACCCTTCCCCGGCACATCCGGCGGGCGCAGGTCGGGCCCCGACGGGAGGGCGTTCAGGAAGGCCGCCGAGACGGGGAGCCTCGGGGTGGATCCGTAACCGAGGGCCTCGCGGGCGCGGCTGTCCTCGTCGAGCCGGAGCTTGCTGCCCCGCCACACGAGATAGCCGGCCTTGTCCGGGCCCGTCACCAGCATTCCCTGGCCGGTGGGCAGCCCGGCGGCGTCGGCCGGCGCGCCGACGGCCACGACGGTGCCGGTCGAGGCCGTCTCACCTCCCGAGCAGACCTGCCACGGGCCGGTGTTCAGGTCGCCGCTCCCGGGCAGCGCGTCCGGGGCTCCGTTGATGCCGACGGGCGATCCGTGCGGCGTCCCCTTCAGGGAGGCCGAGCCGACCGACACCGCCTTCATGTCGGCGCCCGCGAGCAGCCGGGCCGAGGCGTAGTTGCGCACCGGCCGCAGCCGCCCGTCCAGGTAGAGGTAGCGGGAGCCGGTGTCCTTGTTCACGACAAGGGTCCCGGCCGCCCGCCAGGAGTCCTTGGTGCCGGGTTTGAGCAGCCCGAGGACGAAGGACCCGGCCGACAGCAGGACGGCGATCACGATGCCGATCACCACGCCCCGGTTGGTCCGGCCCTGGGGGCTCTCCGGGGCGTCCGGATCCGCGCGCAGCATGCCCGAGGTCAGCCGGCCCATGACGAACATGTGGGCGTGTACCTGGTCGCGTTTGGACTGCATGGCAGCGTGTCTCCCTTCCGGTCAGCCGTTGATGGACCGCAGGGTGCCGTACACACCGAGCACCCACAGGGCGAGCGGCAGCACGCTGACCGCCAGGGCCGAGTGCAGCAGTTCCCCCGCGCGGCCCCAGTACGGCACGAGCCGGCGTCCGGGGACGGTCCAGGCGGCGATGGCGAGCGCCGCCGTGGCCGCGAGCAGGCCCGCGGCCGTCACCAGCCGGTAGCCCGGCGAGGCGGCCGGGGCGGCGACCAGCACCAGCAGGAGCAGCCCCGCCACCCCCGGGACCACCAGCGACATGCGCTGCCAGATGTTGCCCAGTCCCCGCGCGTGGAGGATGAGCAGCAGGGACAGCGCCACCGTCATGATGATCTCGGCCAGTTCGCGCTCGCGGGCCAGGGTGACCAGGCATCCGGCGCCGACCACGCCGACCGCCCCGTACAGCGAGGTCATCCAGCCGTCGGCGAGGATGGCGCGAGCCGCGACCACGGACGTGGCGTGGGGCTCGATGCCCTCCTGCAGCTGCTGGGCGTTGGTCGGCAGAGGGGGCATGCGCATGCCGGACATCCGGAACGCCAGCGAGGGCACGAAGGCGCCCAGGACGACGGCCAGGACGGCGAGGATCCCGGCGGCGTGCACGGGTGCCAGGTCCGTCGTGATGAGCAGGACGGCGGCCAGCGCCGCGAACACCGAGACGACGGCGACGCCCAGGAAGAGCGCGGCGAACGCCGCCACGACGGCGAGTGCGAGTACCGCCCCGCCGGCCGCCGCCGCGCCGGCGGCGAGCAGCCGCGCGCCCAGCGTCTCGTACGCGTGCGGTCCGCTGAGAGCGCCGCCCGGCAGCAGCCAGCCTGCCAGCGCCAGGTAGGGCCCCACCATGAAGCCCAGCGCGGCTCCGGCTCCGGCGTCCCCGACCGCCCGGCTCGCTGCGCCCGCGCCCGCTAGCAGGAGCAGGCCGGTCGCGGTGGCGAACACGGCCCGGGACAGCGCGGAGCCGCCGGGCCACGCGAGCACCACCATGCCGCCGATCAGCACCGCGACCGCAATGCCGAGCAGCACCCACCGGCTGACCTTGGGGGTCCAGCCGAAGGGGTGGTCCCGCATCGTGGTGGATATGCCGTCGACCAGATCGTCGAGGTGCACCTCGGGCAGGGCCTCGGTGCGCGGCCTGAGGTAGAGGGTGTCGCCGTCGCGCAGGCCGTAGGAGTCGAGGGTGCGTTCCTCGTCCAGCGGTTCGCCCCCGAGCCGCTGGAGTACCCAGCCGCCGTGGTCGATTCCGGCTTCTTCGAGGTCGTCGCCGGCGTATCCGAGCACCGCCGGCAGCAGGTCCGCCACGGGGACGTCGGCGGGCACGGCGAGGTCGATGCTCTTGGCTGGGGCTCGTACCGTCAGACGGCACAGCTCGGCCACCTGAGTGTCAGTCATCGGGATGGCTCACGCTTCTCCGGTTACTGCTGAGTACGGTCAGGGGAACGCGATCTGACGCACCGCCGGGCATCGCTCTGGGTCGAACGCGTTCCACAACCTCGGGGGACAGGGCCGGTTGTCGGCGGTCGGCGGTCGGCGCGATGATCGTAGTATCAGCTGCCTGTTGTGGGCGACCATGGCTCATGAAGCGGAACTCGACATGAACATCGGCCCAACCGCCCGGTGTGGCGCGCGGGACGCCGCGGCACGGACGGTGACGCGGCGCGCGCCGTCGCGCACCGATGACCCCGCCGCGTGGCGGACGTACGACCTGGCGATGTAGCAGGATTGTGACACTGCGGCACGCTCGAAGGGCCCGCCCCCGGCCGGGGTCCGGGCGGGCGGTCGTCGTCGGCCGACGCGCGGCGTAGGGTGCGTGCGACAGCGAGGCCCCGTCCGGTGTTCCGGCACCGTATCGGCGACGACGTCGACGTCGTTCCGCCCGCTCTCCCCCTTGCCCCGTAAGGAGACGGTTCCTTGAGTGTGGTCCTGTTCCGCCGCCCGGCCCGACGACGGGGTCCGGAGATGCCCGACGGGGAGCTGAATCTCCAGGAGCCTCCGATCCTGCCGGAGACGGTGCCCGACACCTCGGCCGTGTGGACATACCTCCCCATGGCGCTGATGTCCGTCTCGATGATGTTCATGTTCATGCGGCCCGGCATGACCCGGGGCTCCGGCGGCTTCATCTACATCGCCCTGGGCCTGATGGTGCTCGGCGCCGCCGCGATGTTCATCGGCCAGTTCATGCGCAAGGCGGCCGAGCGCAAGCAGAAGCTCAAGGGCGAGCGCCGGGACTATCTGCGCTACCTCACCCAGATCCGGCGCAAGGTCCGCGGAGCCGTGGTGGACCAGCAGACGGCCCTGGCCTGGCGCCACCCCGAACCCGCCGCCCTGTGGTCGATGACGGGCACCACCCGGCTGTGGGAGCGCCGCCCGCGCGACGAGGACTTCGGCGAGGTCCGGATGGCCGTCGGCGAGCAGAAACTGAGCCTGAAGCTGAACCCGAGCTCCACCAACCCGGTCGAGGACCTGGAACCGCTGAGCGCGCACGCCCTGCGCAGTTTCATCCGCGCGTACTCGACGGTGCCCGAGCAGCCCATCGCGATCTACCTGCGGGTCTGGGCCCGGGTGCTGTTCCGGGGCGACGAGGAGCGGATACGGTCCGTGACCCGGGCGCTGATCGCCCAGTTGGCCACCTTCCACTCGCCGGACGACGTGTGGATCGCGCTGTGCGTATCCGATGAGCGGCGCAAGGACTGGGAGTGGACGAAGTGGCTCCCGCACAGCCTCCACCCGCACGACACGGACGGCGCCGGCCCGACCCGGATGACCGTCTCGGCCCTGGGTGAGCTGGAGAACCTGCTCGGCGCCGAGTTCATGGAGCGGCCCCCCTTCGACCCGGAGGCCGTACCGGGGCGCGAGGAGCCGTTCACGGTGATCGTGGTGGACGGGGGCACCGTCCCGGCAGGCCATCGCCTGGACGGTGCCGGCTTCCGCAATACGGTCGTACTGGACCTGAGCGGCGCCCTCTCCTGGCGGCCCGGCCGGATCACGCTGCGCTTCGAGGTCGGCGAGGACGACCTCGGGCTGGTGCGCACGGACCGCGAGCGCAAGGAGCAGACCACCCGGCTCGGCCGGCCCGACACCTTCGGCCCGACGGGCGCCGCGTCGCTCGCGCGACGGCTCGCCCCGTACCGCATGGGCCTGGGCACGGCCTCCGACTCGGCCGAGCCGCTGTCGGCCAACGTCGAACTGACCACGCTGCTGGGCATTCCCGACCTGCACCGCCACGACCCGGAGACGCTGTGGCGGCAGCACACCGGCCCCACCCGGCTCAAGGTGCCGATCGCGGTCGGCGCGGACGGTGAGCCCGTCGAGCTGGACATCAAGGAGTCCGCCCAGGGCGGCACCGGGCCGCACGGCATGCTGATCGGCGCCACCGGCTCCGGCAAGAGCGAGCTGCTGCGCACCCTCGTCCTGTCGCTGGCCCTGACCAACTCCTCCGAGACGCTCAACTTCGTGCTCGTGGACTTCAAGGGTGGCGCCACCTTCCTGGGCCTGGACGAACTCCCGCACACCTCCGCCGTCATCACCAACCTGGCCGGGGAGGCGGCACTCGTCTCCCGGATGCAGGACGCCCTGCACGGTGAGCTGATGCGCCGCCAGGAGCTGTTGCGGTCGGCGGGCAACTACACCTCCGCACTGGACTACGAGAAGGCCCGCGCCTCGGGCGTGCCGCTGGAGCCGCTGCCCAGCCTGTTCGTCGTCGTCGACGAGTTCAGTGAGCTGCTCGCCGCGCACCGCGAGTTCATGGAGCTGTTCGTGATGATCGGCCGCCTCGGCCGGTCACTCGGAGTGCATCTGCTGCTCGCCTCGCAGCGCCTGGACGAGGGCCGGATGCACCAGTTGGAGAGCCATCTCTCCTACCGGATCGGCCTGCGCACGTTCTCCGCGATGGAGAGCCGCGGCGTCCTCGGCGTACCGGACGCCTACCAGCTGCCCTCGGCGCCCGGCAGCGGCTTCCTCAAGTCGGGCGTGGAGGCGCTGACCCGCTTCCGCGCTGCGTACGTCTCCGGCCCGTACCAGCAGCGGCGGGGCAGCGCCAACCAGGCGCGCGTGGCCAGCCAGACGGTCCCGTGGACCAACGGTTACGTGGTGCCGCGCCGGCTGCCGGACGCCCCCGCCCCCGAGCCCGCCCCGGAGCAGGAGGAGACCGGCGACACCCTGCTCTCGGTGGCCGTGGAGCGGCTGCTGACCGCCGGGCCGCCGGCCCACCAGGTGTGGCTGCCGCCGCTGGACCTCCCGGCCACCCTCGACCAGGTGCTGCCGCCGCTCACCGAGGACCCCGAGCTCGGTCTGACGACCGTCGGATCCTCGAACCGGGGACGGCTCACCATCCCGCTCGGGATCATCGACCGCCCCTTCGACCAGCTCCGCGACCTGCTGTCCGTCGACCTCTCGGGCGCGGGCGGGCACATCGCCATCGCGGGCGGCCCGCAGAGCGGCAAGAGCACGATGGTGCGCACGATCATGGCGGCGCTGGCGCTCACCCACACCCCCCGCGAAATCCAGTTCTACTGCCTTGACTTCGGCGGCGGCACGCTCGCCGGTCTGGCCGGCCTGCCGCACGTCAGCGGGGTCGCGGCGCGTCTGGACACCGAGCGGGTAGGCCGTACGATCTCCGAGGTCACCACGCTGCTGGCGGAGCGGGAGCGGTTCTTCCTGGACAACGGCATCGACTCCATGGCGACCTTCCGGCGCCGCCTGGCCGCCGGGGAGTTCCCCGAGCACCGGCACGGCGACGTGTTCCTGGTCATCGACGGCTGGTCGACGGTGCGCCAGGACTTCGACCGGCACATCCAGACCTTCGGCGCGATCGCCGCCCGCGGTCTCAACTACGGCATCCACCTGATCGTCACCACCGCCCGATGGGTGGAGCTGACGTCCTCGATCCGGGACCAGGCCGCGACCCACCTGGAGCTGCGGATGGGTGACCCCATGGACTCCGAGATCGACATGCGGCGCGCCGCGACCGTACCGCGGCTGCCGGGCCGCGGCCTGACACGGGACGCCAAGCTGCACTACCTCACCGCGCTGCCGCGGATCGACGGCGTGGAGTCCGCGGACGACCTGTCCGAGGGCGTGGCGGCTCTGGTGGCGGCGGTCCGGGAGAGCTGGCAGGGTCCGCCGGCCCCGCCGGTCCGGATGCTGCCGACCCGGCTCCCGCTGTCCGCGCTGCCGGCTCCGAAGGGTGACTTCAAGATGCCCATCGGTCTGGAGGAGGAGCGCCTCTCCACGGTGTGGCACGACTTCTCCGAGACCCCTCACATGATCGTGGTCGGCGACGCGGAGAGCGGCAAGACCAACATGCTGCGGCTGACGGCCAAGGCCATCATGGACCGGTACACACCGGCCGAGGCGCGCATCATGGTCGTGGACTACCGCCGCGCGCTGGTGGAGGCGATCCCGGACGAGTACCGCCTCGGCCACGCGGTGTCGATGGACGCCCTGAAGGAGCTGATCGCGGGTGCCGCCCGGGCGGTCGCGGCCCGTGCGCCCGGTCCGGAGATCACCCCGGCCCGGATGCGCACGTGCGACTGGTGGGACGGCCCGCGGCTGTTCGTCCTCGTGGACGACTACGACATGCTGGGCACCAGCCCGATGAACGCGCCCTTCGACCCGCTGCTGAACCACCTCGCCCTCGGCTACGAGGTCGGTCTGCACATGGTGGTCTCCCGCTCCGCCGCCGGCGCGGGCCGGGGCCTGGGAGAACCCATGCTGCGCCGCATGCAGGAGGTCAACACCCCGACGCTGCTGTTGTCGTGCCCGCCGTCGGAGGGCTTCATCCTGGGCAGCATCAAGGGCCGTAACCTGCCGCCGGGCCGGGGCACGCGGGTGACGCGCCGCAAGCAGACCCAGGTGCAGACGGCGGTGCTGGAGGACCAGGAGTCGTGAGGGGCGACGGCCGGGTCCGGGCGCCCCAGGCGTCCCCGCCCGGCCGTCGTCCCGGACCGTCAGCCGCCCGCCGGGGCGCCAGTTCCGTGCCCGGCCGTCGCCCCGGGCCCGTCAGCTGCCCGCCGGGCGCCAGTTCCGTGCCCGGCCGCGCGGGATCACCACCGCGCCCGCCGCCACCAGCAGCACCAGCCCGCCGCCCACGCCCGCGATCACCAGCGCACGGGTGCGCGGCTCGGTCGCGGGCGGGGGCGGGACCACTGCCCGCTCCGGCCGCGGCGCCGTGCCCTTGTCGTCCGTCGGTACGGCCGTGAGCGCGGCGTACGGGTCGAGCCGTGGCGGCACCGCCGGGTACGCCGCCTCGGTCAGGCGGCGCGAGACCTCCGCGGCCTTCAGCTCCGGGTAACGCGCCCGTACGAGCGCCGCCGCCCCCGCGACGTGCGCGGCGGCGAACGAGGCGCCCGAGCCGATGAAGTGGCCCGAGCCCTTCGGGCCGATGCTCACCACCGCGTCGCCGGGAGCGGCCAGGTCCGCCCCGCTCACCAGGGGCGCGTCGGCCGGTCGCGAGCCGTCCGGGCCGTAGTCCATCACCGCGAGCACGCCCGGGGCCGCCGCGGGCCAGTACCAGGGCGCCGGCTCGGTGTTCCTCGGCAGTGCGTCGGGCGCCACCGGGGCCACCACCAGCGCGTCCTTGCCGCTCGCGTAGGCGACCGCGTCCGTCAGCTGCGACTTGCCGCTGTCCAGGGCCACGGCGACGTAGATGACCTGGGCGCCCTCGTCGGCCGCCTGGCGGATCCCGTCGGCGACCTGGGCCGCCGTGGACCCGCCGCGCTCGTCCGTGCCCCGTACGGCCAGGATCCGGGCCTGCGGCGCCAGCCCCGCCGGGCCCCCTTCGTCGCCGGGGGCCGCCGCGATCAGACCGGCCGCGAACGTGCCGTGCCCGACGCAGTCCTCGCCGGCCGCCCCGAGCGCGGTCACCCGCCCCGACAGCGCGGGCGCCCCCTCGGCGACTCCGGTGTCCACGACCGCGACCGTCGTCCCGGCGCCCTGGGAGAGCGGCTTGGCGCGGGACATGCCCAAGGACCCCAGCGTCCAGGGTTCGGCCTTGGCCTTCTCGCCTGAGACCGAGGCGCAGGTGTCGTCCTCCGCCAGGACGGAGCGCACGACCGGCAGCCCCACGGAGTCGGCCGCGGCGGGCACGGCCCCGACGGCGCCCAGCGCGGTCGCGGTGGTCAACAGGGTGGCGGCCACGGCCGGGGCCCGGGGGCGGCGGCGGGGACGAACTCGGGCACGGGACATGGCGCGCATGATATGCGGCGCGTCCGACGGCGCGTCGAGCGGGCCGTGACCTGCGGACGACGAGGGGTGCATCACGGGACATACGCACGGCCTCACCCCAACTCGTCGGTCCCTCCTGGAACATCGCCGCACCGGTCCCGTAGCCTTCGTCGCGTGCGCACAGCCGTACGTACCCGGACGCGGAACAGTTGCCTGTCGGCCCCCTCGTCGGGAGAGGCACGCGGCGGCGGCACCACAAGGAGGAGGATCGAGCGTGTCACGGCAGTTGCTCAGGGTCGGGTCGGGACAACCGGACAGCTTCCGGACGATCGGTGATGCCCTGGACATGGCACGCACGGGTGCGGTGATCCGGGTCCACCCCGGCCGCTACCCGGAGAACCTCACGGTCAGGACCCGGGTCACCATCGTCGCCGACGGGGAGCCGGGCAGCGTCGACATCTGCCCGCGCAGGGGCACCGCCGTCGTCCTCGTCGCCGACGCCGTCATGCTCACCGACCTGACTCTGCGCGGCGGGAGTGAGGACCTGCCGGTGGTCGACGCGCCGCGGGGCCAGGTCGCCATGGACGGCTGTACGGTCATCGGCTCCGGCTGGACGGCCGTCCTGGCCCGCGAGTCGGGCTCGGTGGCCATGCGCGACTGCCGGGTCAGCAACCCGAAGGGCGCCGGTGTCGTGGACTCCGCGCCCACGGGCAGCATCATCGCCGGCTGCCTCATCGAGAACCTGGGCACCTCCGGTGTCGTCATCGGCGCGGAGGCCCGTGCGACCGTACGGGACTGCCGGATCCGCGACGCCCGCGCCAACGGCGTGCTGACCTCCGACGAGGCGCAGGGGCTGGTGGAGGACTGCGACATCTCCGGCACGGACAAGCCGTCCATCGCCCTGGAGGGCCGCAGCGGCACCCGGGTCGTGCGCACCTCGGTGCACGACACCTCCGTCGGCGTCTACATCACCAGTTCCGCCCGCCCGGTCCTGGAACACGTCACCGTCTCCGACACCTCAGGTCCCGGCATCATGCTGGCCGCGAGCGCCGACCCCGAGTTCGTGAACTGCCGCACCTCACGCACCAAGGGCAGTGGCCTGGCCGTCACCGAGCGCTCCCGGGGCACCTTCCAGGACTGCGAGTTCGACACCGCCGCCGCCCCCGCGATCCGGGTGGTCAACTCCAGCGCGCCCTTCCTGACCCGCTGTGCGGTGCGCGACTGCGCGGACGTGAGCGGCGCCGTGCTGCTGGAGGAGGAGTCGTCGGCGGAGTTCGACGACCTGCTGATCACGGACGCGGCCGGCACCGGCATCCGGATACGCACCGGCGCCGACCCGCTGCTGCGCCGCGCACGGATCACCTCATCGGGCGGCCACGGCGTAGAGGTGGCCGAGGACGGGCGCGGCCGGCTGGAGCACTGCGAGATCGACCGGGCGGGCGGCGCGGCCGTACGCATCGCCTCCGGGGGCAACCCCGACATCCGCGACACGGTCATGCGGGCGGCGACCGACGCCACCGTCTCCATCGGCGGCGAGGGCCGGGCCACCCTCCGGGACTGCCGCATCGAGTCCGCCACGGCCGGCGGCATCACGGTGGACAACGGCGGCGAACTCTCCGCCCTGCGCGCCCACATCACCGACTGCGGTGCCCACGGCGTCCTCCTCGCGAACGGCGCCCGTGCCACCCTCACCTCCTCCCAGGTCATCGGCAGCGTCGGCGACGGCATCCGGATCGACACCGCCGAGCCCGTCACCGTCACCGGCTGCGCCGTCCGGGACAACCGCGGCGCGGGCCTCAGGCAGACGAGGGTGAACGAACGGCTCACGGTCGAGAACCTGAACAGCTCCGGCAACGTGGCCCCCGACGCGTGGGGCGACACCCTCCCGCCGGACGTCGCGACGGGCGGGGCCGGTGACTCGGCCAAGGAGCCCGAGGGCCCGTTGGAGGAGCTGGAGTCGCTGGTCGGCCTGACCGAGGTCAAGAGCCAGGTGCGGACGCTCGTCAACCTCAACCAGCTCAACCAGCGCCGCGCCCAGCTGGGCATGCCCGTCCCCCAGATGAGCCGCCACCTGGTCTTCTCCGGCCCGCCCGGCACCGGCAAGACCACGGTCGCCCGGCTGTACGGCGGCATCCTGGCCGACCTGGGAGTCCTGCGCTCCGGGCACCTGGTGGAGGTCTCCCGCGCCGACCTGGTCGCCCAGGTCATCGGTGGCACGGCCATCAAGACGACCGAGGCGTTCAACGAGGCGCTCGGCGGTGTGCTGTTCATCGACGAGGCGTACACGCTGCTCTCCGACAGCAAGGGCTCCGGTGCCGACTTCGGCCGGGAGGCGGTCGACACCCTGCTGAAGCTGATGGAGGACCATCGCGACGACGTGGCCGTCATCGCCGCCGGCTACACCGGCGAGATGGACACCTTCCTCTCCTCCAACCCGGGCCTGGCCTCCCGCTTCACCCGCACCATCGAGTTCGCCAACTACTCGGTCGACGAGCTGGTGACGATCACCGAGAACATGTGCGCGGGGCACCGCTACGCACTCGACCCCCGGACCCTGGACACCCTCGCCCTGCACTACGGGCGTATGCCGCGCGACGCCACGTTCGGCAACGGCCGCGCCGCGCGACGGGTGTTCGAGGAGATGGTGGACCGGCAGGCGTCCCGGCTCGCCTCCATGACGAACCCGGCGGAGAGCGACCTCACCCTCCTGCTGCCCGAGGACGTGGCGCCGGACAACGCTCCGGCGGACGACGGCCCCGGTTCCGAGGAACTGCTCGCCGAGCTGCACGCCATGATCGGTCTCACGGCGGTCAAGAACGAGGTCGCCGCCCTGGTCAACCTGCTCACCGCGGCGAAGCAGCGCAAGGCCGCCGGGCTGCCCACCCCGAGGATCAGCAACCACCTGATCTTCTCCGGGCCCCCCGGCACGGGCAAGACCACCGTCGCGCGCCTGTACGCGGACCTGCTGCGCTCCCTCGGCGTCCTGCCCAAGGGTCAGCTGGTCGAGGTCGCTCGTGCCGATCTGGTGGGCCGCTACGTGGGTCACACCGCGCAGCTCACCAAGGAGGCGTTCGAACGGGCCCTGGGAGGTGTGCTGTTCGTCGACGAGGCGTACACGCTCACGCCGGAGGGCGCGACCTCGGACTTCGGCCGGGAGGCCGTCGACACGCTGCTGAAGCTGATGGAGGACCACCGCGACGAGGTCGTCGTCATCGCCGCCGGCTACACACGCGAGATGCGCCGCTTCCTCGACTCCAACCCGGGCCTGGCCTCGCGGTTCTCGCGGACGGTGGAGTTCGAGAACTACTCCACGGACGATCTGCTGGAGATCCTGTCCAAGCAGGCCACCGACTACGGTTACGACTGCTCCCCCGAGGCGATGACCGCGCTGCGCGGCTACATGGACGCCCTGCCGCGCGACCACGCCTTCGGCAACGCGCGTACGGCCCGCCAGGTCCTGGAGGGGATGATGACCCGTCAGGCAGGCCGGATCGGCGCGATGTCCGCGCCGGGCCTGGACGATCTGCGCCTGCTCCTGCCGGAGGACCTGCCCCCGGAGGCGGCGGCAATAAGCCAGTGAGGTGCGGCGGGCCCGCGGTCCCGGGCCCGCCCCCGCGGGTACCTCGGTTCGTGCAGACCTCCGCGCGGTCCACGCCGACGAAGGAGGCGCCCGACCAGGCGCTGTGCTCGCCGGTGACCCGGACGCGCAGGGTGAGGCCGTGGGCGGAGAGGTGGTCGGCGAGTGCGGTGAGTTCGGCAGCGTCGCGGCCGGGGCGTTCCACGGAGTCCGGCGCTCGGGGTGTCCGGTGCCAGGGCGAGCGGTACCGGAGTGCCGGGGCGCCACGGCTGGCCGGGGGCGCGGTCGGCGGGGGTCTGCACGCGCAGGAGCTCGGGAGGCGGAGCACCCTGGTGAGGCAGCCGGTGCGGTAGGTGCCGGCGACGCCGCGCCGGAGCGTGAGCGGCACGGCGAGCCGCGTTCGGCCCGGTAGCGCGGGCAGGGGTAGCGCTCGACGTCGTCCGCGTCGCTCAGGAAGGCTTCTTGAGGGGCCGTCATGACACCGGAGACGGTCACCAACGATTCTCAGAAGTACCCCGAACCCACGTACGACGCGGTCATGCGGGAGCGGCTCGCGCTGGTCGGCTCCTGGGCCTCCCTTGTGGCCGGTTCACCGGGGAGCATGTCGGCGAGCCACGTGTGATCAGCACGCTCGTCGGGCCGCCTCTCCTGCACGTCGACTTCAAGTTCGTCCGGGCCTCCGACTTCGCCGAGCGGACTGAGGCCCCGGAGATCCTGTGGGACCGGGACGGCCTCCTGTCCGGCGTCCTCGTGCAGCAGCCGCCGGTCACTCCGGTGTTCGACCTCCAGTGGATCGAGGACCGCTTCTGGATCTGGGTGCACTACGGTGCGACGAAGCTCGGCCGCGGAGAACTGTTCGAGACCATCAGCTTCCTCACCTACCTGCGCGAGACCGTACTCGGCCCGCCGGCCGCGCGCCGGGTGGGCGCGATCCCCCGCGGTGTACGCCACTTGGAGGCCATCGCCCCCGAAGAAGCTCGCAACATACTGGCAACTCTGAGCGGCTACGACCGCCACGAGGCCGGGCGGGCGCTCCTCGCCACCGTCGATCTCTACCGTCGATGGTCCGATGCCGGTGGTGCGGTCGTTGAACGGCGCCACCACGCCGAGAAGCTCGCCATGCAGTACCTCCAGGACGTCATCGACCAAGGCTGCTGACTGAAGCGGGCTGAAATACCTCGCCACCCTTGTCTGCTCGGCCCGCCTCCTCCCCTCCCACACACACCCACCACGCCTGATCGCGGGCGGCCAAGGTGGCGTTGAGGAGGCGGACCAGGACGGCGCGCAGGTTGGTGCTCGCGGAACCGTCCGCTCGGAGGCCCCCGAAGATCGAAAACCCGGACAAGCGCACCCCCGCCTTGCTACAGGGAGCTACTTGTCACTTCGCGGCAGCTTCGGGAAAACAGGGCCATGTCCGTCTCTTGTCTCCCGTTCCGGCATCACGCTGCAAGTGACCGGTGGGTGTGTCCGTCGATACCCTGACGGGCAGGCCGGGGCCTCTCCGGCGAAGGATCGAGACCTCAGCGCTCCGACAGAGACGTGAGGACCATCGCGGTCAGGGCCGCGCGCTCCACCATGCCGGCGACGGAGGTGTTCTCCGAGCGGGCGTGCGCTCCGGAACCGACCGCGCCGATGCCGTCCAGCACCGGGACACCCGCCGCCACCACGAAGTTGCCGTCGCTGGCACCGCCGACCGACGTCTCGCGCAGGTCCCAGCCGAGGTCCGCCGCGCAGCTGCGGGCGAGCTCCGCCAACTCGGCCACCCCTGCGGTGCGTTCGAAGACCGGACGGTTCCAACCGCCGGTCACCTCGATCGACGTACGCCCGTCCACCGGCAGGAGCGCGTCCAGAGCCGCTCCGATGCGGTCCTGTTCGGCGGCGGTGGCGACCCGGACGTCGAGCCGGGCCACGGCCCGTCCGGCCGTCACGTTGCTCCGGGTTCCGCCCTCGATCACACCCACGTTGAGCGAGGTGCCCGCCTCCGGGTCACGCAGGCCGGCCAGGTACAGGATCTGGTGGGCCAGTTCCTCGACCGCGCTGGCCCCGGCGTCCGGGTCGAGGCCCGCGTGCGCCTCCTTGCCGGTGACGGTGACGGTGAACAGGCCGACCCCCTTACGCGCCGTCTTGACGGCCCCGTCGGCGGCGGCCTCGAAGACGAGGGCGGCGCGGCTGCCCCGGGCCTCGGCGACGATGGCCTCGCTGGAGGTGAGGCTTCCGGTCTCCTCGTCACCGCTGAGCATGAGGGTGCAGGCCGGGCGCGGCAGGCCGAGTGCGTCCAGCGCGCGCAGGCTCCACACCGCCTGCACCAACCCGGCCTTCATGTCGAAGACGCCGGGCCCGGTGATCAGGTCGCCGTCCCGCCGGAACGGCCACTCCTCCAGCGTGCCGGTCGGCCAGACGGTGTCGTAGTGCCCCAGCAGGAGGACCGGCCGGTCGCCGTTTCCCGGGTAGCGGCGGACCAGGATGTCCCCCGTCCGCTCGCGTTCCAGCACCTCTTCGGCCTGGGGGGCGCCCAGGGCTCCGTCGAGCCAGCCGCGTACCCACGTCAGGCAGGCGGCGAGTGCCTCCCGGTCGTCGCTGGCGCTGCCCTGGGAGGTGTACGCGGCGAGGTCGTCGACCATGTCCTCCCGGTGCGCGTCCAGCCACTCCCGTACCGCCCGGGCCCTGTCACGGTCGGGGCCGACGGTGCCGCCGTGCGTGCCAGGGAGGGAGACCGCGAGGCGGTCGAGGGCGACCAGCCGCTCCTCCGCCATCAGTCCCGGATCGCGCTCCAGTTCCCGCAGCCCGGCGATGACGGAGCGCAGCACCGGGGTGCTCACCCCGTGCCGCTCGGCCTGGGTGAAGACCTCCGCGTAGTGCGTGGTCACCTCGACCGGGCGCCGGCGTACCGCCAGGTCGCGCCATATGCCGCTGCGGTCCTTGGCCTGGGTGGCCAGCCAGGCGGTGAGACGCCCTGTGGCTGCGCGGCGTACGGCCGGGTCGGCGCCGCGGCGGAAGGCCTCGGGCTCGAAGGCGTCGAACGCCTCCAGTTCCACCCCCAGTGCCTCGGCCACGTCGAAGACCTCCCCGGCCACCTCGTGCATGGTGAGCGGGTGGCGGTCGATCAGCTCGGCCATCGGTGCGTCGGCCAGGGCCGTGGCCGCCAGCATGGCGCCGAACCCGGCCTTGGCCCACAGGTAGCCCTCGACGTTGTCGCTGGCCACCGCCGGCCCCCAGCTCTGCAGGTCGGCGACGAGCGCGGCGACCCGCTCGGAGACCGCGGCGCCGTGGCGCTCGCCGACCACCAGGGCCCCGGCGCCGCCGTCGAGGATCACTCCGGGCTCGATGACGTCGGCGAAGATGTTGACGAAGGCGGCGACGGTGCGGTCCGGCCCGATCCGGTCCGCCATCAGCTCCTCGTTGAAGCCGTTCTGGAACGAGACGACCCAGCCGTCCGGAGCGAGGCGCGGGGCGATCCAGTCGAGCGCGGCGTCCGTGGCCTGTGCCTTGACCGCCAGCAGCACCCGGTGGACAGGGCCGTCGTACGCGTCCGGTGTCGCCGCCTCCACCCGTACGCTCTCGCGGTGCTCGCCCCGGGCGACGGTCAGCCCGCGATCCTGGATCGCCGTCACGTGCGCCGCGTCGGTGTCGATGAGCCGTACCCGGTGGCCCGCGCGGGCCAGGCTGAAGGCCAGGGTCCCGCCGATGGCTCCGGCTCCGACCACCGTGTAACTGTCGCTGCTCATGCGGGGTTTCCTTCCGTGGCCCGGTCGGCCGGTGAGGCGGGTGCGGTAACGGCGGTGCGGGTGTGCGGGGTGCCGCCGGCGGGCTCGGGGCGCTCCGGTGGCCAGATCCGGGGCAGATGGAGGGCTCCGGTGCTCGATCCCCCGTCGACCCGCAGGATCTCGCCGGTGATCCAGGAGGCCTCCGGCCCGGCGATCCAGCGGACCGCGCGGGCGATGTCCCGGGGCGTGCCCGCCCTTCCGAGCGGGTTGGCGCCGATCGCGGCAGCGTACTCCTCGGAGACCGGGTTGCAGGCGCTGTCGACCGGGATGAACCCGGGGCTGACGGCGTTGACCCGGATGCCCTGGGCGCCGAGTTCGAGGGCGGCGGCCCGGGTGGCCATCTCCAGCGCGGCCTTGGAGCTGGCGTAGGGGCCGCCTCCGGGACGGGCGCGGAGCGCCGAGCCGGAGGAGATGTTGACCACCGCGCCGCCCGGGCCGCGCTCGGCGGCCAGCCGGGAGAAGGCCGCGGTGGCCAGGACGGGAGCCCGCAGGTTGACGGCGAAGAGCCGGTCCCAGTCCGCGGCGGTCACCTCGCCCATGTCGAGCGACGGGTACACACCGGCCGCGTTGACCAGCACGTCGACGGGGCCGCTCGTCTCCCACGCCCGGCGGACGAGGTCCTCCGCCGCCTCCGGCCGGGTCAGATCGACGGTGAGCGTACGGACCGGGTCGTCGGATCCGGCGCCGGGGCCGGTCGCACGGAGCTGCGCGGCGACGGCCTCCAGTGCCTCACGGTCCCGGTCGGCGAGGGTGAGGACAGCCCCGTCCGCGGCGAACTCCTCGGCGATCGCCCGGCCTATCCCGCCGGCCGCGCCCGTGATCAGGACATGGCGGCCCATCAGTGGAACTCCTTGTTCTTGGTCTCCGGCATCGTCACGTAGACGAGGAACGACACCAGCGAAGCCCCGGCGACGTACAGCCACAGCAGGTCGCTGTGACCGCTCTCGTGCATCCAGGTGGTGAGGTAGGGGGCGGTGCCGCCGAAGAGCGCGACGGCCAGCGCGTACGGCAGGGCGATCCCGGTGGCGCGGATCTCCGCGGGGAACTGCTCGGCCATGATGACCGCGCAGTTGGCGGAGTAGCCGAGGATCAGCAGCATCCCGGTCAGCTGCACCAGGAACAGGCTGAGGAAGTTGTCGTTCAGCAGACGCAGCAACGGCCAGGCCAGCACCACGAATCCGCCGGCGAAGGCGGCCATGGTCGGCTTGCGGCCGAGCTTGTCGGAGAGCAGGCCGACGAACGGCAGCAGGACGACGAAGACCACCAGGCAGAGCGTCTGGGACAGCAGGGCCCGGCTCAGGGGGATCCCGGTGGTGAGATTGGCGTACGTCGGGAGGTAGTTGACCCAGATGTAGTACGTCAGGGTCCCCGCGACGGTGATGCCGGCGACGCGCAGCGCGGCCCCCGGGTGCTCGACGAACATTGCCTTGAGCGGGTTGGAACGCGTACGGCCCGCTCCTTGCGCCTGGGTGAAGGACTCGGTGTCCTCGACCGACACCCGCAGCCACAGACCGACCAGGCCGAGCAGCCCGCCGACGACGAAGGCGAGGCGCCAGCCCCACGCGTGCAGGGCCGCGTCGCTGAGGGCGGAGGTGGTGAGGGTGCCCAGCAACGAGGCGATCAGCACACCGCCGGCGACCGACACCTGCTGCCACGACCCGGCGAAGGCGCGGCGGCCGACCGCTGCGGACTCCACGAGGAACGCCGAGGAGGACCCGAACTCGCCTCCGGCGGAGAACCCCTGGACCAGCCGGGCCAGCAGCAGCACCAGCGGCGAGAGCACGCCGATGGAGTCGTAGCTCGGGGTCAGGGCGATGACGAACGCGGCGCCCGCCATCAGCCCGACCGTGAGCGTCATCCCCTTCTTACGGCCGTGCCGGTCGGCGTACACACCGAGTACGGCCGCTCCGACAGGCCGCATCACGAAGCCGACGGCGAAGACGGCGAGCGTGGACAGCAGGGCGACGGCGCCGTTGCCGGAGGGGAAGAACTCATCGGCGATGATCTTGGCGAAGATGGAGTAGAGGGCCCAGTCGACCCATTCCACGGTGTTGCCGATGGTGCCGGCGACAATGGCCTTGCGCTGCTTGCCGCTCAGTTTGTGCGTGGTGTTCGCGGCCGGGGCCGCCGGGGACCGGGTGCTCATGAGGTGTGCTCCGGGATCTCGTGCGGAGGAATCGCGGTACGGACGGCCTGGGCCAGCTCCGCGTGGGTCGCGAACCAGACGCCGGGGTGCCCGGCGATGTGGTCGAGGAGTTCGCGCAGGACGACCAGCCGTGAGCGGTGGCCGATGACATGGGGGTGAAGGGTGAGCTGGAAGACGCCGCCCGCGCGGTAGGCGGCGTCGAACTCGTCGGTCCAGATCTCCAGCACGTCGCGGGGACGGCTGTGGGGGCGGACGGCGCCGTAGCGGTCCATGGTGAAGTACGGCGCGTCGTCGCGGATCCAGTCGACCGGGATCTCGACCAGCCCGGTGGGCCGGCCGGCGGCCACGATCTCGTACGGTTCGTCGTCGGCCATCAGCGAGGAGTCGTAGGAGAACCCCAGGTCGAGGATGGTCTGCAGGGTGGAGTCCGAGAAGTCCCAGGACGGGGTGCGGATACCGGTCGGCCGCTGCCCCGTGAGGTCGGTCAGGGTGTCCAGGGCGCGCCCCACGAGCTCCTTCTCGTCCTCGGCCCCGAGCAGCATGTTGCGCTCGTGGATCCAGCCGTGGACGGCGAGCTCATGACCGTCGCGGGTGTAGGCGCGGGCCTCGTCGGGGTGAAGCAGCGCGGAGACGGCCGGCATGAAGAACGTCGCCGGGACCCCGAAACGGGCCAGCAGCTCCAGGACCCGCGGTGCGCCGACCCGCGCCCCGTACTCACCCTGGGCGAGCAGCCCCGGGCTGGTCAGTGCGTCCCGCAGGGGAATGGTCTCGTGGTCGGGGTCGAAGGACAGGGCGACCGCGACCCGGGCGCCGTCGGGCCAGCGCTCGGGCAGCAGCCGGCGGCCGGCCCGGACGCCCTCGACATGCCGCCGCCATTCGCTCTCGGGCCACCGCCAGCTCTCTGTCACGGTGTCCGGCTCGTTCGTGGACATGGTGCTCTCCCGGGGGACTCGGGGACGGGGAGGGATCTCACGGGCACACGCCGTGTACACGTGTCACGGGCATGCCGGAGGACCGGTGCGCGGTATGCGGATGTGCGGGTGCGGCTGTGGACCTGTGCGGCTGTGGAGCTGTACGACCGGATACGGACGGGCCCGCCGGCGGGGCGGACCAAGGGCTCAGTCGGACTGGTCCAGGCGGGTCCAGGCGCCCTTGACGGTGGCCAGGTGGACGGTGACATCGGAGGCGTTCAGCCCCGGCAGGGCGCCGATGACCTCACCGGTGTAGCGGAACAGGTCGGTACGGCGGGGCAGCACCATGTGGCCGACCAGGTTGAACCGGCCGGTGGCCGCGGCGAGGAACTTGGTGCCCGGGTGCCGCGCGAGCTGCCGCCCGGCGGCGTCGAGCCGGTCCGGCTCGATGGACAGCCACACCATGAACTCCGCCTGGTACCCCAGGAGCGCCGGGTCGACGAGGGTCCGGAAGTGCAGGACCCCCCGCTCGACCAGCCGGTCCAGGGCCCGCGAGACACTGGACTCGCTGCGTTCCAGCCGGCGTGCCAGCGTACTGACCGGCAGCCGGCCGTCCGCCGCGAGACCGTCGGCCACGGCCTGTTCGAGACCGGACAGCGCTTGTGGCGCCTGGTCCCAGTCGTCACGGTCGCAGGGTGGGGCGAGCGTGGCGGGCCTCAGGTCGGCGGCCGCCTCGGGCGGCAGCAGGCCGGTGTCCCACATGGCTGCCGAGGTGAAGTTGCGGATGACGGCGACACACTCGGTACCGGTGATGAGGTGCGCGCCGGGCAGATCGGTGAAGAGCAGCCTCATCAGCTGCTCGTTGTCCTGGGCGACGAAGTCGACGATCAGGTCGGCCGTGCCGGTGACGACGGCCAGGAACCGCACCTCCGGGCACTCGGCCAGCACCTCGGCGAGCTCGAGACCCTTGCCCGGCTTGGCGTGTACGCGTACGAGCATGGAGGAGCCGCTCTCGGTGCGGTCCAGCTCCAGCGCCCCGACCACGTGCACGAGCCTCCGCTCCCGCAGCACCTGGTAGCGCCGCTGCGCGGTGGTCTCGCTGACCCCCACCCAGCGGGAGACGGAGTTCCACGAGGCACGGCCGTTGAGCTGGAGCGCCGCGATGACGCGGCGGTCCAGCTCGTCGATCATGCCTGCATGGGCTCGGGATGACATGGCAGGGACGTTAACCACCGCCCGGAGACCCGTCAACGATGGAATCCTGCATGGATGCGCCTGCCGCCACCGGTCTCCGGCGTCAGGCGTGTTTCATACAGGGAAATACAGCAGATCGGCACCGGTCGGCCGGGGGCGGGACCCGCTGCAGGATCGCGCCGCGAGGATGTCCAACTTTCCTGCCTGCCTTCCCGCCGCTCCCCTGCCGGCCTGCGCGGGACGCCGGGCGTCGGTGGCACCACGCGCCCTACACGCCCGGGGACCCCGCGGGCCGGCGGCGTTCGGCGTTGATGCGCCGGGCCTCTTCGAGCTGGTCCTCGAGGATCACGATGCGACAGGCCGCCTCGATGGGGGTGCCCTGGTCGACGAGCTCGCGGGCGCGGGCGGCGATGCGCAGCTGGTAGCGGGAGTAGCGGCGGTGGCCACCCTCCGAGCGCAGCGGGGTGATGAGGCGCGCCTCGCCGAGGGCGCGCAGGAAACCGGGGGTGGTGCCGAGCATGTCGGCGGCTCGGCCCATGGTGTAGGCGGGGTAATCGTCGTCGTCGAGACGGCCGAGGGGATCGCCTGCTGTCATCTGCACCTCTCTGTGGAACGCGTGGAGGGGCCTTGGTGCCGTACGGCACCAAGGCCCCGAAGGAGAACTGCTACACCATCTGCCGACGCCGACAAGGCACCGGCCTTCTGTGTCCGCACGCCCGGCCGTCATGCTGGCGGGGGTACGGGGATCGCGGTTGCTTGACCGGAGACCACCTCACTATCGATGTCCTGCGGTACCCGGGCTCAGCACTTCCTCCCGGGCGATCCCGATGGCGCCTGGCTCCTCCGTTTCTTCCCTCTTGGAACGATCACGTGCGACTGCTGGTACTGCTCTTCCGCGTACTGCGCGTACGGGCACTGCCGCCATGGCACTGCTGCTCGGCGGCCCCTGATGACTGCGGGCCACCCGGTCCGGCCGTCAGTCCCGTCGCCGTCCTACGACAACCCTGGCTTCGGAACTCCACCGCCGAACCGTCCTGCGAACGGCAACCACCCGTACATCTCCCGGCAGTTCATCCCTGCCGGGCCTTGCGGTCCTTCTGGCTACGAGAGAAACCATAACCACGCCAGCACCCAATGTCTACTGTTGCCGCGATAGATTTTGGGATGCTCAAGGAAGAGGTAACCTGCCGCCGACACTGCGGGGGCGGGCCTTGGCCCGCAGGCCTCCACCGGGGACACCGGAGACGCCCGTGCGCATAGAATCCGGCCCATGTCGAAGCCTGACGAGCTGCTCGTTGACGTCGCCGCCCTGGTGGAGTCCGGGCAGAGCAACCAGATGTCCCTGACCGTGGTCACCGGTGGCGCTGTCATCACCGGTCGGCTGGCCCCCGAAGCAGTGTGGAGGCAGCGGGTGTCGGACGTACTCACCGATTCGGACCGGCTGCGCGAGTTCTCCGCCGTCTTCCGGGACCCCCCGAAGAACGACGGGGCACCCACGCATCTGCACTTCCATGTCGCCCGGATCCTGCAGGGCACGGTGGGGATCCCGGAGACCGGCGGGATGTACCGGGTGGCGATCGAGGACGTCGGCGCCTGGACCGTGGGCGACTTCAGCTACTCCGACCACTGAACAGCAGTGTGGGCCCGACCGGTGTTCCGGTCGGGCCCACACTGCTGTCGCGCCGGAGCGGTACTCACCAGCCCGTAGGTGACCTGGGGCGGAGTCTTCGGCTCCGCCTCCGGCCGGACCAGGCCGTCTCGGGCGCCCGCAGGAGCCTGGGAGAGCATCTTGTCGCTGACGCCCTGGTCGCTCTCGCGCGGCTCGTAGGACCGGAGACTGCTGCTCCGTAACGAGATCAGCGCCCAGAGGGCCCGCCTGCTGGTCACATGGTCGACCACGTGACGCTCCACGCCCTTTCGCCGAAGAGGCCGCCCCGATGCCGCCGGATTCCGCCGAGGCGGATCAGCCTCGATCGGCCGTGGGCACGGTGGGTTGCTGTGGAACCAGCCGGCCGCAGCGTCCGGCGGTCCGGCGGGGCATCACCTGTCTCCGGGTGCTGTCCACAATGCCGGTGCGGCTCGGGAGTACGGGCAGCATCGACGCTCTCGACCGGGCACGGATCGCCCGTTGGGCGTCCGGACCGGGCCGGTCTCCCGCCCCCGGCGCGCACATCTGCGGCGATGAACCGTTCAGTGACGGCGGCGCAACGAACGGCGAGCTCTGTATTTCGCGCCCTCCCATCAATGCGCGGGTCAGGTGGTCAAGGGGCAGCATCCGGGCCGAGCAGGGGGTGCGATGACTTCCGTGTCGCATGGCTCGGCATTCCGGGCGACCGGGCGATCTCTTCTTCGGCGGCTTCGATGATGCCCAGTACGGCGGCCGCCGCGGCCGAGGGATCGCGGGCCTCGACGGCACGCACGATGGCGCGGTGACCCGGCAGTGAGGCTTCCACCGCGCCCGGGGTCCGGGTGCTGACCAGGAAGCTGTGTTCCAGCGCGATGTCGAGAGCGCGGCCCAGCGAGCCGAGGAGACGGTTACCGCTGGCATCGAGCAGAGCCCGGTGGAAAGCGATGTCGGCCTCTACGTACCCACTGCGGCCGGGCTCCGCTGCTGCGGCCTCCATGGCCGCCAGGCAGTCGTACAGGCCCCGCACATCATCGGGGTGGGCCCGGCCGGCGGCTAGCCGGGCCGCCTCGGGCTCGACGATCCTGCGCAGTTCACCCGTGTCGCGCAGCAGAGCCGTGGCGTCCCCGGCCTGTTTCCAGCGCAGTACGTCACGATCCAGGTGGTTCCAGTGCTCCGGGGGCAGCACGCGCGTGCCGGTGCGCGGGCGTACGTGCAGCATCCCCTTGGCCACCAGCGCCTTGACCGCTTCCCGCAACACCCCTCGGCTGACACCGGTCTCGGCGGCGAGCGCCTCCTCGACCGGCAACGGATCCCCCGGCTCCCACGCGCCACCCACGATGCGCCGCCCGAGTTCGTCGACCACTCGCTGATGCATGGTCAGGAAGTGCACCACGATCCCTGCTCGCCCCCTGGACACCATTCATCGAATCATTTAATGATTGCCTCACAGGGTACGGCCTGCGGGGCCTCACCCGAAAAGGCCCCGTCGCGAAGCGACGACGCCAGAGCCACGGGAGTGCCTACATGACCGACGGTCGCAAGACGAGTCGCAGCCAGGCCTGGTTCGGCGCACAGGGCCGGAGCGGGATGCTGTACCGCTCCTGGATGCGTAACCAGGGGCTCGGGGCCGAGGTGTTCGACGGGCGTCCCGTCATCGGCATCGCGAACAGCGCCTCCGAACTCGCTCCGTGCAACGCCCATCTGACACACGTCGCCGAAGCCGTCAAACGCGGCGTGTGGCAGGCGGGCGGCCTACCGCTTCAGTTTCCCACCATGGCCACCGGCGAGACCCTCATGCGCCCCACCGCCATGCTGTACCGCAACCTCATGGCCATGGAGGTCGAGGAGCTGATCCGGGCCAATCCGCTCGACGGTGTCGTGCTGCTGTCGGGCTGCGACAAGACGACCCCCGCCATGCTCATGGGCGCTGCCAGCGTCGACCTGCCCGCCGTCATGGTCACCGGCGGACCGATGCTCAACGGCAAGTACCGGGGCCAGGACGTGGGGTCCGGCACCCACGTGTGGAAGTTCGAGGAGGACCTGAAGACCGGCCGGATGACCGAGGAGGAGTGCTTCTTCGCGGAGGGGTGCATGGCCCGTTCCAACGGGCACTGCATGACGATGGGTACCGCCTCGACGATGGCCTGCATGGCCGAGGCGCTCGGCATGCAGCTGCCGGGCTCGGCCGCCTGGCCCGCGGTCGACTCCCGCCGGATGGAGACCGCCCAGGCAGCGGGTCAGCGCATCGTGCGCATGGTGGAGGAGGAACTGCGCCCTTCGCAGATCATGACCCGGGAGGCGTTCGAGAACGCCGTCCGCGTCAACGCGGCCATCGGCGGCTCCACGAACGCGATCATCCATCTCACCGCCATCGCCGGACGCGTCGGCGTCGACCTGAGCCTGCAGGACTTCGACGACCTGGTCCGCGCGGTGCCGACCCTGGTCAACCTGATGCCCAGCGGCAAGTACCTCATGGAGGACTTCTGCTACGCGGGCGGGCTGCCCGCCGTCATGGCCGAACTGCTCCGGGGCGAGCTGCTGCACCGCGAACCGATCACGGTCACCGGACGCAGCGTCGCCGAGAACACGGAGAACGCCGAGTGCTTCAACTCCGATGTCATCACCGCCCTCGACGCGCCCTTCCAGCCGGCCGGCACCGGCACCGCCGTCCTGCGCGGCAACCTGTGCCCCGACGGCGCGGTCATCAAGCAGTCCGCCGCCTCACCCCACCTGCTCACCCACCGCGGCCCCGCCCGCGTCTTCGACTCCCCCGAGGCCTACCACGCGGTGGCCGACGACCCGGAACTCGACATCGACGAGAACACCGTCATCGTCATCCGCAACGCCGGCCCCAAGGGCTACCCCGGCATGCCCGAGGTCTCCAACGTGCCGCTGCCCGGCAAGCTGCTGAAGGCCGGGGTCAAGGACATGGTGCGCGTCTGCGACGGCCGGATGAGTGGCACCGGTTACGGCACGGTGATCCTGCACGTAGCGCCCGAAGCCGCCGTCGGTGGGCCTCTGGCCCTGGTGCGCGACGGGGACCCCGTGGTCCTCGACGTCCCGAACCGCACCCTGAGTCTGGACGTGGACGAGGCCGAGCTCGCGCGACGCCGGCAGACATGGAGGGCACCCGCTGAGCGGTATACCGGCGGCTATACCTGGCTTTACACCCAGAACGTGGAACAGGCGGACCAAGGGGCCGACTTCGGATTCCTGCGCGGTAGCCGTGGTCACGAGGTTCCCCGCGACTCCCACTGATCCCGTCCAGGGCGGCCCACCTTCCCCGCAACCCAGGAGAGCACCCACCGTGGAACCGGCAACGACGCGTCCCCGTCCGATGCTCACCACCGGCTCCGTCCTGCCCGAGGACGCCGACCGAGCGACCCTCGTCGCGCGCGTGTACAGCCCGGAACGGGGCGGACCGTGTGTGGCCGCCGTGCGCGGAGAGCACGTCGTCGATCTGACGGCCGTCGCACCTACGGTCTCCGACCTCATGGAACGCGATGACGCGGCGGCGGTCGTCCGCGAGGCCGACGGCGGACACGTCTGGAGCCTGAACGAACTGATCGAGGCACCGGTCGACCGCCGTGAGGTTCCGCATCTGCTCTCCCCCATCGACCTGCAGGTGATCAAGGCCGCGGGCGTCACCTTCGCCCGGAGTCTGCTGGAACGCGTCATCGAGGAGCGTACGGGCGGTGATCCGGCGCAGGCGGCGCGGGTACGGGCCCGCGTCGGGCAGGTGGTGGGCGGCACGCTCGACGGCATCCGTCCCGGATCGCCCGAAGCCCACAAGGCCAAAGAACTGCTCGTCGCCGAAGGACTGTGGTCGCAGTACCTGGAGGTCGGGATCGGGCCGGACCCGGAAGTGTTCACCAAGGCCCCGGTCCTGTCCGCGGTCGGCACCGGCGCCGACATCGGAGTGCTTGGTTCCTCGGTCTGGAACAACCCTGAGCCCGAGGTTGTCCTCGTCGTGGACTCGCGCGGCCGGGTACGCGGCGCAACGCTCGGTAACGACGTCAACCTCCGCGACGTCGAGGGTCGCAGCGCCCTGCTGCTGTCCCGGGCGAAGGACAACAACGCCTCATGCGCGATCGGCCCGTTCATCCGCCTGCTCGACGAGGGCTTCGACCTCGACACCGTGCGCGGACTCGACATCGGCCTGCGGATCGACGGCCCGGACGGTTACGTACTGCACGGCAGCAGTTCCATGCGTGAGATCAGCCGCGACGTACTGGAACTGGTGGCCGCCACCCACGGTCCGCACCATCAATACCCGGACGGGCACGTCCTGTTCACCGGAACGCTGTTCGCCCCCACCGAGGACCGACAGGCACCCGGCGCGGGCTTCACCCACGAGTACGGCGACGTAGTGCGGATCTCCAGCCCGCGTCTCGGCACTCTGGTCAACACCGTCGTTCCCTGCGAGCAGGCCGCCCCCTGGGCCTTCGGCGTGCGAGCGCTGATGCGCAACCTCGCGCGGCGTGGCGTGCTGTGAGATGACGGGAGTCCGTACGGTCACCGCCGAAACCCCGGGTGGGACGCATGACGGCGGAGGCCGGGACTCACGGAGTACTGACCCGCACCCGTGAGTGCAGGGCTCGGACCTGCACATGTCCGGCCCCGCGGTCCCGTGTGCGCAGCGCCGCCGCAGCTGCGACGTACGCTGCGCCCCCGGGTCACGCCTGATCGACCGGCTCCTGCCCGATCGTGGCGTGCAGGCGTCGCGTGTGATCCACGTGGCGCCCGGCTCCGGTCAGCGTGACCCTGGCCGTCAGGCGCGGATCCACGCTGGAGGCGGCCAACCGTACTTCCAGCTCGCCCGGCTCGACGACGCGCTGATTGTCGCGCCCGGTGAAGGAGGCGACGTCGGCCGGGACCGTGACACGCAGGCGCCGGGCCTCGCCCCGTTGCAGCTGAACCCGGGCGTAGCCGACGAGGCGCTGCACCGGCTGGACGACGGAGGCAACCGGGTCGTGCAGATAGACCTGGACGATCTCGGTTCCGGAGCGCCCGCCTGTGTTGCGGACGGTGAAGGTGAGGGTGAACTCCCCGTCCGTCGGGACCTCTTCGGCGAGCAGGGTCAGATCCGTCCAGTCGAACCGCGTATAGGACAGACCGTGACCGAAGGCGAACGCGGGGGTCGGGTCGCTGCTGGACACCTCGCTGGCGTGGGCGAGCCGCGCCCCGAGGTACGTGGCCGGCTGGGAGCCCGGCCCGCGCGGCACGCTGACCGGAAGGCGTCCGGAGGGATTGGTACGGCCGCTGATCGCCCCGGCGATCGCGTGGGTGCCCTCCTCACCCGGGAAGAAGGACTGCAGGATCGCGGCGGACTCCTCCACGGCGCGGCCGAGGGCGTACGGTCGTCCTGCGAGCAGCACGGTGACCAAGGGTGTCTCCAGGTCGAGCAGGGTGTCGAGCAGTTGCTGCTGCGCGCCGGGCAGCAGCAACGTCTCGACGTCGCATCCCTCACCGCTGGTGCCCCCTCCGAAAAGTCCGGCGCGGTCGCCGAGAACCACCAGGGCGATGTCGGACTCGCGTGCCACCCGGGCGGCCTCGCGGATGCCGGAGAGATCTCCGTCGTCGACTCCGGTGCCGCGGGCGACCGTGATCTCGGCGTCGGGGAACTCGGTGGCGAGAGTGTCGCGGAGTGTGGGCAGTCGGATGCCGAGTGGGGTGCCGGGGTGGCGGACGCCGATGTGCTGGGGGAAGGAATAGCAACCCAGTACGGCGACGGGCTCGTCGGCGTTGGGACCGAGCAGGGCGATACGGCGCGGCCTCTCGAGCGGCAGAGTGCCGTTGTTGCTCAGCAGCACGACCGCCTTCTCGGCGACCGTGCGGGCCAGCGCGCGGTTCTCCGGACCGTCCAGGTCGATCCGGCCGCGCAGGGCCTCCGGATCCGACCCGTCCAGCGCCTCCGGCAGGGGGTTCCAGTCGGGGTCGAGGAGGCCGAGCGACACCTTCTGGGTGAGTACCCGGCGCAGCGCGCGGTCGACCAGCGCCTCCGGCACACGCCCGTCGCTGACGGCCTCGGTCAGGGGGACGCCGTACGCCTTGACGTCGGGCAGTTCGACGTCGATGCCCGCCCGCAGCGCCGCGCCGGCGGCTCCGGCCCAGTCGGCCGCGATGCCGTGCAGGGTCTTCAGGAAGGCGATGGCGAAGTAGTCGGCGACGACGGTGCCGTCGAAGCCCCACGTGTCGCGCAGCAGCCCGGTGAGCAGTTCCTCGTCGGCTGCGGACGGCATCCCGTCGGTGTCGGTGTAGGCGTTCATCACCGACCGGGCGCCGCCTTCACGGATCGCCATCTCGAAGGGGGCCAGCAGGACGTCGGCGCGCTCACGCGGGCCCATGGAGGTGGGTGCGAGGTTGCGGCCCGCGCGGGAGGCCGAGTAGCCGGCGAAGTGCTTGAGGGTGGCGACGACGCCGGCGGACTCCAGACCCTGCACATAGGCCGTCCCGATGGTGCCGACGAGGTACGGGTCCTCACCGATGGTCTCCTCGACCCGGCCCCAGCGGGCGTCGCGCACCACGTCCAGGACGGGCGCGAGCCCCTGGTGGACGCCGACTGCACGCATGTCGCGGCCGATGGCGGCGGCCATGCGCCGCACCGTGTCCGGGTCGAAGGTGGCGCCCCAGGACAGGGGGACGGGGTAGGCCGTCGCCCCCCAGGCGGCGAAGCCGGCCAGACACTCGTCATGTGCGAGAGCAGGGATGCCGAAGCGGCTCGTCGCGGCGATACGGGTCTGGGTGCGGGCCAGGGAGAGCGCGCCCAGGGCGGGGTCGACCGGGACCGTGCCGAAGGGGCGTGTCAGCTGGCCCAGTCCGGTGGGCAGGAGTGCGTCGAGGTCGACGGCCGCCTCCCGCATGTCGTGCTGGTGGGGGGCCACTTCACCACCCTGGTCGGAGGCGCCCACCCACACTCCGTACAGCTGGGCGATCTTCTCCTGAAGGGTCATCGCGTCGATCAGGGCCTCGACCCTGGCGGTGACGGAAAGGGTGGGGTCGTTCCACGGGGCGATGTCGGGGGTGCTCTCTGCGGCCACGTTGATGTTCATTTTCCTCCCATGCCCGCCAGGCCCTTGACGGGGGCACGATCGGCGGGCAGTCGGACGTGCGGGGATCAGGAGCTCACGGAACGTCTGGGGCGGGAACCGGTCACCGGCTGAATCCGGCGGTCAGACCGCTCAGCAGCTGGCGGCGGCCGAACGCGTACAGGACCAGGAGCGGCAGCGTGGTGAGGACGACGGCGGCGAGAACCGCGGGGACGTTGACGCCGTACTGGCCCTGGAAGGTCCACAGCGCGAGCGGCAGCGTCCGGCGGTCGGGGCTCTGGGTGAGGATCAGGGGCAGCAGGAATCCGTTCCAGATGGTGAGTGCGTTGAAGATGGTGACGGTGAGGATGGCCGGCCGGGTGAGCGGTGCCGCCAGCCGCCACAGCGTCGTCCATTCGCTCGCGCCGTCGACGCGCATCGAGTCGAACAGCTCCTTGGGCACGTCGCGGACGAAGTTGGCGAGCACCAGCACGGACAGGGGGACAGCGAAGGCGATCGACGGAAGGATCAGCGCGAGCAGACTGTCGTACAGATGCAGTCTGATGATGATCAGGTAGACCGGGATCACCGTCGCCTGCAGCGGGATGGCCAGGCCCATGAGGAACAGCCCGTTGATCGCGCGAAGGCCGCGAATGCGCCGGCCTCGGACGATCGCGTAGGCGGCCATGAAGGAGAACACCACCGCCGGCACCACCGCGCCGGCGGTGACGACGAGGCTGTTCACGAAGTAGCGGACGAAGTCGGACTCGATGACCAGCCGGTAGTTGTCCAGGGTCGGGTCGGCCGACGGCACCAGCGGGTTGCTCGCGTAGTAGCGGCTCTGGGCCTTCAGGCTGGTGATGAGGGTCCAGTACAGGGGTACGGCGACGATGACGAGCCAGATCCATCCGGCCAGGCCACCGGCCCAGTTGCGCCGGCGGGGCAGGCGCTGCCGTGCACGGGGAGTGGTCTTCAGCGGGTGCCGGGCCTTGGCCGGCGTGGTGGTCACGTCAGGCGTGGTGGTCACGTCAGGCCCCCTCGAGTTGGCTCGCGCCGGCGTCCCGGCCGCCGAGCCGGCGCAGTAGCAGGGCGAGGGCCAGACCCACCAGGACCAGGATGACCGCGATGGCGCTGGCCGGTCCCATCAGGCTGGCCTGGAAGCCCCGCTTGTACATGTCCAGTGCGAGGACCCGGGTCGCGTCGCCGGGGCCGCCCTCGGTGAGGACGTAGATGAGGTCGAAGAAGGTCAGCGACCCGACCACCATCAGCGTGGACGAGGTGATGATCGTGTATTTCAGCTGGGGCAGGGTGATGCCGAAGAACTGCCGGATACGTCCGGCTCCGTCCAACTGAGCCGCCTCGTACAGGGACTTCGGGATCTGCTGGACACCTCCCTGGTAGATCAGGGAGTGGAACGGGATGAACTGCCAGGAGACGACGAAGACGACCACCCCGAACGCGAGCCCCGGACGTCCCAGCCAGTCCTGGCTGAGCAGAGGGATCTTCAGCCCGGCTCCGAGACCGAAGTTGGGGTCCAGCAGGGCCTTGTACGCGATCGCGATCGCCGCCGAGCTGAGCATCAGCGGGATGAAGTAGACCACGCCGAGCACGGCGCGGTAGCGCTGGCGGCCCGCCATGAAGGTGCCGAGCAGCACGCTCAGTGGCGTCTGCACGGCCCAGGACACGGCCATCACCAGGAACGTCACCCACAGGGCCCGCGGCAGCCCGGGGTCGGTTAGCACCGCTCGCCAACTGTCCAGCCCGGACGGGTGGATGGCGCCGATCCCGTCCCAGGTGGTGAAGCTCAGCACGAAGACACCGACGAGTGGGACCACGGCGAAGGCGACGAAGACCACCAGCGCCGGCGCCGCGAGCCACGGCAGGATGCTGCGCCGCTCGCGGCGCGGCGAAGGGCGGGTGAGATTGGTCATTTGGCGGTGGCCGCGTTGAGCTTGGTGGCGAACTGCTGCGGGGAAATGCCGAGTTGGAACAACTTGGCGATGTTGTCCAGCAGGGTCTCGGCGGCGGCCGGACTGAGCGCCTGGTCCCAGGACTGGCCGAAGACCTTGGCCTTGCTGGCGACGTCGTAGGTGAACTGCAGGAAGTCGGCGTTCTTGGAGGCCGCCAGCAGCTTCTCGGTGCCGAGCCGGATCGGGACCGACCCGTTGTCGATCCACTTCTTCGACTCCTCGTCCTGGAGGACGCCCGTGGCGAAGAATTCCTTGGCGATCTTCTTCTCCTCGGCACCGGCCTTCGACGAGATGGACAGGTACTGGGCCGGGTTGCCGACGGTGTTGCCAGGATCGCCCTTGCCGCCGTCCACGGGCGGGAAGTTCATGTAGCCCAGGGAGCCGCTGGAGACGAAGTCCCCGCCGTCGGCCTGCTGGATGCCGTACGACCAGGCGCCGTGCAGCATCATCGCGGCCTTGCCGCGGTACAGCAGTGCCTGATCGGCGTTGGAGTCCGCGGTGATCGATGAGAAGCCCTTGACGAACCCGTCGGCCTTGACCAGTTCCTGCACCTTTGTCAGCGCGGCGATGGCGTCCGGGTGGGACCAGGCGTCCTTCTCGCCTTCCATGATGGCCTGGAAGACCTCGGGGCCGCCGATGCGGTCGAAGAGGAACTCCAGCCACATCATGTTCGTCCACCGGGACTGGCCACCGAGTGAGAACGGCGCTATACCCTTCGCGTTGAACCTGGGCACCAGCGCCATGACGTCGTCCCAGGACTGAGGCGGTTTCACGCCGACCTGGTCGAAGACCCTCTTGTTGTAGTAGAGGATGATCGGCTGCACGACCTCGCACGGCATCGCGTAGATCTTTCCGTCGACGGTCGCCGCTCCGAACGAGGACGGGAACAACCCGTTCTTGATTTCGGAGTGCTCGCCGAACCACGAGGTGAGGTCCTCGACCTGGCCCGCTTCCACGTAGGTTCGCAGCGTCCCGCCACCCCAGCCCCAGATGATGGTGGGCGCCTGCCCGGCACCGATGGCGGTTTTGATCTTCGTCTTGTACGCGTCGTTCTGGAAGGTGGTGTCCTTGATCTTCCCCTTGGGGTGGGCCTTGTTGAAAGCGTCCACCGCGCCGGCTCTGACACCTTCCTGGGGCTGACCGTTCAGGTACCAGTACGTGGCCCCACCGCCACCGCCGGGACCGGACGAGCCGCAGGCCGCCAGCGCCGCGGAGACCGGCACGCCAGCTGCCAGACCGAGGAGGGTACGTCGGGAGAGCGCCATGTCGTTTCTCCGCACTCGAGAGCCACCGGCTTCTCGTGAGTCGTGGTGAAAGGTTTTCGAAAACAGCTTTCTCCGAGCTCTGTGCATGCAAATTAGGTTTCGGCATGACGCCCTGTCAAGACGCGTGCAGGCAAGCTCAGTCGGGCCTGAATCCGCTGCTCTGCATCAAGTGGGACCAGCACTCGTCCAGCCTCGAAAGCAACCGAAACAGTTTCGGAATCATCGTCAGAAGCGGAGAACGAAGTGACGATCACGGCTTTCCCACTGTTGATGCAGGCCACCCCCGCGTCCGGAGGACTCGGTACCGGGTTGGCGTAAGGTTGACCGGTTCCACAGGTGTTGCCGGTGCCACCGGCGGCACAGCGCACCAGTGAACGTACAACCGAGGGGAACCGATGCGACCGAACGCCAGGCGCACCACTTTGGCGGACATCGCCCAAGCGGCTGGGGTCTCCGTCGCGACCGTGTCCAAAGTGGTCAACGGTCGCGGTGACGTGGCGCCGCACACTCGTACCCGGGTGCAGGAACTGCTGCACCAGCACCACTACCTCGCACCCGTGTTCCGCCACACCGAGGCCGCCGAGATCCCGACGATCGAGGTGCAGTTCAAGGGGGGCCTCAAGTCGTACGTGGCCGAGACCCTGGAAGGCATCATCGACTCCGCGGCCGAGTCGGGGGCCTCGGTGGTGATCAGCAAGGCGTCCCGTGCCCCGCACTGGGCCCGGGACCTGGTCTCAGCCGGGCGCCGCGCAGTGATCGCGGTCACCAGCGTGTACACCGCGGCACACCTGGACGAACTCGCCCGGTCCGGTCTGCCCCTGGTCGTGCTGGACCCACTGCACCTGCCGGACAGCCGGGTCAACAGCATCGGGGCGACCAACTTCACCGGCGGCCTGACCGCGACCCGGCATCTGCTCTCCTTGGGCCACCGCCGCATCGCCTATCTCGGCGGACCGGTCGCAGCCGTGTGCAACCAGGCGCGCACGCACGGCTATCGCGCAGCCATGGAGGCGGAAGGCGTGCAGGTGCCCGACGGTTACGTCCGGTCCGGAGACTTCACCTACGAGACCGGGCTGCTCGGTGCCACAGCTCTGCTGAGCCTGCAGGAGCCACCAACGGCGGTCTTCGCCGGCAACGACGAGATCGCCGCCGGTGTCATCGAGACCGCCCGTGCACGCGGTCTGCGCATTCCCGAAGATCTGAGCGTGGTCGGCTTCGACGACACGAGCCTCGCCCGGATGACCACACCGCCCCTGACCACCGTGCGCCAGCCACTGAGGGAGATGGGCGGAACCGCGCTGCGCACCGCCCTGCGCCTGGCCAACGGCGAGAAGATCGAGTCCCACCACATCGAACTCGCCACCGAACTCGTGGTACGCGCCTCGTCGGCGCCACCGGGCGAAGGGACTTCGGTACCTGGCTAGTCGTGGCCGGGAGCATCGGACGGCATCGGCGGACCGGTCGGGCCGGGACGTCGGCCGCCCCCGCGCCCCGTCGTCGTGCGAGCGCTGATGTTCTTGCGTGACCCGGGCGGGCTCTGCCTGGGACCGAGCCCGCCCCGCCGACCCCGGCCTGGGGCCGGACTCGTGTCACGTCATCAGCGCTGCAGCGTCAGCAGGCCCGGGCGGTAGGGCAGGAGGCCGTAGTCGCCGCCGGAGTCGGGGCTACGCCCCTGGTAGAGCAACTGCAGATTGCAGGGATCGACGGTCATGGTCTGATCGGGGCTGGTGCGGATCAGTTCGCCATGGCTGATGTCATTGGTCCAGGACGCTCCGCTGTTGGCCTTGCCGGCGAAGGGGTTGCTCTCGGTCGCGGCCTGGGGTGTCCACGCGCCGTTCAGGCTGGTGGCCGTGAACGAGCGGAAGTAGCGGCCCCGTGAGCCGATCGCCTCGACGATCATGAGGTAGCGGTTCTGGCCCTCCAGCTTGTATACCTGCGGGGCTTCGAACAAGTTGTTCGTCGTGTCGCTCATGACCACCGTGGAGGTCGCGCCGAAGCTGCCCGGGAAGTTACCGATCGGCATGCTGGCCCGGTAGATCTTGCCGTTGTCACCGGCGAAGAACAGGTACATGTTCGTCCCGTCCCCGATGAGCGCCTGGTCTATGGGTCCCGTTCCGGAGTCGGCGATGCTGCCGGAGAAGAGTGTCTGCGGGGCAGACCACCCGTTCGGATTGGTCGGGTCGCTCGACGTCCGGTAGGAGAAGGCGGTTCCGCCCCACTGGTAGGCGAGCACCCAGATGTCCTTCGGCGCGAAGTAGAAGAGCGTGGGAGCGACCGTGGCGGTCGACATCGCGTTCTGGCCGGCCGAAGCCATCTGTGACCAGTCGGAGAACAGGTTGAAGTTCATGGAACCCCATCTCGTCCCGGTGTCGTGCGTCGTCGCGTAGACCAGTTGTCGGCCGTCGTACGGGACGACGGTGAAGTCCTTGAGCGAGGCCCATCCTGCCTTCGGCTGCGCAAGTGCGCCCGTCGACGACCAGCGGTATGCCGACGGCAGTGCGCACGAACCGGAGCTGTCGTCGCCGGCCTTGACCAGCCGCCACTGCTGGTTGGTGCCGCCCCAGTCGTCGTACTGGACAACGTTCGCGTTGTCGGCGGTGGAGGCACCCTGCACCTCGAGTGCCTTGCCGCTGTGGCGCGAGATCAACCTCACGTAACCGTCCGAGCTGTCGGCCAGCCGCCACTGCTGGTTCGTGGCGTTCAGGTCGGCCCACTGGACGATCGAGCCGCCGTTCGCGGCCGACCAGTTGTAGACGTCCAGCACCTTGGCCGAGTGGCGGGACTTCACGCGGTAGTAACCGTCTCCGCTGTCGACGAACTGCCACTGCTGCTGGGCCTGGTCGTTGCGGGTCCACTGGGTGACGCGAGCGCCGTCCTCGGTCGCCAGGTTGTAGACGTCCAGGGCCTTGCCACTGTTGCGATTGACCAGCACATAGGAGGCGTTGGGGTCCACGGTCGCCGCGGCGGCGGGCTGGGCACCGAGGAAGGCGACCACGAGCAACAAGGGTGCGAGTACAGCGAGCAGGCGTCTTGACCGGGGTGGGGACAAGCGGGGATACCACATGAGCTGCGCCTCCTGGGGACTGGAGTGAGGGGCCCTGATTGAGCGGCGGAGCGGACGTGCGCGGGGTGGGGACGGTGACGGTTCGAAAGTTTCGACACCTCCCGGAAGGTTTGACGCCACAAGCTAGGGATGCGGGATTCTCCGGTCAAGGCTTGTCGCCGGACTGTCCACAAACGGCGCCTCCCCTCAGAGCGCGCCAGGGCGTACACGCTACAGAAAAGAGCTGCACAGGCGGCGTCGATGCCCGCAGCCGGGCCCCGGCCCGCGGGGCCCGCCGACGGCGACTTTGAGCCCATCCTCGCCCACCGGTCTCCAGAAAGTTTCGGACCGTTAATCGAAACTGACTCGGCAAGGTGTATTGACGACCCGTCACTGCTACCTCAATCATCCCTGTCTGAGGAACTGACCGTGGTCCGAGATGCCGAACACGTCGGCCTCAGCAGTCCGTGCTGCACGGCAGATCCGCGCACCGCTCCAGTCCTTTCGTGATTTCCACCTTGGAGGCACAGTCATGGGCTCGTACGCCCTTCCCGGACCCGTCACCGGCCGGAGGATCCGCGGCCTGCTGCCGGCGCTGGTCGTCGGCGTCCTCGGCGCCGTCGCCACACTGGTTCCGCCGCCCGCACACGCCGCCGAGAGCACGCTCGGCGCCGCGGCGGCGCAGAGCGGCCGCTACTTCGGCACCGCCATCGCCTCGGGCAAGCTGGGCGACTCGGCGTACACGTCGATCGCGAACCGTGAGTTCAACATGGTGACGGCCGAGAACGAGATGAAGATCGACGCCACCGAACCACAGCGGGGGCAGTTCAACTTCAGTTCCGCCGACCGCGTCTACAACTGGGCGGTGCAGAACGGCAAGAAGGTGCGAGGCCACACCCTGGCCTGGCACTCCCAGCAGCCCGCCTGGATGCAGAGCCTCGGCGGCAACGATCTGCGCCAGGCGATGACCGGCCACATCAACGGCGTGATGGCCCACTACAAGGGCAAGATCGACCAGTGGGACGTCGTGAACGAGGCCTTCGCCGACGGAAGTTCAGGAGCCCGACGCGACTCCAACCTGCAGCGCAGCGGAAACGACTGGATCGAGCTCGCCTTCCGCACCGCGCGCGCCGCCGACCCGTCCGCCAAGCTCTGCTACAACGACTACAACGTCGAGGACTGGACCTGGGCCAAGACCCAGGCCATGTACTCCATGGTCCGGGACTTCAAACAGCGCGGCGTGCCGATCGACTGCGTCGGCTTCCAGTCGCACTTCAACAGCGGCAGCCCCTACAACAGCAACTTCCGCACCACCCTGCAGAACTTCGCCGCCCTCGGTGTCGACGTGGCCATCACCGAGCTGGACATCCAGGGCGCCTCGCCCACGACCTACGCCAACGTGACGAACGACTGCCTGGCCGTCTCGCGCTGCCTCGGCGTCACCGTCTGGGGTGTGCGCGACAGCGACTCCTGGCGATCGCAGGACACGCCGCTGCTGTTCAACAACGACGGCAGCAAGAAGGCCGCCTACTCAGCCGTCCTCAACGCACTCAACGGTGGCGACACCACCGAGCCCCCGACGGGATCCGGACAGATCAAGGGCGTCGGTTCGAACCGTTGCCTGGACGTGCCCAACGCCGGCACCACCGACGGCACCCAGCTCCAGCTGTGGGACTGCGGCAGCAGCTCCAACCAGCAGTGGACGGCCAGCGACTCGGGCGAGCTCCGGGTCTACGGCGACAAGTGCCTCGACGCCGCCGGCACGAGCAACGGAAGCAAGGTCCAGATCTACAGCTGCTGGGGCGGAGACAACCAGAAGTGGCGCGTCAACTCCGACGGATCCATCGTCGGCGTCCAGTCCGGCCTCTGCCTCGACGCCGTCGGGGCCGGCACCGCCAACGGAACCCGCATCCAGCTCTACTCCTGCTCCAACGGCAGCAACCAGCGCTGGACCCTCACCTGACAGGCACCACCGTGAGGGGAAGGCCGAACCGATGACGGCCTGAGGTGCGGCTCCTCCCGCCCCTCGGGAAGACCCGTCACCGGTCCCCGGGTCGCCGCCGTGATGGCGGCGACCCGGGGACCGGCATGCTCGCGCAGTGAATCCGGGGCCCGTCGAGGCGGCGGCGGTGGATACCGACAGGACGCCGGACCCGACGCGGGCCGCGCCCGGCTGATCAGCCGCACCGCCTACGGCGATGAGTCAAGGGCGGAGGCCGAGGGCCCTGCCGGGAGAATTACCGGCGACGTCCGGTTGCAACGCAACCCGGGTCCCGGGGGCCACCCGACAGTCGTGGAGTTGCGGCTGCAGGTGGCACGATCTGCCCCGGTCCTGCCCGATCCGAGCACGACGATGTGAGGGCCGGGCACATGCGTGCCCGGCCCTCACATCGTCGTGCGTCAGGAAGCCGACCCCCGGGACGCCTTGGCCGCGTTCGCCGAAGCGCTGACGTCTGGCTGATTCCTGTGGCGGATCGGGCGGCCGGGAGAGCGACGCGGACCGGCACACCACTTGCCGACACGCGCGTCGATTACATCCTCTATGATGCCGACAAGAGCGTCGTCAAGTTGCGGTAAAGCGCCCTCTGCGCGCCGCCGGATGCTCGCTGCCTCACCATCCAGCAACACGTGGAGACTCCTGTGTTCCTCGCCCTACGCGACCTGCGCTTCGCGCGCGGTCGTTTCGCACTGATGGGCGCGGTCGTCGCACTCATCGCCGTACTCGGCGTGCTTCTGTCCGGACTGGCCTCCGGCCTGGCAGACGCCGGTATATCCGGTCTGCGCGCCCTTCCCGTGAGCCACTTCGCCTTTGACGAGAAGGCGACCAGTGAGCAGTTCTCGCGCTCGACGGTCGGACAGGCTGACTGGCAGGCCTGGGGCAGGGCCCCCGGGGTGGAGCAGGCGGAGCCCTTCGGGAACACCCTGGCCAACGCCCAGGTGACCGTGGGAGCCGAGAAGGGCGAACAGATCAACCTCGCGGTCTTCGGTATGGCACCGGACTCCTCCCTGGCGCCCGACCCGACCAAGGGTGAGCGCTTGAAGGAGGGCAGTGACGGTGTTCTCATCACCCGGGAGATCGCCGACACGGGAGTGGAGATCGGGGATGTCCTCACCGCTGACAAGAGCGCGGTGCAGCTGAAGGTGGTGGGTCTGGTGGACGAGACCATCTCCTACGGTCACATCGGTGTCGCCTATTCCACCCTCGAAACGTGGCGACACCTTCACTACGGCTTGCCCGGGGAGCTGCCCGAGACCGCGAGCGGGCAGGCGACCGCTGTGGCCCTGACTCTGAAGCCGGGTGCCGACGTGGCCGATGTGGAAAAGGCCACCGGCACCCACGCCGCCACCAAGGAAGAAGCCTTCGGCGCGTCCCCCGGCTACGCGGCCGAGTCGAGCACGATGGCGCTGATCAAGGGCTTCCTCTACGCGATCTCCGCACTTGTCATCGGCGCGTTCTTCACCGTGTGGACCGTGCAGCGCAAGGCCGAGATCGCCCTTCTGAAGGCGCTCGGCGCATCCACCGGCTACATCCTGCGTGACGCGCTCGCCCAGGTCGTCGCGGTCCTCGTCGGGGCGACGGCCGTCGGCACCGCAGTTGGACTGGCCCTGGGAAGCGCGATGATCGGCAAGGCGCCCTTCTCCCTCTCTGCCCCGGCCATCGCCATCTCCTCCGGGCTCCTGATCGGCCTCGGAGCCGTAGGTGCCGTCGTCGCCGTCCGCCGCATCACCGCCGTCGACCCCCTGACTGCCCTGGGAGCCACCCGATGACCGTCCCCGCCACCGGCCCCCGTACCGCTTCGGACATCGCAGCCGGAGCCGAGCTGCAGCTGCTCGAAGTCACCCTCACCCTGGGAGACGGCGACACCGCCGTCACCGCTCTCGACCGGGTCTCCCTGCAGGTCGCCCCCGGTGAGTTCGTCGCCGTCGTCGGCCCCTCGGGCTCCGGCAAGTCCAGTCTCCTCGCGGTGGCCGGTGGCCTGCAGCGGCCCACCTCCGGCACCGTCGACATTGCCGGCACCGAGCTGACCACCCTGTCCGACAAACAGCGCACCGCGGCCCGCCGTCGTCACATCGGCTTCGTCTTCCAACAGTCGAACCTGCTGAGCTCACTCACCGTGAAGGAACAGCTCCTGCTCCCGTTGCACATCGACGGACGCCTGGACGCGACGGCCCGTGCACGAGCTGCCGAACTGATCGAGGCGGTCGGCCTCTCGCACCGCGCCGGCTCGCGGCCGCACCAGCTGTCCGGAGGCGAACGTCAGCGTGCCGGCCTGGCCCGTGCCCTCATGACCTCACCTGCCGTCCTGCTGGTCGACGAGCCCACCTCGGCACTCGATCGCGCACGGTCGGCCGAGGCTGTGCGGCTGATTTCCGAACAGACCCACGAGCGTGGGACGGCTACGGTCATGGTCACCCACGACACGGCGATAATGGACGCTGCCGACCGGGTGTACGAAATGGTCGACGGTCGCCTTTCCTGACAGGGACCGCGGGCCGGCTCGCCACCCGAACCGTCCGCCACCCCGGAGTCCGCCCAGCATGCCGAAGATCAACGCCTCGACTGTCGCAGAGCACCGTGTCCGCCAGCGCGAGGCGCTGATCCGAGCAGCGATCGACATCCTGGTGAACGAGGGCGCCGCTGCCGTATCCCCTGCGGCGGTCGGCGCCCGCGTGGGCTTGGCCCGCTCCAGCGTCTACCAGTACTTCGACTCGTCCGTGGCCTTGCTCGCGACCATCGTCGAAGAAGCCTTCCGCCGGTCGAACGAGGCACTCGCCGACGCCATGGCGGACGCGGCCGACGCCGTGGAACGCGTGGAGGCGTTCTTCAGAGAGAGCCTCCGCTTGGGCGCTGAAGGCGCACACCGTCCCGCAGCCGCTCTCATGAACGCCGATCTTCATGCCGCCTGCAAGGAACGCATGATGGAACTCCATCGGGAGCAGGTCGCACCGTTTCGCGCCGCCGTCAGGGAGATCGGTGTGCCCGATCCCGCGCTCACAGCCGACCTGATCGCCGGCATGCTGCACACAGCGCTTTCCGCCGTCGATCAGGGCGCCCCACTCGACAACGTCACGGAGCGCGCCCTCGAGCTGGTGCGCCGATGCCTGTTCACGACCGACTGAGGGGAGTCATCGCGCGCAGGGTCACACATCTTGTGCACGCCGTACGAACGGGCGAGACCCTTGGCCGCGCCCTGCGGACGGTGCCAACTGCGGACGTGGAAGCGCGAGTGAGCCATGGGGTCGACCGACCAGCCGACGTGTGGTTCGGTCAGCGCTCTGCCCCCCACCCGCGGCGGCATCGCGACCACCCGCCTGCCGTTTGCGGTGACTCCCCGCACGCACCGGCGCCGGTTGTGGATCCGCCCAGCGCTGGCCCGTCCTACCTCACTGCGCGCACGGCCTCGCCGTGGCGGTCAGCGGACGAGGCCGGGCGGTTTCACCCCGCCGGCCGGCGACGGGCACGTCCTTCATTCCTCGGCGAAGTCAGGAGCAGTGATCGCGTCGCCGTGAAAATGTCGCCGGGCCGGACCAGTGGAACCGCGTTCACCGCGGACGAGGAGACACTCGCCGGCTACGACCAGCTGCTCAAGAAGCTCAACGGCAGCAACCTGGCCTATCTGCATCTCATGGGCGCCCCCGGCACCATCGAGGAACGCATCGCCCTCTTCTCCCGCCACCGCGCCCACCACCGGGGCAACATCGTCGCCGACCTCGGCTTCACTCAGGCCCTCGGCAACGAGATCCTCGGCCACGGCGTCGGGGACGCGGTCTCCTTCGGCGCCCCCTTCCTCGCCAACCCTGACCTGGTCGGGCGCTTCGCGCAGGGCCACCCACTGGCCCAGGCCGACCGGGAGACCCGTTACGCCGGCCACGCAGAGGGCTGTACCGACTACCCCGCCTTCAGCGGCTGAGCAAGGAAACCAGGCGTCGGTCCCGTGCCGGTGGGCTGGGAGATCGCCGCGGTTGCGGGACCCGCCACGAGGACGGGGCCCGCAACCGGTTGATCGCCGGACAGATGTCAGCCGCTGACCGTGATGTTCGAGCTCCCGCTGCTCTGGTAGCCCTCGGTGGCCATGATCATGTAGTACTTGAACTGGCCCATGTTCATGCCCGCGCGCGCCCAGGCGTCGAAGTGATTGCCGGTGGTGATGGTGCCGGAGCCACTGGTCACCTTCGACTGCCGGACACTCCAGTACTGGTCGAAGGTACGGGTGCCCTCGACGGAGGGGGCGTTGTACCGCGTCGTCTTGTAGATGTCGTATGTGCCGCCGTCACTGGAGACGGTGCCCCTGTACTCGCCGGTGGGCCGGAAGCTGCCCCAGTTGTCGACGATGTAGTACTCCACCAGCGGGTTCGACGTCCAGCCGTAGAGGCAGCCGTAGCCGTTACCCGACGGGTTGAAGTAGCCGTTGTAGCGGACCGTCCTGCGCCCGCCGGCGTTCCATCCCTTACCGGCGACGAAGTTGTTGCAGTTGGTCCACTGGGTGCTGTAGCTACCGCCGCCGTTGAGCGTCATGGAGACGGAGCCGCCGCCGTCGGTCCAGAACGAGTAGTACATGCCGTCGGTGCCGGTCTGGCTGGTGGTGATGGTGGTGGCGGCGCTGGCGGTGCCGGGCAGCAGCAGCCCGGACGCCGTGGCGAGCGCGACCGTGCCGACGCCGCCGAGGAAGCCTCGTCGGCTCAGGCCGCCGAAGGGAGCGGGGTTCTGCTTGATCTGGTCCTGCTGCGTTCCGTCCTGCTGCATGGGTTCTCCCGATGAAGGCTGGTGGGGGGCGGACGGCTTCTGCTGCCCGCGACCTTGCACGAACGACGGCGGGACCGCCCGGCCGTCCCACCGCTACGACCGACCGCCATCCCGGCCACACGGCGCGAGCCGACCGACGGCTCCTGTCGTCCGATGGGCCACAGTTTTCCGCAGGACGCCATGCCCCTGTCAATAGTTTCGACAGTCTTTCGGAAACACTCCCCTCGCCAGAAGAGGTAGCAACGAGGGCATTCTCGCTGTTCAGGCCCCCTTTCACGCGTGCCTCCGTGAAAACAGAACGAGGATAAGCCAGGGACGCACCGCAAGCAGGCGCGCTACGTTCGAAACTTTCGAACCGGCCTGGACGGGATTGCGGCGGCCCAACGGACACCTGCGTACGAACGAGTCACCGCGGACGAGGCGGGAAGTCCGCGACCGTTCCCACGTCGCAGTACGGTGCCGCGCCCGGGACGCAGAGGCGGTTGGCAGGCACGGCCGCACCACCTGCGTCTGAACCGAGCAGACACGCCCATGTCGTCGACGGAGTGAACATCAGGTGCGGGCGTGAAGGCGCGAGGGAGCCATGGAGCCGCCCCTCCCGGTGCGGACCACTCCGAACCCTGCCGGGCCGCTGACCGTTGTGTTCTGTTCCTGCCCGCATGGGAGCCCTGGAACGGGCGCGGAACTCGGCGCGCACCGCCCCGTCGAAGCCCACTGCCCGGCCCGGACAGCACGCGGGTGCGGTGGCCGGAGTCGGCCGGGGCACCTCAGACCGACTTGGTCTCCCCACCGTCGACACGGATGTTCTGTCCTGTCATATAGGCCGAATCCTCGCCGGCCAGGAAACGTACGATCCGGGCCGCCTCCGCGGTACTCTGCGCTCGGCGCAGCGGGATGCCACTCGTCCACTCGGCCGGGACCGTGCTGGGGTCGTCCTTGGTCAGCCCGGTGAGTACGTTGTTCATCCGGATGCCCTGCGGGCCGTACTCGTTGGCGTACAGCTTGGTGAAGGAGGCCGGCGCCGCTCGCATCGTCACCGACACGGGGAACATCGGGCCGGGCTCGAGGGCGCCCGCGGTGGAGATGTTCACGATCGCGCCGCCGCCGGAGGCCACCAGGCGCGGCGTCACGAGGCGGGCCATGCGCACGACGTTCAGCAGGTAGAGGTCGACGCCCTCGTACCATTGCTCGTCGGTGATCTCGAGCACCGGGCCGCGCGTCGCGTGACCGCTGCTGTTGACGACTGCGTCGACCCTGCCGTACCGCGACACCGCGAGGTCGACGCACGCCCGGAGGTCCTCGATGCTGGTGTTCGAGCCGTCCAGGCCGACGCCACCGAGTGACTCGGCCAGGGCTGTGGCCCGGCCCGACGGCGACATCGCGACCACCCGGTAACCGTTCGCGGCGAACTCCCGCACGCACGCGGCGCCGATCCCGGATCCGCCGCCGACAACGATCGCGACCTTCCCGGATGCGGCCGAGAGGGTCTCAGGCACGGAGGTACTCCTTCAGACGGGTGGCGACCAGGGACTCGAGCGCGTCGGCGGCCAACTCGGCGTACCGGGCGAAGTCGGTGTCGTCGCCGGCGGCCGCGGCCACGCGAAAGCCGTCGGTGAGCGCCCGTCCCATGACCGCCATGTCGTGCGCCAGCGCTGCCGCGACATCCTCGGGTACCCCGGGGTACGAGGCTCGTCGCCGGGAGGTGACGAACTCGAACATCTCCTCACGGATGGCGAGGTACCGCTGCCGTGCGAGGTTGTCCTCCAGGCGTCGCTCGAATGCGAAGACGAGACCGATGCTCCAGAACGCGGCGGCCGGGTCGGCCACGCTCGCGGAGGCTGCCGCCGACTCGCTGATACTGCGTCGCACGAAGTCGCGCATGCCGTCGACGGACGCGTTGGTCTGCTTCCAGACCTCGAAGCAGTAGTCGAGCAGTGCGACGAAGAGTTGTTCCTTGTTCTGGAAGTGCCAGTAGACCGATCCGATCGGCAGACCGGACGCACGTGCGACGTCGGCCATGGTGGTGCCCTCGTAGCCGACCTCGGCCGCCCTTGCGAGCACCGCCTCGAGAATCGCCTGCTTGGACCCCTCGGAAGCCTGCTGGGCCTTTCGTTTGGCGGCCATCCATCCCCCTCGTTGCTCCGGACTGCGTTCTGTCGATTCTTGCTTCGACCCCTGACGCCGATCGCGCTCGCAGGTCACTGTAACCCTCAACCTAGAACCTAGATTCTAGATTCTAGGTTCTGGAGGTGACCGCGACCAGGACGCGGTCTCCCGACTCGCGGGCGGCGATGACGCCGGTCCGCGCGATACCTGACCCGAGAGAGCCGCCCATGAAGGTCACCGACCAAGTCGTTCAGGGGAAGATGAGCGGACTGCAGATCCGCGCCGTCGTCATCGCGATCGCCCTCGTCGTGCTTGATGGCTATGACGTCTCCCTGACCTCGTTCTCCGCCCCGTACATCGAGCAGGGCTTCGGGGTGTCGAAGGCCCAGCTCGGACTCGTCATGTCCGGAGCCCTGATCGGCATGCTCGTCGGCTCGATCTTCGTCGCGCCGCTCGCCGACCGCATCGGCAGGCGCAGGATGGGCGTCATCTCCACCACGACGATCGCCATCGGCATGTTCATCGGCCCGTTCGCGACGCCGGAGACCGGGACCTGGCCCCTCGTCGTGAGCCGCATCATCACCGGTGTCGGCGTCGGTTCCCTGGTGGCCGTGGTCGGCGTCATCCTCGCCGAATACACGGGCAAGCGCGTGTATGCCCTGGTGATGGCCGTCTACGCCGCCGCGATCAACATCGGCGGGCTGCTGGGCTCCACGATCGTGGGCCCGATGCTCGGCGAACGCGGCTGGCAGTTCGGCTGGTGGGTCGGCTTCGCCCTGAGCGCCCTCGCCGCGGTCGTCACGTGGGCCCTGCTCCCCGAATCCCTCGCCTGGCTCTCCGAGGGCCGTCGCTCGGACTCACTGCAGCGGCTCAACGTCCTCCTGACGAGGATGCACCGCCCCGCGCTCGAAGCCCTCCCGGAGTCCGACTCGACGAGCGTCAAGGTGAAGGGCTTGCTGCGCACCGTGTTCGCCGGCCGGGCCGGCCTCTACACGCTGCTGATGACCGTCGGGTACGTCGCGTACATGCTCAGTTTCTACTTCATGACGAACTGGGCGCCGAGCTCCGTCGCGTCCGCCAATCACGATCCGGCGCTCGCTCCGCAGCTCGTCTCCGCCTTCAGTATCGGCGGCATCCTCGGCAACGTGCTCTTCGGATTCCTCGGCAACAAGTTCAGCGTGCGCCTCCTCGCCCCGGTCTTCCTCATCCTGGCCACCGTCTTCCTGGCGCTGTTCGGCATCGTCGGCCCGGACATGCCGACTGCCTGGTGGACCCTGTTCGTCGCCTCGTTCTTCGTCTGCTCGGGCACCGCCGCCTTCTACACGATCGTCCCGGGGCTGTACCCGACGCTGGCCCGCTCGACCGGATTCGGTGTGGTCATCGGCATCGGCCGGTTCGGCGGTATCGCGGCGCCGATCGCGGGCGGCGCGGTCTTCGACGCGGGGATGGGGATGGGAACGGCCTTCACTCTCTTCGCGCTGCCCATGCTCGTCGGCGGCTTCTGCATCCTCGCCCTGCACCTGGTCCAGCGTCGCTCCGGCGCCCCGGGCCCCCGGCCCGCGCTCGCCGACGCGTCCGCGTAGGCACCCACCCGCCGTTTTCGAGACCCACCCTGTGAGAAAGGGGAACCACGCCATGTCACTGGCCGTCGCAGCGCTCTCCCACGCGCCGTCCTTCGGCAACGTCGACCCGGGCGGGGAGACGTTCGCCGAGATCAATGCCGCCATCGACGAGGTCAGGGCGTTCGTCGCCGACTACGACCCCGACCTGGTCGTGGTGTTCGGGCCCGACCACTTCAACGGCCAGCTCTACTCGCTGATCGCCCCGTGGGTGATCGGCGCCGTCGCCGAAGGCATCGGTGACTACGGCACCACCGCCGGGCCGCTCCCCGTCGACGCCGACGCCGCCCGGGCCTTCCACGCAGCCGTGCTGGACGAGGGCATCGACATCGGCCGCAGCGAGCGGATGAAGGTCGACCACGGCGTGGTCCAGCCGCTGGACTTCGTGTTCGGGAAGGGCTTCACACAGCCGATCGTGCCGGTGTTCGTGAACGCGATCGGCCTGCCGCTCTCGCCGATGCAGCGGGTGCGCCTGTTGGGCGAGGCGTTCGGCCGTGCGGCCCGGGCGATGGACAAGAGGGTGCTGTTCCTCGCCTCGGGCGGCATCTCCCACAGCCCTCCGATCCCGCGCTGGGACGGTGCCCCGGGCACCGTGCACGAGCGCCTGGTCGCGTACGCGCCGTCGCCCGAGGAGCGGCACAGCCGTGAACAGATGATCGTCAAGGGGATCCAGGCGATCGCCGACAGCAAGGCGCCGAGCGACCCGCTGAACGAGGAGTGGGACACGCTCGTACTCGATGTGCTCCGCTCCGGCGACCTGAGCCCGGTCGACGGCTGGGAGAACGGCTGGTTCATGGCCGAGGGCGGATCCGCCGCGCACGAGATGCGCAGCTAAATCGCCGCCTACGCGGCACTGTCCAGCGCCGGCCCGTACCGCCTCGCCGTCGACCACTACTGGGCGGTCGAGAAGTGGGGCGCCGGCTTCGCGATCCAGGCGGCGGTGACCGCATGAGCCAGGCAGGAGAGACGCACTTCGCGACCTTGTGGGAGCAGGTCGCGGACCTGGAGCACACGCTGCGGTACGTGGACGCGGACGGTTACCGCACCCGCGTCCTCGACTTCGCCGGAGCGGGCCCCGAGGCGCAGACGGTGGTCCTCGCCAACGGCACCAGTGGCCACATCGAGGCGTGGACGCAGAACATCCGCGCGTTCGTCGAGGCGGGCTTCCGGGTGATCGGCTACGACTATCCGGGCCACGGGTACACCGCACTGTCCGACCATCCCCTGGAAATCCGCGACTACGAGGATCACCTGCTCGCGCTGCTGGACGCGCTGGCACTTCAGCGCGTCCACCTCGCCGGTGAGTCGCTCGGCGGCTGGCTCGCGCTGAAGTTCGCACCGAAGCACCCCTCCCGGCTGCACACGGTGATCCTTTCCGCACCGGGCGGGCGGGTGATCGGCGAACCGCAGCTGGACAGGACACAGTCGGTGAGCACCCAGGCGGTGAGCGAGCCGACCTTCGACAACGTGAAGAAGCGCCTGCAGGTCGTGATCCACGATCCGGAGAAGATCACCGACGAGCTCGTCCGGGTCCGCCAGGCGATCTACGCCCGCGACGGGTTCAGCATGGCGTACGTGTCCGCCCTGCGGGAGCCGGAGCGGCGATGGCAGAACCGGGTGACGGACGACGACTTCGCGGCGGTCCCGGTCCCGGCCCTGATGGTGTGGACGGACAACGAGCCGACCGGCGACGAGGCCGAGGGCGAGCGCCTGTGCGGGCTGATCCCGGACGGCAAGTACCTGCTGATCCGCGGCGCCGCGCACTGGCCGCAGTGGGAGGGCGCCGCGGAGTTCAACGCCGCGGCCATCGCCTTCCTGAAGAACCATGGCTGACGAAAGGACCGGAGTGAACGTCACCCGGGAGACCATCACCCAGATCGCGCGCGAACTGTTCGAGGCGAAGCGCGACGTACACACCGTGCCGTACGTGAGCCCCCGGCTCCCCGAGCGCGATCTCGAAGCGGCCTACGCGATCTCCGCCGAGTTCGCCGCCCTGCGCGAACTCGAGCTGGGTGTGAAGCGGGTGGGCCGCAAGGTCGGCCTGACCAACCCTCTCGTACAGGAGCGGGTGGGTATCTCCGAGCCCGACTACGGCATTGTCCACGACGACATGGTGCACGCCTCGGGAACGCGCCTCCCGCTGTCCGGGTACAACCGCCTGCTGATCGAGGCCGAGGTCGCGTTCGTGCTGAAGAGCGACATCCTCGAGGCCACCCGCGAGGCCGTGGAAAGCGCGATCGACTACGTGACCCCCGCCTTCGAGGTCGTCGACTTCCGCTACGGCGGGTCGGTCGGGCAGATCGTCGACACGATCGCCGACAACGCCGGCTGCAGCGGCGTCGTCCTCGGCGAGGAGCAGCACCCGTACGGCGCGGTCGACCTGACCAAGGTCGAGATGGTCATCACGGGTGGCGGCACCGAGATCACCCGGGGCGTCGGCAGCAACGTGCTTCAGGACCCGGTCAACGCGGTGATCTGGCTGGCCGAGACCGCGATCCGCACCGGCGAGCCGCTGCGCACCGGCGAGGTGCTGCTGTCCGGGTCCATCGGCTACATCGAGCCGTGGCCCGCCGACGTCGAGTGCGTCGCCACCATCACCGGACTCGGCCGCGTCGTCGCGACCGCGGACTCGAAAGGCTGAACATGAACGACTACCGACCCGTCGACGCCGTCACCCGCGTCGAGATCGAGCAGTTCATCGCCGAGATGCTGTACCGCCTTGACCACGACCAGGCGGACACCACCTGGGAGCTGTACACCGAGGACGGTGTGTCCGTCGGCCCCCTGGGTGACATGGACCGCGAGGCCATCAAGGCCTGGGGCGCCCAGCGCGCCAAGCAGACCGACATCGTCAGCCGGCACTTCATCGGCGGGATCCGCCTCGTACGGGACGGCGAGGAGGTCGAGGGAACGGTGCAGTATCTGACGTTCCGTGACACCAACGACCCGCAGACGCAGCCCGCTTCGGTCGGCGAGTTCCGCGAGCGGTACCGGAAGGCCGACGGGCAATGGCGGTTCGCCCGCCGCGAGATCGTGCCGGTCTTCGGCGGCAGGGCGGCCGCGGCACACGCCGCGCGCCTGGACGGGCGGGAAGGGCCGGCGCAGTGAGGCAGACAGCGCCCGGCGGCGCCAACCCCGTCCTGTACCACCAGTCGGTCCCGTCCTTCGCGATGCCCGAGTGGGCGGCGGCAGCCGGCTACGACGGGGTAGTCCTGGACCTCCAGCACGGCGAACTGGGGCTCGATGCGGCATGCGGGATCCTGCGCTCGATCCCGCGGGACAACCCGTACGCGTACGCGCGCGTGGGCTCACTGGACCCCGCCCCCGTCCTGCGGCTGCTCGACAGTGGGGCCCGCGGCATCATCGCGCCCACCATCGAGTCCCGGTCCCAGACCGAGGCTCTGGTCGCGGCCACCAAGTACCCGCCGGCCGGGAACCGCAGCCTGGGTCCGTCCAGGCCGGCGCTGTACCCGGGTGACTCGTACACCGAGGCCGGCAACCGCGCGGTGTCCGCCATCGTCCAGATCGAGACGAAGGCCGGCGTCGACCGTGCCGAGGAGATCGTCTCGACCCCGGGCCTGGACTCGGTCTACATCGGGCCGGCCGACCTGGCCGTCTCCCACGGCCTGCCCGGACGCGGCGACTGGGAGGACGGCCCGGTGCGCGAGGCGATCCTGCACCTGCGCGAGGTGACGACCGCGCACGGCGTCACCCTCGGCATCTACTCCGGCCGGCCGGAGTACGCGGCCGGTCTGTTCGCGGACGGCCTCGTCGACTACGTGGGCCTCGGCATCGATCTCGTCCTGCTGAACCGCGCGTTCGGCGACACCCTCGCCGCGCTGGACTCGGCATCATCCACCAGGAGCACCTCATGACCACCGCTTGCGACGTCCTCGTCGTCGGTGCGGGCCCCGTCGGCCTGACCCTGGCCAACCTGCTCGGGCAGCAGGGCGTCGACGTCCTGGTCGTCGAGCGGGAGCACGAGCTCATCGACTACCCGCGGGCCGTGGGCATCGACGACGAGGCACTGCGCGCGATGCAGACCGCGGGCCTCGTC
>NZ_JAERUC010000056.1 GCF_016745505.1 Streptomyces silvae | reverse complement strand
GCCCGGATCCTTTCGAGGATCCGGGCCTCTGTCGTATGCCGTCGCCCGGCCGCCGGTGCCGGGCTTGACCTTGACGCTGCGTAAAGATCTAGCGTTTCCGGCATGGAGTGGTCCATCCAGGAGATCGCCAGGCGGGCCGGCACCACGAGCCGGACGCTCCGGCACTACGGGGACGTCGGTCTCCTCGTGCCGAGCCGCACGGGCGCCAACGGCTACCGCTATTACGACCAGGAGGCCCTGGTCAGGCTCCAGCGCATCCTGCTGCTGCGGGAACTGGGGCTCTCGCTGCCCGCCATCAAGGACGTACTGGAGGGGCAGCGGGACACCGCCGCCGCGCTCCGGGCCCATCTGCGGCTGCTGGAGGGGGAGCGGGAGCGCATCGGGCGGCAGATCGCCTCGGTCCGGACCACGCTCCACAGGACCGAGCAAGGGGAGGAACTCATGGCCGAGGAAGTGCTGGACGGCTTCGACCACACGGCGTACGAGCAGGAGGTCACCGAGCGCTGGGGCCGGGAGGCGTACGCGCGGAGCGACCGGTGGTGGCGGGGGCTGGGCGAGGCGGAGCGTGCCGCCTTCCGGGGCGAGCACGACGCCCTCGCCCGTGCGTACGGGGAGGCCAGGGCGGCCGGTCTGGAGGCCGGCGACGACGCGGTGCAGGAACTCGCGCGCCGGCACTGCGCCTGGCTGTCGGTGACCACGGAGGTGACCCGCGCGTACGTGAGCGGCCTCGCCGAGATGTACGTCGCCGATCCGCGCTTCGGGAGGAACTACGATCGCTACGGGGACGGAACCGCCGTCTTCGTACGGGACGCACTGACGATCTACGCGCGGCACCGGCTCTCCGACTGACCACCGGACGGCGGGACCTGCGGCGCGCTCCTCCCTTCGGCCGATGGCGGCTCGCCGTTCGGCGCGGCTCCGGCCGGTGCGGGTGGCGCGCGGTACCGTCCGCACCCGTGGGTGGAGCCGGCAGGAGTGCACAGGTGGGGAAGCGGGACGTACGGCGGGGGAGCGATGCCGGGAGTGCGCGTTCCCGGCGGTTCGTGCGCGCGCTGCCCGCTCTGATGATCTGCGCCGGGGTGGCCTTCGACCTCCTGACGCCTGCCGTGGTCACCGCCGTGCCGCTCTTCGCCGCCGCCCCGCTGATCGCCGCCCCCTTCTTCTCGCTGGCCAGCACGGTCCGCGTCGGGGTGACCTCGATCCTCGTGGTGCTCGGGATCCGGATCTCCGACGGGGCTCTCGGCCGGGTCGTGCCGGTCACCGACCTGCTCACGCTGGTCACGGTCGCCGCGCTCTCCCTCGTCATCAACCGCGTCGTGCGCCGCAGGAACGAACAGCTGGCCTCGGCCAGGGTCATCGCGGAGACCGCGATGCGCGCGGTGCTCCCGACGCCCGAGGACCGGATCGGCGGGCTGCTGGTCGCGGCCCGGTACGAGGCGGCCCAGGCGGACGAGTTCGTCGGCGGCGACCTGTACGCCGTGGCGGACACGCCGTTCGGGGTGCGCCTGGTCCTCGGGGACGTACGGGGCAAGGGGCTGGACGCCGTGGCGGCGGTGGCCGTCGTGATCGGCGCGTTCCGGGAGGCCGCCGAGCAGGAGCTGTCGCTGGAGGGGGTCGTCCAGCGGCTGGAGCGGGCGCTGGCCCGTGAGGGGTCGCGGCGGGGCGGGCTCGACTCCATGGAGGGGTTCGTCACCGCCGTCCTGGCGGAGATCCCGTCCGGCTCGGACACCCTGCGCGTCGTCAACCGGGGGCACCCCGAGCCGCTGGTGCTGCACCAGGACGGGGCGCTCGACGTGCTGTCGCCGACGGTGCCCGCCCTGCCGCTGGGAATGGGGCTCGGCGCGTGGCCGGACCGGTCGGACGAGTGGACGCTGCCTGCCGGGTCGATGTTCCTGGCGTTCACCGACGGGCTGTCGGAGGCGCGGGACGCGAAGGGCGCCTTCTACGATCCGGCGGCCCGGCTGCGCGGCCGGATCTTCCCGGGGCCCGACGAGCTGCTGTCCGCGCTCACCGACGACGTACGGCTGCACACCGGTGGCCGGTCCACGGACGACCTGGCGCTCCTCGCGGTCGGCCGTCCCGCGCGGGGTCAGCAGGAGCGGCGGACGACGGTGAAGATCGTGGGGCGGGACAGTGGATGATCCGTCGCGACGGTCGGTAGTCGAAAGACCTCGCTCCGCATAACATTTGACGCACCGTCAGAAACTGTCCCCCGGCCGATGGGCTCTCAAGTCGCCCGGTTGCGCCCGTTTGACCCCTGAAAGTCCAGGCCAGGGTCCTGACTGATGTACGGGAACAGCTTGGAATCGGACCCGGGTGTCTATTAACGTTCGATAACGCAGCGCGGTTGTACCCGCCGTCGCAAGAGACGGCACCGTGCGCAGCGCCGAATTCCGCAAGGGAACCGGGGAACCACCTACATGGGGTGAATCGGACACCTGTGTCTCGTGAGAGGCAGAGGCGCCCGTAGGAGACCTTCCTGCTCCGAACCCGTCAGCTAACCC
>NZ_JAERUC010000055.1 GCF_016745505.1 Streptomyces silvae | reverse complement strand
GAAGCTCCAGGAGCGCCTCGCGAAGCTGGCCGGCGGCGTGGCCGTCATCAAGGCCGGCGCCGCCACCGAGGTGGAGCTCAAGGAGCGCAAGCACCGCATCGAGGACGCGGTGCGCAACGCCAAGGCCGCCGTCGAGGAGGGCATCGTCGCCGGTGGTGGCGTGGCTCTGCTCCAGGCCTCGGCCGTCTTCGAGAAGCTCGACCTGACCGGTGACGAGGCCACGGGCGCCAACGCCGTGAAGCTCGCGCTGGAGGCCCCGCTCAAGCAGATCGCCGTCAACGGTGGTCTCGAGGGTGGCGTCATCGTCGAGAAGGTGCGCAACCTGCCGATCGGTCACGGCCTCAACGCCGCGACCGGCGAGTACGTCGACATGATCGCCGAGGGCATCATCGACCCGGCGAAGGTCACGCGCTCCGCCCTGCAGAACGCCGCGTCCATCGCCGCGCTCTTCCTCACCACCGAGGCCGTCATCGCCGACAAGCCGGAGAAGGCCGCTGCGGCCGCTCCGGGTGGCATGCCGGGCGGTGACATGGACTTCTGATCCTCGGATCAGCAGCTCCATGCAGGACCCGTAGTACCCGCAGTACCCGCAGTATCCGTGCGACGCCGGCCCCCGGGATCCGTTCCCGGGGGCCGGCGTCGTCGTGCGTTCCCGTCGAGCCCCCTGAATTTCTGTCATGACCCTGGCGGATTGCGCGCTCCACCTCCACACTGCATGGGAGCGCTCCCATATAGGGGTGCCCGTCCTCCGCCGCTGTCGACGAAAGGCCCTCCCGGTGCATGTCTCACCACTCTCCGCACGGCCCACGCGCCACCGTCCCCGTCACGGGCGGCGCGTGTTCGGGTTGTCAGTTGTCGCGTTACTGTTCGCGGCGGCCCTGGCGTCGCCCGGTACGGCTCTGGCCGACGGTGCCGAACCCGGGCCCGAGCAGATCGCCAACGGCGATTTCGCCGCCGGTACCGCCTCGTGGTGGTGGACGCCGAACGCGACGGCGGCCGTGTCGGACGGCCGGCTGTGCACCGAGGTGCCCGCCGGCACGTCCAACGCCTGGGACGTCATCGTCGGCCAGAACGATGTCCCGATCGTCGCGGGCGAGAGCTACGAGCTGGCCTACACGGCCAGTTCGACCCAGCCCCTGACCGTCCAGACCCGGGTCCAGGAGGCGGCGGAGCCGTACACGACGGTGCTCTCCTCCGCGGACCCGGTGGGTACGGAGGCCACGCAGGTGAGCCGTACGTTCACGGCCTCGGTGGATCTGCCGGCCGCGTCGGTGCAGTTGCAGATCGGCGGCGGGGAGAAGGCGACGACCTTCTGCCTGGACGACGTGTCGCTGCGAGGCGGGGCCGAGCCCCCCGTCTACGTACCGGACACCGGGTCGCCCGTCCGCGTCAACCAGGTCGGGTATCTGCCCCACGGCCCCAAGGGCGGCACCGTGGTCACCGACGCCGACGAGCCGCTGACCTGGGCGGTGAAGGCCGCGGACGGTACGACGGCCGCCACCGGCAGGACCGTCCCGCAGGGCGAGGACCCCAGCTCGCTCCAGCGGGTCCACACCTTCGACTTCGGTGACCTCACCACGGCGGGCGACGGGTACACCGTGGAGGTCGACGGCGAGGTGAGCGAGCCGTTCGCGATCGGCGACGACCTGTACGACGGGCTGCGCTCGGACGCGCTGGCGTACTTCTACCACAACCGCAGCGGCATCGAGATCGACGCGGACCTCGTCGGCGAGGAGTACGCGCGCCCGGCCGGCCACCTCGGTGTCGCGCCCAACAAGGGCGACACGGACGTCCCCTGCCAGCCGGGTGTCTGTGACTACCGGCTGGATGTGTCGGGCGGCTGGTACGACGCGGGCGACCACGGGAAGTACGTGGTCAACGGCGGTATCTCGGTGGCCCAGCTGATGGCGACGTACGAGCGCACCCTGACCGCGCCGGACGCCGAGTCGGCGGAGCTCGGTGACGGTGAACTGCGGGTGCCCGAGCGCGACAACGGGGTGCCGGACATCCTGGACGAGGCCCGCTGGGAGATGGACTTCCTGATCAAGATGCAGGTCCCGGCCGGTGAGCCGCTGGCGGGGATGGTGCACCACAAGATGCACGACGCCGCGTGGACCGGGCTTCCGACGAAGCCGCATCTCGACCCCCAGCAGCGTGAGCTGCACCCGCCGTCGACAGCGGCCACGCTGAATCTCGCCGCCACGGCCGCCCAGTGCGCCCGGCTCTACGCCCCCTTCGACCAGGACTTCGCGGACCGCTGCCTGAAGGCCGCCGAGACCGCGTGGGCCGCGGCGAAGCAGCACCCGGACGTCCTCGCCGACCCGGACGACGGCACCGGCGGCGGCGCGTACAGCGACAACGACGTCTCGGACGAGTTCTACTGGGCGGCCGCCGAGCTGTTCACCACGACGGGCAAGGACACCTACCGCCAGGCGGTGCTCTCCTCCGACCTGCACGGTGACGCGGACGCGGTCTTCCCGGCGGGCGGCGGCATCTCGTGGGGCTCCACCGGCGGACTGGGCGTGCTCACGCTGGCCACCGTGCCGAACGGTCTGACGGCGGACCAGCTCGGTGAGGTCCGCGCGGTCGTCACCACGGCCGCCGACCGCTACGCCGAGCAGTCCCGCACCCAGGCGTACGGACTGCCGTACGCGCCCAAGGACCAGGACTACGTCTGGGGGTCCAACAGCCAGGTCCTGAACAACATGATCGTGCTGGCCACGGCCCACGACCTGACCGGCAAGGCCGCCTACCAGGACGCGGTGCTGAGCGGCGCCGACTACCTCCTCGGCCGCAACCCGCTCAACCAGTCGTACGTCACCGGCTACGGCGAGCGGAACTCGCACAACCAGCACCACCGCTTCTGGGCGCACCAGTACGACGCCACCCTGCCGAACCCGGCGCCCGGTTCCCTCGCGGGCGGGCCCAACCTGACCGCGATCGCCTCCGGCGACCCGGTGGCGGCGGAGAAGCTCAGCGGCTGCGCCCCGGCCATGTGCTACATCGACGACATCGGCTCCTGGTCGACCAACGAGATCACCGTCAACTGGAACGCGCCGCTGGCCTTCATCGCCTCCTACCTGGACGACGCCGGCGACGGCGGGCAGGCGGCCCCGGCCCGCGCATGCGAGGTCACGTACTCCTCGCACCCGTGGAACAGCGGCTCGACGGTGACGGTCCGCGTCCGGAACACCGGCTCGGAACCGGTCTCCCCGTGGTCGCTGACCTGGCTGCTCCCCGGTGAGCAGCGGCTGAGCCACACCTGGAGCGCGGAGTTCGCCCAGTCCGGTCGCACGGTCAGCGCCAGGCCGCTGGCGTGGAACAAGGCCCTCGCGCCGGGTGCCGCGGTCGACTTCGGCTTCAACACCTCGGCCGCGGGCACGGCCCCGGACCCGGGGGCGTTCAAGCTGAACGGCCGCGCCTGCAGCACGGGCTGACCGCACGCCCCGGGGTGGTCTCCGGTCCGGCGCCGGTCGTCCGGTGCCGGACCGGAACCGCTCCCGTCCCGGCCTTCAGCGGCGGCGGCCCCGTGACCAGGCCGTTCTGTCGGAGCGCGGGACCAGGCCCGCCCGGACGGAGGCCATCCGCTCCTGCACCCCGCCGGTGGGTACGGCGCCGGGCGGGCCCGTGGGTGCGTTCAGCGCCTCGCCCCGGCACGGCCCGCACAGGCCGCCCGCGAGGGCTTCCGGGCTGCCCGGCGCGCGGCACTCGCCGCATTCGAGGCTGAGCAGCACCGTCCGCCGTTCCGGAGCGGCCCGGGGCGGGGGCAGCTTGTCGGTGAGCCGCCTGCGGAGCAGCGAGGCCGCGTGGTGGACCGGCACGGGGAGTCCGTCGGTCAGGGCGTGCAGCAGCTCGGCCTCGGTGGCACCCCGCGCGAACCACTCGCTGACCTGCGGCTCCAGGCTCGCGCACTCGGCGGCCGACAGGGTCAGCGCGGGCGCCGTACGCCCCAGGGCGGCCAGCAGGACGAAGGCCCGGCTGCGCGTGGGCCGTTGTGGCTCCTCCTGCGGTACGTCGCCCCGCGTGAACGCCGCCCACCAGGCGTCGTCGCGCGCGGTCCGGGAGAAGAACGTCCGCGTCACCCAGAGCATGACCTCGTCGGTGGTGACGCACTCACGGCCCCGGCGCAGATGCCCGGCCGCCTGGAGCCTGTTGAGCGCGGTCCGCAGGGCGCACTGCCCGTACGGGAGCCACCGGGCCAGTGTCTTCACGGAGACGTCGGAGCCGTCCGGCAGCCGGTCGATATAGGCGGCGACGGCGGCCTCACGGGGCGGCAGATGCGCGAAGTCGCGCTCACCGCGCGGGCGCTGGTCCGGGGCGGACCGCTTGCCGTAGCCGGGGTTCGCCATCGGGTGCGGGGGCACGTACGGGGCGAGGGGGGCAGCACTAAGCTGGTCGACAGCCATCAGATCGGTTTCCTTTGGGCGATCTTGGTGGTCAGACCCCTGTCAGGTGTTCGCGCACCGGCGGGGGTCGTCTCGTCTGTGGATTTGGCACGCTAGAGCGTGGCCACGCCCCGTGGCAAGTCGGTCACATTCGGTCAACTGTGCAGGCAGGGTGGGCGGGTGGGAAGCAGTCCCACCTCCCATTCCTCTGAAAGAGCGCTCGGACTCCAGGACTTGAGCTTCGGGTCCGCGAAGGGCTCGTGACCGGTCACCGTGACCGGCTCACCGCGTGCCGAGGGGGTACGGCGCCCCCGTGCCGACGGCCCCCAGCTTGTCGGGGTTGGCGACATTGTGGATGGTCACGATGCGCCCGGCCTCGTCGAAGTCGAAGGTGACCGTGGCGATCACGCGGCCCGCCCCGCTGAAGACCAGGCCGGGCCCGCCGTTGATCTCGACCAGTTCCGCCTTCATGTCGGCCGGCTCGACCCCCTGGTAGGTGACGGTCCCGATGGCCGCGAACCAGGCGGCCACCGTGGACGCGCCCACGACCGGGCGCAGGGCCTGGCGGACCTTGCCGCCGCCGTCCGTCCACAGCGTGACGTCCGGGGAGAGCAGCTCCAGCAGGGAGTTCATGTCCCCGCCGGTCGCCGCCGTGAAGAACCGTTCGGTGGCGTCGCGCTGCTGCGACCGGTCCGCCGCGAAGCGGGGCCGCCGGGCCCGTACGTGTTCACGGGCGCGGTGCGCGGCCTGCCGTACGGCGGCTTCGGACCGCTCCACCGCCTCCGCGATCTCCGCATGGCTGAAGTCGAAGACCTCCTTCAGCACGAACACCGCGCGCTCCAGCGGGCTCAGCGTCTCCAGCACCACCAGCATGGCCATCGACACCGACTCGGCGTCCATGACGGTGTCCGCGGTGTCCGCGCTGGTCAGGATGGGTTCCGGGAGCCATGGCCCCACATAGACCTCGCGCTTGTGCCGGGTGGAGCGGAGTCGGTCCATCGCCAGGTTCGACACGATCCGCGCCAGATACGCCTTGGGGTCGGCGACCTGGGTGCGGTCGGCGGCCGACCACTTGATCCAGGCGTCCTGCACGGTGTCCTCGGCGTCGGCCGCCGTGCCGAGGATCCGGTAGGCCACCGAGAACAGCAGATTGCGGTACCGGTCGAACGCCTCCTGGCCGGGGTCGGCCGCCACCCCGGTCACCGGGCCGCCCGGATCCGTGTGAAGCGCCCACCGCGCGGCCAGAACGCGCCCGACGCGGGCATCTTCTTCATACGGCCGTAGGTCGGCCAGGGGGAGGCGGTCACCGTCTCCTTATACCGGGCGGCCGTCCGGCCTGTCAGGTACATCTTCCGCGGGCTGTCGTCGGGTCGGGTGAACTGCACGACGGCGTCCTCACGGCCGAGGCTGACCGGGGTGTGGTAGTAGCCGAAGCGGAACGGCTTGGGCCGCTTGCCCCGCAGCGTACGGAGGACCGACACCGCCGCGTGCACGCCGGTCGGCATCCCTCCCTGGCAGGTGCCGTGCATGACGCCGTACCCCTGGCGGACCGCCGCCGCGTCGCCCACGGCGTACACCTCGGGGTGCGAGGTGGAGCGCAGCGTGGTGTCGGTGACGACCCGGCCGCGCGCGTCGACCTCCAGGCCCGCCGCGGCGGCCAGCGGGGAGACCCGGGTGCCGCTGGTCCACAGGACGAGGCCCGCCGCGATGCTCTCCCCGCCCGCCAGTTCGACCGAGTCCGGCAGCACCTTCACCACGTCGCACCCGCTGCGGACCCGGACGCCCAGGCGGTCCAGCGCGGACCGTACGTACGCCCCGGCCTTCGGGTTCATCAGCGCACCGGGTTCGTCGCGGCCCAGCAGCACCACGTCCAGCTCCGGGTGCCGCTCGGCGATCTCCGCCGCCGACTCGACGCCGGTCAGCCCGCTGCCGCCGACGACCACCGTGCCGCTGCCGAGCCCCGCCAGCCGGTGGGCCACCGCCTCGGCCTCCTGCGGACCGTTCAGGGTGTACGCGTACTCCTCGACGCCGGGCACCGCCGAGGTGTCGGCCACGCTGCCCAGCCCGTACACCAGCGTGTCGTAGTGCAGGACCCGGTCGTCGTCGATCCGTACGGTCCTGGCGTCCGCGTCCACCGCCGTGACCCAGCCGCGTACGAACTCCGCGCCCGTGCCGTCGAGCAGCTCCGGGATGCTCAGCTCGCCGAGCTGCTGTCCGGTCGCCGCCATGTGCAGCCGCAGCCGCTCGGTGAAACGGTCCTGCGCGTTCACCAGCGTGACGCGTACGTCCTGCTGCCGCCTGACGCGGGCCGCGAGCTGGATGGCCGCGGCCATGCCCGCGTATCCCGCGCCCAGGATCAGGACGCGGTGGGGGGCCGGCCGGTCGGTCTCGTGCTGTGTGTTCATGGCGTCCGCCTTCTTCCGCTGCTTGCTGACGATCTCGGGACGCAAGCAGGGGGCCCGGCTGTGACACGACCTGAACGTGACCTGAGTCACATCATGAGTGACTTCTACTCGTGGATGCGGTCGAGTCCGAGCTGCGCGGGAGGCGGCAGGGGCGCCGCCCCGTCGGCCCGGAAGGCGTGCAGCAGGTAGGCCGCGAGGCGCCGGGACGCGGTGGCCGCCTCCTCGTCCGCGCCGGTCGTGACGCCGCAGTTGGCGAGCAGCAGCAGGGTGATGTCGCTCGGCTCGAAGTCCTGGCGCAGCCCGCCCGCGTCCTTGGCCCGCCTGACCAGCAGCGCCAGGCCCTCCTCGGCGCGGGCGCGCTCGCGCGCGAAGTCGGCCTGGCCGGGGAACTCCGTCAGGAACGCCTGGGTGAAGCCCCGGTCCAACGCCTGCATCAGACAGACCCGCTCGATCACCGTGCAGAACCCGCGCCAGGGGTCCGGGTCCGCCAGCCCCTCGTCCAGCACGGACACGCAGTGGCCCAACTCCTCCGCGAAGGCTTCCGTCACGAGGGCGTCGCGCGTGGGGAAGCGGCGGTAGAGCGTGGCGACCCCGACCCCCGCCCGGCGGGCGATCGCCGCCACCGGGACGTCGATGCCCTGCGCCGCGAACGCCTCGCGCGCCGCCTTCAGGATCCGGTCCCTGTTCTCCCGGGCGTCGGCGCGCAGGCCGTCCCTGGGCGGCTTGTGAGAGGTCTGAGCAGGCATGTTTCTCACTTTAGTCCAAACGGAGGGGGTCGTCCGTTTACCCGCTTACCGTGGAGAACATGAACGACATGCGCGCGGCGCTCTACGACAGCTACGGCCCTCCCGACGTGCTGTACGTCGGCCGGGTTCCCGTACCGACACTCAAGCCGGGCCAGGTGCTGGTCCGCGTCCACGCGGCGAGCGTCAACGGTGGTGAGCTGTACGGACGCGCCGGACGTGTCCGCCTGGTGACCGGCCGCACCTTCCCGCAGCGCACCGGGATCGACTTCGCCGGCGAGGTCGCCGAGGTGGACCCCGCGATCACCGGCCTGCGCCCCGGCGCCCGGGTGTGGGGTGTCCTGCCCCGTACCTTCGGCAGCGCGGCCGAGTACGTGGCGGTCCGGCCCCGGAACCTCTCGTACGCCCCCGAGAACCTCGGCCTGGTCGAAGCCGCTTCCCTCCCCGTGGGCACCACCGCCCTCACGGCCTTCCGCAAGGCGCGCCTCGAAGCGGGCCACCGGCTGCTCGTGCGCGGGGGCAGCGGGGGCGTCGGCAGCATCGCCGTCCAGCTCGGCAAGGCGCTCGGCGCCCATGTCACGGCCCTCGCGGGCCCGAAGAACCTCGACCTCGTCCGGGAGCTGGGCGCCGACGAGGCCCACAGCTACACGACCACCGGGCCGTCCGACCTGGGCCGCTTCGACGTCATCCTGGACACCGTCGGGACCGAACTCCGGTCCTTCCGGCGGCTCCTGGCGCCCGGCGGCCGTATGGTCTCGATCGCCTTCGACCTGGACCACATCGCCGCGAGCCTCGGCTATGTGCTCGCCTCGACGGTCCACGGCCGTGGACGCGTGCGGTTCTTCAGCGGCAACCCGCAGCACGACCTGCTCGCCGAACTCGCCGGCTACGTGGAGAGCGGCGCGCTCCGCCCCGTGGTGGACACCGTCCACCCGCTCTCGGAGATCGCCGCCGCCCACCGGGCCCTGGAGGCGGGCGGCGTACGGGGCAAGCACGTCATCCAGGTGGTCTGAGCCGCCCCGCTCTCACACGCCGAGGCCGGCATCCCGGGCCAGCAGCGCGGCCTGCACCCTGTTCTCGCACTCCAGCTTGGCCAGGATGCGGCTCACATACGCCTTCACCGTCGCCTCGCTCATATGGATCCGCTGACCCGCGTCCGCGTTGGACAGGCCCTCGCCCAGAAGGGCCAGGACGTCGCGTTCGCGGTCCGTCAGCTTCTCCAGCCTCCGGCGGGCGTCCTCCGCCCGCTGCGTGGCACCGCCGGAGGCCAGCGAGTCCACGACGTGCCGGGTGGCGCCCGGCGACAGATACGCCTCCCCGCCCGCCGCCGCCCGGACCGCCCGCATCAGCTCCGCCGGGGCCGAGTCCTTCAGCAGAAAGCCGGCGCTTCCCCCGGTCAGGGCCCGCAGCACGTTGTGCCGCTCCCCGAACGTCGTCAGGATCAGCACCCTCACCTGGGGAGCCGCCCGGCGCAGCTCGCCGAGAGCCGTCAGCCCGTCCATGACCGGCATCTGGATGTCCATCAGCGCGACGTCGATCCGCTGGGAGCGGGCGAGTTCGACCGCCTCACGGCCGTCGGCCGCCTCGGCGGCCACATCGATGTCGTCGGCCGACGAGAGGATCATCCGGATGCCCGCACGGATCAGCGGTTCGTCATCCGCCACAAGAACCCTGATCACGACTCTCCTGAGCGGTTCTGATCTGCCATGTTCCCTCAGGTCGCCTCGAAGGACTTCTTCTCGATCAGCTTGCCGTCCTTGAAGCAGAACCGGAAGACCGGGTCGGCGTCCAGGCTGCTCCCGATCTCCGAGGAGAGGAGGGTGAGGCACGTCGAGCCGTCGGGCTCCGGCGGCGCTCCGGCACCCGGGCCGGTGTTCATGAACGAGTCGCCGTGCGGCAGCGCGTCGCGGACGGACCGCTCGGACTGACCGATCTTCACCGCCTCGTACTGCGCGGGTTCGATCATCGCCTTGTCCGCCTCCCGTACGAGGAAGACGACCCCGACGACCACCGCGATCACGAGCACGACCCCGATCAGGGCCGCCACCCCGCACCCGATGGCTATCCTGTTGCCCCTCTTGGTCCTGTTCACTGCCCTGGCCAACTCCTTCGGGAGACCGTTCCACTCGATGACCGGTCCAGCCTCACCTCCGGGGCCCGCCGGGCTCTGCGCCCGAAAGTCGTCCTGCGGGGCGACGAACGTCTTCCTCGCGTCACCGGGGGAGGTGTACGGAAGGACGCCGGCCAGCCGGAACCCGCCGTCGGCCGTGGGGCCCGCGTGCACCATGCCGCCGACCAGCCGGGCGCGCTCCGCGAGACCGGTCAGCCCCTGCCCGCCGCTCGCCACACCGCTGGGCGCCGCCACCGGGCCGTTGGCGACCTCCACGACCAGCGAGTCCGGCTCGTACCGCAGGCCGATGGAGATCGAGGCGCCCGGGGCGTGCTTGTGGGCGTTGGTCAGGCCCTCCTGGACGACGCGGTACGCCGCGTGGTCGGCGGTGGTCGCGAGGGGGCGCGCCTCGCCCGAGCGCCGGATCTCCACCGCCGTACCGGCCTTCCGGGACGTCTCGGCCAGATCGTCGATGCCGGCCACCCCACGGGACGGCGCCCCGGGGTCGTCGCCGCCCGGAGGAGCCCCGGCGGCCGGGGTGGCGTCCGCACCGTCCCTCAGTACGCCGACCACGTCGCGCAGTTCGTGCATCGCGGCCACCGAGGCCTCACGCAGCACACCGACGGCCTCGCGCTGCTGGTCCGTCAGCGCGCGGTCCACCTCCAGCGCACCCGTGTGCACCGCGATCAGGGCGAGTTGGTGGCCGAGGCTGTCGTGCATGTCCTGCGCGATGCGCTGACGCTCCAGCATCCTGGCCTGCCCGACGAGCATCGCCCGCTCGCGCAGGAGTTGGGCGTTGTACTCGTGGAGCGTGTCGGTCAGGGTCCTGCGCTGCGACCAGTAGCGTCCCGCGAGCCCCGGGACCACGATCGCGACCAGGATGAACATCCCGGCGACGGCCAGGAGCGGCAACGACGCGTGCGATTCCCACGCCGCCGTCAGGCCGAGGGCGAGTCCGTACGCGAGGGCGAACACACCGCACGCCCTGCCGAGTCCGTCGATCCGCCGCCCGGCCGACCAGGCGACGACGAGGAGCAGGGGCGCGAACCCGAAGAACGGCGCGGAACCGGCCGCGGCCGCCAGCAGCACGGACGCGGGCAGCCCACGGCGCAGCAACGACAACAGCCCGGCCAGCAGCCCGACACCGACGGCCACCGCCACGTTCTCGTCGTCCAGAAGCCCCGCGCCCACCCCCGCCAGGGCGAGCGCCAGGCTCAGGAACGTCTCACCCACCACGCGCCGGGCGGGCCACATCCCGGGGGCGAGCAGAGCCCGTCCCGGGACGGCCGACCAGGACGCCAGTCGCGTCCTCGCCGCCTGTGCGCGGGAGGTGGGTGCGGGGTGCGCGGGTGCCGTGGAATCCAGACGAGTCACGCGCCCACGGTAGAGACCTCCGGCCCGGCACCGCTGTAGCCGTTGGTCGCGACGGAGGACGACGAAAGTCGTTCCCCGTCGCCCGGACCGGCCGGCTCAGCCGCGCTTGAGGTCAGCGACGAACGCGGACCAGGCGGCGGCCCGGAACACGAGGGCCGGGCCGTCGGTGACCTTGGAGTCCCGGACGGGGACGAGGTGGGGGTGGCCGTCGGAGACTTCGAGGCAGTTGCCGCCGCTGGCATCGCTGTACGTGGACTTGCGCCAGGTGGCGACTTCGAGGCAGTTGCCGCCGTCCCCACCGCTGTACGTGGACTTGTGCCAGGTTGCCGTGGAGAGGTCGTAGTCAGAGCTGCTGAGCTTCATGGGCGTAATCCTCCGCCACCGACTCGATCAAGGCCAGGGACGCATCTGGTGACAATGCGCTGGCCACCAGCAAATCGTAGGTCAGTTCGTACGACCGCACCGATGCTGGATCGTCCAGCAGCTGACCTGAACCCAGACCGTCAAGGTAGGCGAGGGAGGGCGCATCCGGGAACGCCATGAGCTTGAGAGGCCCGCCCATCGCTGCGTGCCCACCGGCGCTGTATGGCAAGACCTGGATGATGACGCGTCGTTGTTGGATGTGCTTCGCCAGATGGCGGAGTGCCTCTGCCATGACTGCGGGGCCGCCGACCCTCCGGCGCAGTACCGCCTCGTCCAGAACCAGCCACACGGTAGGGGTTGTTGGATGGCTCAGCAGCCCGGCGCGGTCGATCCTGGCCGCAACGAGCTCGTCGATCACCTCCTCCGGAGTGGTGGGCCTTCCCGCGCGGAACACGGCCCGCGCGTACGACTCGGCCTGTAGAAGACCAGGGATGAGCAGCGGCGAGTACTCCCTGATCGTCTCCGCGACGGCCTCCGCCTCCGCCGCCTCTGCGAAGTGGTCCGGGTACTTGGACTTCTTCAGGGCCGCGCAGTTCCGTACGAAGAAGCCTCCCGCGCCCAGCACTTCGTCCAGCTTCTGGGCCTGGTCCACCTGCATGCGCCGTGTGCCGGCCTCCAGTTGTCCGATGAACGAGCCGCTGACGAACAGCGGCGCCCCGAGGTCGTCCTGCGACAGGCCCGCCGCCTCTCTCCGGTGGCGGAGTTCGGCGCCCAGGAGGGCGCGGGGTGAGGACGAGGGATCGAGCTTTTTGGGTCCGGGCAACGCGACTCCCTATGACACATCAGGTGGTGTTGGAACTGCGCCTCTTCCACGGTAGCGACGAATTGGACACGCTGAGTAGGCATACCCACTACTCAGCGTGGAAATGGGGAAGATCATGATGACGGCTACGGAACGGCGCAAAGAAGCAGCGGGCAGAGTGCGTGCGGCGGAGGACGCGGTGGCACGGCTGCGGGCCGGGCTCGCGGGGGTCGGCGTGAAGCTGCCGTCGCTCCGGGTCGACCCGGTGTCGTGCGCGGCCAGCGAGCCGACCCCGCTGGTCGACCTCGGCCGGTGCTCGGTCGAGACGGCCATGCGGCTGAGTGTGCAGCTGGAAGCGGCGGCGGCTCATGACAGTTGAAGGACTGGAGCCTTGTACGCCTGAGCCCGGCACGTTCGCCGTGGACGGGCGGGACGGCCGGGTGGGCCGGGTGATGGGCCGGGTCGGGCCGTACGTACAACTGCGTCCGCCGGGCGGTGGCGCGGAGTGGGACTGCCCGCCGGAGGCCGTCCGGCCGGCCCCGCCGGGGCTCGTGCTGCGGGCGCGGGTGCGGGAGATCAACCGGGAGGGGCGGCTGCCCTGAGGCAGGCGCCCCGAGGAGTCACGTCCGGGTGGCCGCCGGTTGCGGCTCCCGGGCCGGGGCAAGTCGCCGCTGGAGTACGGCGAGGAGCGTGTGCGCCGGCGGCAGGACCAGGGCGCCGGTGAGGAGCAGGGCGGCGGCGATCTGGGCGAGGACCCCGGCGACGTACGCGGCGTAGGTGTTGTCCGGGCCCCAGGCCAGGAAGAGATGGACCGTGCCGGAGCGCAGGGGCCGGGCGGCGGGGTGCAGCAGGAGGTACACGCCGACCGTGAGCAGGCCCAGGGGCAGTGCGACGGCCACCGTACGGAACCAGGCGGCGGAGGCCCGGCTCCAGGTCAGCGACCAGGAGCGGCGCAGGGCGGCCCAGGGCCCGAGGCCTTCCGCCGCGGCGATCGCCGGGGCGAGGGTCCAGCCGAGCCGGAGGACGAGGGCGGTCGCCATGCCCAGCAGGGGCGGACCGTAGCGCAGGATCTCGAACAGGTTGGGGTACTCCCACTTCGGGACGATCACCGTGTACTCGCGGAACAGGGTGGTCGTGAAGTACTCCTCCACCAGGATCCCGAGGACCACCGGAGCCCACACGAGCACTCCGCGCAGCACGTTCACGCCCAGGACCGTACGGAAACGGCCGCGCGTCCCGGCGCCCGCCACCGCACGGGCGGACGCGGTCTGGATGGCGGTGCATCCCAGGTGCAGCAGGAGGATCAGGAACGGCATGCAGGCGAGGAGGATGAGCCAGAGGTGCTGCACCCGGCGGCCGTCGGGTGCGTAGGAGTCCCCGTCGTACGCCTCGGCACGGATCGCGCCCGCTCGTATCTCGGTGAACGTGGGCCAGGCGACGAGGAACGCCACGGCCGTCAGCAGCAGAGCCCCCAGGGCGACCAGTCCGGCCACGCGTGCCGTCAGCCCGAACAGCGGGCGCCCGTCCCGGCGCAGGACACCGAACGCCGTACGGACGATGCCGTGCCGTGGCCCGTCCCCGCCCTCCGCCGCCCGCAGTTCCTCGGACGTGGTGGGACTCTTCGTCATACGTTCCGCTCCTTGCTCTCGACATGCGCTGCCCGGTGCCGGAATCAGCGTCTGCCCGGAGAGATGCAGATGAACGGTGGTGCGGTTCTCCGGCCGGAACGAACGGAGGACACCTGCGGTGAGGTCGGTGCGGCGCTCACGCGATCGTGGGACGCTGGAGGCAGCGGCGGACTGCCGCAGAAACGTCGATCTACGCTCCCGCACGAGGCCACAGGAGAAGGGACCTGCGATGACCGCTGCGATGGTCGAAAGCGATCAGGGCTCCGAGGGCAGCCCGTGGGAGTACCTGCTGCGGACATGGCAGGAACTGGACGTGCCCGAGGGGTGGCGCGCCGAGATCGACGAAGGGCAGATCGTCTTGGTACCGCCGCCTCACGCGCACCACAACGGCATCGCCGCGAAGGTCCAGCGCAGGCTCTACGCGAACCTTCCTGAGGAACTGGAGATCTACCAGACGCTCGGTGTGCACGTCGCGCCGCTCGACAAGCTGTACGTACCGGACCTCGTCGTGATGCCGACCGAGCTGATCGCAGCCGCCGATCCGGAGGCCAGCGACCCCATGGACGCGTCGGAAGCGCTGCTGATCGTCGAGATCACGTCCCAGGGGAACGCCCGCGAGGGCAGGACGAAGAAGTACCGCGCCTACGCGCGGGCGGGGGTTCCGATGTACGTGCTGATCGACCGGTTCGACACGCGAGGGGCGATGACCACGCTGTTCACCGAGCCCAACGAGGACGGAACGTACAAGCGTTCCGAGGCCGTGCCCTTCGGGAAGCCCCTTCCGCTGCCCGAGCCCTTCGGCGTCACGCTGCTGACGGACGGTTTCCCGCGCTGACAGCGGGGCCGGCCCCGTGATGGGAGCCGACCCCGCCTCTGATCATGGTGTCGCCCGAACTACATGATGCGGTAGCTGTCGTAGTAGCCGCCGACCTGGGCGTGGTAGCCCGGGTCGTCCGCATGCTTGTGCTTGTCGAACTCGGGGGAGTCCTTGATCTGGTCCTTGGTCAGGTCGACGAATATCTTCTTGTGCTCGGTGTCGATGCCCTTGACCGTGCCTGCCGGGAGCAGGACGTCCTTGCCGAAGATCCAGACTCCGGTGTCGACGACGAGGTAGGCAGAGCCCACCTCGTCGGAGTGCTTGTCGACCTTGCCGATGCTTCCGTCCGTCGCCTCGACCGAGTATCCGGTCAGGTCGGCGCCCGCGGTGTGACCGCTCGTAGGCTGGTAGCCCCACAGGTTGTCGCTCATGAAATGGCTCCTTCCTCGACGGTTTCATTCGGCACGGCGAATCCTCGTCGCGATGAGGACGAGTGCCGCTCTGTCTTTCGGTTGCCCGCACTTTTCCGGGTCACACCCGGTGAATTCCGTGAAGGCAGAAAAAATGCGGGCGGCTCAGGACCATGGGGTCCTG
>NZ_JAERUC010000054.1 GCF_016745505.1 Streptomyces silvae | reverse complement strand
CGTGGAGACCCTCATCGAGGAAGCCATGAAGATCGCGGAGGGTATGGAGGAGGCGGGGACACCCAGTGGGATCCCCGCAGTCACCGTGAGCCGATAACAGGAGCAGAGAGAGGGGCCCGGGCATGACGATGCTGGAATCCATCAAGGGGCCGCAGGATCTCAAGGCACTGAGCCGACCGGAGCTCGGCGAACTCGCCGAGGAGATCAGGGCGTTCCTCATCCGGGCGGTGGCGAGGACAGGCGGTCATCTCGGCCCCAACCTCGGCGTGGTCGAACTCACCATCGCCCTGCACCGGGTCTTCGACTCACCCGTGGACCGCATCCTGTGGGACACCGGACACCAGAGTTACGTGCACAAGCTGCTGACGGGGCGTCAGGACTTCTCCAAGCTGCGCAGCAAGGGCGGCCTCTCCGGCTACCCGTCCCGCGAGGAGTCCGAGCACGACGTCATCGAGAACTCCCACGCCTCCACCGTGCTCGGCTGGGCCGACGGCCTCGCCAAGGCCGACGAGGTGCTGGAGCGCGGGCGTCATGTCGTGGCGGTCATCGGTGACGGGGCCCTCACCGGCGGAATGGCCTGGGAGGCGCTCAACAACATCGCCGCGGCCAGGGACCGCCCGCTGATCATCGTGGTGAACGACAACGAGCGTTCGTACGCCCCGACCATCGGCGGACTCGCCAACCACCTGGCCACCCTGCGCACCACCGACGGCTACGAGCGCTTCCTGTCCTGGGGCAAGGGAGTGCTCCAGCAGACACCGGTCATCGGCGCGCCGCTGTACGGGTCGCTGCACGGCGCGAAGAAGGGGTTCAAGGACACCTTCGCCCCCCAGGGCATGTTCGAGGACCTGGGTCTCAAGTACGTCGGCCCGGTCGACGGGCACGACACCGCGGCCGTCGAGGCCGCACTGCAGCGGGCCAAGCGTTTCCACGGGCCGGTCCTGGTGCACTGCATCACCGAGAAGGGCCGGGGCTTTCCGCCCGCGCTGGCCGACGACGCCGACCGCTTCCACACCGTCGGCAGGATGGACCCGCTGACCTGCGAACCGCTCGTCCTGCCCGCCGCGCCGTCCTGGACCTCCGTCTTCGGCGACGAGATCGCGGAGATCGGAGCCGTACGCCCGGACGTCGTCGCGATCACCGCGGCGATGCTGCACCCGGTCGGGCTGACCCGTTTCGCGCAGGAGTTCCCCGACCGGATCTGGGACGTCGGGATCGCCGAGCAGCACGCTGCGGTCTCGGCGGCGGGCCTGGCCACCGGAGGTCTGCACCCGGTCGTCGCCGTCTACGCGACGTTCCTCAACCGGGCGTTCGACCAGCTGCTGATGGACGTCGCCCTGCACGGGTGCGGGGTGACCTTCGTGCTGGACCGGGCCGGAGTCACCGGGCCCGACGGCCCCTCGCACAACGGCATGTGGGACATGTCCCTGCTCCAGGTCGTCCCCGGGCTCCGCATCGCCGCCCCGCGCGACGCCGACCGGCTGCGTGAGGAGCTGCGCGAGGCCGTCGACGTCGACGACGCGCCGACGGTGATCCGCTTCCCGAAGGAGTCGGTGGGGGAGCCGGTCGCGGCCGTGGGGCGGATCGGCGGGATGGACGTCCTGCACCGGGCCCCGGACGCCGACGTCCTGCTGGTGGCCGTGGGAGTGCTCGCCCCGGTCTGTCTGCAGGCTGCCGACCTGCTCGCCGGATCCGGGATCCGCTGCACGGTCGTCGACCCGCGCTGGGTCAAACCGGTCGACGCGCAGCTGCCCGCGCTGGCGGCACAGCACCGGCTGGTGGCGGTCGTCGAGGACAACAGCAGGTCCGGCGGGGTCGGCTGGGCCGTCGGGCAGGCGCTGCGGGACGCCGGTGTCGACGTACCGCTGCGGACGTACGGCATCCCCGAGCAGTTCCTCGCGCACGCGGGGCGCGGCGAGGTGCTGGCCGAGATCGGGCTCACACCGGTGGAGATCGCCGGAAGCATCAGCGCGGCGCTGGAGCGCCGCACGGCAGCGGGAGAGCGGAACATGCCGAAGGAGAACGGGGCATGAAGGACGAACGGCCGGGCTTCGACCTGGGGCGGCTCCTCGCGGAACGAGGCGCCGAGCGGTACGAGCTGCACACCCGGCACCTCAACCACCAGCTGCCGCGGATGCTCCACACCCTCGGTTTCGACAAGGTCTACGAACGGGCCGAGGGCGCGCACTTCTGGGACGAGGAGGGCAACGACTACCTCGACATGCTCGCCGGCTTCGGCGTGATGGGACTGGGCCGCCACCACCCCGTCGTACGCAAGGCGCTTCACGACGTCCTGGACGCCTCGCTCGCCGACCTCACCCGCTTCGACTGCCAGCCTCTTCCGGGACTGCTCGCCGAGAGGCTGCTGGCGCACAGCCCGCACCTCGACCGGGTCTTCTTCGGCAACAGCGGCACGGAGGCGGTCGAGACCGCGCTGAAGTTCGCCCGGTACGCCACCGGCAAGCCACGGATCCTCTACTGCGACCACGCCTTCCACGGGCTGACCACCGGCTCGCTCTCCGTCAACGGCGAGAAGGGCTTCCGCGACGGGTTCGCGCCCCTGCTGCCCGACACCGCCATCCCGCTCGGCGACCTCGACGCGCTGCGCCGCGAACTGAAGCGCGGGGACGTGGCCGGGCTGGTCGTGGAGCCGATCCAGGGCAAGGGCGTCCACGCCTCGCCTCCCGGCTTCCTGCGGGAGGCACAGGAGCTGCTGCACCGGCACAAGGCCGTGCTCATCGCCGACGAGGTGCAGACCGGGCTCGGCAGGACCGGTGACTTCTACGCGTACCAGCACGAGGAGGGCGTCGAACCCGACCTGCTCTGTGTCGCCAAGGCGCTCTCCGGCGGGTACGTCCCGGTCGGCGCGACGCTCGGCAAGGACTGGATCTTCAAGCGCGTCTACTCCTCGATGGACCGGGTCCTCGTCCACTCCGCTAGCTTCGGGTCCAACGCCCAGGCGATGGCCGCCGGGCTCGCCGTCCTCTCCGTGATGGAGCAGGAGGAGATCGTCGCGAACGCCCGGCGCACCGGTGATCTGCTGCGCGAGCGCCTCGCCGCGCTCGTCGGCCGTTACGAGCTGCTGCACGAGGTGCGCGGCCGGGGCCTGATGATCGGCATCGAGTTCGGCCGGCCGTCCTCCCTCAAGCTCCGCAGCCGCTGGACGATGCTGCAGGCCGCCCGCAAGGGGCTCTTCGCGCAGATGGTGGTGGTGCCGCTGCTGCAGAAGCACCGGATCCTCACCCAGGTCTCCGGCGATCACCTGGAGGTGATCAAGCTGATCCCCCCGCTGGTCATCGGGGAACCGGAGGTGGACCGCTTCGTCACCGCCTTCACCGCCGTCATGGACGACGCGCACAGCGGGGGCGGGCTGATGTGGGACTTCGGCAGGACCCTGGTGAAGCAGGCGGTGGCCAACCGCTGATCCTGGGCTTTTTGCCTATGAGGCAAGTTATTTGCCTCGGAGGAAAGATTAGGGCCCAATGGAGGCATGAATCCTCCTGACGGAGGGGTGGCCGACGAGCTCCCCGGGGTCGCGCCACGCCTACGCGACCTGCGCCGTAACCGCGGCCTCACCCTGGAGGGCGCGGCGGCACGGGCGGGGCTCTCCCCGGCCCACCTCTCCCGGCTCGAAACGGGCCGGAGGCAGCCTTCGCTGCCCATGCTGCTCGGCCTCGCCCGGGTCTACGGTACGACCGTCTCCGAGCTCCTGGGCGAGATGCCGCCCGAACGTGACGCGATCGTCCGCGGCGGAGCACCCGAGGGCGCGCCGCGCGGCACCGAGGCGGGCGGCTGGCTCTACCGCCAGGCCGGAGCGCCGGGACGTGCCATGCAGGCGCTGCACGTCCGTGTCCCCCACGGCGCCGAGAGCGACCTCGTGCGCGTCCACCCCGGGGAGGAATGGCTGTACGTCCTCGACGGCAGGCTCAGGGTCGTGCTCGGCGAGACCGTGCACGATCTCGGCCCGGGGGACAGCGCGCACTTCGACTCGCTCACCCCGCACCGGATCGCCGCGCCCGACACCGGCGGGGCGCGCCTGCTCTTCGTCCACACCCTGCTGCAGAGCCCGGCCGCCGAGCTGTGCCTGGGCGGCGGGACGCACCGGCTCTGATCCCGCCCGCCCGCCCGTACCGACCCGACCACCCGCCGAACCGATTGCGCACCGTCCCGGCCGCGCACCGTCCCGGTTGCGCACCGGGCGGCCGGGTACCGCCCCGACCGGGCACCGGCCGACCGGGCACCCGTCCGACCGAGCGCACCCTTCGTCACCCCGGCCCGAGGGGCCGGAAGAGAGGACCGCCATGTCCGATTCGGAGCACTACGACCCGCTCACCCCGCGCAGGCCCAGGAGCGCGGACACACAGGAGCGGCGGATGCCCCGCGGCGTCGTGATCCGTCTCTTCGCCTACCTGGTGGCCGGACACGTCATCGCGGGCTTCCTCTACCTGCTCTTCACCGTGGCCGGCAAAGGCTGACCGCCCGGCCTCACGCACCCTCGACGAGACGCTCGCGCAGCTTCGCGCGCGTCTCGTCGCTGATCTTCAGCCCTTCGCGGAGATAACGGTCTGTGCCGCCCCAGATCTCGTCGATGGTGTCGAACGCCGCGGCGAGATATTCGGCGCGGGCACCGAAGAGCGGATTGAGCAGTTCCATCACCTCGTCGGACATGCCCACCGCCGAGGTGTCGCTGCGGCGCACCTTGTAGCGACGGTGCGCGTCGTTCGACTTGAGGTAGTCGGCCTCGATGGCCTCCTTGCGGACCCCGACCGCGAGCAGTGAGACCGCGACCGAGAGGCCGGCCCTGTCCTTGCCCGCCGCGCAGTGCATCAGCGCAGGCACGCTGTCCTCGGCCAGCGCGTGCAGCACACGGCTGTGTTCGCCGGTGCGGTCCTTGATGATGGACCGGTACGAGGCCACCATCCGGTCCGTTCCCTTGCCGTCGGCCAGGATCGAGCGCAGCTGCTGGATGTTCCCGTCGCGCACCAGTCGCCAGAACTCCGCGCCGTCCGCCGGGTCGGAGAGAGGAATGCTGACATTCCGGACGCCGGGCAGCTCCACGTCGAGACCGTCGAGCTTGTGGTCGGCGGCGTTGCGGAAGTCGAAGATCGTGTGCAGTCCGAGCCCCGCGAGGAAGGCCGCGTCGGACTCGGTGGCATGGGCGAGGTGGCCGCTGCGGTAGAGGCGCCCGTACCGCACGGTGCTGCCGTCGACGGTCGGAAGTCCGCCGACGTCGCGGAAGTTGCGGACACCGGTCAGGTCGACGTCCGTCGGCTCGGGGCCGACCGGCGGGACCTCTGGCAGCTGCGTCACAAGGGCTCCTGGAGTGTCGGGCGTCGGCGCCGCTCGCCGACGGGGGCACGCCCGCGACGATACGACATGGGTGCATCGGGCAACCGGCTCGGTGGCCGTGGCTCCGGGCTCTCCGGCGGAACGGCGGTCGCGTCATGTCCGTATTGGTGCATTTAGCAGAACATGCCCCGCTTGTACGGGAGATGGTGTGAGGCGGGTGAGCGGGATCATATCCGTGACGGTGCGTGGTGAAGATCCTGAGGGGTATTCCTGACGCCGTGCGGAAAGCCAAGATCCGTAATCCACGGAGTGTGACGGGAATTTCGCGCCGGAATTGAAGCGCCGATTCCGGTTCACAATCCACGGCTTGTTCGCGGCGTCCCGGCTCGCTTACGGTCACGGTCAATCCGGACGGAACGCCTAATCCTGCCGCCGCCCGGAATCCGCACCGACTCACGTGTGGCAGGAGCGGGGGAACCAGGTAAGCCGCCGGCCGGAGGGATCCGGTACGGCTAGGGGTCAAGTCGCGCACCGCGCGGCCGGGCATCTCCAGTCCGAACCCGACAGCTCACCTCGCAGGCGCCGGAGAGGAAAAGCCCCATGCCCGCAAAAGGCAAGCACCGTCGTACGAAGACCGGCCCGATCTCCCGAGGCGTCCTTGCCGCAGGGACCGGCGGCGCCGTACTCGCCCTCCCGCTGATCGGCGCGACCGGCGCCCACGCGGCCGAGCAGTCCGCGCCGGCCGCCACGTCCGCCGCCGCGCACAGCGCCTCGGCCTCCGCCCCCGCCGCGAAGAGCGCCCCGAAGACCTACTCCGTGGTCTCCGGCGACTACCTGGCCAAGATCGCGGCCGAGAAGAAGGTCAAGGGCGGCTGGCAGAAGCTGTACCAGGACAACCGCGACGTCGTCGGCGAGAACCCGAGTCTGATCCTCCCGGGCATGAAGCTGACCCTCGGCGCCAAGGCGTCCGGCTCCGCCGAGGCCGCGCCCTCCACGGCCGCCCCGTCGGCGGCGAAGAAGGCCGCTCCGGCCGAGAAGACCGCTGCCCCGGCCGAGAAGACGGCTGCTCCGGCCGCCGAGACCGCCGACTCCGGCGCGTCGGAGAGCACCGGTTCCGGCTGGGCCGCCCCGGTCGAGAACCCCAACGTCACCACTCAGTACCGCGCCTCGGGCGCCAGCTGGTCCAGCGGCTACCACACCGGCTCCGACTTCCAGGCGGCCTCCGGCACCAGCGTCCGCTCCATCGGTCCGGGCACCGTGGTCTCCGCGGGCTGGAGTGGTTCGTACGGCAACGAGGTCGTCATCCAGCACGAGGACGGCATGTACTCCCAGTACGCGCACCTGTCCTCGCTGGAGGTCTCGGCCGGCCAGACCGTCACCGGCGGCCAGCAGATAGGCCTCTCCGGCACCACCGGCAACTCCACCGGCCCGCACCTCCACTTCGAGGTCCGGACCGGCCCGAGCTACGGCTCCGACGTCGACCCGATCGCCTACCTGCGTTCGCACGGCGTCTCCATCTGAGACACACCGGCCGAGGACGCCCTCCCGGCTGAGGGCTGAAGGCTGAAGGGAGAGGGGCGGTGCGCAGCGGCGCACCGCCCCTCTCCTTATTCCGGCTTTACCAAAAACTGACCGGGTGGTCTTTCTCACCACCCGTCAACCCCTTATTACGGTCGCGTAGGTCACAATCGAAGGTGCAAGATAAGCGCTTGTGGCAGACGATTCGAGAAACAGAACACGCGGCATCATCGGGTCGTACGCAGCGATTGGCGACAGCTTCACCGAGGGCGTCGGAGACCCCGGCCCCGGCGGGACGCTCGTCGGCTGGGCCGACCGGTTCGCGGTCCTCCTGGCGGACCAGCTCCCGGGCCCCGATGCGGTGGTCGGCCCCGTCGACGACACGCACGGGAATTTCCGGTACGCCAATCTCGCCGTACGCGGACGCCTCCTCGACCAGATAGTCGAGGAACAGGTCCCGCGCGCCAAGGAGCTGGCACCTGATCTGGTGAGCTTCTGCGCGGGCGGCAACGACATCCTCCGTCCTGGTTCCGACCCGGACGACGTGGCGGAACGCTTCGAGCGGGCCGTCGCCGATCTGACCCAGGCGGTCGGCACCGTCATGGTCACCACCGGCTTCGACACCCGTGGCATCCCCGTGCTCAAGCATCTGCGGGGCAAGATCGCCACGTACACCGCGCATGTCCGGTCCATCGCCGACCGTTACGACTGCCCGGTGCTGGACCTGTGGTCCCTGCGCTCCGTGCAGGACCGGCGGGCCTGGGACAACGACCGGCTCCACCTCTCGGCGGAGGGGCACACCCGCGTCGCACTGCGGGCCGCCCAGGTCCTCGGCCTCGACGTACCCGCCGACCCCGACCAGGTGTGGCCCCCGCAGGCACAGCGCGGGGCGCTCGAGGTCCGGCGCGACGACATCCAGTGGGCACGCGAATACCTCGTGCCGTGGATCGGCCGCCGACTGCGCGGCGAGTCCTCCGGGGACCACGTCGAGGCCAAGCGCCCCGACCTGCTGCCGCTCTGACGGCTCGGCCGGTGACCTGTCGTCAGGGGCCGGCCAGGGGGCGCCGGCGCCTGGCCGGGCCCGGGGACGTGAGTCCGTCCGGTGCGGGCTCCCGCAGCGGGCGGGCGGGTTCCCCCACCGGACGGGCGGGTGCCCCTAGGGCCTGTCTTCAAAGAGTCATATCCACATCAG
>NZ_JAERUC010000053.1 GCF_016745505.1 Streptomyces silvae | reverse complement strand
GCTCGGCCGCTGACAACAGTCGCCGCGCTCGGCCGCTGACGGCCGGCCCGGCGACGAGCGCGGCAGCCGCCAGGTCAGTCGCAGGCGAGTGCTGTGCGGGCGGCGGCGGTGAAGCGGTCCCAAACGTCGGACTTGGGAAAGAAGGCGGCTGCGGCGCGCTCCTCCTCGGTCTCCGGGGAGGCCCATTCGAAGGTGAGGCTGTCCGTCGCGAAGTATGTTTCCTTGCCGCCGCAGACGGCGTGCTCGAATCCCCGCTCCTTCGCGCTGGGCGCCAGCGCGGGGTTCTGGATGATCGCGAGGCGGGCGAAGGCTCCGTGCTCCTGGTCCTTGTCCAGGCCCGTGGTGGGTTGTTCGAGGGAGAGGTCGCAGAACCAGGCGTCGTCGCGGGAGCCCGAGGTCTGCTCCTGCAGGGGGCTGCCCGCAGGGGCCGTGGCGGCCAGGGTGAAGCCGGTCAGGCCGCATACTTCGGCGGGATCGCTCCTGGTCACCGCGGATGCTTCGAGGAGGTCCGTCCCGGCGCTCCCAGGCTCCTCAGCGGGAGGTATGCAGTCGTGATCGACGGCGAGCTCGCGGGCTGCTCCCCGCGCCAGCCGGGCGAGCTCCACCGGGTCCACGTCCCCCTGCTCGACGTTGACGTGCAGGACCGTACGGGATCCCTGTGCGGTTCCGGCGGCTATGGGCGTGCAGTCGGGGGGAAGGGACACCCAACCGTTGCCGTCCTGGTCGAAGGCGCCGGGCAGGGCGCCGGGCAGGATGTTCTGGGCACCGGACATATCCCACACTTTTCTGCCGAAGGGATCGACGGCGTTGACGGACATGGGCTCGAGAGCCACCCGCGCGTCCTTGGTGCCCGGCAGCCAGCCGGACTGCTCCACGAAGCAGCCGTCGGCATAGTTGATCTTTCCGGTCACCCGGCCGAAGCCGTCGAGGCTCTTCCCGGCGTCCTCGCTGCTCAGACGGCCGTCGCACAGGTCACGAGGCCCCAGCACGTTGGTGTTGGTCGCCACCGTCACGCCGGCCACCACGGCCAGCGCGCAGACGCCGGCCGTGACCAGCCACGCCCGGCGGCGCTTGGTGTGGTCTGTTCCTGTTCGTCCCATGGTGTGCAATCCCCGCCCCGCCCTGCCTGGTCAAGTGACGAGTATGGACGGGGGTGATGAGGGCCGTACCCATGGGGTCCGGCCTCGCGCCGAGGAGCCGGCCCGCGGGCGCGGACCGGCTCCTCGGGTTCCGTGGTGCTACTTCACGTTGACGCCGGTCCAGGCGGCCTGGACGGCCGCGAGTTCGGTGCTGTCGGCGCCGTACAGGTCGGTGGCGGCCTTCTCGGTCGCCTCGCGGGCTCCCGCGTAGTCGGTGCTCGACGTCATGTAGACGGAGAGCGCCTTGTACCAGATCTGGTAGGACTTCTGGAGGCCGATGCCCGTGACCGTGGAGCCGTCGGCGGTCGGGGAGTCGTAGTCGACGCCGCCGATGGTCTTGGCGCCGCTGCCCTCCGCCAGCAGGTAGAAGAAGTGGTTGGCGACGCCGGAGGAGTAGTGGACGTCGAGGTCGCCGACGTTGGCGTCCCAGTAGTCCGCCGAGCCGCCGTCCTTGCTCGGCTTGTCCATGTAGCGCAGCGGGGTTCCGTCGCCGTTGATGTCGATCTTCTCGCCGATGAGGTAGTCACCGGGGTCGGTGGCGTTGTCGGCGAAGAACTCGACGGAGGTGCCGAAGATGTCGCTGGTCGCCTCGTTGAGGCCGCCGGACTCGCCCGCGTAGTCGAGGTTGGCGGTGGCCGCGGTCAGGCCGTGGCTCATCTCGTGGCCGGCGACGTCGATCGCGGTGAGCGCGCTCTTGTCGTCGGCCCCGTCGCCGTACGTCATGCAGAAGCAGCTGTCGTCCCAGAAGGCGTTGACGTAGCCGGTGCCGAAGTGGACGCGGGAGTACGCCGCGCGGCCGTCGCCGGCTATCCCGTCGCGGCCGAGCTCGGACTTGTAGAAGTCCCAGGTGGTCGCGGCGCCGTAGTGGGCGTCGACCGCCGCGGTCTGGCGGTCGTTGCCGGTGCCGTCGCCCCAGGTGTCGTCGTCGTCGGTGACGAGGTCGCCGGTGCCGGTCTGGCCCTGGTTGAGGTCGTACGTCTTGTGGCCGCCCCGGTCGCCGTCGGTCAGCTCGAAGCCCGAACCGCCCTTGGTGGTCGAGAGGGTGACCTCGCCGCTGTACTGGCTGTTGCCGGTGCCGGTCTCGATGGCCTCGTAGCTGTGCAGCTGCTTGCCGGTCGTGGCGTCCGTGATGATGTGCAGCCGGCTGGGTGTGCCGTCCTTCTGGACACCGTTCTTGACGGTCTCGAAGGCGAGGACGGGCTTGCCCTCGCCGGCCCACACGACGGTGCGCGCGTTCGCCGTGGCCTTCAGCTTCGGCTGGGTGGAGGGCACGGTGATGCGCGCCTCGGTGGCCTTGTCGACGCCCTTGGACGTGCCGTCGGCGGCGGTGTGGGTGACGAGGTCGCCGCCGAGGACCGGCAGACCGGCGTAGGTGCGCTCGTAGCGGGTGTGGACGGTGCCGTGGGCGTCCTTGATCACGTCACGGGCGATCAGCTTCTCCTGGCTGCCGAGCCCGAGGGTCTCGGCGGCGGCCGTGGCGCCTGTCTGGGCGGCCCGGAGGGCGGTGGTGCGCTGGGCTGCCGAGTTCACGCCGAGCGCGGCGGCGCCCGCCGTGGTGCGGGAGGAAGAGGCGGTGTCATCGGCCGTACGGGCACCGGCCGTTGCCGTGCCGGTCTGGACGCCGACGACGACCATCGCGGCAACTGCGGCCAGGGCGGCGGCGCGACGGGTGTTCATGTGGGGGGTCATGCCTTCTCCGTTGCTCGTTCCTGTGGGGGTTACGAGCGGAGAGCGTGCCACCGAATGAACGACTTTGACGGGACGCCGACAATTACCTCACAAGTTTTTGACCAGTTCTTGTCCGACTGGAGTGCTTTCATGTCCGCTATATGAAGCGGACGCACGGGAGCCCCCGTCCGACCGGAGTCGGGCGGGGGCTCCCGTGGAAGCGCGTGTGCGGCAGTCGGGTCAGAGGTTGACGCCGAAGTCCTGGGCGATGCCGCGCAGGCCGGAGGCGTACCCCTGGCCCACGGCGCGAAACTTCCACTCGGCGCCGTTGCGGTAGAGCTCGCCGAAGACCATCGCGGTCTCGGTGGCGGCGTCCTCGCTCAGGTCGTAGCGGGCGATCTCGGTGCCGCCGGCCTGGTTGATGATGCGGATGAAGGCGTTCCGCACCTGGCCGAAGTTCTGGCTGCGAGCCTCGGCGTCGTAGATGGAGACCGGGAAGACGATCTTGTCGATCTCTGCCGGGAGGCCCGCGAGGTTGACGTTGATCTGCTCGTCGTCGCCCTCGCCCTGGCCCGTGACGTTGTCACCGGTGTGGACGATGGTCTGGTCCGGCGTCGCCTTGTTGTTGAAGAAGACGAAGTGGCCGTCGGAGAAGACCTTGCCGGCGGCGTCGACCGCGATCGCCGAGGCGTCGAGGTCGAAGTCGGTGCCGGTGGTGGTGCGGACGTCCCAGCCGAGGCCGACCGTGACGGCGGTCAGGCCCGGGGCCTCCTTGGTGAGCGAGACGTTGCCGCCCTTGGACAGGCTTACAGCCATGGGAAGTCCCTTTCCTCGTCGTGTGCGGGCTTCGTGCCATCACGAAAGCTACCGTCACCCGTCCTAACGCAGACAAGAGACCACGAGGTTCCTGCTCGCTTTACTTTCTTTGCCGAACTTCTGGCCGAACGCTCGCAAAACAAGGTGACGAACCGGCCGGGCGCCAGGGAACATGGGTGTCATGTCCGGGCCCTATGTCATCCGCGGTGCGGTCTCCCTGCCGGAGGCCGAGCTCATGTGGCGTTTCTCGCGGTCCTCCGGGCCCGGCGGGCAGCACGTCAACACGAGCGACTCCCAGGTGGAGCTCCGCTTCGACCTCGCGGCGACCGAGTCCCTGCCCGAGGTGTGGAAGGCCCGCGCCCTCGAACGGCTGGCGAGCCGGCTGGTCGGCGGCGTCGTGTCCGTACGCGCCTCCGAGCACCGCTCCCAGTGGCGCAACCGCGAGACGGCCGCCGTGCGGCTCGCCGCGCTCCTGGCGGAGGCCACCGCGCCACCGCCCAAGCCGCGCCTCAAGAAGAAGATCCCGCGCGGCATCAACGAGCGCAGGCTGCGCGAGAAGAAGCAGCGCGGCGACACGAAGCGCGGGCGCTCGGGCCGCGACTGGTAGACGCGGGACGCCCCCGGGTCGAAAGGCACGCCCCCGCACAAGGGCCCCCGCGCAAAGGACGCGCCCCCGGGCCGTGCCGGTCAGTCCAGGTGCCGGTAGCGGCCCTTGAAGTACGTCAGCGGTTCGCCCTCCGCGTTCGGCAGCGACGCCGTCAGCACCCGTCCGATCACCAGCGTGTGATCGCCGGCCCGGACGCGCTGCTCCGTGTCGCACTCCAGGGTGGCCAGCGCCCCTTCCACGAGGAACGCCCCCGTGGCCTCGCCCCGTACGCAGGGGAGGTCCGCGAACAGCAGCCGGTCGCTGATCCGCCCCTTCATGGAGAACCGTCCGGCCACCTGCCGCTGGCTCTCCGCGAGCACCGACACCGCCCACCGGGGCTGTTCGGCCAGCAGGTCGTCCATGCGTGAGTCGTTCCGCACGCTCACCATCACCAGCGGCGGGTCCAGGGACACCGACATGAAGGCGGTCGCCGTCATCCCGACGTCCTCGCCCCGGCCGTCCTCGTCCAGGGGTGGCTCCTGGGCGGTGATCAGCACCACGCCCGCGGCGAGACGGGACAGGGCGGCACGGAATTCGTCGTTGCTCACCCCTTCAGCATGGGGGACGGCTTCGGGGCGCGGGGCGATGGGAGTCTTCTGCAGCACACGGGGAACGCTAGTCCCGCCGTACGCGCCGTCGCATCGGGCCAGGGGACCAGTCAGGTCCTAGGACCAGCGCCCCGGGTGTACCGATTTGCGTTCGGTAAAGAACGGACGTCCCGGGAGGCATCACTAAAGGTCTTTACCATCTGTTGTGACTTGAGTCACAGAGAGCAATATTTGTTGACCCTGTGTACCGGGTGCACAGCTCACTGTGATTCAGTGGCCGTGACAGTGCAACAAGTACGTCGATATGAAACCTGGAGTTGCTGTCGAGGTCTCAGGGAGTGCGAGCAATGGAGGCCGAGTCGGAGCCGTACGTCCGTCTTGCGACCATGCGGCAGTTGCACCAGGCCGTCGCTGATCTCAATACGGCGCGGAGCCTGGCGGACACGCTGCAGTCGGTCGCCGACGGCATCGTGGCCGGTCTCGGCTACGAACTGGGCTGCGTGAACCTCGTCCGCCCCGACGGCGATCTGGTCGTCGCCGCCTTCGCCGGCAACAGCGCCGCGGAATCCCTGATCACCGGCCGTGTCGGCTCCCGCGAGTCCTGGGAGCGCAGGCTCTCGATGGGCGAGGCCTGGGACGAGCTCCGGTTCATACCCCACACCGAGGGCTGGGTGCTCCTCGACGACGACGTGCCGCAGTGGCACACCGAGGGGCCGGAGCCCCGCTTCGAGGACGAGTGGCACCCCCTGGACCGTCTCTACGCCCCCATGTACGCCTCCGGCGGAGGTCTGGACCTCCTCGGGGTCATCTCGGTCGACAGGCCGCGCAACGGCCGCCGTCCCGGCGCCTGGGGCCGCGAGGCCCTCCAGATGTACGCCTCCCAGGCGGCCATTGCGATCAGTAACGCCCGGCTCCGAGCAAACATGCAGCGCGCCCTGGTCCGGCTGGAGCGCGAGCAGCAGGCGCTGCGGGCCAGCGAGGAATCCTTCCGCCAGGCCTTCGAGTACGCCCCGAGCGGCATGGCCATCGCGGAGATGGGCGGTGACCAGCACGGCAGGCTGCTGCGGACCAACGACGCGCTCTGCCGCCTCCTGGGGCGCCCCGCCTCCGTCCTGCGCCGCTACTCCTTCGCCGACCTCGTCCACCCCGAGGACATCGGGACCCTGCTCCGCACGTCCGCCGAGGGAGGGCGGGCGGAGCTGCGGCTCGGGCGCAGGGACGGCACGTACCTCTGGGTCTCCCTGCGCAACTCCGTCGTCGCGGACACCACCGACGGCCCGCGCTTCCTGCTCACCCATGTCGAGGACATCGAGGAGCGCAAGCGCAACGAGCTGAATCTCGCGCACCGCGCCTCGCACGACGCGCTCACCGGGCTGCCCAACAGCGCGGAGCTGCGCTCCCGGCTCGGTGCGCGGCTGTGTGAGAGGCCTCACTCGGTCACGTCCTCCGCGATCGAGGCGCTGGACGCGGCCTACGGCGATGTGGACAGCCCGGCGCACGGGTACCGCGCCGACGGCTACGAGGGGGAGGTCGCCCCGGGTGTCGGTCCCTACGACCACCATGTGCACATCGTGGCGCCCGACCCGGACCGTGATGACGGGACCAAGGGCCTCGCGGTGCTCTTCTGCGATCTGGACGGCTTCAAGTCCATCAACGACCGCTTCGGGCATCACGCGGGTGACGCGGTTCTCATCGAGGTCGCCCGGCGGCTCACGACCTGCGTACGGGACGGTGACACCGTCGCGCGGCTCGGGGGTGACGAATTCGTCGTCCTCGCGGACGGCCTCGGGGCGGCAGATGCCGCAGATCTGGCCGTACGCTTGCGTAACGCCATCATTCCGCCCATCCGGGTGGACGGCCGGGCAGTCAGGGTCGGGGCGAGTTTCGGTATCGGCTGGGCCGAGTGCGGCATGACCGAGGAAGAGGTCCTGCACTCCGCCGACCAGCGGATGTACGTGGAGAAGCGGTCCCGGTCGAAGGTTCACCGCAGAGCCGGCTGACGTTCACGCCCAGGCATTCCCCGTACACCGCCCGGTTTTCCGGGGGACCGAGGGCAATTCGACGCGTGCTCCGTTCGGGGTAGGCTCGGCCGGTCGGCGACGGCTGGCGACATGGTGAGGAGTGACCCAGGGATGACGGCCGGAAACAACGGCGCGAGCAAGCCCGAGGACGACGATCCGTTCGGCTATCTGTACGCGGACGGGCAGGCGGCGGGCGCACAGCCGCCCGGTCAGGGTGGCTACGGCTACCCGGGACCGGCCGCACAGCCCGGCGTGCCCAGAACGTCGTACAACCAGGTGCGGACGGTCGGCGAGCGCCAGTACGGGCAGGTCCCGCAGCAGCAGGCGTACGGCCAGCAGGCCCCGCCGCAGTACGGTCAGCCGAACGGGCAGTACGGCCAGCCGAACGCGCAGTACGCGGCGCCGGAGACGTACCCCGGGGGTGCGCCGACGGCGCAGTCCGGGTCCGTGGGCTACGGCGGCGGTGACGGCAGGAACGCCGGCCCCGGCCGTGGCGGTCCCAACACCAAGGCGCTGCTGATCGCGGCCGTCGCGGTGGTCGCGGTCGTGCTCATCGGTATCGGTGCCGCGCTGATGACGGGCGACGACAACGAGGGCAAGAAGGACGAGGCCGGGTCGTCGGCGGGTCCGGCCGACGAGGTCGAGGAGTCCCCGAAGCCGGAGAAGTCGGCGGACGCGTCCCAGGAGCCCGTCGATCTGCCCGAGCAGGACGCGGCGACGCTGACGCTCGGCGGCACGGCCTCCCTGGACAACACGGTCAAGGGTGCCAAGAGCGCGAACGGCCAGTACATCAGCCTCAACGAGGTCGGCCGGTCGGCCACCTGGACGGTCGATGTGCCGGAGGACGGCGAGTACACGCTGTTCGTGACGTACGGCGTGCCGGGCAAGGACGCCAAGACGTCCCTCACGGTCAACGACGAGGACCCCCGCTCCATCAACATGAAGAACTTCGCGCAGGCCGCGGAGGGCGATCTGGAGAAGGGCTGGACCCGGACGTACGCCTGGGTGCAGCTGAAGAAGGGGTCGAACTCGCTGATGCTCTCGTGCAACGAGGGTGACTCCTGTGACGCCAACCTCGACCAGCTGTCGCTGAAGTCGGGTCACGTCAAGAACTGATCACGTGCAAGGGGCGATCCGTCGCCCGTTCAGGAACCAGCACCACCGTCGTCCCGGTCCGCGCCCCGCGCGAGCCGGGACGCGGTCGTTCCGGGGGTGGTTCAGGCGGCCGGTGCGTGCTGTTCGACGGTGACGCGGGTCAGCAGGTCCTCGTAGGCCGCGCGGTCGAACTCCCCGGCCGCCGGGGCCAGTACGGTCGCCGCGGACAGGGCCACCGCGCGGGTCAGCCGGTCCTGCCAGCCCAGCCCTTCGGCGAGGGCGGACAGCAGCCCGGCCACGGCGGAGTCGCCCGCGCCCGTCGGGTTGCCCCGTACGGCGGACGGCGGTGCGGCCCGCCAGATGCCGTCGGGGGTGACGGCGAGGAGCCCGTCCGGGCCGAGGGAGGCGACGACGCTGTGCGCGCCCCGGCGTCGGGCGTCGCGGGTGGCGCGCAGGGGTTCGCGGGCGCCGGTGAGCTGGGCCAGTTCGTCGGCGTTCGGCTTGATCAGGTCGGGGCGGGCGGCGATGCCCCGGCGCAGGGGCTCGCCGCTGGTGTCCAGGAGCACGGGCACGCCGGCCGCGCGGGCGAGCCGTACGAGTTCCGCGTACGCGCCGACGTGGATGCCGGGCGGCAGGCTGCCGCAGAGGGCGACGGCCTCGGCGCCGGGGAGCAGCTCCCCGTACGTCTCCAGGAAGGCCGCCCACTCGCCGGAGCCTATGTGCGGGCCCGGCTCGTTGAGCTGGGTGGTGTCACCGCTGGTGCGGTCGACGACGGCGAGGGTGCGGCGGGTGTTGCCCGCGACGGTGACGAGCGCGTCGGTGGGGCGGTGGGGGAGTGCGCCGATGAGTTCGCGCAGGACCGCTCCGGTGGGGCCGCCGGCGAAACCGGTGATCACGGTGTCATGGCCGAGGGCGGCGAGCACCCGGGCCACGTTGACGCCCTTGCCGCCGGGGCGTTCGGTGACCTCGTGGACGCGGTGGCTGGTGTGCGGGACGAGGGCGGGGACGCCGTAGGTCAGGTCGAGTGCCGTGTTCAGCGTGACGGTCAGTATCACCTGTACCGGCCCCCGGTTCCTTGTCGTCCGTTCCCACGCGCCGTCTCCCTGCGGCGCTGTCCTCGGTGATCATGCCAAAGAGGCGGCGGCCGTCCCAGGTCTCCGGGACAACCGCCGTCTCTTCGTTACGTGTTCAACCGCCCGTTCCCGGGGGTCCGCCGTCATCCGAGCGGGGGCTCCACGATCCACTCGCCGCGGCGCATGACGCCCTTGAGCCCGAAGTCCGCGTCCAGGACGACCAGGTCGGCGTCCTTGCCCGGTTCCAGCGAGCCGACCCTGTCGTACATGCCGAGGAGCCGCGCGGGGTTGGCGGAGATGGACCGTACGACGTCCTCGACGGGGATCCGGTCGATGGTCACGGCCCTGCGGAACGCGGTGTCCAGGGTGAGGGTGGAGCCCGCGATCGAGCCGCCCTCCACGAGCCGTGCGACCCCGTCCTTGACCTCGACGGCGAGCGGCCCGAGCTCGTAGAAGCCGTCCGCCGCGCCCGCCGCGTCCATGGCGTCGGTGATCAGGGCGACCCGGCCGGCGCCCGCGTGGTGGTAGGCGAGCTCCAGGGCGGCCGGGTGCAGATGGGTGCCGTCGTTGATCAGCTCGACGGTGACCCGCTCGTCCTCCAGGAGCGCCACGACGGGCCCCGGGTCGCGGTGGCCGATGGCGGGCATCGCGTTGTAGAGGTGTGTGGCCACGGTGGCGCCCGCGTCGATCGCCTCGACGGTCTGCTCGTACGTCGCGTCCGTATGGCCGACCGCGGCGATCACCCCGTGCTCGGCGAGCAGCCGTACGGAGTCGATGCCGCCCGGGCGTTCGGTCGCGAGGGTGACCATCCTGGCGCTGCCGCGCGCCGCGTCGAGCAGCTTGCGGACCTCGGCGGGGTCGGGGTCGCGGAGCAGTTCCTCGCTGTGGGCGCCCTTGCGGCACGGGGAGATGAAGGGGCCCTCGAAGTGGACCCCGGCGAGCTCGCCCTGTTCGACCAGCTCGGAGAGCAGGCCGGCCTGGCGGGCCAGGAAGTCCATGTCGCCGGTGACGGTGGAGGCGACGACGGTCGTGGTGCCGCGTGCGCGGTGCGCCCGTACGGCGGTCAGGGCGTCCTCGGCGGTCCCGGTGGCGAAGGAGGCGCCGCCGCCGCCGTGGTTGTGCATGTCGACGAACCCGGGGACCACCCAGTGGCCCGAGAGGTCGACGGTCCGGGTGTCGTCCCGCGTGCTGCCGGCGATCCGGGTGCCTTCGACGATCACCCGGCCGTTCTCGACGGTGCCGGTGGGAAGCACCACCCGGGCACCTGCGAGAACGGTGCTGTCTGCGCGTCCGGCCATCAGGCGGTTACCTCCGTGGAGAGTAGATCCCAGGCGAGCAGCCCTGCGCCCAGGCATCCGGCGGTGTCCCCGAGGGCCGCCGGGACGATGTGAGGCAGCTTCTGGAACGTGACCCGTTCCTCGACAGCCGCACGCAGTGGTGTGAACAAGGTTTCCCCCGCCTCGGCGAGACCGCCACCGATGATCAGTGTGCGGGGGTCCAGCAGGGTGAGCGCGGTGACCAGGCCCGCGGCGAGCGCGTCTACGGCGTCCTGCCAGACGCGCAGGGCCGCAGGATCGCCCGTGGTGACGGCCTGCGCGCAGTCCGCGGCGTCCGCGTCGGGGTCGCCGGAGGCGGCGGCCCAGGCCCGGGACACGGCGGCGGCCGAGGCGAGGGTCTCCAGACAGCCGCGCTGGCCGCAGCCGCAGTCCGGGCCGTCCGGCCGGACCACGATGTGGCCGATCTCGCCCGCGTAGCCGTGGGCGCCCGCCTCGATGGTGCCCGCGATGCCGATGGCCCCGGCGATCCCGGTGCCCAGCGGCACGAACAGGAAGCGGTCCGCTCCCCGGCCGGCGCCGATCCGTCCCTCGGCGAGGCCGCCGGTCCGGACGTCGTGGCCGAGTGCGACCGGTATGCCGCCGAGCCGTTCGCCGAGCAGCTTCCTCAGGGGTACGTCGCGCCAGCCCAGGTTGGCGGCGTAGACAGCGATCCCGCGTTCCGCGTCGACGATGCCGGGTACGGCGACGCCCGCGGCGACCGCGCCTTCGCCGAGGTGCTCCTCGCCGTACGCGTACAGATCCTCGGCGAAGCCCAGGATGGTCTCCACGACGGCGTCCGCACCGCGCTCCCTGCCGGTGGCACGGCGCGCCTCATGGAGCAGCGTGCCGTCGGCCCCGACCAGGGCGGCCTTCATTCCTGTGCCGCCCACATCGAGGGCGATGACGTGTCTCACGGAGACAGTTTCGCCCGCCGACCCCTAAAAGGTCTAGTCCACTATCGCGGTTTGTTGAGCACCCATACAAAACGACCCTGCTAGATTGCCGAATCGATACACCGGTGGTGTAGACCTCCGTGCGTACGTGAGGCAGGATCGCGGGTTCGTCGCCGAGCGGCGGCGTCCGCGTCGAACGATGTAGGGGATGGGCAAGGCTGTGCAGCGGCGCTATGTGGGTCTGACCGCGGTGGTGGCCGCACTGGGTATGACGGCAACGTTGTCGGGGTGCGGTTCGGACGCCGGAGGCGACGTCACGCTGCGGCTCGTCGCGGCCGACTACGGCACGGGTGCGGAGAACAGCTCCCAGAAGTACTGGGACGACGTCGCCGGGAAGTTCGAGAAGGCCAACCCCGACATCAAGGTCGAGGTCAGCGTCTACTCCTGGAAGGACGTCGACCGCAAGGTCGCCGAGATGGTGAAGGCCGGTGACGCCCCCGACATCGCGCAGATCGGCGCGTACGCCGACTACGCCAAGGCGGACAAGCTCTACACCGCCGACGAGACGATAGCCATCCGTACGTCGTCCAACTTCCTGCCCTCGCTGACCGACGCGGGGGAGGTCGACGGCAGTCTGTACGGCCTTCCGTTCGTGGCCAGCACGCGGCTGCTCTTCTACAACAAGGGCCTGTTCACCAAGGCGGGCCTCGGTGCGCCGCAGACCTGGGACGACATCCAGAGCGACGCCACCGTGCTCAAGCAGCGCGGCGTGACCTACCCCTTCGCCCTGCCGCTCGGGCCGGAGGAGTCCCAGGCCGAGACGCTGATGTGGCTGCTCAGCGGGGGCGGCGGCTACACGGACGACGTCGGCAACTACGCCATCGACTCCCCGGCCAACATCGCGACCTTCCAGTGGCTGAAGAACAACCTCGTCGGCAAGGGGCTCACCGGGCCCGTCGCCCCGGGGAAGCTCGACCGGGAGAAGGCCTTCGAGGCGTTCACCAAGGGCGAGGTGGGCATGCTCAACGGGCACCCGACGCTGATGCAGGAGGCCGAGAAGAAGGGCGTCGAGGTCGGCATGGTCCCGCTGCCCGGGGTCGACGGGCCGACCAACGGGTCGATGGGTGTGGCCGACTGGATGATGGGCTTCAAGCAGAACGGCCACCGGGCGGAGATAGGCAAGTTCCTCGACTTCGCCTACACGGACGAGAACGTGCTGTCCTTCGCCGACCAGTACGACCTGCTGCCGGTGACCAGCAGTGCGTCCGCCGCGATGGAGGCGGACAGCAAGCACAAGTCGCTGCACGAGTTCCTGTCGGCGCTGCCGAACTCGCAGCTGTACCCGTTCGGCAAGACGTCGTGGGCGCAGGCCAGTGAGTCGATCAAGGAGAAGATCGGCTCGGCGGTCGAGCCGGGGGGCAGTCCGGAGAGTGTGCTCGTGCAGATCGCGGCTCAGGCACGGCAGGCGGAGAGTGCGGAGTAGGTAGGTTGGTTGATATGACCGCCGACCGCTCCGATCCTTCCGACGGCCCTGCTGGCGCTGCTGGCCCTGACGGGTCTGCTGAGCCGGAGGGCCAGGGTGGCTCTCCTGCCCCGCTCTCGGGGCAGGAGCGGGCTGTGCTGGCCCTGGAGCGGCGTTCCTGGGCGGGGCCCGGGGCGAAGGAGCGGGCGGTCCGGGAGGAGCTGGGGATCTCGCCGGTCCGCTACTACCAGTTGCTCAACGCGTTGCTGGACGACCGCCGTGCGCTGGAGGCGGATCCGGTGACGGTGAACCGCCTGCGGAGGGTTCGGGAGGCGCGGCGGGGGCGGCGCTGAGGCTGCCGCCGGTCCGGGCCGGGCCCGTTTCGGGGCTCTGCCCCGGACCCCGC
>NZ_JAERUC010000052.1 GCF_016745505.1 Streptomyces silvae | reverse complement strand
CCTGCTGTCCGCCGCGCCCGCCACCGACCGGTGACCGCCCCTACCGGTGGACCGGGTACCGCCCGCTCGCCGACGTCACGGCTCCTGCTGCCCCGCGGGCTCGAACCGCCGGTGCGCGGTCATCAGCAGGGTGCTGGGCCGCACGGTCGCCTGGGCCACGGGCCGCACCTCCTGGTGGTGGGGCGGGGGTGTGAACCGTACGCGCCTGATGATGGTCGAGATGGCGGTGACCAGCTCGGTGAGGGCGAACCGGTCCCCGATGCACTTGTGCTTGCCCGCTCCGAAGGGGAGGAAGGCACCAGGGGTGAACGCTTCGGTCTGTGCGTCGTCCAGCCACCGGTCCGGGTCGAAGGTGAGGGGGTCGGGGAAGAACGCGGGATCCCGGTGCAGGGCGTGCTGGCAGTAGGCGAGTTCCGTGCCCGCGGGGATCGACCAGGGGCCCAGCTGGGTCCGGGTGACGGTTCGGCGGGTGACGAGCCAGCCGGTGTGGTGCAGGCGCAGGGCTTCCCTGATGACCCGGTCGAGGTAGGGCAGGTGCGGAAGGTCCGCGAACGCGATGGGGCGACTGCCGAGAACGGTGTCGAGCTCGGCCAGCACCGCTCGTTCGACGTCCGGGTTGCGGGCCAGTTCGTAGAGCGTCCAGGACAGTACCGATGCGGTGGTCTCGGTGCCTGCGACCGCGAGGGTGAGGATCTCCGAGCTGATCTGGTGGCCCGTGAGCGGCCGGCCGGTCTCCTCGTCCGTGGCGCGCAGCAGCAGGGAGAGCATGTCGCCGGTGTCCCGGCCTGTCTCCTGGAGCTCGGTCACGGCCTTCTCGATGGTGGCCCGGACGGCGTCCCGGGCCGCGTTGAACCGGCGGTTGTGGGGGAGAGGGAGCCGTTCCACCCAGTCGGGCAGCATGACGCGTGCGCCGACGCCGTTCATGACCACGGAGAGGTCGTCACGGAGCCGGCGGAAGGTCGCGTCGTCCAGGCTGTCGGCGAAGATGGTCTTGGCGAGCATGTCGAGGGACAGCCGGATCATGGCTCTGTGCACGTCGAGCTGCCGGCCGGGGACCCAGGTGTCCACGGCGCTGTCGGTCTCGGCGCGCATGATGTCGACGTAGTGGGCGATCTTCGGGCGGCCGAACGCCGGTTGGAGCTGGCGTCGTTTCCTGACGTGTTTCTGGCCCGCCGCAGTGACGACGGAGTCACCCAGCAGCTGGCCCATCTTCTCGAAGAAGCGGCCCTTGTCGAGGCTGGGGCCGAGGTCGGTCAGCATGGTGCGGATGAGGCCGGGGTCCTGGACGATCAGAGTGCGGGTACCTGGCTGAAGAGTGATCTCGACCAGCGGGCCGTAGTGGGTACGCAGTGAGGCGATGAAGCCGAGGTTGTCGCGTATGAGCTGTATCGCGTGACCCAGCAGCGGCACGGAACCTGCTGCTCTGGGTATGGGGGGAGGCGCTACGAGCGTCACGAGGGCATGCTCCCTTTCGAGCCGATCTTGGGCGCTTCATGGCTGCCCTGATCGTTCCCCCGGGCAACCCGGCCCGCGGAGTGGTATATGCCACGCTGGCGGGCGTTTGCCGCGTGCCAGGTGGGGGAAATCAGCCGCCGGTCCACCGGGCGGCCGGCCGGGTCTCGGGCCGACGCCGGGCCGGCACGGGAATTGGCCCAGGGATCCGTGCGTGGATTGCCCCACGCGTCCGGTCAACCCGTCGCTCAGAATGGTGTGCACACGGGCGACGAAGACGCCCGCTACCAGGGGGAGCGCACGCGATGAGCAGTGTCGGTACGGACTTTGAGCCGGTGGTGACCCGGGCCGCCGAGGCGGAGACGACGAGTGACCCCAGCAGTGCGATGACCCTGCTGGCGGACTCCGAGGCGACAGGCGGGCTGCTGACCAGCTACCGCTCGACCTTCGCCGAGGGAGCGGTGGGAGCGCCGGCGCACTTCCACACCCGAGCCGCGGAGATGTTCTACGTCATCGACGGATCTCTGCGCGTTCTCCTGGGGGAGGCGATCACCGTGCTGAACGCCGGTGACTTCCTGCTCGTCCCGCCGCGCACTCCGCATGCCTTCGCCGCCGCCCCGGGGTGCACGGCGGACGTGCTGTTCACCTTCACTCCGGGGATGGCGCGCTTCGACTACCTGCGCCTCCTGGGCCGGGTGATGCGCGGCGAAGCCGACTTCGCGGAGATCAAGGAGTCCTCGGAGCGCTTCGACAACCACTACGTCGACAGCCCCGCGTGGAAGGCCGCGCTGGCCGAGGGCTGATCACAGGGGCGGCCTCCGGCCGTACGGCGAACGCAGGTACGCCGCGAGCACGACAGGGGCGCCACCCGAGCACACCCGGAGCGGCTGCCGGACCGGCCGGCTCCCGTGGCTCAGATATCGGCCCAGACCAGCCGGCCGGACACGCTGGTCCGGGTGCCCCACCGGGTCGCCAGCGCGTCCACGAGCATCAGTCCGCGGCCGTCCTCAGCCACCGACGCCAGGCTGAAGCCGTCGTCCGCGCCGTCCGGCTCACCGCAGGTCACCGGGCCGGGGCCCTCCGCCCCGTGCAGGCCCTCCACGGGGCCGTCCGACGACTGCGGGGTCCGTGGACCGGGCAGCGCCGGGATGTGCCGGCGGCCGCGGTTCCAGACGCAGATACGCACCCGGCCGCTGGTCCGCAGCAGCCGGCACCGGATCCGCCGGCCCGCGGTGTGCTCCACCGCGTTCGTGACCAGCTCGGTCATGACCAGGGCCGCCGCCTCGACGCGCTCGTCGGGTTCTCCCCACCCCCGCATGGCTTTCTGCACGCGGTGCCGTGCCACGGGCACGGCCCGGGGCAGGCGGGGAATCCACCAGCTCTGTGCGCTGCGCTTGCCCGATTCCTCAGGGGCCGAGCGCGCGCACGTGACTATTTCCGACATGTACGTACTCTCCGTGCAAAGTGCGTACTTTGCAAGGGGCAGAATGTCAGGATGGCTCCGATTCGGCTGTGAGACCGCTCCGATCCGCATCACATCGGAGCCCGCGAGGAAAGGACATGGATGAGGCCCCGGTCCGGCCCCACCGTCGAGCACCGTGTCCTGGCGGCGCGCCTGCGGATGCTGCGGGAGCGCGCGGGCGTGAGCCTCCAGGCGGCGGCCGTGGCACTGGGTGCCCACCCCGCCACCGTCCGGCGCATCGAACGCGCCGAGACCGGGCTCGACCCGTACCAGGTCCGTGTCCTCCTGGAGCGCTACGAGGTGTCCGCCGAGGTGGCCGGGCCGATCATGGCGGGAATCGCCGCCGCGAACCTGCCGGGCTGGTGGCACGCCTGGCGGGACGCGATGGAACCCTGGCAGCAGGAGGTCATCGGCATCGAGTCCTCCGCCGCGCTCGTACGGACCTGGCACCCCGCCCTGGTCCCCGAGCTGCTGCGCACCCCCGCCTACGAGGAGGCCCTGCGCCGGATCCTGACCGCCGACCCACCGCGCCTGCGTGACCGGCACCTCGAACTGCTGGAGGAACGGCAGCGCCGGCTGGAGGCGCGCGGGGCGGCCCTCTGGGCCCTGCTCCCGGCCGCCGCACTCCACACGGACGTCGGCGGCCCCGCCGTCATGGCCGGACAGCGGGCGGCACTGGAGGAGGCCGTGCACCGGCAGCACCTCACGGTGCAGGTGGTGCCGCTGGACTTCCCGCCGCATCCCATGACCGGCGTCCCGCCGCTGCACCTGCTGCGCGTACCGGCCCCGGAGATCGGCGACCGGGCCGTCCTGGAGACCGCGGGGGCCCGGGTCGACATCATCGACGAACCGGCCGTCGTCATGGACTACCGCATCCGCCTGGACGGCGCGTGCGCGGCCGCCCCGCATCCGGGTTCGCCGCTGCCCGAGGACGGGCGGGGCGCCGGAAAACCGTGAAGGCAGCCGCCTGTTGTGGTTTCGAACGCCGGATGACGGTCACGCGCACAGTGCGGTACACGGACATCAGGCGCAACCCGGCAGAGACCTACGGACCGTTCCCGGCGAGAAGGAGTGAGAGAGATGGACAACTGGCGCATGCACGCGGCGTGCCGCGAAGAGGACCCCGACCTGTTCTTCCCCATCGGCAGCAGCGGCCCCGCCCTCGTCCAGGCCGAGGAGGCCAAGGCCGTCTGCGGGATCTGCCCCGTGCGGGAGCAGTGCCTGGAATGGGCCCTGGAGAACGGGCAGGACGCGGGTGTCTGGGGAGGCATGGACGAGAACGAGCGCCGTGCCCTCAAGCGCCGTCGCGCCCGGCAGCAGGCCAGGAGCCACGGGTGATGCCTGCGCGCTGCGGCCGCCCCGCCAGGAGACGATGAGCCATGGACACCTCGGTCTGGCTCCTCATCGGCGCGCTCGTGCTCCTGCTCATGGCAGGTGCCGCGGCCGTCCTGCTCGTACGCGTGATCCGGGCCAGGAAGCTCCTCGTCGACGCGGGCATCCCCCTGCGCGACAAGGCGCTCTTCTGGGCGTCGGTGATCTACACCGTGTCGCCCGTCGACCTCCTGCCGGACCCCGTCTACCTCGACGACATCGGCTTCCTGCTGCTGGCCCTGCGCTCGCTGCACGCCGCGGCGCAGAAGGCCGGCGTGGGGCAGAAGGCCGGCGTGGGGCGAGGTCGGCCCGCCGCGACACCGGTGGAGTCCGGACCGGTGAAGTCCGGACCGTGAAGCCCGGACCGATGGAGTCCGACGGCAACCTTTCGGCGTCCGGGAGCAACTGAGGGGGCGTAAGCCGTCCCCTGCCCGAAGGTGCTTCCCGTGGAGCCTCTCCTTCCCCACCCCTCTTCCCGCCCCCGCCGCAGACGCCGTATCACCCGTACCCGCGCCCTGATGGGCGCCCTGGCGGCCGGGCTGCTCGCCGCCGGCGGTCTCGTCGCACTCGGCCCGGTCTCGGAGGCCGCCACCGCCCGGCAGGCCGAGGCGCTCGACCGCGGCGTCGTGAGCGTCCACACCGACAGCGGGAACCTCGTCAGCTGGCGCTGGCTGGGCACCGACCCCGACAACGTCGCCTTCAACGTCTACCGGGCGGGCACCAAGGTCAACGCCTCGCCGGTGACCGCCTCGACGAACTACTTCCACTCCGGCGCGCCCGCCACCGCCGACTACACGGTGCGGGCGGTCGTCGGCGGCGTGGAGCAGGGCGACTCCGTGCACGCGATCCAGTTCCGCGCCGGATACAAGGACGTCCCCATCAGTCCGCCCGCCGGCGGGACGACACCAGACGGCGTCGCCTACACCTACGAGGCCAACGACGCGTCGGTCGGTGACCTGGACGGGGACGGCGCCCTCGACTTCGTACTCAAGTGGCAGCCCACCAACGCCAAGGACAACTCCCAGTCCGGCTACACGGGCAACACGATCGTCGACGGGATCCGGCTCGACGGCACCCGCCTCTGGCGGATCGACCTCGGGCGCAACATCCGCTCCGGCGCCCACTACACCCAGTTCCAGGTGTACGACTACGACGGCGACGGCCAGGCCGAGGTCGCCATGAAGACCGCCGACGGCAGCGTCGACGGTGCCGGGAAGGTGATCGGCAGCTCCTCCGCCGACCACCGCAACTCCTCCGGATACATCCTGTCAGGACCCGAGTTCCTGACGATGTTCAACGGACGGACCGGTGCGGCGATGGGCACCGTCGACTACGTCCCCGCACGGGGCACGGTGTCCTCGTGGGGTGACTCGTACGGCAACCGGGTCGACCGCTTCCTCGCGGGGACGGCCTATCTCGACGGCGCCAGGCCCTCCCTGATCATGGCGCGCGGCTACTACACGCGCAGCGTCATCGCCGCCTGGGACTGGCGCGGCGGCGCCTTCACCCGCCGCTGGACCTTCGACACGAACAGCTCGACCAACTCCGGCAAGGGGTACGACGGCCAGGGCAACCACCAGCTGTCCGTCGCCGACGCCGACGGGGACGGCAAGGACGAGATCATCTACGGCGCGATGGCCGTGGACGACAACGGCAGCGCGCTCTGGACGACGAAGAACGGCCACGGCGACGCCATGCACGTCGGCGACCTCGACCCCTCCCGGGCGGGACTGGAGGAGTTCAAGGTCGACGAGGACAGCTCGAAGCCGTCCTCCTGGATGGCCGACGCGAGGACCGGCCAGATCCTCTGGTCCACGCCTGCGAGCGGCGACAACGGCCGCGGCGTGTCCGGCGACATCTGGTCCGGCAGTCCCGGCGCCGAGTCCTGGTCCTCCGCCGTCTCCGGTGTGCGGGGCCCGAAGGGGGACGTGGTCAGCAGCCGCAAGCCGTCGAGCACCAACTTCCTGGCCTGGTGGGACGGCGACACGACCCGTGAACTCCTGGACGACACCCACATCGACAAGTACGGCACCTCGGGTGACACCCGCCTGCTGACCGGGGCCTCGGTCCACTCCAACAACGGCACCAAGGCCACCCCGGCGCTCTCCGGCGACCTCTTCGGCGACTGGCGCGAGGAAGTCGTCTGGCCGACCGCCAACAACACGGCACTGCGGATCTACTCCACGCCGTACGAGACCGGCACCAGGATCACCACCCTGCTCCACGACACCATGTACCGCACCGCGCTGGCCTGGCAGAACACGGCGTACAACCAGCCGCCGCACCCCAGCTTCGCCATCGGCAGCGGGGCGCCCACCGCGCCGCGGCCGAGCATCACCACGCCCTAGCGCGGACCTCGCGACACCGCGGTGACCCGGAGGCCGGCGACCCTACTCGCCGGTCTCCGGGTCACGCCGGGTGAGGCAGTAGACGCCGCCCGAGGGATCCCGCATCACCAGCCAGGCGGCGCCCCGGCCGATGAACACGGCGCCGTGGGCCTCGTGCCACCTCCGGCCGGCCTCCAGGTCCGGGCAGGCCAGATCCAGGTGGGCCGAGGCGGGACGCGGTGCGTCCAGACGCTGGACGATCAGATGGACCGGCAGACCGAGGGCCGGACGCAGGATGTGGAACTCCGCATGCTCACCGGGAAACGCGTCCCAGCCGGTCAGCTCGGCCCAGAAGCCGACCTCCGCGTCGAACGCGTCCGGAGCCACGTCCAGGCTGAGCTGGTCCGCCCGGCTGCGTACCCCGCCGGGGCCCGTGACCACCGGCGGGACGGACCGCTGCCCGCGCCAGGGCACCAGGCAGAACGGCTGGCCGCCCGGCGAGCGCAGGACCGTCAGCTCCGGCCGGCGGTCCTGGACGACTGCGCCCAGCGCGGTCGCCCGCCCGGTGGTGGCGGTCAGGTCCTCCACCGCGAAGTCCGGGTGCGCCCCGCCCGCCCCGCCGACGGCCTGCGTCACCAGGCAGGTGTCGGCCCCCTCGGCGAGCAGGGAGGTGAACTCGCCGTGCTCCCCCCAGGGTTCGGAGGCGCGGGTGCCCGTGACCGCCGCCCAGAAGGCCGTCGCACGGGCGGCGGTCGCGGCGGGACGGTCGAGGAATGCGTACGTCCAGCGAATCATCGCGTCCTCCTGGATCTCATGCCTCCCCGTCCTCGTCCCAGGGGTTCGACGGGGAGAGGTGCTGCCACAGGAAGGTGTACATCAGGGCCTCGTTGTGGGCGAACTGCTCGTTGTCGCCGGCGCCCGCGTGGCCGCCGCCGGTGTTCTCGTGGAACAGCACCCGGTGGCCGAGCTCGCGCAGCCGTGCGGCCGCTTTGCGGGCGTGTCCGGGGTGGACGCGGTCGTCGCGGGTGGAGGTGGTCAGCAGGACCGGGGGATAGGGCCGGTCGGCCGCGAGCCGGTGGTACGGGGAGAGCTCCCGGAGGTGCGGCAGGTCGGCGGCGTCGTCCGGGTCCCCGTACTCGGCCCGCCAGGACGCGCCGGCGAGGAGCCTGTGGAAACGCAGCATGTCCAGCAGCGGCACATGGGCGACGACCGCGCCGAACAGCTGCGGGTCGCGGGTGAGCATCGCACCCATGAGCAGGCCGCCGTTGCTGCCCCCCTCGGCGCCCAGCATGGCCGGGGTGGTGACCCCCCGGGTGACGAGGTCGGCGGCGACGGCCGCGAAGTCCTCGTACGCACGCGGCCGTTGCGCACCGAGCGCGGCCTGGTGCCACTGCGGCCCGTACTCGCCGCCGCCCCGGATGTTGGCGATGACGTAGGTGCCGCCGCGCTCCAGCCAGGCACGGCCGGCCACCGCGTCGTAGGAGGGGGTGAGCGAGACCTCGAAGCCGCCGTAGCCGTGGAGCAGGGTGGGGCCCGGACCGGTGCGGGAGTGGTCGGGGCCGATCACGAAGTACGGGACTTGGGTGCCGTCCCGGGAGGTCGCGAAGAACTGCTCCACCGCCAGGCCGGCGGGGGAGAAGCGGGGCGGGGCCTGCTTGAGGACGTCGGTGGTGTCCGAGCCGCCGAGGTGCCCGTGGTACAGGGTGGAGGGCTGAAGGAAGCCGGACACGTTCAGGAAGTACTCGTCGGAGACGTCCGGGTCCGTGTCCACGACACTGCCGTCGGACAGCGCGGGGACGTCCGCGAGCCGCCTGCGTGCCCATGGGCCGCCGTCGGGGTCCGGGGTGAGGACCTCGATCCGGGTGCTGACGTCGTGCATCGTCTCCAGGATCAGATGGTGGCGGGTCCACTCGTGGCCGGCCAGCGCCGTGCGTTCGTCGGGGGTGAACAACACCTCCGGGGTGCGGTCGCCCGCCAGGAACGCGTCGAAGCCGAAGGCCAGCAGGGAGCCCGCGGGCTGCCCCAGCCATGCGGACCTCAGGGTGACGATCAGGTGGTGGCGGTGGGCGTAGGCGGAGGCGTCGTCGGGCACGTCGACCTTGATCTGCGCGCCGTCGGAGGCCAGGAGATAGGTCTCGCCGCGGAAGAAGTCCATCGACCGGCCGACGAAGCTCCGTTCGAAGCCGGGGGTGCTGTCATGTCCTCCCCAGGCCGACACATCGCCGGCCTCCGCCTCGAAGACCAGCTCGGCCTCGGCCGGCGGGGTGCCGCGCCGCCACCGGCGTACCGTGCGCGGATAGCCGGCGCCGGTCATCGAGCCGGGCCCGAAGTCCGTGCCGAGGAAGACGGTGTCGGCGTCGATCCACCCGATCCGGGTCTTCGCCTCCTCCACCTGGAACCCGTCCTGGACGAACGCCCGGGTGGCGAGGTCGAACTCGCGCACCACCGTGGCGTCACCGCCGTCGCGGGACAGGTGCACCAGAGCGCGGTTGTGGTCGGGGTGGCGTACCTGCGCGCCCGCCCACACCCACTTCTCGTCCTCCGCGGAGGCGAGCGCGTCGACGTCCAGGAGGACCTCCCACTCGGGGGTGTCCTTGCGGTACTGCTCCAGCGTCGTACGCCGCCACACGCCGCGCACGTGCCCGGCGTCCCGCCAGAAGTTGTACAGGTGCGCGCCGCGCCGGGTCGTGTAGGGAATCCGGTCGGAGGCGTCCAGCACCTCCCGCAGGCTCTGCTTCAGGGAGGCGAACCCCTCCCCGTCGGCCAGCGCGGCCTTCGTCTCGGCGTTCCGCTCGGCCACCCAGGCGAGAGCGGCCTCGCTCTCGAGGTCTTCCAGCCACAGGTACGGGTCGTCATCAGTCACACACCGCATTGTGCAGGTCCCCGCCGCCCGGCAGGACCGCTTCCCCCGCAGCACACCTCGGCCCGGCGCCCGGCCGGGCGGCGGGGCCACCCGCCACCACCGGCCTGACGTCCCGTCGGACAGGTCTCCCGAGCCGCGTTCACCACTCGTTCACCGGCCGGATCCGTCCGTGGCATTCCCTCGCACGCCCCGGGGACCTACGCTCGGCCGCGAATCGATCAACGTGGCCGACGCCGCAGTCCGGACGGTGTTGACAACGTTGTCCCCCTCAGTCGGAGGTTTCCGAGAACATGCCCTCCAGACCGTCCCCGGCCCGGCGCCTCGCCGCACGGGCCGCCGCGATCGTCCTCACCGGCGCGCTCGCCGGAGCCGTCACCCCGCCGGCCGCCCAGGCCGACGCGCTCGTCACCCGCCCCACCGCGTACGTGGACCCGATGATCGGCACGGCGAACGGCGGCAACACCTATCCCGGCGCCGTCCGCCCGTACGGCATGATGGCCTGGTCCCCGACCAGCACCACGGGCGACCAGACGAGCACCGGCGCGGCCAACGGCTACGAGTACGGGGTGACCCGGATGCGCGGGCTCAGCCTCACCCATGTCAACGGGGCCGGGTGCAACCCCGGCGCCGCGGGTGACGTGCCGATCATGCCCTTCGTAGGCGACGTGACGTCCTCGCCGTCCGCCGACACCAAGGACGCCGTCTACGCGTCGGGCTTCTCCCACGACGACGAGCGTGCGGTGCCCGGCCGCTACACCGTCGGACTGGACTCCGGCGCCACCGCCGACCTGGCCGTGAGCGAACGCGCGGGAGTGGCCGACTTCAGCTTCCCCGCGGACAAGCCCGCCAACCTGCTCTTCCGGGTGTCCAACTCCCTCAACGGCAGCGAGGACGCCGAGATCGAGATCGACACCGCGCACCGCAAGGTGACCGGTTCGGTGCTCACCGGGGCCTTCTGCGGCCGGCGTGCCAACGGCGGCACCAACAACCGCAAGAGCTACTACCGGCTCTACTTCAGCGCCTCCTTCGACCGCGCCTTCTCCACCACGGGCACCTGGCGTGACGGCACCCTCGCACCGGGTGCCACCAGCGGCAGCGGCGGCGAGGGGTACGCCACCGGGGCGGACCGCGCCGGGCGTGGTTCCGGCGGCTGGGTCGGCTTCGACACCACGGCCGACGACGACGTCCGTATGCGGATCGGGATCTCCTACGTCAGCCAGGCCGGAGCCGAGGCCAACCTCCGCCAGGAGATCGCACCGAGGGCGAGCGTCGACGACGTGGCCCGGGCGGGATCGGCCGCCTGGGACCGCGAGCTGTCCTCGGCGCGCGTCGGCGGCGGCAGCGAGGCGCAGCGCACCACGTTCTACACCGCGCTCTACCACGCGCTGATGCAGCCGAACCTGATCAGCGACACCGACGGCCGCTACCCCGGCATGGACGGGAAGCCGCACCGCGTGGAGCGCGGCCAGAAGGCGCAGTACAGCAACTTCTCCGGCTGGGACCAGTACCGCGCCCAGATCCAGCTCCTCGCCCTCCTCAAGCCGAGGATCGCGGGGGACTTCGCCCAGTCGCTGTACAACTTCGCCCGGCAGAACGGCGGGGTCTGGGACCGGTGGGTGCACGTCAACGGCGCCACACACGTCATGACGGGCGATCCCACGGCCGCCACCCTCGCCACCTTCTACGCCATGGGTGTACGCAACTTCGACTACGAGGGCGCCTTCGAGTCCCTGGCCCGGCAGGCCACCGTGCCCCACCCGGACGGGCTGTCCGACGCGGGATGCCCCGGCCAGTGCACCGGACAACGGCCCAATCTCGCCCAGTACCTGGAGTCCCACTACGCGGCCCAGGACGTCTGCCACTGCTGGGGCGGAGCGGCCGAGACCCTGGAGGACGCCGTCGCCGACGCGGCACTCGGCCGGTGGGCCCGGCTGCTCGGACGGGACGAGGAGGCCGCGGCCTTCGAGGAGCGCGGCCTGTGGTGGCGCAACGTCTTCAACCCGGCCGCCGTCGACGGTGCCGGGACCACCGGCTACATCCAGGCCCGCAAGCTCGACGGTTCCTGGGTGACCCCGTTCAGCCCCGGCAGCGACCTGGGCTTCGCGCAGGGAACCAGCGCCACGTACACCTGGATGGTCCCGCAGGACGTGCAGGGGCTGGCCGAGGCCATGGGCGGCCGGGAGGTGGCCGCGCAGCGGCTGGACGGCTTCTTCCACGCGGCGGACGGTTCCTGGTCGGTCAAGGGCGGCGACGCGCTGCGCTACGACCCGACCAACGAGCCGGGCATCCACGCCCCGTGGCTCTACAACGCGCTGGGCCAGCCCTGGAAGACCCAGGAGACCGTACGGGAGATCGTGGACACGGTCTACGGGACCGGCCCGCGCGGCCTGCCCGGGAACGACGACCTGGGCACGATGTCGGCCTGGTACGTCTTCTCCGCGCTCGGCCTCTACCCGCAGACGCCCGGCAGTGCCTCCATGCTGCTCGGAGCGCCGCTGTTCCCCTCCGCGGTGCTCGACCGGCCGCAGGGCGGGGACATCCGCATCAGCGCCCCGGAGGCCGATGCGACACATCCGTACATCGACGCGGTGAGGGTCGACGGGCGGACGACGGACCGGTCGTGGACGGACGCCCGGCTGGTCACCCGGGGCGGGTCCCTGGCCTACCGGCTCGCCGACCGGCCGAACACGTCCTGGGCCACGGGACCTGCGGGTCTTCCTCGGTAGCACATCAACCGGCCCTGGCTCCAAGCCCGGTGGGCGGCGCGACGCCGTCCGCCGGGTTCCGGCCGTCCGGCGCGGCCCGCGGGACGGGTCTCAATTTTCTATCGTTGAAAAATCTGTGTGCACGACCGTTGTCAGGTGTTTGAGGCTGTGGCTCAATGTTCGACTATGTGCAGTGCTCCGCGGTTCGGGGCACTCCGGCTTCTTCGACGAGGACGACGCCTTGATACGACAACTAGCCCGCCCCCGCACGCTTCTGAGATCCCTCGCCTGTACGGCGGCGCTGCTGCTCCCCGCCGGGGCCGTCATGGTCCCGGCCACCGCGGCCGCCGCTCCCACGGCGGACACCGCCACCGCCTCGGCGTTCGTGAAGGACGACCCCTCCACCGAGGTGCACGGGCTCAAGGGCGAGTACTTCGCCATGTCCGCCCCGGGAGCCCGGGACTTCGCGAAGCTCGGCGCGACCGCGCTCGACCCGGACATCAACTTCCCCGGGCTGACCGGTGCCTTCGAGTCGGCGACCGGGCAGACCGAGCACACCACCGCCCGCTGGACGGGGCAGATCGAGGCCCCGGAGACGGGTGACTACACCTTCGCCGCCACCGGTGACAACGGCTTCCGCCTCTTCATCGACGACAAGGCCGTCATCGACCACTGGGAGCCGGACTGGGACAAGGAGCAGACCAGCGCGCCGGTCGCCCTGAAGGCCGGTGAACAGCACACCTTCCGGCTGGAGATGTTCCAGGACACCGGCGGGGCGAACATGTTCCTGCGCTGGTCGAGCGCGAAGCTCGCCAAGCAGATCGTGCCCGAGTCCGCCTTCACCCCGCCCGCCGACTTCGAGGTCTACCCGGTCGGGCTGAGCGTCGCGGAGAACGGCCTGAAGGTCCAGGCGACCTTCGACCACGAGGTCAGCGGCTACAAGGACCTGAAGGACCACCTCGCCATCGAGGCGGACACCACGCCGATGCCGGTGAAGTCGGTCGCCAAGGCGTCGAACAACCGCAAGGCGCTCGTCGTCACCCTGGGCGCGGCCGTCCAGAAGAACCAGCAGGTCAAGTTCGTCTACGACGGCAAGGGCGGCCTGAAGAACGGGGCCGAGGCCGTCCCGGAGATCAGCCGCAGGGCGCAGAACCTCTCCACCCACCGGCTGACCACGCCGTGGGGGGACAAGGTCAACCCGAAGAACCCGCTGCCCGAGTACCCCCGCCCGCAGCAGGTGCGCGACGACTGGAAGAACCTCAACGGCCAGTGGGAGTTCGCGGGAGCCACCGCCGGTGAGAAGCCGGTCTTCGGCAAGAAGCTCGACGAGCGCATCACCGTGCCCTACCCCGTCGAGTCGCAGCTCTCCGGGCTGGAGCGCCACGAAGACCACATGTTCTACCGCAAGCTGATCACCGTGCCCAAGAGCTGGTCGGTCGGCAAGCGGAGCAGCGACGACCGCCTGAAGCTCAACTTCGGCGCCGTCGACTACCAGGCGCGGGTCTGGGTCAACGGCAAGCAGGTCGCCGAGCACACCGGCGGCTACACCGCCTTCAGCGCCGACATCACCGACGCGCTCAAGGGCAGCGGCACCCAGGAGATCGTGGTCGCGGTCACCGACACCACCGGCGCCGACCAGCCCACCGGCAAGCAGTCCGCCAACCCCAGCGGCATCTTCTACACCGCCTCCTCCGGCATCTGGCAGACCGTCTGGATGGAGCCCGTCGCCCCGGCCGCCGTCGACTCCCTGACGACGACGCCCGACATCGACAAGGGCCGTCTCGCGGTGAAGGCCAACTCCGCGGGCGCCTCGAAGTCGGCCAAGGTCACCGCGGTCGCCCGGGACAAGAAGGGCAAGGTCGTCGGCACCGTCTCCGGCCCCGCCAACAGCGAGCTGAGCCTGCCGGTCGCCAAGCAGCACCTGTGGACCCCGGACGACCCGTACCTGTACGACCTGGAGGTCACCCTCAAGGACGGCCGCTCCAAGGACACCGTCGACAGCTACTTCGGCATGCGCTCCTTCGGTGTCGCCGAGGTCGGCGGCTACCAGAAGCTGGTGCTCAACGGGAAGCCGTTCTTCTCCCTCGCCCAGCTCGACCAGGGCTTCTACCCGGACGGTCTGAACACCGCGCCCAGCGACGCCGCCCTGGTCTTCGACCTGAAGGCGCAGAAGGACCTCGGCTTCAACTCCGTCCGCAAGCACATCAAGGTCGAGCCGGCGCGCTGGTACTACCACGCCGACCAGCTGGGTCTCCTGGTGTGGCAGGACTTCGTCTCCGGCAACCTGACCGGCGAGAAGGGCCAGAAGGCCTTCCTCGACCAGGGTGCCGAGATGATGGAGCAGCTCCACAACTACCCGTCCATCGGCGCCTGGATCGTCTTCAACGAGGGCTGGGGCGAGTGGGACCGCACCGAGACCGGAAAGATCACCGAGAAGGTCCAGGCCGCCGACCCCTCGCGCGTCGTCAACGCCCACAGCGGTGTCAACTGCTGCAACTCCAAGGGTGACTCGGGCAAGGGCGACATCATCGACCACCACGACTACAACAACACCGACCCGGCGTACCCGGACGAGAACCGGGCCGCGATGGACGGTGAGCACGGCGGCTTCACCCTGCGCATCCCCGGCCGCATGTGGCCCGGTGCCCCCACCGCGATCTACAGCGGTGTCGCGGACAAGGACGCGCTGACCGCCAAGTACGTCGACAACACCCGCACGTTCTACCTGGACGCGGCCCGTGCCGAGCTCTCCGGCTCCATCTACACCCAGGTGACCGACCTGGAGAACGAGCTCAACGGGCTCTGGACGTACGACCGCCGGGAGATCAAGGTCGACGCCGCCAAGGTGCGGAAGATCAACCGTGAGGTCATCGCGGCCGGCGCGGCCGCCGGTGAGCGGGACGAGATCAAGGGCGGCGGCGCCTGGTCCCTCGACGAGAACAAGGGCACCAAGGCGGCCGACAGCGGCCCGAACCACAAGGACCTCACCCTCTCCGCGGGGACGTCCTGGACGCCCGGGGTGCAGGGCTCCGCGCTGAAGTTCGACGGTGCGGGCCAGTTCGCCGAGACGGACGGGCCGGTCGTCGACACCACGGGTGACTACACCGTGTCCGCCTGGGCCTCGCTGGACGCCCTTCCGGGCAACTACGCCACCGTCGTCAGCCAGGACGGCCGGCGCCAGGAGAACCCGTTCTACCTCCAGTACGGACAGGGCGCGTTCGCCTTCTCCACCCCGGGCGCCCACCGGGCCCGGCTGGAGATCAAGCCCGAGCTCGGCCGCTTCTACCACCTCGTCGGCGTACGCAGCGGCGACGAGATCAAGCTGTACGTCGACGGCAAGCTCGCCTCCACCGCGGAGGCCGGGACCGCCGACGTCAGCACGGGCTCGCTCGCCGTGGGCCGCGCCAAGTGGTCGGGCGGCAACACCGACTTCTGGAACGGCTCCGTCGACCAGGTGAAGGTGTACGACAAGGCGCTCACCGACCAGGAGGTGACCGCGCTCCACGACGGCGAACAGCCGTAGTCCCCGGCCGCTGGACCGCTCCCGGCGGTGCGCGCACACCGCCGCACCGCCGGGAGCTCCGCGCGCCCGCCACGAGGACCGACGGCGAGCGCCCGTACGGCCCTCACACCGGGGCGGGAGCCGCCCCGGTGCTCTCGCGTCCCCGCACACGGTGCGGGACCACGATGCGGCGGCCGGGCAGCGCCTCCAGGCGGCCGAAGACCCGCTCGGTCAGGCACTGCACCGCGCGCTCGGCGATCTGCTCACGGTCCGGGGCGATCGTGGTGAGGGACGGGGCGGCGAACCGGCCGTCCTCGATGTCGTCGAACCCCATCAGCGCCAGGTCGTCCGGCACGCGCACCCCCTGCTCGGCGGCCACGCGCAGGGCGCCGAGCGCGAGTTCGTCGCTGAAGCAGAACACCGCGTCGGGAGGCCCGGGCAGCCGCAGCAGCTCGCGCAGGGCCCGCGCCCCCTCCGCCCGGTGCAGGTCGGCGACCTCCACCTCGGCCACCGGGGCCAGGCCGGCCTCCCGCAGCCCCTGCCGGAAGCCCTCGGCGCGCAGTTCGGCCGTACCGTGGCCCAGCCCCGACTGCAGGCCGATCGCCGCGATCCGCCGGCGGCCCCGTGCGACCAGGTGGCCCACGGCGTCGCGCGCCGCCCCCACGTTGTCCAGGGCGACATGGTCGATGGATCCGTCCGGCTCCAGCTCACCGCGTACGACGAGGGGCAGGCCCCCCGCCAGCGAGGCCAGCTCCGACGGGGACGTCGACCACGGGCTGATGATCATCCCGTCGACCTGATGGCCCTCCGAGCCGTCCAGCAGGCGCCGCTCCAGATCCGGGCGCCCGCCGGTCCGCTCCAGGAGCACCGTCCAGCCACGCTCCTGGGCCGCGTCGATGAGCAGCCCCGTCAGCGCGCCGAAGTACGGGGAGTGGATCTCGGGCACGACGACCCCGATGAGGCCCGTGCGCCCCTGACGCAGGTTCCGCGCGGCGAGGTTGGGGCGGTAGCCCAGCTCCTCGACGGCCGCCATGACCCGGGCGCGCGTCGCCGGGGCGACGGCCGCCGTGTTGCTCACGACGTTGGAGACGGTCCTGACGGACACCCCCGCGAGCGCGGCGACGTCCTTGAGTCTCGCTGCCACAGCCGGTGCGCTCCCGTCCCTCTGGTCCGAGGGCGGCCGACGGACCGCGCCCTCTGTGCTGTGCACCGTTAACAGGCCCGTCGGACCCCGGTGCGTACTGCCTCTTGCCACGATGATTGCAACGTTGCAACATAGGACGCGTCGCGCAGGACGGCACGCGTGCAACACCGCCGCGCGCCCGTCTGGCGTCCCCGTCTCCCGCCGCTGAAGGGACCCACCGCCATGCCCGAAACCGCCCCCGCCCCGCGCCTCGACGCGGCCGTCCACGACCTGTACACGGCCGGGATCACCGCCCACCGGGGCGCCTTCACCCCGCAGTGGGCCGACCGGATGCGTGAGGACATCGACACCGCCTTCACCGAGGCGCGCGGCCGGGAGGGCGGCGCGGTCGGCCGCGGACCCCACCGGTACTACGTCGAGATACACCCCGAGCAGCTGCGGGGCTTCGTCGAACTCGTCGACCACCCCTGGGTCCGGGGCGTGTGCGAGGCGGTCCTCGGCCCCGACTACCGCATCGTCGAGCTGGGCTTCGACGTCCCGCTCGCGGGGGCGGTGAACCAGCCCTGGCACCGGGACTTCCCCATGCCGGACGCCACCCGCGACGAGCGCCGGCTGACGTCCCTCGCCTTCAACCTCACCGCCGTGGACACACGCGAGGACATGGGTCCGTTCGAGATCGCGCCGGGCACCCAGTGGGACGACGATCCCGCCTTCGGCCACGGGATGTTCCCGCCCCGCGACAGCTACCCGCGCTACGACGCCCTCGCCGAGCGCAAGTACCCGCAGCGCGGGGACATCTCGGCCCGGTCCGCCCTGACGATCCACCGGGGGACGGCGAACCGGTCGTCCGACGCCCGTCCCGTCCTGGTGCTGGGGGTCGACGCCCCCGGCGCGGGCAACGACGACCGGCACGACATGGCGGTGACCCGCGCGTACTGGTCGTCGCTGCCCGGCCGGGTGCGGGCCCATCTGCACTGTCCGGTGGTCGAGGAGCTGACCCCCATCGTGCAGAAGCACACCATCGAGGGGCTGGTCATGGGCGACGCGTGACGCCTCCGGGCCCGGCAGTCGGTCACCGGGCCCGGGGCGCTCACCTCAGGGTGCCCAGGGGCTGTCCACCGCCCAGGTCGTGTCCTCGGTGAAGGTCGCCGCCTTGTCCCAGGCGTGACCGCCGCCCGGGGTGGCCAGCCACACCTCCGAGTCGATGTGGCGCAGATAGCTGCCGGGCAGGTTGGCGCTCGACAGCCGTACGCCGCCCTGTCCCGCCACGGCGCACCAGGTGGCGTCGGCCTTGAAGAGGGCCGAGCCGTCGTTCGCGTCGCGGCGTACCCGGAAGTCCCGGTGGCGCAGGTACTCGCCGGGGTAGTTGCGGGACTCGAACGAGTAGCAGTTGCCGTTCGCCAGGCCGGTGACGACCTTCCAGGTGGCGTCGTTCTTCAGCAGCGCCGTGCTGCCGCTGTCGACGACCGCCGTGTAGGCGAGCTCCTGGGAGTGGCGCAGGTACTTGTTCGTGTGCCCCGGGGTGGTGACCCGGAGCGACCTGTTCCCGGTGGGCAGGGTGACCGGCGGCGGGGGAGTCCTCGACGCCTGGATCAGGGCCTGGTTGGCGGCCTTCACCCGGGCGGTGTCCACCTTGACGACCTGGCGGTCGTAGGTGAGCAGCCCGTTCGCCTCGTTCTCGACGTCGGTGATCTCCGTGTAGACCGAGGCGGAGAGCCCGGCGGGCAGCTGGCCCACGCGGATCGAGTCGATGAGGCCCACGAAGCGGTTGTTCAGGGCGGAGAGGCTCGCCTGGTCCTCGTAACTGAACCCGCCGCCGGGGAACCACTCGTGGCCCGGCACCTTGTAGCCGAGGCCGCCGAACTCGCCGAGCACCGCGGCCCTCGTCGCGGTCGGCGCGGTGTTGCCGGGGCCGACGTAGATGTGGTTGTCGATCACGTCGCCGTTGCCGCCGTCCACGGAACCGCAGCAGTTGACCCCGCTCATGTTGTTGACCAGCCGGGACGGGTCGTACGCCTTCACCTCGTCGGCGATCCTGGCCTGGTCGTACTGGCCCCAGCCCTCGTTCTGGTTGACCCACATCACCACCGAAGGCGAGCTGCGGTGCTGGTCGATGACCGCGTGGTACTCCGCCTCCCACTGGGTGCGCGCCGCGGAGTCGGGGGTCTTCCCGGTGTCCATGGCGGGCATGTCCTGCCAGACGAGGAGGCCCAGCTTGTCCGCCCAGTAAAACCAGCGCTGCGGTTCGACCTTGATGTGCTTGCGGACCATGTTGAAGCCGAGGTCCTTGTGCGCCTGGAGATCGGACCTCAGGGCGGCGTCGGTGGGCGCCGTGTAGATGCCGTCCGGCCAGTAACCCTGGTCGAGGGTGCCGGTCTGGAAGACGAACTTCCCGTTGAGGACCGGGCGCAGGATGTTGTCGACCTTCGCGATACCGATGGACCGCATGCCCGCGTAGCTGCCGACCGAGTCCACCACGGTGGTCCCGTCGAGCAGTTCGGCGCGTACGTCGTAGAGGAACGGGTCGTCCGGGCTCCACAGCCGGGGGCTGGGCACGGGCACGGAGATGTCCGCACCGGGCGCGCCCGTCGCCGTACCCACGACGGTGCCGCCGGAGGAGACGGTGACCCGTGCGCTCCGGCCGCCGCCGGCCGCGGCCTGCACCTTCACCCGCAGGGTGCTGTTGCCGAGGTTCGGCGTCATGTCCAGGCGCGTCACGTGCGAGGCCGCGACCGGCTCCAGCCAGACCGTCTGCCAGATCCCGGAGGCCCCGGTGTAGAAGATGCCGCCGCCCTCGTGCGGGTTCACGTCGTTGATCCGCTGCTTGCCGACGGCCTGGCCGCCGGTCTGCGTCGGGTCGTACACGGAGACCACGACGGTGTTCGTGCCGCCGTTGAGCTGGGGCGTGATGTCGTACGAGAACGAGTCGAAGCCGCCCTTGTGGGCGCCGACCTGGGTGCCGTTGACCCAGACCGTGCTCTGCCAGTCGGAGGCGCCGAAGTTGAGCACGGTCCGGCGGCCGTTCCAGTCCGCCGGCACGGTGAAGGTGCGCTTGTACCAGAGCTTGTCGTTCTGGGTGATCTTCCGCTTGATGCCCGAGAGCGAGGACTCCGCGACGAACGGCACCCTGATCTGCTCGGAGAACGACGCGGGCTGACCGGCGTCGCGACCGGTCACCGCGAAGTCCCAGATGCCGTTGAGATTGGCCCAGTCGGGCCGGGTCAGCTGGGGGCGGGGGTATTCGGGGAGCGGGTTGTCGACGGACACCTGGTTCGTCCAGGGCGTCGTCATGGGCGCCGGCTTCGGCGTCCACGCGGCGGGTGCGGCGGCGGCCGGGGCGGTGGCGGCCCCGACCAGTGCGGTGGCGAGCAGCGCCAGCAGGCCGGTGCCGGCGGTTAACCGTCTCCACCAGGTGCCGCGACGCGGTGCGGGTGCGGGTTGCATTCCAGGAACTCCTTCACGAGGAGGTGTCCCCCCGGGCCGGCGGCGCGGGGTGGCATGTCGGCGGACCGTCGCTCAGAGCAGCTTCCAGAGATGGTCCGCGGTCCCGTTGTCGTCGTACTGGACGACATGGGCGCTGTCGGCGCCGGACATCCCGTCCACGCCGAGCACCTTGTCCGAGTTGCGGTTGCGGATGTGGTACCAGCCGTCGCCGTCGGGCACGAGCTGCCACAGGTGGTCGGCGGTGTCGTTGTCGTCGAACTGCACGACGTGGGCGCTGTTGGCGGTGGACATGAGATCCACGCCGAGCACCTTGCCCGAGTGCTGGTTGCGGATGCGGTACCAGCCGTCGCCGTTGGCCACGAGCCGCCACAGGTGGTCGGCCGTCCCGGTGTCGCCGAACTGGACGACATGGGCGCTGTTCGCGGTGGACATGCCGTCCACACCGAGCACCTTGCCGGAGTTGCGGTTGGCGATCCGGTACCAGCGGTCCGCCAGCCAGGGCTCCGCGTCCGGGCTCACCGTCGGGAAGGACGTGATCCGCAGCCGGGCCGCGCCCATCGGGACGAGCGTGACCTCCTCGACCGGCTCGGTGCTGTGCGCGGGGCTCCGCTGGAGGGGCGCCACCACGTGCTCGTCGTCGGCGCCCCACTCGGGGATGCGGCGGGCGCGGGCGGTCATCACCAGCGGGGTGCCCTCCAGGGTGAAGGGGTTCGCGCCGGCCGCCCGGCGGCGCGCCGGGACGGGCGGCCGCGCGCCGTCCAGGACGAGGCCGTAGTTCCAGGCGCTGGTGGCGTGGACCGCGTACTCCGGGAACTGCTCGGTGCCGCCGATGCGTTCGTACGACTCACCGATGCGCAGCGAGTAGGTGAGCGGCCCGTGGTCGACGCTGACCGAGCCCTGGTTGTCCGCCCAGGTGCGTACGGTCGTCCGCTGCGGGAAGCGCAGGGTGACCTTGTCGCCGTCGGACCAGGTCCGCTCGACCCGGGTGAAGGCGGGGCCCGCCGGGGCGGTGACCCGCTGCCCGTTGACCCGGATGTCCGGTTCGGTGCACCAGGCGGGCACGCGCAGCACGAGGGGGAAGCGCAGCTGCTTCGGAGCCCGGAGCGAGAGGGTGACCGTGTCGGTGAAGGGGTAGTCGGTCTCCTCGGTGAAGGTGACCTCGGTGCCGTCCGCGACCTTGGCGGTGACCTCGCAGGCCGCGTACATCGCCGCGGCGAGACCGCCGTCCGGGGTGGCGAGCCACAGCTCCTCGACGAAGTAGGGCCAGCCCATCCCGTAGTTGTGGGGGCAGCAGCGGTACTGGTCGACACCCGGCAGGTACGCCTGCATGGCGAAGCCGTTCTGGAACTGCCGGTCCCGCTTGGGCACGTCGTCCAGGTCGACGCTGTTGGCGCTGGTGATGTAGTGGATGGCCCTGCCCGACGGGTCGAGCGAGGCGGGCAGCGAGTTGAAGGCCAGCTCCTCGCAGCGGTCCGCCCAGAGCGGGTCACCGGTGATCCGGGTGAGCAGCTGGTGGCTCGCCATGAACTCGACGATGCCGCAGGTCTCGAAGCCCTGCCGGGGGTCTCCGTGCCCGGGCCGCGCGTTCTCGTCCCCGGCGAAGCCGCCGCCCGGGAACTGTCCGTAGGCGTCCATCGCCTTGGCGTACGTCCCGTAGGTGTTCCGGGTGTCCTGCGGTGAGCCGCTGCGCAGGGCGTACTGGGCGGGCTCCCGGAAGCCCTGGGCGATGTTGACGTTGTGCGGGTTGACCAGGTTGTCGCCCCAGTCGGCGCCGTAACGGTGGATCTTGTCGGCGAGGTCGAGCAGGAAGGTGTCACCGGTGCGGTTGAACACCCAGTAGACGCTGTCCAGGCCGTCGCCCCAGCGCAGGGCGATCCAGCTGGTGTCGAAGGCGCCGGGGCCCTGGGCGTTCATGTAGCGGAAGAACCGGCTGAGGAACGGGATGATCCGGTTGTCGTCGCTGTACTCCTGCCAGGAGCGCAGCGCCTGGATCAGCGGCAGGAACGGCCAGAAGTCGGGGCCGCCGTTCAGCGACGTACGCAGGGCCTTCGGGCCGAAGAAGCCGTCGGACTGCTGGGTGGTGAGGACCGCGTCGATCCACCGGCGTGCGGAGGCCAGCGCCTTCGCGTCGCCGGTGACGATCGCCAGGTCCGTGTATCCGCGCAGCCAGTACGGGACCTCCTCCCAGCCTCCCCGGTCGGGGCGGACCCAGCCGGTGGCCTCGAAGTCGAGGAAGTGCGAGAACTCCTCGTACCGGCCGCACAGTCCGTCCAGCTGGAGCTGCAGCTGACCGGCGAGCCACCCCTTGGCGCTGACCCGGCCGGGCGGCAGCTTCAGGAACGCCGTCGGGTGCAGCGGGGCGGCGTTGGGGGAGTAGTGCCCGCCGCGCGCGGCGGCCACCACGCCTTCGGCGGCGGTCGCGGTCGTGGCCCAGCGGCCGGCCGAGGTGGCCGCGGCGGCGGTGACCAGGGCGCTCGTCATGAGTTGTCTGCGGTTCAGGGGCATCGTGTGGGGACTCCGCTTCTGCTCTGCCGGACAGGGGCGCGGTGACCGCCCGGACCGGGCAGGGGTGGGGTGACCGGCCCGGACGGGCCGGCGCATGGCGAAGGACGCTGTCGCGCCCGGGGGCGACGGGACGACAACTCGCTTGCAACGTTGGAAAATTGATGTCGGCGGTATGACAGCACGCGGTCAAGCCGGTGTCCAGGGGTGGCGCAGCACCTGGTGCCGTCCCGCCCCGGCCGCGGCTCCGCGGAAGGCGGTGCGCCCGGGTGACACATTTTGGAAACGCATCGACAACTCTCTTGCCGCCTGCGCCACCGCGCCTATATAACGTTGTAAACCGAGCCGCCGAGAGGCCGCACAAGCCCTCACGACCGTCGTTTCCGCAGCTCGCAGCGGGGTCGTGAGGGATACAGCGTCAACTGCCGCCGAGCGGCTGACGCATCGTCCCGCCATGCCCGACCGCACGCCGAACGGTGTGCCGTCACCTCGCCAAGGAGCGTCCCGCGCATGATGACCCAGCGTCGATCCCGTACCCTCGCCGCGGCCTGCCTGATCGCCGCCACCGCCACGCTGGCCGTTTCCGGCTGCTCCAAGTCGGAGACCTCGGACAGCGTGGGCGGTGACAGCAGCCAGGGAGCCCAGGCGGCCAAGTCCCCCGAGGCCGCCTCCGGCCCCGGCTGTTCGCTGCAGAGCTACGGCGCGCCCAAGATCGACCTCAAGAACGCCGTGGTCGGCTTCTCCCAGTCGGAGAAGGAGGCCAACCCGTTCCGTATCGCCGAGACCCAGTCGATCAAGGACGAGGCCGCGAAGGTCGGCGTCAAGAAGCTCCTCACCACCAACGCGCAGTCGCAGCTGTCCAAGCAGATCAGCGACATCCAGGACATGCTCTCGCAGGGCGCCCAGTTCCTCATCATCGCGCCGCTGAACTCCGACGGCCTCGAGCCGGCGCTCAAGGCCGCCGCGGCGAAGAAGGTGCCCGTCCTCACCATCGACCGCAAGGTCAACTCCACCGCGTGCAAGGACTACGTGGCCTTCCTCGGCTCCGACTTCGTCGAGCAGGGCAAGCGCGCCGCCGACGCGATGATCAAGGCGACGGACGGCAAGGGCAAGGTGGCGATCCTCCTCGGCGCCTCCGGCAACAACGTGACCACCGACCGGACCAAGGGCTTCGTCGACCAGATCAAGGCCGAGGCCCCCGGCATCGAGATCGTCGCCCAGCAGACCGGCGAGTTCGCCCGTGACAAGGGCCAGCAGGTCATGGAGCAGCTCATCCAGTCCAAGCCCGACATCACCGCCGTCTACGCGGAGAACGACGAGATGGGCCTCGGCGCCGTCACGGCCCTGAAGGCCGCCGGCAAGAAGCCCGGCAAGGACGTCAAGATCGTCTCGGTCGACGGCACCCGCAACGCCGTGCAGGCCCTCGTCAACGGCGAGTACAACGCCGTCATCGAGTCCAACCCGCGCTTCGGCCCGCTGGCCTTCGCGACCGCCCAGAAGTTCTACGGCGGCGAGGAGATCCCGGAGAACGTCATCATCACCGACCGCGCCTACGACGAGACCAACGCCAAGGAATCGCTCGGCGGGGCGTTCTGATCCGCTCCTGAACCCAGCGGCCCCGGCCGCCGTGGCGCCCGTACCGAGCCACGGCGGCCCCGGGCCCTCACCCCTTGGACAGCGGAAGGCCAAGAAGACCCATGGCACCACCCGAAGCAGTACCTCAGGTACCGGAGGCGGCCGGCGACACGGCCGCCACGGTGCTCGAAGCCCGCTCGGTGAGCAAACGGTTCCCCGGCGTCGTCGCCCTCGACGACGTCACCTTCTCCCTGCGCGCGGGGGAGACCCACGCGCTGGTCGGGGAGAACGGCGCGGGCAAGTCCACCCTCATCAAGGTGCTGACCGGCGTCTACCGCCCCGACGGCGGCGAACTGCGGATGACGGGTGAACCGGTCAGGTTCTCCCGGCCGTTCGAGGCCCAGCAGGCCGGTATCTCCACGATCTACCAGGAGGTCAACCTCGTCCCGCTGATGAGCGTGGCGCGGAACATCTTCCTGGGCCGCGAACCGAGGAACCGCTTCGGCCTCATCGACTTCGCCCGCATGCACCGCGAGACGGGCGACCTGCTCGACGGTTTCGGCGTACGCGTCGACCCCCGGCGCCCCCTGCACACCCTCGGTGTCGGCACCCAGCAGATGGTCGCCCTCGCCCGGGCCGTGTCCGTCAACGCCCAGGTCGTCATCATGGACGAGCCGACCTCCTCGCTCGAACCACGCGAGGTGGAGACCCTCTTCCGCGTCATCGAACGCCTGCGCGGCCAGGGCATTGCCGTCCTCTACGTCAGCCACCGCATGGACGAGCTCTACCGGATCTGCGACCGCGTCACCGTCCTGCGCGACGGGCGCCACATCCACACCGGCGACCTCGCCGACCTCGACCGGATGCAGCTCGTGTCGATGATGCTCGGCCGCGACCTCTCCGAGGTGCGCCGCTCCGGCGTCACCAGCTTCGCCGCCGAGGGGCACGAGGCCGCCCGTACACCCGTGCTCACCGCCACCGGCCTCTCCAGCCGACTCCAGCTCCACGACATATCCGTGTCGCTGTACGCGGGCGAGGTGCTCGGCCTGGGCGGCCTCCTCGGCTCCGGCCGCAGCGAGACGGCCAAGGCACTGTCCGGCGCACTGCCCCTGGACAAGGGCGAACTCACCGTCGACGGCACCACGCTGAAGCGCCTCACCCCGGCCGCCGCCATCCGCGCCGGCATCAGCCTGCTGCCCGAGGACCGCAAGGCCGAGGGCATCGTGCCCGGTCTCTCCGTACGCGAGAACATCGTCCTGGCGGCCATGCCCCGCCTCTCCCGGGCCGGTGTCGTCTCGCGCGCCAAGCAGGACCGGATCGTCGACATCTTCATGAAGCGCCTGCGGATCAAGGCGTCCAGCCCCGAGCAGAAGGTCGGCGAACTCTCCGGAGGCAACCAGCAGAAGGTCCTGCTGGCCCGCTGGCTCTGCCTCGAACCCAAGGTCCTGCTGCTCGACGAACCCACCCGGGGCATCGACGTCGGAGCCAAGGCCGAGGTCCAGAGCCTCATCGACGACCTCGCCCGCGAGGGCCTCGCCGTCCTGCTCATCTCCTCCGACATCGAGGAGCTCATCGAGGGCGCCGACCGGATCGTCGTCCTGCGCGGCGGAGCGGTCGCCGGAGAGCTGTCGGGCGACGACGTGGCCGAGGACCGGCTGCTCGAAGTGCTCGCCGACCACGCACCGCAGCCGGCCGACCGGGACCCGGCCGCCCAGGAGGACCCCCGATGACCCAGACCGCCGTCGCCCCGCCCGCGAAGAGCGACAAGCCCCACGAGTCCGCCAGCCCCCTGGCCCGGCTGCGTGACCCCGCCTGGTACCAGCGCTACGGCGTGTACGTCGCCGTGGCGGTGGTGCTCCTCTTCAACGCCCTGTTCACCGACCACTTCATGACCGCGGACAACTTCCGCACCCAGCTCGTCCAGGTCGCCCCCATCGTCATCGTCGCCCTGGGCATGGCCCTGGTCATCGGCACCGAGGGCGTCGACCTCTCCGTCGGCTCGACCATGGCGCTCGCCGCCGCCTTCCTCCCGCTCTACCTCGGTTACGGGCTCGTCCCCGCGCTGGTCGTCTCGCTCCTGGCGGGCGCGGTCGTCGGAGCCGTCAACGGCGCCCTCGTCTCCCTCGTCGGGCTGCAACCCATCGTGGCCACGCTCGCCCTCTTCGTCGGAGGCCGCGGCCTCGCCCTGGTCATGGCCGACGGGCAGCTCAAGCAGATCGTCAACCCCGACCTGCTGTCGCTGGGCACCGGCTCCTTCCTCGGCATCCCGCTGGTCGTCCTGATCGCCGGAGTGCTGGCCGTCGCCGTCGCCTTCCTGGTGCAGCGCACCACCTTCGGCCGCCAGGTCGTCGCCATCGGCGGCAACCGCTCCGCCGCCGCGCTCGCCGGGCTGCCCGTCAAGCGGGTCCTCATCGGCGTGTACGTGCTCTGCGGAGTGCTCGCCGCCCTCGCCGGCATCCTCGCCACGGCCCGGCTCACCGCGAGCGACCCCTCCTCGCTCGGCACCCTCATGGAACTCTCCGCCATCACGGCGGTCGTGGTCGGCGGCACCCCCCTCAACGGGGGCTCCGTCCGGGTGCTCGGCACCGTCGCGGGCGCCCTGCTCATGCAGCTGCTGCGCGCCACCCTCGTCAAGCACGACCTGCCCGACTCCACCGCACAGATCGCCCAGGCGGCCATCATCATCGCCGCCGTCTACGTCGCCCGGGAGCGTCGGTCCCGATGAACGAAACCAAGCCCGCCACCGCCGCCCCGGCCCCGGCCGCACCGAAGGCGCCCGCGGCCCGCCCCGCGGCAGGCCCCGAGCAGACCGGCCGGCAGCGCGCCGCCGAACTCCTGCAACGCCAGGGCGTCCTCGCGGTCCTGCTGACCGTCGTGATCGCCGCCTCCTTCATCTACCCGACGTTCGCGTCGCTGGACAACGCCCGCGGTGTCACCATCCAGGCCTCGTTCCTCGCCGTGGTCGCCCTCGGCATGACGATGGTCATCATCACCGGCGGCATCGACCTCTCCGTCGGCTCGGTCTTCGCCCTCGGGGGAGTCCTCGCCGCCTGGGCCTCGCAGTACGGATTCCTCGCCGCGCTGCTGCTCCCCCTCGTGGTGTGCGGCGGCATCGGTTTGCTCAACGGATTCCTCATCGCCCGGGGGAACATGGCGCCCTTCATCGTCACCCTCGCCACCCTCCTGGGCGCCCGCGGTCTGCTGCTCGCCCTCACCGACGAGGGCGCCACCACCTACCTCGTGCCCAAGGACTCCGCCTTCGGCGAGCTCGGCCAGGGCAGCGTCTGGGGCTTCGGCTACCCGATCATCATCGCCCTGGTGCTCTTCGGAGCCGGCGGACTCGTCCTGCAGCGCACCTCCTTCGGGCAGTCCCTGTTCGCCGTCGGCGGCAGCAGCGACGCCGCCACCCTGATGGGCCTGCCCGTCGCCCGTACGAAGATCCTCGTCTACACGCTCAGCGGCCTGCTCGCCGGACTCGCCGGCGCCCTCAACGCCGCCCGGCTGTCCTCCGGCGTCACCATCGTCGGCGTGGGCATGGAACTCGACGCGATCTCCGCCGTCGTCATCGGCGGAACCCTGCTCATCGGCGGCGCCGGGTCCATCAGCGGAACGCTCTGGGGCGTCCTGCTGCTGGCCGTCATCCAGAACCTGATCAACCAGATCGGCTCGCTCAACTCCTCCTACCAGTCGGTGGTCAGCGGCGGCTTCCTTATCGTTGTCGTGGTGGCGCAGCGCTATCTCGCGCGCAGTCGCAGAAGCACCTGACGACAGGCCGGCCGCACCGGGCCGGCCACAGAGCCAAGCCGAGCCGAGCCGAACCAAGGAGTGCCGTGGGCGTCAGCCTCAAGGACGTTGCACAACGGGCGGGCGTGTCCATCAAGACCGTGTCGAACGTGGTGAACAACTATCAGCACGTCACACCCGCGATGCGCGCCAAGGTGCAGCAGGCGATCGACGAGCTCGGCTACCGGCCGAACCTCACCGCCCGCCATCTGCGCAAGGGCCGCACCGGCATCATCGCCCTCGCCGTCCCCGAATTCGGCAACCCGTACTTCGCGGAACTCGCCGGAGCCGTCATCGACGCGGCCGCCCGCCACGACTACACCGTCCTGGTCGACCACACCGCCGGACTCAGGGAGAAGGAGCTCCTGGTCAGCCAGGGCTTCCGCTCCCATGTGATCGACGGACTCATCCTCAGCCCCATCCACCTGGAGACCGAGGACCTCATGGCGCGCACCGAGACCGCGCCACTGGTCCTGCTCGGCGAGCGCGAGTACGAAGCACCGTACGACCACATCGCCATCGACAACGTGGCCGCGGCCCGCGCCGCCGTACGCCACCTCGTCGGCCAGGGCAACCGCCGTATCGCCTTCCTCGGATCGCGCACCGGCCAGGAACGCCAGCCCGCACACCTCCGGCTCCGGGGCTGGCGCGAGGAGTTGGAGGCCGCCGGCATCACACCCGACGAATCCCTGGTCGTGGTCACCGACGGCTACGGCCGCGAGGACGGCGCCACCGGCATGGCGCAGCTCCTCGACCAGGGCCACCGCCCCGACGCCGTGTTCGCGTACAACGACCTCATCGCCATCGGTGCGATGCGGACCATCACCGAACGCGGCCTGCGGATCCCCGACGACATCGCCGTCGTCGGCTTCGACGACATCGAGGAGAGCCGCTACACCACCACCACGCTCACCACCATCGCCCCCGACAAGGAAGCCATCGCCCGCCTCGCCGTCGACAGCCTCGTCGAGCAGCTCTCGGGCGCACCCGTCGCCGAACCGCGCAGGCCACGCCCCGGCTACCGCCTCGTCGTCCGCGAATCCACCCAGGCCGGGCCCGACTCCGGCCGCACCGAGGATCTCTGATGCCGCGCCCCACCGTGCACCGCACCCCCTTCGGCTCCGTCCAGGGGACCCGGACCGACCTGTGGACCCTCGACAGCGGTACGGGAGTCCGAGCCGAGGTACTCACCTACGGCGCGACCCTGCACCGCCTCACCGTGCCGGACACCACGGGCGCCACCGCGTCCGTCGTCCGCTCGCTCCCGGGCCTCGACGACTACACGGCCAAACACCCCTACTTCGGTGCCGTCGTGGGCCGTTACGCCAACCGCATCGCCCACGGCCGCTTCGTCCTGGACGGCACCGAGCACCACGTCCCCGCCAACGACCGAGGCCACGCCCTGCACGGAGGACCGGACGGCTTCCACACCAAGGTGTGGGACGCTGCCTCCGACCGCACCGACGACACCGTGTCCGTACGGCTCACCCTGCACAGCCCCGACGGCGACATGGGCTTCCCCGGGGCGCTGCACGCCACCGTCACGTACACCCTCGACACCGCCGGCACCCTGGCCGTCGACTACGCGTCGGTCACCGACCGCCCCACCGTCGTCAACCTCACCAACCACGCCTACTTCGAGCTGACCGGCCACGACGACGTGCTGGGCCACCGCCTGGAGGTCGACGCCGACACCTACCTCCCGGTGGACGACGACGGCATCCCCCTGGGGCCGCCCGCCGAGGTCCGCGGAACCCCGTTCGACCTCACCACGCCCCAGGTACTCGCCGAACGTCTCGGCACGGACGACGCACAGCTGCGCGCCGCGGGCGGCTTCGACCACTCCTGGGTGCTGCGGGACACCGGCGCCGGACTGCGCCGCGCCGCACGCCTCACCGCCCCGGACGCGACCCGGGTCCTGGAGGTGTGGACCACGGAGCCCGGCATCCAGGTCTACACCGCCAACCAGCTCGACGGCTCCTTCACCGACGGCGCAGGCCGCCGCCACGAACGGCACGGCTCGGTCTGCCTGGAGACCCAGCACCTGCCCGACTCACCCAACCGGCCCGATCTGCCCAGCACCGTGCTGCGCCCCGGCGACACCGCGCGCAGCCGTACCGAACTGCGCTTCCCGCACCTCCGGAATTAATCGATTGCCGCCCGGCCGGGCGCCCTGCTGTAATTCCGGCACCAACTGACGAACCAGGGAGATGTCCATGCGCCGAGCTTCTGTGTCCACCCAGACAGGAATTCACCCCTATCTCGAGGACCCGAAGCTCAGTGCACACATTGAACCTGGGAATTCTGGCGCATGTCGACGCCGGTAAGACGAGCCTGACCGAGCGGCTGCTCCACACCGCCGGAGTCATCGACGCGGTCGGCAGCGTCGACGACGGCAGCACACAGACCGACACCCTCGCCCTGGAGCGGCAGCGCGGCATCACCATCAAGTCCGCCGTGGTCTCCTTCGCCGTCGACGGTGTCACGGTCAATCTGATCGACACCCCCGGGCACCCCGACTTCATCGCCGAGGTGGAGCGCGTCCTCGGCGTGCTCGACGGCGCGGTGCTCGTGGTCTCCGCCGTCGAGGGCGTCCAGGCGCAGACCAGGATCCTGATGCGGGCCCTGCGCCGCCTGCGGATCCCCACGCTCGTGTTCGTGAACAAGACCGACCGGGCCGGCGCCCGGTACGAGGGGGTCCTGGCCGACCTCGCGCGACGGCTGTCACCCGCGGTCGTCGCGATGGGCACCGCCGAGGGGCTGGGCACCAGGGAGGCGCGCACCCGGCCGTTCACCGCCGGGGACCCGGCCTTCGTCACCGCGCTGACCGATCTGCTCACCACCCACGACGACGAGCTCCTGGCGGCGTACGTCGAGGGCGGGGCGGGCGTCCCGTACGGCCGGCTGCGTGAGCGGCTGGCCCGGCAGACCCGGCAGGCGCTCGTGCACCCGGTGTACTTCGGGTCAGCGGTCACCGGCGCGGGCGTGGCCGAACTGACCGGGGGCATCGCCGAGTTCCTGCCCGTGACGGACCAGGACACCGCCGGCCCGGCCTCCGGCACGGTCTTCAAGGTCGAACGCGGCCCGGCGGGGGAGAAGATCGCGTACGCCCGGATGTTCTCCGGGACGGTACGCACCCGGGAACGCGTCCGGCTGCGAGGAGACGGCGAACAGGAGGGCCGTGAGGGCAAGATCTCGGCCATCACCGTCTTCGACCACGGGACGGACGTCCGGGGGGCCGTGCTCCCCGCCGGAAGGATCGGCAGGCTGCGAGGCCTGCACGCCGTCCGGATCGGCGACAGGATCGGGGACATGACCGGCGAACCGGCCATGGAGCCCGCGCGGGCCCACTTCGCCCCGCCGACCCTGGAGACCGTCGTCACCCCCTGCCGCCGTCAGGACAGGGGAGCCCTGCACATCGCCCTCGGGCACCTGGCGGAGCAGGACCCGCTGATCGGCGTACGCCGTGACGACCTCCGCCAGGAGGTGTCCCTGTCGCTCTACGGCGAGGTGCAGAAGGAGGTCATCCAGGCGACGCTGGCGGACGAGTACGGCATCGAGGTCGGCTTCCGGGAGACGACGACCATCTGCCTGGAGCGGCCCGCGGGAACGGGTTCGGCCGTCGAATTCATCGACACGGACCCGAATCCCTTTCTCGCCACCGTCGGACTCCGGGTGGAGCCCGCCGCATTCGGCAGCGGGGTGGAATTCCGCCGGGAGGTCGAGCTCGGTTCCATGCCGTACGCATTGATGCGGGCGGTGGAGGACACCGTCGTGGAAACGCTCGGCCAGGGAATTCACGGATGGCAGGTCACCGACTGCACGGTCACCATGACCCATTCCGGGTACTGGCCCCGGCAGAGCCACTCCCACGCGGTGTTCGACAAGAGCATGTCGAGCACGGCGGGGGACTTCCGCCATCTGACGCCGCTGGTGCTGATGGACGCCCTGAGACGGGCCGGGACCACGGTGTACGAGCCGATGCACCGCTTCCGTGCCGAGATCCCGGCCGACTCCCTGGGCCCGCTCGTGCCGGTGCTCGCACGGCTGCGCGCCGTCCCCGGGCCCCCGGAGACGCGCGACGGTGTCTGCGTGGTGGAGGGCGTGGTCCCGGCGGCCCGGGTCCATGAGCTCCAGCAGCTGCTGCCGGGGATGACGCGCGGGGAAGGCGTGGTGGAGTCCGCCTTCGAGGACTACCGGCCGGTCGACGGCCCCGCCCCGCACCGGTCCAGGACCGACCGGGACCCGCTGAACCGCAAGGAGTACCTCCTGCGGACCCTGCGACGGGTGGACGGCGGGCGGTGAGAGCCGGGCCGCCGGTGTGACGGACGCGTGCGCCCGCGCGTCCGTCACACGGTGGCTCACTTCAGGTAGGGACCCGCCGCACCGATCTTCCCCGGCGCCGCGTTCCTGCCGCCGAGGTCGAGGACGTACACCCGCAGGTTGCCCTTGCCCGGCGCGGCGACGGCGAGCGTCCCGCCCGTCACCACCTGGGTGTCACCCGTGACGGCGTCCTTGTACGTGCCGTTGGGGATGCCCGTGTACGTGGCGCCGCCCGAGACCGTCACCAGCGCGAAGCTGTCCGTGCCGCTCGCCGTGTCGGTGTAGCGGCGCTTGTACGCCATCGAACCGGTGATGCCCTCCGTGGAGTACTGCCCCATCTGCAGCGCGGGCACCGCACGGCGGATCTGGTTCAGCCGCTGCACATGCTTGACCAGCGGCTTCGCCAGGGTGTCGGCGACCGCGCCGGACGCCGACGCGACCGTGCCGAAGTCCGACGCCACGACGTCGCCCGCGAGATGGGCGCCGTAGTACGCCCGGCCGGTCGTCGCCAGCGGGCAGGTGGGCCCGCAGTCGATCTTCTTGCCGGCCTGGAACTCGATCTCTGAGCCGTAGTACAGCGTGGGGATGCCCCGGAAGGTCCACATCAGCGACATGTTCTCCGCCCAGGCGTCCGTGCCGCCGGCGTACCGTTCGCTGCTCTTGTTGGGTCCGTAGTCGTGGCTGTCGACGTACACGACGTTGTAGGTGGCGTCGTTGTAACTGTCGTCGGAGTCCTTGCCGTTGCTGAAGGCGTTGTTCGCGTCGCCGAAGTTCATGTGCATCCGCATGTCGATGACGTTCATCCCGGAGAACCGGCTGTGGTCCGGCGCGTGGTACGTGTTGCCTTCCAGGAACGCGTTGGTGGAGGTCGGCTGCGATCCGGTGCCCTGCTGCTGCTCGTAGTCGTACATCTCCAGAGCGGCCTTCTCGTCGTCCGCGCTGTATTCCTTGCGCTCCTTCCAGGTGTAGAACTGGGCGGAGTGGTTGACGGAACCGCGGTTCCACTTGTCGTTGACGAAGGCGGCGACCTCACCGAAGACGAAGAAGTTCTTCGCGGCCTCGGTGCCGAACTGCTGGGTGACGCGTTCCTGGATGGCCGGCAGGAAGCGCCGGTTCCAGGTGGTGCGGGGGATGTGCACGGCGGTGTCGACACGGAAGCCGTCGACGCCCATGTCGATGTACTTGTTGTAGGCGCCGATCAGGTAGTTCTGCACGGGCGTGCTCTCGGTGTTGAAGTCGGCGAGGTCGTCGTGCAGCCAGCAGCTCCGGGAGTCCTCGCCCTCCCAGTTGCCGATCCAGCAGTTGTGGTAGTACGCCTTCGGGAACATGCCCGAAGTGGGGCTGGGCCACTGGCAGTTGTAGATCCTGTAGCCCTCCGGTGAGGTGGCCCCGGTGGGTGTGCCCCAGTTGACGCAGGTGTTGCCCGAGGGCTCGGCCGTGGACCACAGGTCGCCGTTGTAGTACGACTTCCCGGACTTCGGCTCGACGCTGAGGCCGTCGTACTCGAAGCCGTCGTTCCTCTCGTCGTAGTACCAGCTCCACTGGGTGTCGCGGACCCCGTACGCCTTCGGGGTGAACAGGCCCTTGGCGCCCCAGCGCGAGGAGTGGTTGTAGACGACGTCCTGGTAGATCTTCATGCCCTTGGCGTGGGCGGCGTCGATGAGGTCCTGGTACGAGGCCCCGGCGGACTCCAGCCGGGAGTCGACCTGGTAGAAGTCGTAGCCGTGGTAACCGTGGTAGTCGTAGTCGGAGCGGTTCAGGACGACCGGGGTGATCCAGACGGCCGACATGCCGAGGCCCTTGATGTAGTCGAGCTTGTCGACCAGGCCCTTGAAGTCGCCCCGGAACATGGGGTCGCCGTTGGCCGCGTTGCCCGACTTCTCGTGCTGGCTGCCGCCCCTGTCGTTCGTGGTGTCGCCGTCGTTGAAGCGGGCGGTGAGGACGAAGTAGACGGGGTCCTTGCGGGGGTCGGTGCCGAGCGGTTTCCCGGAGGCCGGGGCCGTCGGCTTCTCCCCGGTGGTCGCGGTCGCCGCGGCGGACGCCGCCGAGACGTTCCCCGCGGCGTCGACGGCCCTGACGGTGTAGCTGTAGGCCGTCCTCGCCTCCAGCCCGGTGTCGGAGTACACCGTGGAGCCGACGTCCGTCACCGCGGTGCCCTTCGTCCCGCCCGTCCGCGTCACCTGGTACTTCGTCACGCCGCGGTCGTCGGTGGACGGGTCCCAGGTCAGCACCACGGACACCCCGTCCGCGCTCGCCGACACCTTCGAGGGGGCGGTGGGCGCCCGGGTGTCCGGCGCCTCGGCGGCGCAGGGGTCCGCCGCGCCGGCGGTGACCTTCTTGTCCTTCACGGTGGTGAGGCCGGCGGGAACCGTGTAGTTGCCGCCGTTGTTGTTGTCCCAGACCCCGTTGCCGTTGTTGAAGGTGGCCAGCATGGAGGCGGCGGTGCCGAGGTCCACCGTCTTCCTGACCCAGCCGGTGCAGGCCGGTTCCATGCCCACGCCGGGCACGGTGGTCCAGGCTCCGCCCGCCGGCTGGTAGTGCAGATTGGTGGTCGTCCAGCCGACCGTGGCGGTCGAGTAGTAGACCGAGGCCGTACGGCCTCCCTCCTCGGGCTCCGTTCCGCTGTCCGCGCAGGGGTCGCTGTGGGCCACGACGCCGTCCTTGACGGTGACCGCGCCGGTGCCCAGGGCGTAGTTCTTGCCGGCGTTGTTGTCCCAGACGCCGGATCCGTCGTTGAACGTGGCGGCGAGGCCGGACGCGCCGCCCAGGTCGACGGTCTGCTTCACCCAGTCCGTGCACGCGGCCTCCATGGCCACACCGGGGACGGTGGTCCAGGAGCCGCCGTCGGGTGCGTAGTGCAGCCGGTAGGCGGACCAGTTCCTGGTCTTCGTGTAGTAGAAGACGGTGGCGGTGGACTCCGAGGCGGCGGCCGGCAGGGCCGACTCCGCTCCGGACGGGCCGGGCGCCGGGGTCAGGAGTCCCAGCATCACCACCGCGGCGACGGCCGTGGCGGCCGGTCGTCCGAGCAGCCGGACAGGGGTACGTCTCATGCGTGTGCTCCAGGGGAGGGCCGCGGGCGGGTGGACCGCGACTGCCGACAGCACAGCCGCTCCGCGAGCGGCTGCCATGATCCCGCCGGAGAACCCGGACGCGCCTCGGGGTTCGGGCGAGCAGTGCTTCTGACGGAAATCTCCGTCAGAACCTTTCTGCAATCTCTTGCATCCAGGAAGTTAGCGGGACATGACAGGTCCGTAAAGGGGCCGCGCACCCGTGTGACCCCTCGTGACGGAGAGGAATGGGGGAGGGGTGCGCGTGTGTTCCGCTGTGCATGACCTTCTTCGTCGATGTCACGGTGCGCGGATACGAGCTCGACACCCAGGGCCACCTCAACCAGGCGGTCTACCTCCAGTACGCCGAGCACGCCCGATGGGAGCTGCTGCGGGAGGCCGGACTGGCCCAGGAGAAGCTGCTCGCCGAGGGGATCGGGCCGGTGCAGCTGGAGGTGACGGTGAAGTACCTGCGGGAACTGCGGGGCGGTGACAGGGTCCGCGTCAGCTGCGAGCTCTTCCACGGCGAGGGGAAGACCTTCGAGATCCGCCAGCGGATCCTCAAGGAGGACGGCACCGTGGCCGCGGAGATCACCGGGGTGGGCGGCATCCTCGACCTGACGGCCCGGCGGCTGGTCGCGGACCCGGCGGGTCGGTTCGCCGCACTGGCCACGAAGCCGGAACTCCTCGGGATCCCTGCTGGCTGACCGGCCGGGCCGAGCGCGACCGGCGTGCAGTCATCCCCTCGGCGGCGGGCCCGTGCTCGCGCGGACGACCAGGTGGGTCGGGACCAGGGTGGTGCCGCGCTCCGTCGTCTCGTCGCGGATCTGCCGCAGGACCCCGTCCACGCACCGACGGCCGATCTCGGCGAAGTCCTGGTGGACGGTGGTCAGGGGCGGGAGGAACGACGCGGAGTCGGCGATGTCGTCGAAGCCGACGACGCTGACGTCCTCCGGGACGCGTCTGCCGCGTTCCTGAAGGGCGCGCAGGACGCCCAGCGCCATCTGGTCGTTGGCCGCGAAGACCGCGGTGCAGGACGGGTCCGCCGCCAGGACGAGACCCGCCTCGTACCCCGAGGCTGCCGACCAGTCGCCGTCCACCGGAGTCGGGACCGGGCGTCCCGCCTCCTCCAGGGTCTGCCGCCAGGCGTGCGCGCGACGCTGGGCGGCGTACGACTCCGCGGGGCCGGCGACGTGCGCCACGGTGCGGTGTCCGAGGTCCAGGAGGTGGCGAACGGCGGCCCGGGCGCCCCCGGACTGATCGGTGTCCACGACGCTGTAGCGGTCGCCGGCGTCGGAGTCGGCCACCACCACATGGGTGTGCGGCGGCAGCGAGATGGCGGCGTCCAGAAGGCGGACTTCCATGATCACGATGATGCCGTCCACGACCTGCTCGCCGAGCATGGTCACCGCGCCCCTGACCCCCGTGCTGGTGGGCGTCGCGACGGGCAGCAGGGTGATCGCGTACCCCTCGTCCGCGGCCGAGGCGGAAATGGCCTCCAGCGTACGGACGTTGCCCGTCGTGGCCAGGGTGAACAGGACGACGCCCAGCGTGCGGAACTTCCCGCTCTTCAGGGCGCGGGCGGCGCTGTTGGGGCGGTAGTTCAGCTCCTTCATGGCGCTCAGGACGCGGTCGCGGGTCTCCTCGGACACCACCGTGCTCCCGTTGGAGACCCGGGAGACGGTCTGCGAGGAGACACCGGCCAGGCGCGCGACGTCGGCCATCGAAGCCTCCTTGCGAGGTGGCCGGTCCATGGCCTGTTCCTTTCCCTGCACTGCGTCCGCCTCCGTCGTGGTCGTGTGAGCCTCTCGCCGTCTGGGCGTGCCGGTCCGGCCGCGGGGCCGGGCGGGCCGCGCGTGATGTGGGGGTCTTCCGAGCGGGAACCGCCCTGTCTCTGCTGCGCGTGTGGCTCGTATGCGCCTGCGGACCGAGGGGCGGACCAAGGGCATTTCTACCACTCCGGACGCCCGGCTCCGACACACGGGCACACCAGGGCGCCGCCGCTCGGGGGAGCCGGCGGGCCTGTCGCGTCCCAACTGGTCGGCACAGCAGGGAAACCGAGCCTTGACCATGACGTGAGAGACGTGTAGACATCACTTCACCGATAAATGTTTACGTAAACATCTTCACGGATGTTCGCGTGGACTTCGGCCCCCTCAAGCACAGCGCCTCCACGATGTCCGGTGTCTCCATCCGGCCGGGGCCTGCACAACGCCGGACCAACAGGAGTACCCATGACGGCCGTTACGCCGATCACGACCGGACGCCGCCCACCAGCCGGAGGGTCCCGCGGCCGGCGTGTCCGGAGAGGACGGCGCGGGCAGGTCGGCTGGGTCTTCGTAGGGCCCTTCATGGCCGTGTTCGCCCTGGTGTTCCTCGCGCCGATCATCTACTCCCTGTATCTGAGCTTCTTCCGGGACCAGTTGGTGGGCGGCACGTCCTTCGTCGGCCTGGACAACTTCCAGCGGGCCTTCGAGGACGAGCAGTTCTGGGCGGCCGTGGGCCGGGTGGCGCTCTTCCTCGTGGTGCAGGTGCCCGTCATGCTCGGCCTCGCCCTGCTCGTGGCCCTGGCCCTGGACAGCGGCAGGATCTACGGGAAGAGCTTCTTCCGGATCGCGGTCTTCCTGCCGTACGCCGTGCCGGCCGTCGTCGCCACCCTGATGTGGGGCTTCATCTACGGCACCCGCTTCGGGCTGGTGGGCAACTTCAACGACGCCTTCGGCGTGTCGCTGCCCGACCCGCTCTCCCCGTCCCTGGTGCTGGCGAGCATCGGCAACATCGTCACCTGGGAATTCATCGGCTACAACATGCTGATCTTCTACTCGGCGCTGCGGGTCGTCCCCAAGTCCCTCTACGAGGCCGCCGAGATCGACGGAGCGGGACAGTGGCGGATCATCACCGCGGTCAAGATCCCCGCGATCCGCGGTGCGCTGGTGATCGCGACGATCTTCTCGGTGATCGGCAGCTTCCAGCTGTTCAACGAGCCCAGCATCCTGCAGAAGCTGGCGCCCAACGCGATCACGACCTACTTCACGCCCAACTTCTACACCTACACGCTGTCCTTCTCCGGACGCCAGCAGAACTACGCGGCGACGGTCTCCCTCGTCATGGGAGTCGTCACGATGATCATCGCCTACGCGGTCCAGCTGCGCGGCATGCGAAAGGAGGCGTGAACGATGAGCGCCCCCTCCTTCACCGCCGAGCAGACACCCCGGCGTACCACCCACCGCGCCCCCGCGCCCCGGCGCGGCTCGCGCGCACGCCGCTCGCCGGACAAGCCCCGTCGCAGCGTGCTGCTCACGGTGCTCATGGGCGTGACCGCGCTCTACGCGCTGATGCCGCTGGCCTGGCTCGTCATCAACGCCACCAAGACGCAGAAGGGGCTCTTCGGCTCCTTCGGCCTCTGGTTCAGCGGTGACTTCGCCCTCTGGGACAACATCTCCCAGACGCTCACCTACGACGACGGCATCTTCGTCCGCTGGTTCCTCAACACCCTGCTGTACGTGGTCGCCGGCGCCGGCGGAGCCACCTTCCTCGCCGTCCTCGGCGGCTACGGGCTGGCCAAGTTCGACTTCACCGGGAAGCGCGCCGTCTTCGCCGTCGTCATCGGCGCCGTGGCCGTGCCCGCCACCGCGCTGGCGGTCCCCACCTTCCTCATGTTCAGCAAGATGGGGCTCACCAACACGCCGTGGGCCGTCATCATCCCCTCGCTGATCTCACCGTTCGGGCTCTACCTCATGTGGGTGTTCGCCGCCGAGGCCGTCCCCACCGAACTCCTCGAAGCGGCCCGGATGGACGGCTCCGGCGAGCTGCGGACGTTCTTCCGCGTCGCGCTCCCGCTGCTGGGCCCCGGCATCGTCACGGTCCTGCTCTTCACCATGGTCCAGACGTGGAACAACTACTTCCTGCCGCTGATCATGATCAAGAACCCGGACTGGTACCCGCTGACCCTGGGGCTGAACGCCTGGAACGAACAGGCGTCCACCGCGGGCGGCCAGCCGGTCTTCAACCTCGTCATCACGGGTTCCCTGCTGACCATCGTGCCGCTCGTCATCGCCTTCCTGCTGCTCCAGCGCTACTGGCAGTCCGGCCTGGCGGCGGGCAGCGTCAAGGGATGACCCCCTCCCCGGCCGCACCGGCCGCCACCCCAACTCCGCGCCCCGGGACCGGTCATCCACGGCCCCCCTCCGGCGCGGTGTCCCACCCCTCGCCGGCCACGCACCCCCGTGCGGCCGCCCGACGGTTCCCGCACCATCCTCACCACAACGGAGTGAAGCAATTATGAGAACCATGACCAGACGCGCGATGCGTGGCGTCGGCCTGCTGTGCGCGGCCGCGCTGAGCCTCACCGCCTGCGGATCCTCCGACGGCGACGCCGGGTCATCGGACAAGACGGTGTCCGGAGGTGACCTCCGGGCGGCCCTCAAGGAGGGCGGTTCCATCACGGTGTGGGCGTGGGAACCGACGCTGAAGCAGGTGGTCAGCGACTTCGAGAAGGAGTACCCGAAGGTCAAGGTGAAGCTGGTCAACGCCGGTACCGGCAACGACCAGTACACCGCCCTGCAGAACGCCGTCCAGGCCGGGTCCGGGGTGCCGGACGTCGCGCAGGTGGAGTACTACGCCGTCGGACAGTTCGCCCTCGGCAAGTCCCTCGAGGACCTCAGCCGCTACGGCGCGGGAGAGTTCAAGGCCGACTACTCGCCGGGCCCGTGGAACGCGGTCGCCGTCGACGACGCCGTGTACGCGCTGCCCATGGACTCCGGCCCGATGGCGCTCTTCTACAACAAGAAGGTGCTGGACAAGCACCAGATCGCCGTCCCCACCACCTGGGACGAATACCTCGAGGCGGCCCGCGCCCTGCACGCTGCGGACCCCAAGGCCTACATAGCCAACGACACCGGCGACGCCGGGTTCACCACCAGCATGATCTGGCAGGCCGGCGGCACCCCGTTCAAGAACCGCGACACCGACGTGACGGTCGACCTCACCGCCGACAAGGGTGTCCTCGCCTACACCAAGGTCTGGCAGAAGCTCATCGACGAGAAGCTCCTGGCCCCCGTCACCAACTGGAGCGACGAGTGGTACAAGGGCCTGGCGGACGGCACCATCGCCACCCTCGCCACCGGCGCGTGGATGCCCGCCAACTTCGTCTCCGGCGTCGAGTCGGCCTCGGGTGACTGGCGTGCCGCGGCGCTCCCGCAGTGGGAGAAGGGCGGCGAGGTCAGCTCGGAGAACGGCGGCAGCGCCCTCGCCGTGATGAAGGACGGCAAGAGCAAGGACCTGGCGTACGCGTTCAACGAGTACGCCAACCACTCCGACGGCGTCCAGGCCCGCCTGAAGGGCGGCGCCTTCCCGGCGACCACGGCCGACCTGTCCTCCCCGTCGTTCCTCGACACCACCTTCCCGTACTTCGGCGGCCAGAAGGCGAACGAGATCTTCGCCCGGTCCGCCAGCCAGGTACCGGAGGACTGGTCCTACCTGCCGTTCCAGGTGTACGCGAACTCCATCTTCAACGACTCCGTGGGCAAGGCGTACGTCTCCGACACCACGCTGGCCGACGGCCTGAAGGAATGGCAGAAGGCCTCCGTCGCCTACGGCAACGACCAGGGCTTCAACGTCAACAAGTGACCTCCAGCCGCTGAACCAGCAGGGGGCGGCCGCCCGCCGACGGGCGGCCGCCCCCTGCCGCACTCGCACCCCGTATCCGAAAGGATCATCATGACCCCCGCCTCCGAGCGCCACTGGCTGCGCCCGCCCTCCGACGACCGCCCCGCGCGCTTCGCCTACGGGGCCGACTACAACCCGGAGCAGTGGCCGCGCGAGGTGTGGAAGGAAGACGTCCGGCTGATGCGCGAGGCCGGGGTCACCGTCGTCTCCGTCGCCATCTTCTCCTGGGCGCGCCTCCAGCCGGCCGAAAACCGGTGGGACTTCGAGTGGCTGGACGAGGTGCTCGACCTGCTCCACGCCGGCGGCATCGCGGTGGACCTCGCCACCGCCACCGCCTCGCCGCCCCCCTGGCTCACCACCCTGCACCCGGAGATCCTGCCGGTCACCCGCACCGGCGAGACCCTCTCCCAGGGCGCGCGACAGCACTGGCGGCCCACCTCGCCCGTCTTCCGCAGACACGCCCTGCGGCTGGTGGAGGCCATGGCCACCCGTTACGCGGACCACCCCGCCGTGGTCGCCTGGCACATCTCCAACGAGCTCGGCTGCCACAACATCTACGACTACTCCGACGACGCCGCCCAGGCCTTCCGGGACTGGCTGCGCGCCCGCTACAGCACCCTGGAGGAGCTCAACCGGGCCTGGGCCACCTCCTTCTGGTCGCAGCACTACGGGGACTGGGCGCAGATCCAGCCGCCTCGCCTGGCCGCGAGCCACGCCAACCCGACCCAGCAGCTCGACTTCAAGCGCTTCTCCTCCGACGCGCTGAAGGACTACCTCCGCGCCGAACGCGAGATCCTGCGCCGCATCACCCCCGGTATCCCGGCCACCACCAACTTCATGGTGATGAGCGGCACGCAGGGCATGAACTACCCCGACTGGGCCGCGGAGATCGACTTCGTCTCCAACGACCACTACGCCCACCCCGGGCCGCAGCGCCTGGACGAGCTGTCCTTCTCGGCCTCCCTCACCCACTCCATCGCCCGGGGCGCGCCCTGGTTCCTGATGGAACACTCGACGAGCGCGGTGAACTGGCAGCCCGTCAACGTCGCCAAGCGCGAGGGCGAACTCGCCCGCGACTCCCTGGTTCACGTCGCCCACGGAGCCGACGCGGTCTGCTTCTTCCAGTGGCGCCAGTCCGCCGCCGGCGCCGAGAAGCACCACTCCGCGATGGTGCCCCACGCCGGCCCGGACAGCGAGCTGTTCCGCGCGGTCAGCGCCCTCGGCCGGACCCTGGAGACCCTCACCCCGGTGACCGGCTCCGTACGGCAGCCCGCCCGCGCGGCGCTGGTGTACGACTGGGAGTCCTGGTGGGCCGTCGAACGCGACTCCCAGCCCTCCTCCCTGATGCGCTACCGGCAGGAGGCGCTCGACTGGTACTCCGCCTTCCTCGCCCTGGGTGTCCGGGTGGACGTCGTCACGACCGCGACCGACCTCACCGGCTACGACTTCGTCGCGGCCCCCCTCCTCCACGTCGTCCCGCGGGCCCTGGCCGGCCGGCTGGACGCCTATGTGCGCGGCGGCGGCCACCTCGCCACCACCTACTACTCGGGCGTCGTCGACGAGAACGACCACGTGCACCTCGGCGGCTACCCGGGCGCGCTGCGCGATCTGCTGGGCATCCGCATCGAGGAGTTCGGCCCCCTGCTGGAGGACGAGGACGTACAGCTCGACAACGGGCTGACCGGCACCCTGTGGACCGACCGGATCGACGTGACCGACCCCGAGGTCACGGTGCTCGCCCGCTATGCGAGCGGGGACCAGACCGGACGCCCCGCCCTCACCCGGCGCGCCCCGGCCGGCGGCGGGTCCGCGGCCTACGTCTCCACCCGGCTGGGCCGCCACGGGTTGCCCGAGGTGCTGCGCTCCCTGCTGTCCGGCGCCGGCGTGACCTCCGAGCTCCCCGCCGCGGCGCGGGGGAGGGCCGAGCTGACCGTACGGACCGACGGCTCCCACGCGTACTGGTTCCTCGTCAACCGTACGGACGAGCCCGTGGCGTTCGGCACGGTGGACGGAGAGATCCTCACCGGTCCCTCGTCCGGGGCCGACGGTCTCGTCCTGCCCCCGCGGGGCGTCGCCGTGCTCCGCGTCGCGTCCGGGAGCACGCCCTTCCGGCAGGGCGCCGCGTAGCGCGGTGTGCCCCGTGGGACGGCCCGTCCCACGGGGCACCGGACGGTTCAGCCGGAGGCCGTGAACCGGTGCGTGCCCGATCCCGCCGAGAACACCGCACACCCCTCGTCCAGCCGGAGGAAGTCCGCGTCGCCCCGGCCGGCGCTCCGTTCGTCGCCGCCCGGCACCCACACCTCGGCGGTCGTGTTCGGCGGCAGGACAACGCTCAGGGCGAAGCCGTCCGCGTCCTTCCGCCAGCTCGTGGCGACCGGCCCGTACCGTGAATCGAACCGGCCTCCGGCCCGGGTCACCGCGCCGCCCGGCCGCGGTCGTACGAGGATCTTCCGGAAGCCGGGCGCGCCGGGGGCGATGCCCGCGATGTTCGCGTACATCCACTCGCCCACCGAGCCGTAGGCGTAGTGGTTGAAGGAGTTCATCCCGGCGTCCTGGAAGCTGCCGTCCGGCCGGATCGAGTCCCAGCGCTCCCACATCGTCGTGGCGCCCCGGTCGATCTGGTACCCCCAGCTCGGGAAGGTGCGCTGGGTGAGCAACCGGTAGGCGACATCCGTGTGGCCGGTGTCCGTGAGCACGGGCAGGAGCCGCGGGGTGCCGAGGAACCCCGTCGACAGATGCCAGTCCTTCGCCTCGATGAGCGCGACCAGCCGGTCCGCCGCCGGCGCGCGGTCCCCCTCCGCCAGCAGATCCATGGACAGCGCCAGCACATAGGCCGTCTGCGTGTCGCCCTTCACCCGCCCGCCGTCCGAGACGTACGCCGCGCGGAACGCGTCGCGCACCCGGCCGAAGAGCGTCCGGTACGGAGCGGGGTCCTTGTCCAGCACCTCGGCCGTCCGCGCCACGAGATCCGCGCTGTGGGCGAAGTAGGCCGTGGCGATGACGTCCTTGGGCGTCTCGTCCTCGATGTTGAGCCAGTCGCCGAACCCGTCGGCCGGGCGCAGCAGCCCGTTGCTGTGCGCCTCCAGATACGTCAGCCAGTCGGTCATCGGGGTCCAGGACTGCTCCAGCACCCGTACGTCGCCGTACGCCTGGTACAGCGCCCACGGCACGGTCACCCCGGCGTCCCCCCAGCCGGCCGCGCCGTTGCCGACGTTCGGGAGGTCCGGGGCGACATGGGTGAAGGCGCCGTCCGGGGTCTGGGCGTCGCGCAGGTCGTGGAGCCACTTGGTGAGGAAGCGGGCCGACTCCATCGTGTACGCGGCGGTGGGCGCGAACACGTTGATGTCGCCGGTCCAGCCCAGCCGTTCGTCGCGGGCCGGGGTGTCCGTCGGGATGGACAGGAAGTTCCCGCGCTGCCCCCAGGTGATGTTGCTGTGGAGCTGGTCGAGCATGGGGACGTCGGTGGTGAAGTCCATGGTGAAGGGCGCCGAGGTGTGGATGACCCGGCCCACGACCGCGTCACGGCCCGGCGTGCCGGGATAGCCCGTCACCTCGACGTAGCGGAAGCCGTGGAACGTGAAGCGCGGCTCGTAGGTCTCCCGCCCGCCGCCCTTGAGCGTGTACGTGTCCGTGGCGCGGGCGGTGCGCAGGTTGGCGGTGTAGATCGTGCCGTCCGGGTTCAGCACCTCGGCGTGCCGCAGCCGCACCGTCGTACCGGCCGGTCCCGACACGGTGAGGCGGGGGGTGCCCACCATGTTCTGGCCGAGGTCGAACACGAAGACTCCGGGCTTCGGCTCCGTCACCTCACGCGCCGTCAGTTCGCGCTCCACCCGGCAGGCGCCGTCCACCTCGGCGACCAGGGCCGCCGTGACCCCGTCCACCCGGTCGGCGGGGTGCCAGCCGGCCGCGTCGAAGCCGGCGCGCGTCCACCCGTCGGTCTCCAGCCGGGCGTCGTACTCCTCGCCCGCCATGAGGTCGGCGCCGGTGACGGGACCCGCGGCGGTCAGCCAGTCACTGCCCGACACCACGCGCTCGGTCGACCCGTCGGCGTAGGTGATCTCCAACTGGGCCAGTGCGGCGGGACGTTCGCCGTACTGGTGAGGGCCGAACCAGGCGATGTTCCCCGCGTACCAGCCGGCCGCGAGGGTGATCCCCAGCGCGTTGCCGCCCTTCGTCAGCAGCCCGGTCACGTCGTACGTCTGGTACTGGACCCGCTGGTGGTAGTCCGTCCAGCCGGGGGCGAGGCGGTCCTCACCGACGCGCTCGCCGTTGAGCGACACCTCGTACAGGCCGAGAGCCGTCGAGTAGAGCCGGGCCCGTGCGACGCGTTTGCGGCCCAGCCGGAACTCCCGGCGCAGCTGGGTGGCGGGGGAGTGCGCCACCTCCACCCTGCCCCACGGCCCGGAGCCCCAGCGGGCGAGGACCTTCGCGGCGGGCCAGGCGGAGTCGTCGTAGGTGACGGAGTGCCAGTCCTCCGGCGGTTCCTCGTCGGTGGCCCGCCAGCCCGCGTCGGTGACCACCGTGGTCGTCCCGTCCGCGGTCGTCAGCTCCAGCGCCCCGAGCAGCCCGGCGGGTCCGCTGACGGCGTTCGTCGCCGATACGGCGATCACCTGGGTACCGGCGGTCAGCCGGTCCGACACATCCACCAGGACGGGGCGCTTCCAGTTCTCGGCCGGGCCGTCGGCCTCCGTGTGCGCCACCCGCACACCGTTCACCAGGGCGGTGAAACCGTCGTCGGCGCTCATGACCAGACGGGCGCGGGTGACACCCTCCGGAACCTCCACCCGGCCGCGGAACCACCGCGTGGCGGCGGGCGCCTCGACGGTGGGGTCCCCCTCGGGGAACCAGATCCAGGAGGCGTCGTCCAGAACGGGTGCGCCGGTCAGCGCGGCCGGTGCGGCGATCCACCCGGCCGACCAGTCGGAGGCGTCCAGCAGACCGGTCTCCCACCAGGACGGCTCGCTCCACGCGGAGGCCCGGCCGTCCGCGTCCCAGATCCGCACGGACCAGAAGTAGCGGGTACGGGACGTCTGCGGCGGCCCTCCGTACGGAACCAGTACGGACTGCGAGGAGCCGACCCGGCCGCTGTCCCACACGTCGGGTGCGCCGAGGCGCTCGGGGGCGGTGGCCACACGCACCTGGTAGGCGGTCTGGACCATGCCGGGGGTGTCCGACGCGACGGGCCAGCTCAGCCGGGGACGTGGCGTGTCCAGGCCCAGCGGACGGCGCACGTACTCGACGGTCGGCCCGGTGACGCGGGCCCGCCCGGCGGCCGCCCCCGCCGATCCGGCCGCCGCGGTGGCGGGCGAGGACACGGCGGCGAGCGCGGCGGTGGCGGCGGTGGTGCTGAGCAGTCGTCTTCTGCTGATCACAACGCGGCTCCGTAACGAGGCGATGATGAATCGTTTCAGTTCCGTGAAGCTAGGGTTCTGACCGGACCCTGTCAAGAGTTCTCACGTGATCGCCCCCATCCTGGAACGGGGGTTGCAAGCCTGCTGTACGTGGCATTGACGGCCTTGCGGGGCAGGTCTATCTTCGCTCGCAGGGAGGAGTTGAAACCTTTCACCCGATGGGCCGAATGGGCCTGCCCCGGCGCCGATCGTTGCGCTGTCCGGCTGACGCGGCTCAGGCTCGCCGGGGATGTGGACGAAAGGTCAGGTGTTCGCACGTCGCGGGCCTGACGGGTCCGCGATCCGCTCCTCCACCCCAAGGGAGAACGCATGCGCCTGCGCGCCCGCTGGGCACCAGCCGCTCTACTGCTGATCGCCCCTCTGATCGGCACCACCACGGCCACGGCGGACACCGGCGAGGTCCTCGTACCGGTCGAGAAGTCGACCCGGGCCGTGCCCGGTCAGTACATCGTCACCCTCTCGCCCGAGCAGAAGCCGGCCGCCATGGCCGAACAGCTGGGGGTCAGCACCCTCTTCACGTACAGCAAGGTCCTGCACGGCTTCGCGGCCTCGCTGACGGCCGCTCAGCTCCAGGAGGTGCGCGGCGCGGCAGGCGTCCAAGCGGTCGAGGAGAACAGCGAGGCGTCCGTCTCGCCGCCCGCCGCCACGACGGCGGGCACGAAGCGGGCCGTGGCCGGGAGCTGGGGGCAGGACCGCATCGACCAGCGGAACCTGCCGCTGGACGGCGCATACGACGTGGACGGCACGGGCCAGGGGGTGACCGCGTACATCCTGGACACCGGCATCGAGTCCGCCCACAGCGAGCTGGGCGGCCGGGTGGGCGCCGGCTACGACGCGATCGGCGACGGCCGCAACGGTGAGGACTGCAACGGCCACGGCACGCACGTGGCCGGGACCGTCGCCGGCTCCACGTACGGAGTGGCCCCCGCCGCCTCGCTCGTGCCGGTGCGGGTGCTCAACTGCGAGGGCTCGGGCACCTGGGCCGGGATCATCGCCGGGCTCGACTGGATCGCCCAGAACGCCGAGCAGCCGGCGGTCGTCAACGCCTCCCTCGGCGGACCCGCGTCCTCGGCCGTCGACGACGCGTTCGACGCGCTCGCGGCGGAGGGCACCCTGCCCGTGGTCGCCGCGGGCAACGAGAACCAGGACGCCTGCGACGTCTCCCCGGCCCGCGCCGACGGTGTGCTCGCCGTGGGGGCCGGCGACGACCAGGACCGGCAGGCGACCTTCAGCAACTGGGGCACCTGTGTGTGGCTGTACGCCCCGGGCGTGGACATCGTGTCCGCGAAGCTCGGCGGCGGTTCCACGACACTGAGCGGTACGTCGATGGCCAGCCCGCACGTCGCCGGTGCCGCGGTCCTCTACAAGGAGCAGAACCCCGACGCGACGCCGGAGCAGGTCGCCGACGCGCTCGCCGAGGAGGCCACCCCGGACGTCCTGACGGGTCTGGGCACGGGCTCGCCCGACCGGCTCCTGTACACCGGCGGTCTCTGACCTCCACCCGGCTCCATGGGAGCGGGGTCCGCGTCCTGCGGGCCCCGCTCTTCGCCGTGCCGTGGAGGGGCCCGGGAACAGGGACTTTCGTCCGGCTTGCAGCGCCATGCAAATAATTGCGTCCATCCCTTGCGCGCCGCATACATGCCGTGACCGGACGCCGGCCCGGTCAAGTGCCGCCTGATGGACGGTCCTTGCACGACCGACGCCGCCCCCCGTCCCGTTCCGGTTTCTGTCGCAACCGTGGACGCTATCGCATTTCTCTGCAACTCTCTGACGGCTAAGCGCAAAACACAGCTCAGTGTGTGCAGAAACAAGTGCCGCAGAGCTGTTCCGACAGAGCCGTGCCCTCGGCGTGTCCCGCGCCGAGGCCGAAGATCGGGGACTTATGAGAGCCCAACGCTGGAGATGGCGGACGCTTTCCGCCATGGTCGCCACCAGTCTTCTGATGATCGGATGGCCGTCGCTCACCGCCGCGGCGGCCGACGGCCCCAACATCGCCGCAGGCCGGGCCGCGGCGGCGAGCAGCGCAGGTGACGCGTACGGCGCCAGGAACGTGACCGACGGCAACCAGGCGACCTACTGGGAGGGCTCCGGCGGCACCCTGCCGCAGTGGGTCCAGACCGACCTCGGCTCCGCCGCACGGGTCGACGAGGTGACGCTGAAGCTCCCCGCCGGCTGGGAGAGCCGGCAGCAGACCCTCTCGCTCCAGGGGAGCGCCGACGGCACCAGCTTCTCGACGCTGAAGTCCTCGGCGGCGTACACCTTCAGCCCCGGTGCGTCCAACGAGGTGAGGATCTCCTTCCCGGCCACACAGACCCGCTTCGTGCGGGTGAACATCACGGCGAACACCGGGTGGCGGAACGCGCAGCTCTCCGAGCTGGAGGTCCGGACGGCGGGGGAGTCGTCGGTGAACCTCGCCGCCGGCCGGACGCTCAAGGCGAGCAGCCACACCGAGACCTACGTGGCCGCACACGGCAACGACGGCAACCGGGCCAGCTACTGGGAGAGCAGGAACAACGAGCTCCCGCAGTGGATCCAGGCGGACCTCGGCTCGTCGGTCCGGATCGACCGTGTCGTGCTCCGGCTGCCCGACGGCTGGGAGCAGCGGACCCAGACGCTGAAGATCCAGGGGAGTTCCGACGGCACGGAGTTCAGTGACCTGACGGCCTCCAAGGCGTACACCTTCGGCCCCGCGAACGGGCAGTCGGCGACGATCTCCTTCGACGCGACCACCACCCGTCATGTGCGTGTGCTCGTCACCGCCAACTCCGTCCAGCCGGCCGCCCAGCTCTCGGAGCTGGAGATCTACGGCCCCGCGACCGGCGACACCCAGGCACCGACCGCCCCCACCGGCCTGGCGTTCACCGAGCCGTCCACCGGCCAGGTCAAGCTGACCTGGCAGGCGTCCTCCGACGACACCGGTGTCACCGGCTACGACGTCTACGCGAACAACGTTCTGCTGACCAGCCTGGCGGGAGACGTCACCACGTTCACCGACACCCGTCCCGCGGGCGAGAGCGTGTCCTACTTCGTGCGCGCCAGGGACGCGGCGGGCAACGTGTCGGGCAACAGCAACACCGTCACCCGTAAGGGCGACTCCGGTGACACCCAGGCGCCGACCGCCCCCTCCGGCCTGGCGTTCACCGAGCCGTCGGCGGGTCAGATCAAGCTGACCTGGCAGGCGTCCTCCGACAACAAGGGGGTGACCGGCTACGAGATCTACGCCGACAACGTGCTCCGCAAGAGCGTGGCCGGGGACGTCACCACCTGGACGGACACCCAGCCCGCCGGCGCCACCGTCAGCTACGTGGTCCGGGCCAGGGACGCGGCGGGCAACATATCCGGCCCCAGCAACACCGTGACGCGCAACGGGTCCACGGCCGCCGCCTCCAACCTCGCCGTCTCCAAGCCGATCACCGCCTCGTCCGTGGTCCACACGTTCGTCGCGGCCAACGCCAACGACAACTCCCTCACCACGTACTGGGAAGGGGCCGGGGGCAGCTATCCGAACACCCTGACCGTGGCGCTGGGCGCGAACGCCGACACCGAGAGCGTCGTCGTCAAGCTCAACCCCGACAGCAGCTGGGGGGCGCGCACCCAGAACATCCAGGTGCTCGGGCGGGAGCAGAACGCCACCGCGTTCGCGAGCCTGGCCGCCGCCAAGAACTACGCGTTCGACCCGGCCACGGGCAACACGGTGACCATCCCCGTCACCGCACGCGTGGCCGACGTCCAGCTGAAGTTCACCTCCAACACCGGGTCCGGCGCCGGCCAGGTCGCCGAGTTCCAGGTGCTGGGCACTCCGGCCCCCAACCCGAACCTCCAGGTCACGGCGGTCACGGCAGCGCCCGCGGCGCCGGTGGAGTCGGACGCCATCACGCTGTCCGCGACCGTACGCAACACGGGCGCGCTCGCCTCTCCCGCCGGCAAGCTCGACTTCGAGCTCGGCGGATCCAAGGTCGCCACCGCCTCGGTGGGCGCACTCGCCGCCGGCGCCTCCGCCCAGGTCACCGCCGGCATCGGGTCCCGTGAGGCGGGCAGCTACACGCTGGGCGCGGTCGTCGACCCGGCGGGCGAGATCATCGAGGAGAACGAGACCGACAACCGCTACACCAGCGGCACCCCGCTGGTCGTCAAGCCGGTCTCCAGCTCCGACCTCGTCGCGAGCGCGGTCACGACCGCCCCGTCGTCCCCGTCGCAGGGCGACACGGTCACCTTCTCCGTCGCCGTGAAGAACCAGGGCTCGATCGCCTCGGCCGCCGGCAGCCACGGCATCACCCTCAGCGTGATCGACTCCAAGGGCGCCACGGTGAAGACCCTCACCGGCGCGCACAACGGCGCCATCGCGGCGGGCTCCACGACCGCACCCGTCTCCCTCGGCACCTGGACGGCCGCTGACGGCTCGTACACGCTGAAGGTGGTGCTCGCCGACGACGCCAACGAACTGCCGGTGAAGCGCGGGAACAACACCACCACCGAATCGTTCTTCGTCGGACGCGGCGCCGACATGCCGTACGACATGTACGAGGCGGAGGACGGTGTCACCGGTGGCGGTGCCAAGGTCGTCGGCCCGAACAGGACCGTCGGTGACATCGCGGGCGAGGCGTCCGGCCGCAAGGCCGTCACCCTCGACAGCACCGGCAACTACGTCGAATTCACGACCAGGGCGCCCACCAACACCCTGGTCACCCGCTTCTCCATCCCGGACTCCGCGGGCGGCGGCGGCATCGATTCGAAGCTGAACGTCTACGTGGACGGCACCTTCCTCAAGGCCATCGACCTCACCTCGAAGTACGCCTGGCTGTACGGGAACGAGACCGGCCCCGGCAACTCCCCGGGCTCGGGCGCGCCCCGGCACATCTACGACGAGGCGAACCTCATGCTGGGGAAGAACGTCCCGGCGGGCAGCAGGATCCGGCTGCAGAAGGACGCGGCCAACACCAGCACCTACGCGATCGACTTCGTCAGCCTGGAGCAGGTCACCCAGAAGGCCAACCCCGACCCCGCCCGGTACACCGTGCCGGCCGGCTTCACCCACCAGGACGTCCAGAACGCCCTGGACAAGGTGCGGATGGACACGACCGGGAACCTCGTGGGCGTCTACCTCCCGGCCGGTGACTACTCGACCGCCGGCAAGTTCCAGGTCTACGGCAAGGCGGTGAAGGTCACCGGCGCCGGGCCCTGGTTCACCCGGTTCCAGGCCCCGTCGACGCAGGACAACACCGACATCGGATTCCGCGCGGAGGCCAGTGCGAAGGGTTCGTCGTTCTCGGACTTCGCGTACTTCGGCAACTACACGTCCCGCATCGACGGGCCCGGCAAGGTGTTCGACTTCTCGAACGTCTCCGACATCGTGATCGACAACATCTGGAACGAACACATGGTGTGCCTCTACTGGGGCGCCAACACCGACAACGTCACCATCAAGAACTCCCGGATCCGCAACATGTTCGCCGACGGCATCAACATGACCAACGGATCCACGGACAACCATGTGACCAACAACGAGGCACGGGCCACCGGGGACGACAGCTTCGCACTGTTCTCGGCGATCGACGCCGGCGGCGCCGACATGAAGAACAACGTGTACGAGAACCTCACGTCCCTCCTCACCTGGCGGGCCGCGGGCGTGGCCGTGTACGGCGGCTACGACAACACCTTCCGCAACATCCGTATCGCCGACACCCTGGTGTACTCCGGGATCACGGTCAGCTCGCTGGACTTCGGCTATCCGATGAACGGGTTCGGGCCCGGTCCCACGACGATCGAGAACGTGTCGGTCGTACGCGCCGGCGGGCACTTCTGGGGCACCCAGACCTTCCCCGGCATCTGGCTGTTCTCCGCCTCCAAGGTCTTCCAGGGCATCCGGATCTCGCACGTGGACATCGTCGATCCCACGTACAGCGGGATCATGTTCCAGACGAACTACGTGGGAGGACAGCCGCAGTTCCCCATCAAGGACACGGTGCTCACGGACATCACGGTCTCCGGCGCCCGCAAGAGCGGTGACGCGTTCGACGCGAAGTCCGGCTTCGGGCTGTGGGCCAACGAGATGCCGGAGGCGGGCCAGGGCCCGGCGGTCGGTGAAGTCACCTTCAGCGGGCTGAAGTTCAGCGGCAACGCCCAGGACGTGAAGAACACCACCTCCACCTTCAAGATCAACATCAATCCGTAGGAGGGCGGAGCAGCGCACCCAGGGGTGCTTCCCGGGTTCCGCAAGGGGCCCGGGGGGCACCCCTGCGCGCGTAACGGCTTGCAGTGGGCAGTCCGTCTCTTGCGGGCTCCGGCTGTCCGGTGTGCGGCGTACCTGGGGGTGCTGGCGGGGTGTGCGGGGGTGCTGGCGGGGTGTGCGGGGGTGCGCTGGTGGGGCATCGGCCCGCTCCTGCCTGCCTCCTCACATGCGGAGCGCTGTCAAACATTTACGAAAACTGCGCGAGATATTGCGCTCCCATGTCGCCGGTGGTTGAGTATGCCGCGCCCCGGCAGACAGCCGGCCGAGGCCTTCCGTGCACATGCCCGAAGGGGACCACCGATGAGAAGTGCTGGGTTCCGCCGTACCCGCCGTGCCTCCGCGGCCGCCGTCGTCACCGCGCTCGCCCTGACCACCCTTGCCTCCTGCGGCACGAGCAGCAGCGGCGACGGGAACGACGACTCCGGCAGCGGCTCGTCCGATCCGTCCGCGCCGCTCGACCCGAAGGCGAAGGTGACGCTGTCGATCGACTGCATGCCGCCCGCCGCGAAGGCCGCGGAGCTGCGCGAGTGGAACGAGGACGTCAAGACGTTCAACAAGACGTACCCGAACGTCAAGATCAACGGGAAGTCCACGCCCGGCCAGTGCCTCGAGCCCCCGCGCTTCACGGCCATGCTCAAGGGCAAGTCGCAACCCGACGTGTTCTACGCCTACTTCACGGACCTCCAGCAGGTGCTGGACAACGACGGCGCCGAGGACATCTCCGCGTACGTCAACGACACCTCGGTCCCGGCGCTCAAGGACATCCAGCCCCAGGTGCTCGACGTGGCCCGCAAGGATGGCAAGCTCTACGCGCTGCCGACCAGCAACTACACCATGGGCCTCATGATCAACCGGAAGCTGTTCACCCAGGCCGGACTGGACCCCGACACCCCGCCGTCGACCTGGGAGGAGGTCCGCGCCGCGAGCAAGAAGATCGCGGGCCTGGGCAAGGGCATCGCCGGCTTCGGCGAGTACAGCGCGGGCAACAACGGAGGCTGGCACTTCACCGCCACCCAGTACGGCCTGGGCGGGGACGTCGTGGACGCGAGCGGCAAGAAGGCCGCGTTCAACGACGACAAGGGCAAGCAGGTCCTCCAGCAGCTGCACGACATGCGCTGGGAGGACGACAGCATGGGCAAGACCCAGCTGCTGAAGTGGGGCGATCTGCAGAAGCAGATATCCACCGACAAGCTCGGCATGTTCCTGGCCGCTCCCGACGACATCGCCTACATGGTGCAGCAACTGGGCGCGAAGTACGAGAACTTCGGACTCGGACCGATCCCCGGCGGTCAGGGCACCCTCTTCGGCGGCAACAACTACATGATCAAGAAGGGCAGCTCGCCCGACAAGATCAAGGCCGCCGTCGCCTGGCTGAACTTCAAGAACCTGACCCCCGGCAAGGGGCAGTTCGAATGGTCCCGCACCAAGGCCGACCAGCTGCCCGTCGGGCTGCCGCAGCCGAACTTCTTCACCGGTGAGAGCAAGACGAAGGACGACGCCGCACGCGCCGCCAACGCGACCATGCCCGTCGAGAACTTCAAGGCCTTCATGGACAACCCCGTCCAGGGCAAGGCCGAGCCGCCGAAGGCCCAGGAGATCTACAAGATCCTCGACAACGCGATGTCCGCGGTCCTGACCAACAAGGACGCCGACGTCGACAAGCTGCTCGACACCGCCGAGCAGCAGGTCAACCAGGTCCTGGCGAACCAGTAACGGACGTGCGGAGGCCGGGCCGGGCGGGCCCGGCCCCGCATCCCGCCGTCCGTGAGCGACCGCACCGGCACCGAGGAGAGACCATGTCGGCCCCCACCCTGTCCACCGGGAAGGCGAGCGCACCGCCACCCGGGCACCACCCACGCCCCACCGGGCCGGACTCCGCCCGGGAGGAGTTCGTGCGCGCCCTGCGCCGCAACATCTCGGCGCACGGCTTCCTGATCGGAGCCGTCCTCTGCTTCTCCTTCTTCTCCTGGTACCCGATGGTCAGGGAGTTCCTCCTGGCCTTCCAGAAGACCGAGGACGGCACGACGACCTGGGCCGGCTGGTCCAACCTCAGCTACGTCTTCAACGACCCGGCGTTCTGGCAGGCCTGGCGCAACACCCTGCTCTTCACCGTCCTGGCGCTCGTGCTGGGCTTCGCGGTGCCGTTCGTCGTCGCCGTCGTGCTCAACGAGTTCCGGCACGCCCAGGGGTATCTGCGGCTGCTGGTCTACCTGCCCGTCATGCTGCCGCCGGTCGCCTCCGTCCTGCTCTTCAAGTACTTCTACGACCCCGGCTACGGACTCTTCAACCGCATCCTGGAATTCCTCCATCTGCCCGCCCAGCAATGGCTCCAGGACCCCGACACCTCGATGCTGTCCGTCGTCATCGCGTCGACCTGGATGAACATGGGCGGGGCCACACTCATCTACCTCGCCGCCCTCCAGGGCATCCCGGGCGAGCTCTACGAGGCGGCCGAGCTCGACGGCGCCGGACTGCTCCGCAAGATCTGGCACGTCACCATCCCGCAGACCCGGCTCATCCTGTCGCTCCTGCTGCTCATGCAGATCATCGCGACGATGCAGGTCTTCACCGAACCGTTCCTGCTGACCAACGGCGCGGGCCCCGAGGGCTCCACCACGACGGTCGTCTACCTCATCTACCAGTACGCCTTCAACTTCAACAACTACGGCGGAGCGGCGGCCCTCGGCCTCCTCCTGCTCGTCGTCCTCGCGGGCTTCTCCGCGGTGTACGTACGCCTCAGCCGCAGCAGCGAAGACTAGGACGGGAGCACGACGATGGCATCGAGCACGCTTGTCTCCCGGCGCGGACCCGGGAGGCCCGGCAGCCGCAAGGCCCGCCGCCGGGACGCCGACCTGGGCCGCCAGCGGACCCTCATCTCACCGGCCCAGCTCGGCCGGCCCCGGGGAAAGGCCGTCTACTGGATCGTCTTCGCCCTGGTGGTGGTGGCCTTCACCCTGGCGTTCCTCGGCCCCCTGTACTGGATGGTGACCGGCGGCCTCAAGACCACCCAGGAAGTCGTACAGAGCCCGCCCACCGCCTTCCCCTCCTCGATCCACACGGAGAACTACTCCCAGGCGTGGAACGTGATGGACCTGGCCCAGCTGCTCTTCAACACCCTCTACTACGCGTTCGGCGCGCTCGCCTTCCAGCTGGTCCTCGACGTGGCCGCCGCCTACTCGCTGTCCAAGCTGCGGCCGATGTTCGGCAAGGTCATCCTCGGCATGATGCTGGCCACGCTGATGATCCCGGCGACCGTCCTGGTCGTACCGCAGTACCTCACGGTCCTCGACGTACCGATCTTCGAGCGCAACCTGCTCAACTCGCCCTGGGCCATCTGGCTCCCGTCGGTCACCAACGCCTTCAACATCTTCCTGCTGAAGCGGTTCTTCGACTCCATCCCGGGCGAACTCCTCGACGCCGCGGCCATCGACGGAGCCTCGCCCCTGCGCACCCTGCGCTCCATCATCCTGCCGATCTCCCGGCCGATCCTCGGGGTCGTCTCCATCTTCGCGGTCGTCGGAGTCTGGAAGGACTTCCTCTGGCCCATGCTCACCCTGCCCGACCCCGGCAAGCAGACCCTCAACGTCGGCATCTACTCGCTGTCCAACGGGGTGCCGACGAACGTCCTCATCGCCGCGCTCACCATCGCGTCCGTCCCGACGCTGCTCATCTTCCTGCTCTTCCAGCGCAACATCATGAGCGGACTCACCGCGGGCGGCCTGAAGGGCTGAGCGCCCCCCGAACCACCGCCTCCCCACCAGCACTCCGCCGCCGGCCCTCCGACCACACGCCCCGCGTCCGGGCCGGGGGCGGAGTACCTCCTGCCCGAAAGGAACGCCACGTGGCAGCCAACCGTCCGACCGAGGCCACCGCACCGTGGTGGCGCGACGCCGCCATCTACCAGATCTACGTACGCAGCTTCGCCGACGGCGACGGAGACGGCACCGGCGACCTGGCGGGGGTACGGGCCAGGCTGCCCTACCTTGTCGAACTGGGCGTCGACGCCCTCTGGTTCACGCCCTGGTATCTCTCGCCCCTCGCCGACGGCGGCTACGACGTGGCCGACTACCGGGCCATCGACCCGGCGTTCGGCCACCTCGCCGAGGCCGAGAAGCTCATCGCCGAAGCCCGGGAGCTCGGCATCCGCACCCTCGTCGACATCGTCCCCAACCACGTCTCCGACCAGCACAGCTGGTTCCGGGCGGCGCTGGCCGCCGCCCCCGGCAGCCCCGAGCGCGAGCTGTTCCACTTCCGAGAGGGACGCGGCAGCCACGGGGAGATCCCGCCCAACGACTGGGTCTCCGAATTCGGCGGCACCCCCTGGACCAGGATCGACGACGGCCAGTGGTACCTGCACCTGTTCGCCCCCGGACAGCCCGACCTCAACTGGGCGCACCCCGCAGTCCGCCAGGAGCACGAGGACGTCCTGCGCTTCTGGTTCGAACGGGGCGTCGCCGGCGTACGGATCGACTCGGCGGCCCTGCTCGCCAAGGACCCCGCCCTCCCCGACTTCGTCAAGGGCACCGACCCCCACCCCTACATCGACCGGGACGAGCTCCACGACATCTACCGCTCCTGGCGCGCCATCGCCGACACGTACGACGGCATCTTCGTCGGCGAGGTCTGGCTCCCCGACTCCGAGCGCTTCGCCCGCTACCTGCGCCCCGACGAACTCCACACCGCGTTCAACTTCAACTTCCTGGCCTGCCCCTGGGACGCCGGGCTGCTGCGCTCCGCGATCGACGACACGCTCGCCGAGCACGCCCCGGTGGGAGCACCTGCCACCTGGGTGCTGTGCAACCACGACGTGACCCGCACGGTCACCCGTTACGGACGCGAGGCCACCGGCTTCGACTTCGCGGCCAAGGTCTTCGGCACACCCACCGACCTGGAACTGGGCACCCGCAGGGCACGGGCGGCCGCCCTGCTCTCGCTGGCGCTGCCGGGCGCCGTCTACCTCTACCAGGGCGAGGAGCTCGGCCTGCCGGAGGCCGACATCCCCCGCGACCGGATCCAGGACCCCATGCACCTGCGCTCCGGCGGTGTCGACCCCGGCAGGGACGGCTGCCGGGTGCCCCTGCCGTGGTCCGCCGACGAGCCGTACGCGGGCTTCGGATCCACCGCCGAACCCTGGCTGCCGCAGCCGGACGCCTGGCCCTCGTACGCCGCCGACCGGCAGAGCACCGACCCCGGCTCGATGCTGAGCCTCTACCGGAAGGCGCTGCGGCTGCGCCGCGACGAGCCGGGCTTCGCCGCCGCACCCGGCGAGACGGCCGACGGCCGGCTGGACTGGCTGCCGTCGGCACCGGGCGTCCTCGCGTTCCGGCGGACCCACGGCCTGATCTGCGTCGTCAACCTCTCGGGAGGCCCGGTCCCGCTCCCCGGCCATCACGAGATCCTGCTGACCAGCGCCCCGCCGGACCCCTCGGGTCTGCTGCCGGACGACACGGCCGCCTGGCTGCGCGAGAAGCGATAGCGAGGGAGCGGGGGCTGCGGCACAGTGGTCGTATGGATGATCTCAACGCTCTCGCCGACGAGCACCTGGCCGCGGCCCGCGCCGACGCGCACGGGCGCAGCGCACATCTGCTGCTGCGCCAGGCGCCCCTGCGGCAGACGGTGATCGCGCTCACCGAGGGGTCCGCCCTCGACGAGCACAACGCGCCGCCCGCCGCCTCGCTCCAGGTGCTGCGCGGCGCGGTCCGGCTCACCGCGGGATCCGGGGACGTGGACCTCACGGCGGGCCGGCTGCACCCCATTCCTCAGGAGCGGCACGGACTGCTGGCCCTGGAGGACGCGGTGGTGCTGCTCACCGCCGTCAACGACTGAGCCGCCCTGGGTTACGACCGCGGGACCGAGGCATGAGAGAAAGGGAGCAGCCGGGCCGCCGAGAGGCGTCCCGGCCGTCCCCCCCTTCCCTCGTCCCCCGGAGTATCCGCGTGCCCAGCAGGACCGACGACCCCGTCGCGGAACGAACCGCGCCCCCGGCAGGGCGCACCACACGGAGGCACTGGCGCACCGCTCTGCGCCGTACCCCCGTGTCCCTGTGGAACGACGACCTCTCCGACTGGGCGGCCGCCCTCACCTACTACGCCATCCTGGCGCTGCTCCCGGCGCTCCTCGTCACCGTCTCCGTCATCGGCCTGGCCAACCCCGGGGCCACCGACGCGCTGATCGCCGACATCACGGCCTTCGCGCCCGCCGAGTCCGGATCGGCGCTGCGCCGGCCCCTGGAGGCCGCCACCCAGGAGCGCACCGCGGTCTGGCTGCTCGTGGTCACCGGAAGCGTGAGCGCCGTCTGGTCGGCCTCCAGCTATCTGGCGGTCTTCCGCAGGGCGATGCACGCCATGCACCGCGTCAAGGACACCAGGCCGCCCCTGCGCCAGGCGCACATCATCGTGGTCTCGGCCGTCGGGCTGCTCGTCCTGCTGATGGCCAGTGCCTTCGCCCTCGTGCTCACCGGGCCCCTGGCGCGCTGGCTCGGACGCCGCGCGGGCCTGGCGCAGGCCGGGGAGACGGTGTGGGAGGGCCTCAAGTGGCCCGTGCTGCTCTGTCTGGTCGCCTGCCTCATCCTGGTCCTCTTCAGTACGGGCCCGCGTTCCGCGCGGAGCCTGCGCGGGGCGCTGCCCGGCGGGGTGCTCGCGGCGTTCCTGTGGCTGGTCGCCTCGGCCGGATTCGCGCTGTACGCCACCCACATCGCCAGCTACAGCCGGCTGTACGGGTCGCTGGCCGGGGTGGTGGTCTTCCTGATCTGGATCTGGTTCACCAACCTGGCGCTGCTGACCGGCGCCCAGTTCAACGTCGAACTGGCCCGCTCCGACGACCAGGGGGGCGAGGAGTCCTGAAGTGCCCCGCGGGGCCTTGTGGGAGCGCTCCCAGCGGGAAAGGATGGGGCGATGACCCGCACCCCGTACGTACGCCCCTACCGGCCCGCCGACCAGGAGGCCCTCGCGGACATCTGCGTCCGCACCGCTGACAACGGCGGGGACAGCACGCATCTGTACCCCGACCCCGGGCTGATGCCCGCCCTGTTCGCCGCGCCCTACGCCCACCTGGAACCGGAGCTGACGTTCGTCCTGGACGACGGCTCGGGGCGGGCGGCCGGCTACGTCCTCGGGACCGCCGACACCCGGACCTTCGTGAAGGCCTTCCGGGAGGTCTGGCTGCCCCGCGTCACGGACCGCTTCCCCGAGCCGCAGGGTGAACCGGAAACGCTCACCGAGGCGATGACGGCCCTCCTCCACCACCCCGAGCGCATGATCCTCCCGGAGCTCGACGCCTACCCCGCGCACCTGCACATCGACCTGCTGCCGCCGTGGCAGCACAAGGGGTACGGCAGGGAGCTCGTGGGCGCCTTCCTGGATGCCCTGCACCGGAAGGGCGTCGGGGCCGTCCATCTGTCCATGCTGACGGCGAACACCCCGGCCAGGGCGTTCTACGACCGGCTCGGGTTCCAGGTGATCGACGTACCCGACCCGGGGCCGCTCACGTATCTGGGGCGCTCCACCGGGGGTGTGGAGCCGACGGGCCGGGCAGGTAGTGGGAGGCGAGCCGGGGAGAGGGCCCAGGCCGTCGGTTCGGAGGGGTGAGTGGCATGACGGAGCAGAGCGCGTGGAGTTTCGCGGACGACCGGGGCCAGTTGGCGGCGGCGGACCGCCGGCCCGCCCGGGTGCTCGCGTACGTCCAGGCGGGCGCGACACTGTGGGACTACGGGATACGCCCGGAGGGGATCTTCGGCTCGGGGCACGACGGGGCGGAGCCCGACCGGGCGAAGACCGGCACGCTCCCGCTGGACACCGTGGACTACCGGGGTGCGGGCGACGCCCTGGACGTGGACACACTGTTACGCGGCAGGCCCGACCTGGTCGTCGCCGTCAGCTACGGCCACGGACAGCTCTACGGACTGGACCCGGACACCGCCAAGCACCTGGAGGAGCGCGTCCCGGTCGTCGTGATCGACGTGGGCCAGGCGCGCACCCTGGACCGGGTCGCCGAGAGGTTCGCCGCCCTCGCGCGCTCGCTCGGCGGCGCGCCCGTCCCGGACGCCTCGGGTGAGCTGCGCGCGGCCCGGGAGCGGCTGCGCGCGGCGGCCCGTGCCCCCGGCGCCCCCAGGGTGGTGGCCCTCTCACCGGCGGGACCGGAGCAGGCGTACGTCGCCCGGCCCCAGATGTGGCCCGAACTGCGGGTGCTGGCCGAGCTCGGGGTCGGCCTCGTGTCGCCGCCCGACGGGGCCGGGGTCAACTGGGCCACCGTCGACTGGGCGGAGGCCGCGGCGCTGGAGCCCGGGATCGTCCTGGCGGACATCCGGTCCAACGCCGTCCCGCTCGAAGGGATCACCGACCCCGCCTGGGAAGCGGCCGGCCGGGGCGCGCGCACCGTGCCGTGGAACCCGGAACCGCTGTGCAGCCCGCAGGCCCACGCACGCTTCCTCGCGCTCGTCGCGGACGCGGTGGAGGAGGCGGCGGGCTGAACAACTTTCCCAAAAATATTCTGCAAAAACTATTTGGCAAAGTGCCGGAGCGCTCTAGGCTGCCGCCATGGACAGCGACGCCACGCATCGTGTACTCGACCCCGAGCGGGACCCGGCGGCCCTGAAGGCGCTCACGCACCCCCTGCGCCTGAGGCTGCTCGGCCTGCTGCGGCTGCACGGGCCGGCCACCGCGAGCGAACTGGCGGCCAGGACCGGGGAGTCGTCGGCGTCGACCAGCTACCACCTCAGGGTGCTGGCCAAGTACGCCTTCGTGGCGGAGGCCGAGCACCGCGACGGGCGCGAACGCCGCTGGAAGGCCGTGCACGCCGTCACCTCGGCGAGCAACGCGGCCATGCTCGCCACGCCCGCGGGCCGGGCCATGCTGGTGCTGGGCAGGCGCCGCCAGGTCGAGCACCTGCAGCAGTCGATGGAGCAGCACGAGGCGGACATCGACGCGGGCCGGCTCGGCGAGGAGTGGCACGACGCCTCGGGGATCGACGACCTGATGCCGCGTCTGACGCCGGAGTCCCTCCGCGAACTCCGCGACGCGATCGCGGCCAAGCTCGGTGAACTGACCGCACGGGACGAGTCCGACCCCCGGGCCCGGCAGGTCGTGCTGCTCACCGCAGGACTCCCGCTGGCGGGGGAGGGACCGGCAACTCCCGCCGCCGATGTGGCCTCCGCCCCGGCCGCCGAGGCAGGCCCCGGCCCCGACGCCGGCCCGGCTGCGGACGCCGGAAGAGCCCGGTGACCCCGTCGCCCAGGGCCGGGAAGGCCCCTGCCACCATGCCCGACGCACGCACGGCGCGCCGCAGGTTCGTCGCCGTCTCGTTCCTCTTCTGGCTCCCCGCGGGCCTCGTCATGGCGCCGATGGTGCTGCTCTTCACCGAGCGCGGCCTGTCCCTCACCGTCATCGCCGGAGCGTTCGCCGCGCACTCCCTGACCGCCGCCGCCCTGGAACTCCCCACCGGCGGGCTCTCCGACGTCATCGGCCGCCGCGCCGTCCTGGCCGGCGCCGGTCTGCTCAACGTCTGCGCCCTCACGCTCATGGGCCTCGGCACCACCCCCTGGGTGATCATCCTCGGCACGGCCCTCATGGGTGCGGGCCGTGCCCTGTCCAGCGGGCCCGCCGAAGCCTGGTACGTCGACACCGTGCACGCCGCTTCCGGCCCCGACGCCGATCTCCGTACGGGGCTGGCGCACGGCAGCGCCGCCTCGTCCGGCGCCATCGCCCTCGGCGTCCTCCTCGGAGGGGCGCTGCCCTGGCTGCTCGGCCTCGGCCCGGACCCGGGGGCCCGGCTGCGGGCGCTCACCTCGGACCTGGTCCTGCCGCTCTCGGTGCCCGTGCTCCTCGGCGTGGTCATCGACATTGTCTTCATCGTCCACGTCCTGACCGCCCTGACGGAGCCTCCCCGCCCCGCGGTCACCCTGCGCGGCGTCCTGCGGGGTGTCCCCGGAGCCGTCGCCTCGGGGATCCGGCTCGGCGCCGGTGACACCCTGATCCGGCGCATCCTGATGACCGCGGGCGCCGCGGGTACGGCTCTCGCCGCTCTCGAACTGCTCACCCCGGGCCGCGCCGCCGCGCTGACCGGGACCGCGGAGTCCGGGGCGGTCCTCTTCGCGGGCCTGGCCGCCGCCGGATTCGCCTGCTCCGCGCTCGGGAGCCGGCTGGCGCCGCTCGTCGCCCGGCTCGCGGGGGACGCGGAACACGCGGTCCTGGTGAGCCTCGGCGCGAGCGTGGCCGGTCTGCTGGCGCTCGGCGCCACCGTGTCCGCCACCGGTGCGCCCGCGCTGACCACGGCCGTCGTCGGATACGGGCTGGTCTACCTGGGCCTGGGCGCCGCGGGGCCCACCGAGAACGACCTCCTGCACCGCCGCGTCGACACCTCCGGCCGCGCGACGGCCCTCTCCGTGCAGTCGCTGGCCCAGCAACTCGTGGGAGCGGCCGCCGGCCTGGCCGTCGGAGCGCTGCCCGCGGGACCGCTGCCCTGGCTGTTCGGTGCCGTGGTGCTGCTGGCCGGCGCCCTCCTGTGGTCCTGGCGCACCGCCCCCGCCCCGCAGGCCGCCCCCGCCCCCGGCTGGGAGAGGGGCTGATCCGCTGCTCCGTACGGACGCCCCGGATCGCGCCGGGCGGCGCCCTTGGCGAGGCTGGCCCGGAGCCGGGACGCGAGATCCCCGTACTTCCAGGAGCCGAGATGCAGCAGGACAAGCACCCGTCGTACCGTCCCGTCGTCTTCCGCGACCGATCCGCCGGGTACGCCTTTCTGACCCGGTCCACCGCGTCGAGCGAGCAGACGATCGACTGGGACGACGGCAACAGCTACCCGGTCATCGACGTGGAGATCTCCGCCGAGAGCCACCCCTTCTTCACCGGCAAGGCGCGGGTGGTCGACACCGAGGGCCAGGTCGCCAAGTTCGAGCGCCGTTACGGGGACGAGGGGCGCGGGGACGCCTCCTGAGGCCCGGGTCTCCACGGCCGTCCGCACACGGGGCAGAATCGGCGGCAGTGTGCCCCGTGACCGCCGCGCCTCACCGGGGCAGGACCGCCCGCGTTCCCCAGGAGACCCGCCCCCATGCCCGACAGCCCCGCCCTGCTGGTCATCGGCGAATGCGTCGCCGACATCGTCCGGCTGCCGGGCGCCCCGGACCGGACCCACCCCGGCGGCAGCCCCGCGAACGTCGCGTACGGCCTGGCCAGGCTCGGCCGTGACACCACCCTGGTCACGCAGCTCGGCCGGGACCCCGACGGGCGCCTGATCGAGGACCACCTCGCCTCAGCCGGGGTGCGGGTCCTGACGGACGGCGGCGACGCGCCCACCCCGGCCGCCACGGTCGGGCTCGACGACGAGGGTCGGGCCACGTACGGCTTCCGGATCACCTGGACACTCGGTCCCGTCGCGCTGCCCGGCGATCCGCCCCGGCACGTCCACACCGGGTCCATCGCCACCGCCCTGGAACCCGGGGCGGACACCGTCCTCGACCTCGTCCGGTCGCTCCGGGGCGCGGCGACCGTCAGTTACGACCCCAACGTGCGGCCCGCGCTGATGGGGGACCACCTCCCCGCCGTGCGGCGCGCGGAGCGCTTCGTCGCACTCAGCGACATCGTCAAGGCCAGCGACGAGGACCTGCGGTGGCTGTACCCCGACGAGGCCCCGGAGAAGGCCGCCGAGCGGTGGCTCGGCTCCGGGCCGTCGCTGGTCCTGCTCACCCGGGGCGCCGGGGGAGCGACGGCCTTCGTGCCGGGCGCCACCGTGAGCGCCGGGGCACCGCCCGTCCAAATCGCCGACACCGTGGGCGCCGGCGACGCCTTCATGTCCGGCACGCTGCACGCCCTCGCCTCGTACGGACTGCTCGGCGCTCCGGGCCGCGCACGGCTGTGCTCCCTGGACACCACCGTGCTGGGCGACGTGCTGCGTCACGCACTGGCGTCGGCCGCCGTGACCGTCGCACGGGCGGGCGCGCTGCCCCCCGACGAGGAGGAGCTGGCAGCGGCCCTGACCAGCGGAGCGATCCCGGAGGGGTAGGGCGTTCACGGGGGTGTCCTCGCCCGCACCACGATCGTTGATTTCTACATGACCGTGACCCTTACCGACACCGCCCCACCGTCCACCGCCGAACTGCTGACCGGCGTTCTCCTCGGCCCGGAACACCGCCGTGAACACGGTTTCTGGCAGCGGCTGATCAGCACAGAACCGTTCCGCCGCCCCGCCGGAGGAACGCCCGAAGAGCGGCTGGAACTCGCCTACGACCGGTTGCGGATCCTCAACCTCTCCCTCGACAGCGGAGCGCGCCTCGCCTCCGACCCGCGCGCGCTGGCCGCCCTGCACGCCTGGCTCGGCCCGGTGGACCCCGCGCTGACCACCGTGGCGGGCATCCACTACAACCTCTTCCTCGGCAGCCTCCTCGACCACGAATGCGCGGGCCGCCGCGATCTGTCGGACTATCTGACGATGCGGCGGATCGGCACCTTCCTCTGTACGGAGGTGGCGCACGGCAACAACGCGGCGGCGATGGAGACCACCGCCACGTACGACCGCGAGCGGGACGGATTCGTCCTGCACACCCCGAACCCGGGCGCGCAGAAGTTCATGCCCAACACGAGCCCGGCGGGCGGGGCGAAGTCGGGCCTGGTCGCCGCCCGCCTGGTCGCCGACGGTGCCGACCACGGGGTACGCCTCTTCCTGGTGCAGCTCACCGACGAGACGCGAGCGCTGCCGGGCATCCGGGTGCGGCGGCTGCCGGCCCGGATGGGCAGCCCGGTGGACCACTGCCTCACCTCGTTCGACCAGCTCTTCGTCGAGCGGGACGCCCTGCTGGGATCCGCCGAGGAGGGAGGCGTGCCGGGGGAGTTCAGGACCGGCCCGGGAGACAGGCGGCGGCGCTTCCTCACCTCGATCGGGCGGGTCACCCCCGGCCGGATCTCGATGAGCGCCTGCGCGGCCGGCTCGGCGCGCGCGACCCTGGCGGTCGCCGTGCGCTACGGCGGGCACCGGATGATCTCCGGCAGCCGGGGCGCCCCGCCCGTACCCGTCAACGCCCACCGGACGCACCACGGCCCGCTCGCCTCGGCGATGGCCACGGTCTTCGCCATGAGCCTGCTGTACCGCAGGGCGCAGGAGAGATGGGAGGCCTGCACCGACGAGGACGGGCGCACGGAGGCGGGCAGGCTCGTCGACGTCGCCAAGGCCTGGATCACCTGGCGGGCCCGTGAGGTCATCGTCGAGAGCCGCGAACGCTGCGGCGCACAGGCCCTGCTGGAGAACAACGGCATGACCGAACTCGTCACCGGCGTGGAGGGCGCCATCACCGCCGAGGGCGACAACATCGCCCTGTACGCCAAGGCGGCGGCCGACATGCTCTTCGCCGCCGAGCCCGGCCGGGACGACGTCCCGGCCCCCCGCCCCGGCGACCTGGCCGACCCCCGCTTCCTGGGCGGGCTCCTCGCCTCGGTCCAGGACATCTGGTTCGCCAGGGCCAGGGCCCGCGCGCTCCGGGCGCCCGACGCCGACACCCTCGGCCGGTGGAATGCGGCCTCGGGCCCGGCCCTGCGCGGGGTCGAGGCCTGGGCCTACCGGCAGGCCGCCGAGGCCTACGCCGACGCCCGCGCGGCGCTTCCCCCGGGGGATGCCAGGGACCGGCTGGCGGAGCTGGAGCGGCTGTTCGCCGTCGAGTGGGTCTCCCGCAACAGCGGCGACCTGCTGGCCGCCGGCCTCCTGAGCGGCGATCAGGTGGAGGCCCTGCCCGAGGCCGTCGAGGAGCTCGTCGCGGCCGTCGCCGCGCACGCCCCGGAACTGGCCGACTCCTTCGCCCTGCCCGAGCGCCTGCTCGCCGACTGGCCGATCGCCGGACCCGGCTACGCGGACGCGTACGACGATCCCGCGGGCCCGTGGAACACCGCCCCGGCGGACGCCCGGTGAGCGCCGGACGCCGGGGGCAGGCGGCCCGCGAGCGCCTGGAGATCCTGGGCCTGCGCGCCGTCCTGCTCGCCTACTGGGGCACCACGTCCGTGCTCGCTCGCCGGACGAACAAGCCGCTCACGGACGGAGGCGAATCGGTTCACCCCAAGCGCTGACCCGCCCGACGGCCCGCCGGTACGGAGAGGCCCCCCCTCTCCGTGCCGGCGACGGCCCCGAGGCCGTCCTCACGTCGCGTGATAGCTTGCAGACGCCAGTCACACTCCACGTGGAGTCAGGGAATCCGGTGCGAATCCGGAGCTGACGCGCAGCGGTGAGGGGGACGGGCGGGGCCACGGCCACTGGGACACCCTCGGGTGCACCGGGAAGGCGCCCCGTCCGGACGAACCCGAGTCCGAAGACCTGCTGGCACCCGCTTCCGCACCGGGAGCGGAACTCCGTACCGGGCTTCGCGCAAGAGCCCTGAGAACGCCGAGGACTCCGTGCCGCCCATAGCCAGCACCGTACGCCGAACTGCCCTGCTCCTCGCGGGACTCGTCCTTCTGACCGCCTGCGGCGCGGGCGGGAACGAGCCCGCCGCAGGCACCGCGGGGGACGGCGCAGCCGACGGCTTCCCCGTGACGCTGAAGAACTGCGGCCGTACGGTGACCGTCGACGCGGCACCGCGTCACGCCGTCTCCCTCAACCAGGGATCGACGGAGATCCTGCTCTCCCTGGGCCTCGCCGACCGGCTCGCCGGAACCGCGACGTGGACGGACCCGGTGATGAAGGGCCTGGAGAAGGACGAGTCCACGGTGCCCCGCCTCGCCGAGAACCAGCCCTCCTCGGAGAAGGTCCTCGCCGAGGAACCCGACTTCGTCACCGCCTCGTTCGAATCCACCCTCGGCAAGGGCGGTGTGGCCTCCCGCGACCAGTTCGAGGAGCTGGGCGTACCGACGTACCTCTCGCCCTCCGACTGCGCCGGCAAGGACAACACCGGCAGCAGCGACGGCTCCCGCACCGAGACACTGACCATGGACGCCGTCTACGGCGAAGTGCGCGACCTGGCCAAGGTGTTCGGCGTCCCCGAGCGGGGCGAGAAGCTGGTCGCGAGCCTCCGCGGCCGCGTCGACAAGGCGACCGCGGACATCGACGCGTCCGGCACCACGATGCTCTACTGGTTCGCCAACGCCGAGGCCCCCTACCTGGCGGGGTGCTGCGGAGCCCCCGGCATCATCACCGAGGAGCTCGGCGCGAAGAACGTCTTCGACGACACCCACGAGGAATGGCCCCAGATCAACTGGGAGACCGTCGCCGACCGCAACCCCGACGTGCTGGTCATCGGCGACCTGACCCGTAAGTCGCAGACCGCCGAGAGCGCCGGGAAGAAGATGGCGTTCCTGGAGTCCAACCCCGCCACGAAGAACCTGGACGCCGTCAAGCACAAGCGGTACGTCCTGCTCAGCGGCCAGGCCATGAATCCGACGATCCGGACCGTGGAGGGCGTGGAGCGGGTGGCGGCCGGGCTGCGCTCGTTCGGACTCGCGGGGTGACGGACACCGGCCCCATACGGGACGTACCGGAGACCGGGCACGTACCGGACGTGGCGAAGCCCTCGCACACTCCGGACGTGGACGTGGCGAAGCGCCCGCACACCCCGGACGCGCACCCGGAGCAGCCGGTCCCGGCGGCCGGCGCGGCCCGGCTCCTGCGCGGCGGCCTTCTGTGGAGCGGCGGGGTGGCCCTGCTGCTCCTGTCCGTCGCGGTCGCCGTCACGATCGGCCCCGCCCGCATCTCCGTCCCGGACGTCTGGTCGGCGGTGGCCTCGCACCTGGGCCTCGGTCAGGGGCGGCTGACCCCGATCCGGGACGGCATCATCTGGAACCTGCGCATGCCCCGCACCCTGCTCGCCGCTGTCTGCGGGGCCGGGCTCGCGATCTGCGGCACCGTGATGCAGTCGCTGCTGCGCAACCCGCTCGCCGACCCCTTCGTCCTCGGCGTCTCCTCCGGGGCGTCCACCGGCGCGGTCGTGGTCGTCGTCCTGGGCGTCGGCGGGGGAGCGGTCTCCGTCTCGGGCGGCGCGTTCGCCGGGGCCCTGCTCTCCTTCGCCCTCGTCCTGCTGCTCAGCCACACGCTCGGCGGATCCACCGACCGGGTCGTCCTCTCCGGGGTCGCGGCCATGCAGCTCTTCTCCGCGCTCACCTCCTTCGTCGTGATGACCGCCGCCGACGCCGAACAGACCAAGGGCGTGCTCTTCTGGCTGCTCGGCTCACTGAGCGGGGTCGGCTGGGGCGACGTGTGGATGTGCTCGGCCGTCCTGGCCGTCACCCTGCTCATCTGCCTGGGCCATGCCCGTACGCTCGACGCCTTCGCCTTCGGCCAGGACGCCGCGGCCGCGCTGGGGGTGCATGTGACCCGCACCCGGATCGTGCTGCTCTGCACCACCGCGCTGCTGACCGCGGCCCTCGTCAGCTCGGCTGGTGCCATCGGGTTCGTCGGTCTCGTCCTGCCGCACGCGGCCCGGGCGCTGACGGGAGCGGGCCACCGGAGACTGCTGCCGGTGACGGCGCTCGCCGGGGCCGTGTTCCTGGTCTGGGTCGACACGCTGGCCCGGACCGTCCTCGACCCCCAGGAGGTCCCGGTCGGCGTGGTCACCTCCCTCATCGGAGTGCCCGTCTTCGTCCTGATCCTGCACCGCACGCGAAGGAGCGGCTCATGAGCCGGGAGGAGACCCCCGGTGACGGCCTGCGGGCCACGCGCGTCAGCCGGGAGGCCGGCGGGAGGATCGTCCTCGACGGAGTGAGTGTCGCGCCGCCGCCCGGCACCACCGTCGGGCTCCTCGGGCCGAACGGCTCAGGGAAGACCACGCTGCTGCGTGTGATGGCGGGCGTACTCACCCCCGGCGCCGGCGTCGTCACCCTCGACGGCCGCACCCTCGCCGAGACCGGCCGGCGGGCCGTGGCCCGCCGCGTGGCCGTCGTCGACCAGCACGCCGCCACCCAGGTCGACCTGAGCGTGCTGGACGTCGTACGCCTCGGGCGCATCCCGCACCGGCGCGCCTGGTCCGGGCCGGGACCGGGGGACGAGGACGCCGTACGCGAGGCGCTGGCGCGCACCGGACTCGCCGACCGCGCCGGGCAGTCCTGGCACACCCTGTCCGGCGGCGAGCGCCAGCGCGTGCAGATCGCCCGCGCCCTGGCCCAGCAGCCGCGTGAACTCCTGCTGGACGAACCCACCAACCACCTGGACATCCAGCATCAGCTGGAGCTGCTGTCCCTGGTCGCCGCGCTGCCCGTCACCGCCGTGATCGCACTGCACGACCTCAACCTGGCCGCCATGTTCTGCGACCGCGTCACCGTCATGAAGGAAGGCCGGGTGGTCGCCGGCGGCACGCCCTCGGAGGTGCTCACCGAGGACCTCATCGCCGATGTCTACCGGGTACGCGCGGTGGTGACGCCGGAAGGGCCCGAAGGCCGCCCCTCGGTGCGGTTCCTGCCGGGCGAAGCCGCCCACGCACGGCCCGAACGCGACGAAAGGGCGGGCCCGTGAACCACCCGGGTCCGCCCCTCGCTACTGTCGCGCGGCCTTTCGCCGCTGTGTGAGGGGGTCAGCGACGACGTCCCTGGCCGAACTCGCCGCCCGTGTCCTTGCCGCTGCCCATGTCGTCCTTGCCGTCCGCGTAGTCGATCTTCTCCTTGCGGAGTTCGGCGGAGACTTCCTTCTGCTCGGTGACCCTGTTGGTTTCGAGACGGACCCGCTCCACCGGGACCGCCTCCTTGCGGACGGTGGCTCGTTCGGCGTGGAGGGTGACTTCGACATCCTGATCGCCGAGGTCGGTCCCCTTCATGCCGGTGACCTTCTCGCCCGGCTGCAGAGGCTCGCGTACCACGCGCACCTCCTCGTGGGACACCGGCACCGTCCGCGTGACGTTCTCGGTCACGACGTACTTGTGCAGGCGCGCCTTGCCGCTCTCGTACTCCTCCGTGCCGACCTGGAGCTGCTCCTCGGAGCGCACCATCTCGTCACGGCCGCCGGCGCCCGTGGCGGACCGCTCGGCTCCGGCTCCGGCGAGCGGACGGGACGTGGCGGACGTGTCCACGTCGCGGTGCCTGCCCGTCCCCGCGGTGGTGCCGGTGGCCTTCGCCTGACCGCCGGAGCCCGCGCGAGCGGTGCCGGCCGCGCCGGCTGCTCCGGCCGCACCCGCGGCGCCCATGGCACCCGTTCCGGTCCCGGACGTCGTGCGCGCGTCGCCGCCCGCTCCTGCGGGCCCGGCTCCCTTCTTGGTCATGCCGTAGTGCCGGTAGAGCTCCTCCTCCTCCGATACGGACAGGTGTGCGTCCGCGTCCACCCGGGGGGCGTCCTTGACGCGGTCCTTCGGATGCGAGACGTGCAGGTCGGAACCCACCCGGCGAGCCCCGGCAAGCGGCACGAAGCTCTCCTTCATGCCGAACATGCCGGTCTTGACCGTGATCCAGTCGGGCTTGCCGGTGTCGTCGTCGACGTACACCCGCCCCACTGTGCCGACCTTCTCTCCGTCGCTGTCGTAGACGGTCAGACCGTCGAGTTCGCCGGAATCCGTGAAACCGTCAGCGGCTCCCATGGCCGATTCCTCCTCGCCCGGGCGCGTCCTGCGGGTGGTTCCAGCAGGGGAGGCGCGTCCGGATTCCATCGCGCCTCACCCGGTTGGACGCTGCAACTTCCCGGCCCGGGCGGCGAACGGCCCAGGACACCGGGGAGGGGCGGTGGCCCCGCTCGACGCGGTTATCCGCCCGCAGCTCGCGTTACGCCATACGGGTGAGGCGGCCGGTCCGGGTGCGCCGGAAACGCGGCCCCGGCCCGCCCGTATGATCGACGCGCGCCGCCGACCGTCGGCAGGCCTGTCCCGGGGGGTTCGCCATCACATCCGTAGGCATCCGCCCGCCCCGGCAGCGCGGCGAGCTGCTGGCCCGCCAGGAGGACGGCCTCGGGCTGCACCACCTGGTGTGGCGCCTGGGGCCCGGCTGGCGGGTGTGCAGCAGCGCCGTGCTCGGCGGCGGCATCGGCCCGCGCGCCTGGATCCTGAACGCCCAGGTGCCCGGCGGCTACCCCCGCCTCGACCCCGACCGGCACCTCGCGGAGATCGCGGAAGCCGAGGCGCTCCGGGGCCCCGGCGCCGGACTGATGACGGCCGCCGACGTCACCGCGTACACCGTCGCCGACGACGGCGGTGCGACCGCGACGGTCACCAGCGGCCTCGGAGTGCGGGGATGGGCCGCGGCCCCGGCGGAAGGCACCGACGGCCCGCCGCCTCCGGGGACCGTCAACATCGTCGTCACCCTCCCCGTGGCGCTCTCCGACGCCGCCCTGGTCAACGCGGTGGCCACCGCCACCGAGGCGAAGGTCCAGGCGCTCGTGGACGCCGGACTCGACTGCTCCGGGACACCGACGGACGCCGTCTGCGTCGCCGCGCCCGACCCGGGAGGGCAGCCGGGCGAACCGTTCGCCGGGCCGCGTTCGCGCTGGGGCGCGCGACTCGCCAGAGCCGTGCACCGCGCCTGTCTGGAGAGCGCGCTGCGGCAGTCTTGAGGCCCACGGGCCTCGCGACCGGCCCGCCGCCGACGAAGGGAACCTCCCCATGACCACCGCATCCCCCGCCGACTCCGCCCCCGGCACGCCGACCGTCGCGGTCCTCGGCACCGGGATCATGGGATCCGGGATGGCCCGCAGCCTGCTCAGGGACCGGCTCCCCGTCCGGGTCTGGAACCGCACACGGTCCAAGGCCGAGCCACTGGCCCGGCACGGCGCCACCGTGACGGACACGCCCGAGGAAGCCGTACGCGGTGCCGACATCGTCCTCACCGCCCTGACGGACGCCCGGTCCGTGGCGGAGACCCTCACCGCGGCCACGCCCGGTCTGCGTCCCGGGCAGGTCTGGCTGCAGAGCGCCACCGTCGGGCTCGACGCAACGACCGACCTCGCCCACCGGGCCGCCGGGCTGGGGCTGGTCTACCTCGACGCCCCGGTCTCCGGCACCAAGCAGCCCGCGGAGCAGGGCACGCTCACGGTGTTCGTCTCCGGCCCGTCCAGCGCCCGGGCGACGGCCCTGCCCGTCCTGGAGGCGATCGGGCAGCGCACCGTATGGGTCGGCGAGGAGCCCGGAGGCGCCACCCGCCTCAAGCTCGTCGCCAACACCTGGGTGATCAACATGGTCAACGGCGTGGCGGAGTGCCTCAATCTCGCCGAAGGGCTGGGGCTGGACCCGCAGCTCTTCCTGGACGCGATGAAGGGCGGCCCGCTGGACACCCCGTACCTCCAGGGCAAGTCCGCGGCGGTGCTCTCCGGCGACCTCACCCCGAGCTTCGCGCTGTCCACCGCGCTCAAGGACTCCCGGCTGATCCTCGACGCGGCCGAGGCCTCCGGAGTGACCCTCGACCTGGTCGCCGCCTCCGCCGAGCGGTTCGCCCGGGCGGAGGCGGCCGGACACGGGGACCAGGACATGATCGCGACGTACTACGCGGGCACGCCCTAAGGCGTGTCTTCAAAGGCTGTTGATGGGGCATCATATGACG
>NZ_JAERUC010000051.1 GCF_016745505.1 Streptomyces silvae | reverse complement strand
GCTCCCGGCCGTGGCCGCCGGGCCGCGTAACGACATGTAGCCACGAGGGGCGGTGACCTGCACAGCGGGTCACCGCCTTTCGCGGGTCCGGGGCGGGGCCCCTGGCCGGCTCGGCTTCGGCGGGGCCCGCTCAGTTCCCGGGCCCGCCCGGTCCGGCTTCGGGCTCGGTCCGGTCCGGTTTCGGGCTCGGTCCGGCTTCGGCCCCGCCCGGTCCGGCTTCGGGCTCGGCTCGGCTTCAGCCCCGCGGGGGTCGGCTCCCGGCGCCGCCCCGGCCCCCCGGCTCAGCCCCCGGGCTCCGCCTCGTACCCGGTGATTGCCCTGGTCGCAGCGTCGGCCAGCTCCGGGCCTGCGGTCCGCGCCAGCTCCCGCAGCAGCGGGACCGCGCGGGCGGTGAACGGTGTGCCGCCCGTGCCGAATCCGAGCCGTGCCAGTAGATCCACGCCGAACCGCTGCCGCAGCGGGTCCTCGCTCGCCGTCCACGCGGCCGCCGCCTGGAACGTCTCCTCGTCGCCGCGCAGCCACAGCGCCCCGACGGCCACCCGCCAGTTGTCCAGCCCGGGATCCCCGTCGCGCAGCGCGCGGACGGCCAACTCCTCGAACGGGGCCCGCAGCCCCAGCTCGCTCTCCAGGAGCGTCGCGATCGCCCCGTGCCCCGTCTGCAGGTCCTGGGACGCGAACAGCTCGCCGCCCCGCAGCAGTTCGACCGTGACGGTCACCCCGCCGTCCACCCGCGCGCGGCGCACCGCGCTCTCGTGGCCCTCGTCGCCGTACCCGCGCCGCAGCGCGTCCCGCAGCTCCTGCTCCACGTCCAGCGTGAGCATCCGCCCGGCCTCGTCGAGTGCGGGGGACAGGTCCCGGGCGCCGTGCCGGAGCAGAGCCCGTACGGTCCGTACCGATCCCCGCCGGGCCGCGACCACCAGCGGGACCTCGCCCTGCGGGCCGGGCAGGTCCGGGTCGGCGCCGCGGGCCAGGAGCGTCTCCGCGACCTCCGCATGGCCGAGACCCGCCGCCCAGCGCAGCGCGGTGAACCCGAAGTCCTCGCTCAGGTCCGGTTCGGCCCCGGCCGACAGGAGCGCCCCGACGACCTCGGCATGGCCACCGCACGCGGCCCCGCACAGCGGCAGATCGCCCGACTCAGGGCCGCTCGCCCGGTTCGGGTCCGCGCCCGCGGCCAGCAGCAGCCGCACCGCTCCGGGCAGGTCCTGCACGGACGCCAGGTACAGCGCGGTCGTCCCCTCCTCGTCGCACGACTCGGCGGACGCGCCCGCGCGGAGGGCCCGTACGACCGCGTCCTCATCGTCGTACAACGCCTCGAAGAGGCCGCTCGCACCCCCAACCGGACCATTCGTCATACACCGACCCTACGGCCACCCGGGTCCGGGCCGGTTTCTCACGTGTCGCACTCCAGGACGGTCCGGCACAGTCCGCACCGGGCGCGCGTCCGGCCCCTGACCGGGACACGGACGCGCTGGTGGCAGGTGGGGCAGGGGAAGGAGACCCGCAGCCCGTCCGCCCCGCCCTCGAAGGCGTACGGAAGGGACGGGTCCAGGGCGGTTCCCGGGCGTGTTCCCGCGTCACGGCGGTCCTTGGCGTAGCGGCGCCTGCCCGCCCATCCGGCAGCGGTCAGCGGCGGCCGGTGCAGATCGCGCAGCGCCTCCGCCCGCCCCTTGGTGTACGCCGTGTACGCCTGGGGGCTGGTGAACCACACCGAGGGGTCCTCGTCGAAGGCCAGCGCCCGCTTGGCCAGCACGTACCCGAACTCCTCGGGCGTGAGATAGCCGAGCTTCTGGCTGGAGACCGCGTCCTGGCGGAAGGCGTCCAGCAGCAGCCAGCCCGCGCCGAGGTAGGCCGTCACCGTGTCCGTGAGGATCTCGTTGTCACGGGTGCCGGGCAGCTCCAGGCCCAGGCGGTGCAGCAGCACATGGGTGATCTCGTGCGCCAGCGCGGCCCCGATGTCCCTGCGGTGCGTACGGAACCGGTCGTTGAGCTCGATGAAGTACTCGGGCCCCGCGGTGAGTTCGACGCTCGCGGCGTGTTCCATCCGCCGGAAGCCGACGACGATGCGGGCCTGCGGCAGCCGCAGGTGCTGCACCAGCGCGCCGGCCACCCGCTGGGAGCCCAGATACAGGTCGTCCAGGTCGGAGAAGGCGGCGTCGGCCGGGGCGAGGCTCGTGGCGTAGGCGCGCACACCGTCGGGGGAGACCCGCCGGTAGAGCGCGGTGATCGCGGACCGGACGGCGTCCAGGTGCGGGAAACCATGGACGACCGGACCGCCGCCGTTACTGCCGTCGCTCACGACCGAACCCCCATCAATGGCGCTCAACGGACCTTCACTCTAGGCCGGTCCGCCGGAATCCGGCCGGGAAGCGGCAGATGATCTTGGCCGAAAACCCTGCCTTGTGACAGCGGTGATCACTTCCCGATAATCGGATCGTTCTTGTCGCGGGCATGTCGAGAATTACTCGGTCCATGCCCCTGACCAGGACACGCACGCCCGCACGCCTGCACCCCCCACCGCCACCCCCCACACGAAAGCAGGCCTTCCGTGAAGCAGCTTCTGCGCGCCCTCAAGAGATGTTCCGTCATAGCCGCGGTGGCCCTCGCCACCCTCAGCCTCCAGCCGTCGAACGCCACGGCCGCCCCCGCGCCCGTCGTCGGAGGCACCCGCGCCGCCCAGGGTGAATTCCCCTTCATGGTCCGGCTCTCCATGGGCTGCGGCGGCGCCCTCTACAGCCCGACCGTCGTGCTCACCGCGGCCCACTGCGTCGACGGGTCCGGCAACAACACCTCCATCACCGCCACCGCCGGATCCGTCGACCTCCAGTCGTCCTCCGCCGTCAAGGTCCGCTCCACCAAGGTCCTCCAGGCACCCGGCTACAACGGCGTCGGCAAGGACTGGGCACTGATCAAGCTCGCCCAGCCCATCAACCAGCCCACGCTGAAGATCGCCACCACCACCGCCTACGACTCCGGCACCTTCACCATCGCCGGCTGGGGCGCCGCGACCGAGGGCGGCGGCCAGCAGCGCTACCTGCTCAAGGCCACCGTCCCCTTCGTCTCCGACGCCACCTGCCAGCAGGCGTACGGCAGCGACCTCGTGCCCAGCCAGGAGATCTGCGCCGGATACGTCAGCACCGGCGGCACGGACACCTGCCAGGGCGACTCCGGCGGCCCCATGTTCCGTAAGGACAACGCCGGAGCCTGGATCCAGGTCGGCATCGTCAGCTGGGGCGAGGGCTGCGCACGGGCCGGCTACCCCGGCGTCTACACGCAGGTCTCGACGTTCGCCGCCGACATCGCCTCGGCCGCCGCGACCCTCTGACCGTCTCCTGCCGTGACACCCCACCCGGGGGCGCCCGTCCTGACGGGCGCCCCCGGGCCCGGCACATCCCCCCGCCGTCGATCACCCCGCCCCCGGTGCGTCTAAGCTCGCTGACCATGACCACGAGCAACACCGACGAGTACGTCACCGCCGAACTGAACCGGCTGCGCGAGAGCATCGACAACATCGATGCCGCAGTCGTCCACATGCTCGCCGAGCGCTTCAAGGCCACCCAGCAGGTCGGCCACCTCAAGGCCGCACACCACCTGCCGCCCGCCGACCCCGCCCGCGAGGCCCGCCAGATCGCCAGGCTGCGGCAACTCGCCGAGAGCGCCAGGCTGGACCCCGCCTTCGCCGAGAAGCTGCTGAACTTCATCGTGGCCGAGGTCATCCGCCACCACGAGCGCATCGCCGAGGAATCCGCGGGCCCCGGCGCCTGACCCCACGGCGGCGCCTGACTTCACGACGAGCGGCGCGGCGCCCGACCCCACGGCCGGCACCCACGCGCCGCCGGACCGGCGCGTGGGCACAGGCCGGTGCGTGGGCACAGGCCGGCGCGTGAGCACAGTCATGGGCACGGGCCCGCCCCGCAGGCGCCCCGCCGCCCGCCGTCAGCCCTGCGAGAACGCCCCTGCACAGCCCCGGACCCGTACGGCAGCATGGGCGCATGTCCGTACTGACGCGCAACGAAGCGCAGACCCGCGCCCAGCTCCTCGACGTACACCGGTACACGGTCGACCTCGATCTCACCACGGGCGAGGAGACCTTCGACTCCCGGACCGCCATCCGCTTCACCGCCCACGCGGCCGGAGACACCTTCGTCGAGATCAAGCCGGAGACCCTGCGCTCACTCAGCCTCGACGGACAAGCCCTCGACCCCGGGCGCCTCGACGAGAACCGCTACCCCCTGGACGGCCTCACCGCCGGCCCCCACGAACTCACCGTCGACGCCACCATGCGCTACTCCCGCACCGGCGAAGGCATGCACCGCTTCACCGACCCCGCCGACGGCGAGACCTACGTCTACACCCAGCTCTTCATGGAAGACGTCCAGCGCGTCTTCGCCGCCTTCGACCAGCCCGACCTCAAATCGGTGTTCGACCTCACCGTCACCGCACCGACCGGCTGGACCGTCCTCGGCAACGGCACCGCCACCCAGGCCACCGAAGGCCGCTGGACCATCGCCCCCACCCCGCCCGTCTCCACCTACCTCGTCGCCGTCGCAGCGGGCCCCTGGCACTCGGTCACCACCCACCACGCCGGCCTCCCCTTCGGCATCCACTGCCGCCGCTCCCTCGCGCCCCACCTCGACGCCGACGCCGACGAGATCCTCGACATCACCCGCGCCTGCTTCGACCGCTACCACGAGAAGTTCGACGAGCCCTACCCCTTCGACTCCTACGACCAGGCCTTCGTCCCCGAATTCAACGCCGGCGCCATGGAGAACCCCGGACTCGTCACCTTCCGCGACGAGTTCATCTACCGCTCCGCCGTCACCGACACCGAACGCCAGACCCGCGCCATGGTCATCGCCCACGAGATGGCCCACATGTGGTTCGGCGACCTCGTCACCCTCACCTGGTGGGACGACATCTGGCTCAACGAGTCCTTCGCCGAGTACATGGGCTACCAGACCCTCACCGAAGCCACCCTTCCCAAGGCCCTCAACTCCGCGCGCGCGGGGGAGACCCTGTTCCCCGACACCTGGGTCGAGTTCGGCGTCTCCCGCAAGGGCTGGGGCTACGACGCCGACCAGCGCCCCACCACCCATCCGGTCGCCCCCGACCCCCACGCCGTCCCCGACACCGCCTCCGCCCTCCTGAACTTCGACGGCATCTCCTACGCCAAGGGCGCCTCCGCACTCCGCCAGCTCGTCGCCTGGCTCGGCGAGAAGGACTTCCTCGCCGGCATCAACACCCACTTCGCCCGGCACAAATTCGCCAACGCCACCCTCGCGGACTTCATCGACAACCTCGCCACCGCCACCGACCGCGACGTCCACGCCTGGGCCGCGTCCTGGCTCCGCACCACCGGCATCGACACCCTCACCGCCCACGTCGAGACCACCGGCAACAGCTGGAACCTCACCGTCGACCACGCCGGCACCCGCCCCCACCGCATCACCGTCGGCACCTACGACCACAGCCTCGACACCCAGACCGGCACCGACCAGCTCACCCTCCGCAACCGCTTCGAACTCGACATCCCGCAGAACGGCGCCCCCGCCACCCTGCCCGGCACCCGCCCCGACCTCGTCGTCCTCAACGACAACGACCTCACCTACGCCAAGATCCGCCTCGACCCCGACTCCTGGAACACCGCCCTCACCCACCTCTCCGGCATCCCCGACGCCCTCACCCGCGCCGTCGTCTGGAACACCGCCCGCGACATGGTCCGCGACGGCACACTCCACCCCACCGTCCACCTCACCGCCGCCCGCACCCACCTCCCCTACGAAACCGACCTCGCCCTCGTCCACGGCGTCCTCGGCTTCGCCTCCACCCACATCGCCGACCGCTACCTCGCACCCGAGGACCGGCCCACCGCCCTCGCCACCCTCACCTCCCTCTGCCGCGACCTCCTCCGCCGCACCGAAGGCCTCACCGCCAAGGACTGGGAACAAGGCCCCGGCCCCACCGCACCCGGCAGCCCCGACCCCGGCCTCCGCCTCACCGCCGTACGCCACTTCATCGACGCCGCCACCCAGCCCGACGCCATCCAGGACTGGCTCCACGAAGGCACCGTCCCCGGCGGACCCGAACTCGACCCCGAACTCCGCTGGCGCATCCTCACCCGCCTCGCCGTCCTCGGCGCCACCGACGAGACCGCCATCGCCCGCGAGCTCGACAAGGACCCCAGCGCCACCGGACAGGAAGGCGCCGCCCGCTGCCGCGCCGCCCTCCCCACCCCCGAAGCCAAAGCAGCCGCCTGGCAGGCCATGTTCGCCGACGACACCCTGTCCAACTACCTCTTCACCGCCACCGCCCAAGGCTTCTGGCAGCCCGAACAGAGCGAACTCCTCCACCCCTACATCGCCCGCTACTACCCCGACGCGATCGCCCTCGCCGCCCGCCGGGGCCCCGCCATCGCCGAAGCCGCCGGACGCCACGCCTTCCCCGCCCACGCCGTCGACCCCGACAGCATCCAGCTCGGCGACCAGGCCCTCAAGAACCCGGCCCTCACCCCGGCCCTGCGCCGCAAGCTCACCGACCAGCTCGACGACCTGCGCCGCGCCCTCGCCGTACGCAACGCCCACTGACCCGTACGCACACCCCACCCGCCACCGTGCCCGGCCCCCTCACCGAAGGAGCCGGGCACAGGCATACGAACAACGAACGCTAATACCAGCCCCGTAGGCCCCAACACCCCTACACCGAACCGCAGTACCCCTTTCGGGTTGAGATCGTTGGGCTCTTCGGCCGCACCCTCCGCAATCCGGACAGGCTGACACCACCGCCCCCGCGCACCCGAAGGACCACACCACCCATGCCCACCCCGCCCCTCGCCGGAGGCACCGCAGGCCCCGCCCACCTGCGCCCCCTCATCGACACCGTCCTCGCCGCACTCCACGACGGAGCCACCCGCCGCAACGGCCCCCTCCCCGCCGGCGGCCCCCCCACCGTCACCGAAAAGCTCCTCGCCACCACCGGCACCCTCATCCCCGACCACGGCACCGGCGCCCACCGCGCCCTCCGCACCCTCGTCACCGCACTCACCGAAGGCGCCGCCGACCCCGCCCACCCCCACTGCGCCGCCCACCTCCACACCCCACCCCTCGCCCTCGCCGCAGCAGCCGACCTCGCCGCCTCAGCCCTCAACCCCTCCATGGACTCCTGGGACCAGGCCCCCGCGGCCTCCGCCCTCGAAGCCGCCCTCACCACCGCACTCGCCGCCGAGATCTACCCCCACACCCCCGACCCCGACGCCCTCGTCACCACCGGCGGCACCGAAGCCAACCAACTCGCCCTCCTCCTCGCCCGCGAACGCCACGGCCCCGTACAGACCATCTGCGCCGCCAACGCCCACCACAGCATCACCCGCGCCGCCTGGCTCCTCGGCCTCCCACGACCCGTCGTCATCCCCGCCCCCACCGGCGTCATGGACCCCACCGCACTCCACCACGCCCTCACCCACCACCACGGCTCCCTCCTCGTCGCCGCCACCGCAGGCACCACCGACACCGGACAGATCGATCCCCTCACCGACATCGCCGACCTCACCACCACCCACGGCGCCGACCTCCACATCGACGCCGCCTACGGCGGACCCCTCCTCTTCAGCCCCACCCACCGCCACGCCCTGCGCAGCCTCCACCGCGCCCACAGCGTCACCCTCGACCTGCACAAACTCGGCTGGCAACCCGCATCAGCCGGCATCCTCGCCGTCCCCCACCAGCACGACCTCACCCCCCTCCACCACCACGCCCCCTACCTCAACGCCGACGACGACACCGAAGCCGGCCTCCCCGACCTCCTCGGCCGCTCCCTCCGCACCACCCGCCGCCCCGACGCCCTCAAGATCGCCGTCACCCTCCAAGCACTCGGCCGCGACGGACTCGCCGACCTCGTCGACCGCACCATCACCACCGCCCACCACCTCGCCGACCTCGTCGAAGAAGATCCCGCACTCGAGCTCTACGACCGCCCCACCATCAGCACCGTCCTCTTCCGCCCCACCCACAGCGACGACACCACCGTCGCCACCATCCGCCGCACCCTCCTCGACCAAGGACACGCCGTACTCGGCCGCGCCCGCACCGACGACGGCCTCTGGCTCAAAGCCACCCTCCTCAACCCCCACACCACCCCCGACGACCTCCGACAGCTCCTCACCCTCGTCACCCAGGCCCACACCGCCCACGCCCACGCCACCACGGAAGGCAGCACCCCCCGATGACCGACCGGACCACCTCCGACGGCGACCGGACCCACGACCTCATCGGCATCGGCCTCGGCCCCTTCAACCTCTCCCTCGCCGCCCTCGCCCACGGCATCCCCACCACCCCAGGTACCACCCCCCTCGCCACCGCCTTCTACGAACAACGCCCCGCCTTCCACTGGCACCCCGGCCTCCTCATCGACGGCGCCACCCTCCAAGTCCCCTTCCTCGCCGACCTCACCACCCTCGCCGACCCCACCAGCCCCTGGACCTTCCTCAACTACCTCCGCACCCGCGACCGTCTCTACCCCTTCTACTTCGCCGAGCAATTCCACATCCACCGCGCCGAATACGACGCCTACTGCCGCTGGGTCAGCGAACAACTCCCCACCACCCACTTCAACCACCAGGTCGACGCCATCCGCTGGAACACCGACCACGCCCACTACGAAGTCGACTACACCCAGCTCGACCCCGACGGCGAAGCCCACGCACTCGGCCGCGCCCACACCCGCCACATCGCCCTCGGCGTCGGCACCGCCCCCTACATCCCCGAACCCCTCCGCCCCCTCGCCGAAGCCCCCGGCCTCCCCGTCATCCACTCCGCCGACTACCTCCATCACCGCGAAGAACTCCTCCGCGCCGACCACATCACCGTCATCGGCTCCGGCCAGTCAGGCGCCGAAATCTTCCTCGACCTCCTCCGCGCCCGCCCCCACGGCATCGAGAAGATCCACTGGCTCGCCCGCACCCAGGCCTTCGCCCCCATGGAGTACTCAAAACTCGGCCTCGAACACTTCACCCCCGACTACACCCAGTACTTCCACGCACTCCCCGAAGACGTACGCGACACCCTCGTCCCCCAGCAATGGCAGCTCCACAAAGGCATCGACACCGACACCATCGCCGCCATCCACGACGAGCTCTACCGACGCACCCTCCACGGAGGCTGGCCCGACGCCACCCTTACCCCCGGCGTCAGCGTCCGCACCGCAGGCCGCCTCTCCGGCAGCGGCACCCGCATCGAACTCCACCTCGAACACACCCAGCAAGCCACCCGAAGCCGCCTCACCACCGACGCCGTCGTCCTCGCCACCGGCTACCGCGAACGCCCCCTCGACACCCTCCTCACCGGCATCGACCCCCACATCCGCCGCGACACCCAAGGACGCCCCCGCATCCACACCGACTTCCGCCTCGACCTCGACCCCACCCTCACCGGCAACATCTACGTACAGAACGCCGAACGCCACACCCACGGAGTCGGCGCCCCCGACCTCGGCCTCGCCGCCTGGCGCAGCGCCACCATCCTCAACAACCTCACCGGCACCAACCCCTACCCCCTCCCACAACGCACCGCCTTCACCACCTTCGGCCTC
>NZ_JAERUC010000050.1 GCF_016745505.1 Streptomyces silvae | reverse complement strand
AGGAGCGGCGGATCGGCGCGCGCCTGTTCGCCCGTACCAGCCGCCGGGTCGAGCTCACCCCCATCGGGGCGCAGCTGCGCGAGGACCTCAGCGCGGGCTACCAGCAGATACTCGACGGCACCCGCGCGGCCACCGCTGCCGCGCGCGGCACCACGAGCACACTGGCCCTCGGGCTGCACGGGCCGCAGGCGCACTACTACACGCACGTCCTCGACCTCTTCCGTGCCCGGCACCCCGACGTCCGGCTCCGCATCCAGGAGATCAACTTCGCGGACCCCTTCGGTGCCCTCCGGAACGGCTCGGTGGAGGTGGCGACCTCCTGGCTGCCCGTCCGTGAACCGGACCTCACGGTCGGCCCCGCCGTCGCGATCGAACCCCTGGTCCTCATGGTGGCCGCCGACCACCCCCTCACCACCCGCGACAGGGTCAGCATGGAGGATCTGGCCGACTGGCAGCTGCCGCAGTCGGCATCGCCCATCCCCGAGTACTGGCAGCAGACGCTCGTCCCCACCCACACCCCCGGAGGCCGGCCGATCCGGCGCGGCCCGAAGGTCTCCACGATCCAGGAGGTCGCCGCCGTGGTCGCGGCGGGTGAGGCCATCTGCCTCATCCACGGTGACGCCGCCCAGTACTACCAGTGGCCCGGGCTCCGCTATCTGCGTCCGTACGACGCCCCGCTGGGGACCTGGGTCCTGATCTGGCCCACCGCCGGGGAGACGGACCTCGTCCAGGCGCTCGCGCAGGCGGCGCGGGACGCGGGGCCGCACAGCAGGTGATCCGCCGCTGCGGTAGTGCCTGTTCTACGGGCGACGGGCCAGCAGATGCGTGTCGAGGTAGCCGCGCTCGGACGCCGGGTCGTGGACCAGCCGGGCGAAGGGCGGGAGCCCCGCCCCGGCGAGCAGGCCGGCGAACCGGTCCACCGGCCAGCAGTAGGCGGGCGCCACCTTGTGGTCGAATCGCACAGGTTCGTCCTGGGCAGCCCCGTCCGTCCCGAAGAAGGAGACCAGGATCAGGCCGCCCGGCGCCAGGACACGGAGCTGCTCGGCGAGGAGCGCCGGCAGCTCCTCCGGCGGCGTATGGATCATCGAGTAGTGGGCCAGCACCCCGCCGAGCGCACCGTCCTCGACCGGCATGGCCTCCATCCGCGCCTCGTCGAACCGCAGCGCCGGATGGGCCCGCCGCGCGTGATCGACCATGGCCGGGGAGAGGTCGAGCCCGAACGCGTCCAGCCCCAGGCCGTCGAGCATGGCCGTCAGATGCCCGGGTCCGCATCCGACGTCGGCCGTCCGCAGATTGCCCGTCCCGCGCACCAGCTCCGCGAAGGTGCCGATCATGGACCGGGCGAACGGCTGGGTCTCCAGCCGGTCGGCGAACATCGACGCGTAGAGCTCGACGATCCCGTCGTACGCCGTCCTGGTCCTGTCCTGGTGTCCCGTCACGTGTCCCGTCACGGGGAGGAAGCTAACACCGGTGCCGGGGCGCCGCGTTCCCGCGACCCCGCCCGACATCGTTCGCCCCGACAACGTTCCGTCCCGGCCGTTGACACCGGCGAGAGGCCGTTGCTTGGCTGGGGCGCCGGGGGAACAAGCGCTTACGGGCCGGACTTTGGAGCGTACTGGTGGAGTTCTCGCGTCGTTCCGCACTGTCCGTGGTCCCCGCCGCCACGGTCTGGGCACTGTCCCGGTCCCTGCGGGCCGAGGCGGCACCTACACGTGATCCGGCCGTGCCGTCAGGCACCCGGCGGTCCTCGGACGCGGCGCCGGACGCCCTCCTCGCCAACACCGTCGCGGTCTTCGCCGGAACCGCCGCGTCCCACGCCCGCCCCGAGGTCGCCCCCAAGCTCGCCGCCCTCCAGGAGACGGCGCGCGCCCGGCTCGCGGCGATGGACGGCGCCGGACAGGACGAGCTCTTCGCGGGCGTACCGCTCGGCACCAGCGACCCCAACCTGAGCACGTCGTACCAGTACCTCTACGAGATCGCCCTCGCCACCTGCCTCCCCGGACCGGCCGACAGTACCGCCGTACGGCGCACGGTCCTCGACGGCCTGGTCCGGCTCCACGACGGCTGGTTCGGCGACCAGGCGAAGGGCTACTACGGCAACTGGTTCCACTGGGAGATCGGGATCCCGGCCTACGCGACCAAGACCCTGGTCCTGCTCAGGGACGAGCTCGCGGCGTACCGGCCGGACCTCGCGGCCACGTACGTCGCCTCCATGGACGGCTACCTCCGCAACGGCAAGGACGGCGACGTCGACCTCGACTCGCGCTTCCACACCGGCGCCAACCTCGCCGACATCACGACGAACCGCATCCTCCAGGGCGCCCTGCTCGGCGACGAGGCCCGCATCACCAAGGCGCTCGCCGACCAGCTGACCGTCTTCTCGACGATCGACCCCTATCACCCACGGCACGGAGTCACCGACGGGTTCTACGCCGACGGCTCCTTCGTCCAGCACTCCTCCGTCGCGTACACCGGTTCGTACGGCAAGGGGCTGCTCACCCGGATCGTCCAGACCATCAAGATCCTCGACGGCACCGGGTACCTCCCCGACGACAGCCTGGTCGGCGTCGTACAGGGCTGGATCACCGACGGCTTCGCCCCGCTGGTCTTCGAGGGCTGGATGATGGAGATCGTCAAGGGACGCGCGGTCTCCCGGACGGGCACGGGATACGCCGACGTCACGGCCGTCGTGGAGGCGGTCGTCGACCTCTCCTCGTACACCTCCGGCAGCGACCGCGAGGCTCTGGAGGGGTACGTCAAACACGTACGGCAGAGCGCGAAGGCGGACCTCGACACCACGTCCTTCGTCTCCCCGGTCAGCATCGCCCGCTACGCCGACATCCTGGAGTCGCCCGCACCCGCCCGGGACCTGGCTCCCGCCGCCGCGCACGCCGCGTTCAACGCGATGGACCGCACCGTCCACCGCCGTCCCGGCTACGCCTTCGCGCTCGCCCGCAGCTCCGACCGCATCAGCACGTACGAGTACATGAGCGGCGAGAACCTGATGCCCTGGTTCCAGGGCGACGGCGCCCACTACCTGTATCTGTCCGGCGCGGACCAGCGGCAGGCGTACGGCATCGACTACTTCACCGCCGTCCCGCCCCACCGTCTCGCGGGCGTCACCGCCCCCGTCGAGACGCGTCGCACCGTCCCCGAGCTCTACGGCACCCTCTGGTACGACAACCCCGAGCGCGGCTTCACCTCGTCCTCCGAGTCCCAGAACACGTACGTCTACTTCCCCCGCGGCACCCAGCCGTTCTCGGGCGGCGCGCGTCTCGGCGCCTACGGCGTGGCCGGGTTCGTGCAGTCCGACGACGCCGCGTACGCCGCCCAGCAGGCGGGCACGCTGCCGGAGGACTTCGTGGCCTACCGCGCGGCGGGCGCGACCAGGTCGTGGTTCATGTTCGACGACGAGATCGTCGTCCTCTCCGCGGGTGTGACCGGCCTGGGCGGCCGCGCGGTGACCACGACCGTCGACAGCCGCATCGCCGACCCCGCCTCCCCCGTCGTCCTCACGGGCGGACTCCACGACGGATCACCCTGGCAGCGGGGCGGGACCGCCCCGCCGGCCTGGCTCCGGTACGCCGACGAGGGGCAGGGGACGGCGGTCGGTTACGTCTTCCTGTCCGGGCCTCCCCCGGTCGTCGCCCTCGACACGGTCACCCGCAGCCGGCGTCTCGTACGCCTCGCCAACCCGGACACGGCGGTGACGAAACAGCTCTTCACCCTCTCCTACGAGCAGGGCGCCGGGCAGCGGTCCACCGCCATGGCGCACGCCCTCGTCCCCCACGCCTCCGCGCGGCAGCTGGCGTCGTACGCCCACGGTCCGCTCGCCGTCCTGTCCAACACGGTGCGCCTGCAGGCCGCCGTCCACACCCGCCTCGGCATCACCGCCGCCAACGCCTTCACCTTGGGGACGCACCAGGCGGGGCGCCTCTCGATCGACGGCCCGGCGTCGGTCATGCTGCGCCGGACCGGAGGCGGCGCGTACTCCATCGCCGTGGCCGACCCCACGACGACGCGGCGCACGGTGTCGGTCACCCTCCACGGCCGGCCCCTGCGGCGCGTCTCGGCCGACGAAGGGGTCCGCGTCCGCCATGTGCCCGGCGGCACCCGGCTCGACGTCACGACCCACCACGCGTACGGGCGCAGCTTCACGGCGACGCTGACCGAGAGGCCCTGAGGTCCCGAGGTCCTGAGGCCCGGAGGCCCTGGTGGCCGGGCGCTCGCCCCAAAAGCGCCAATCGTCATTGGTTATAGAATTCCACCTGTGAGCAGCAGCGAGGATTCCGCCCTTGAGGCGTTGGGCGTACTGGGCGATCCGGTGCGGCGCGGACTGTACCGGCACGTCGTCGGCGCCCCGGAGGAGGTCGGCCGGGACGCGGCTGCCGAGGCGGCCGGGGTCTCCCGTTCGCTGGCCGCGTTCCACCTGGACAAGCTGGTCGAGGCAGGGCTGCTGGAGGTGAGCTTCCGGCGGCTCTCGGGGCGCAGCGGGCCGGGGGCCGGGCGGCCCTCGAAGATGTACCGGCGAGCCGAGGGCGAGCACACCGTCTCCGTACCGCCCCGCTCCTACGACTCGGCGAGCCGGCTGCTCGCCGAGGTGGTGGAGCGCGCCGGGCTCGACGGGGAGCTCCAGGCCGCGGCGCGTACGGCCGGGGAGTCCGAGGGGCGCGCCTCGGAGGGCGGGACCGATCCGGTGGAGGTCCTGCGGGCCCGTGGGTACGAGCCGTTCTGGGACGGCGGGAAACTGCGGCTGAACAACTGTCCGTTCCATGCGCTGGCGGATCAGTTCACCGCCCTGGTCTGCGGGATGAACCTGGCCGGGATCGAAGGGCTGCTCGACGGACTGCCGGACGGCGAGGGCTGGAAGGCGTCGATGGACCCCCTGCCGCGCGGGTGCTGCGTGGCCCTCGAAGCCTCCGGGGAGGGCCGGACGTCGTCACCCGATCTCTAAAAACAGCATCCATTGACTTTAGAGAGTTCACCCGGGCATGCTTGCCCCCGTGAACGCATTCCACCTTGCCCAGGTCAACGTCGGGCGCATGCTCGCCCCGCTCGACAGCCCGCAGTTGGCCGACTTCGTCGCCCACCTCCCGGAGATCAACGCCCTCGCCGACCAGGCCCCCGGTTTCGTCTGGCGCATGGTGGACGACGGCGGAGCGGACTCGACCAGCCTGCGCCCCGAGGACGACGACGACCTGCTCCTGATCAACTGCTCGGTCTGGGAGTCGGTCGAAGCGCTGCACGACTACACGTACCGCAGCGCGCACCTCAAGGTGCTGGCACGCCGCCGCGAGTGGTTCGAGCGCCTCGCCGAGTTCCACCACGCGATGTGGTGGGTGCCCGCCGGACACCGCCCGAGCGTCGCCGAGGCGATGGAACGCATCGCCCTGATCCGCGAGAACGGCGAAGGCCCGGAGGCGTTCACCTTCCGGGCCCCGCACCCGGCACCGAGCAGCTCACCGGCCCTGTAGGTCATCAACCGCCCCCGGGGACGGGCCGGATGAAAGAATCCGATGATGTCCCTCTCCTCACCCCGGCCCTCCTCCCCCTCGACTCCGTCGGTCCCGCCGGTCCCGCCGGTCCCTTCGGTTCCGTCGCCGGAAGCGGTCACCGCCTCGGCCTCCGGCACCTGGCTCCTCGGCGACCTCACGGTCAACCGCCTCGGCTTCGGCTCGATGCGCCTCCCCCAGAACGGCGCCGCGTTCGCCGACGGAACGCCCAGCGACCGCACCCGCGCCCTGACCGTCCTGCGCCGCGCCGTCGAGCTCGGCGTCAACCACATCGACACCGCCGCCTTCTACTTCTCCCCGCTGCGGTCCGCCAACGAGCTCATCAACAGCGCGCTCGCCCCGTACGCCGACGACCTGGTCATCACCACCAAGGTCGGCCCCGGCCGCGACCCGTCCGGCGCCTGGGTCTGGGCCACCCCGGAGCAGCTGCGCGGCCAGGTCGAGGAGAATCTGCGCCAGCTCGGCCGCGACCACCTGGACGTGGTCAACCTGCGCCTCGCGGGGAGCCAGGCCTCCGCCTCGGTGGCCGAGCACTTCGGCGCCCTCGCCGAACTACGCACCGCCGGACTCATCCGCCACCTGGGCATCTCCAACACCAGCCCGGCCCAGCTCGCCGAGGCCCAGGGCATCGCCCCCGTGGTCTGCGTACAGAACGCGTACGGCATCGAATCCCCCGCCGAGCGCCACGCCCTTTCCGCTCCTGCGGCGACCAGGGCATCGCCTTCGTACCGTTCTTCGCCATCGCGGGCGCGGGGCGCGAGGACGGCGCGACCGGCACGGTGAGCGAGGCGGTGGAGACCGTCGCCCGCAGCCACGGGGCGACCCCCGCGCAGATACGACTGGCCTGGACCCTCCACCAGGGGCCGCACGTGCTCGCCATCCCCGGCACCGGCAACCCGGACCACCTCGTCGAGAACGTGGCCGCCGGGGCCCTGCGGCTCACCGCCGAGGACCTGGCCCTCCTGGCGCCACCGGCGGCCACCTGAGCGCCTCCGACCCGGGCGCCCGGCCGAACGGATGGAAGGACGAGCGGTCGTTCGCCGACGCCCCCGTCCGACGGATCCTGGTGCGACTTCAAGCCAACGCCCCACCGGGCGACCCCGCACCGCTCCTGATGACCCGTCGGCCGGAAGCCACCGGCGCACACAGGGCTCTCGAACAGCGCGTACGAATGCCCCGTGCCCCGTGAACGCACCAACCGGGGACGGAACCCATGGCCACCGTCGTTGCTAGCCGTCACACCGCGTGATACACAGAGTAACCATGCATATGCGGGCGGAACCCCACAGGAGCCGCAGGTCAGGGCGGCTCCTCCGGTCAAACGTGCGAGATCCGGGTAAAGAGACCCGGGAAGGCGTCGTGCGATGCCGGTTTCATCAGCGAAGATAGAGACTGCCCCGTGTCGCACGGCGCGGGCTGCGAACTACCCAACAGGGGCGGTGACTTACATGATCCTGGCAGCTGAAAAGGGCGACATCACCACCATCATCGGCGGAATCGCCCCGAACTGGGGGCCGTTCGGGACCCTGGGCAACGAGGCGCGCATCATGATCGAGGTGGTGATGGCGGTCGCCATCCTGCTCTGTCTCGGCATCGCGATCTGGGGTGCGGCGAAGCAGCGCATCGGCGCGACGGCGCTGCGCGACACGTTCAGCGCGGAACAGGGCAAGGGCCTGATCGTGGCAGGGCTGACCGGGGTCTTCATCATCGGATCACTGGGCACGCTGTTCACCATCGTGTACGGAATGGCTGTCTGACCGACCGTCGGTCCGCCACCCTGCACCGGGCCCGTCCCCGTCCGCCCCACACCACCCGTCCGTCGTGCCCACCGGCAGAGGTTGCGTCCCCTGATGTCGAGTCACCACACCGCGCCCACGCGGAAACCAGCACCGCTACCGTCGTACTACGCGGAACTGCACACGGCTGAGGGGACGTACGCGGCATGAGCCAGGGCGACGAGCGCGGCTACGGCGGCAACGAGCCGGGCCGCACGGACGACGCGTACAGCACCCTCGGCGGGACGCGCCAGACGCGCACGCGCCTGCCCGGAGGCGACGACGACGGCTACGGCCGCCGGCCCGCCCGGAGCTCCCGCTCGCTGATCATGGTGGTGGGCGTGGTGGTCCTGCTGATCGCGGCGATCGCGTTCGCGAACCAGGGCGGGGGCCGCGGGTCGGACGGCGGCAACGACAAGAAGCCCGACGCGGCGGGCGCCGGCCCCACGGCGGCGACGGGCACGAAGCCGGTCCAGGGCAAGAACGGCACGATCGCCTCGGGCTTCGCGCATGACGAGCAGGGGGCGCAGAGCGCGGCGGCGAATTACGCGGTGGCGCTGGGGTCGGCGGACATGTTCGAGAAGGCGAAGCGTGACGGCATTCTCGACGCGGTGATCGCACCAGCATCCATCGGCAAGTTCCGGACCACGCTCGACAAGGCCTACTCGACCGACTTCTTCAGAAACGTCGGCCTCAACGACGACGGCACCCCCCCAGCCGGATTCGCCTTCATCTCGCGTACGACACCCATCGGCACGAAGGCGACGAAGTCGTCCGTCGACAGCGCGACTGTCGAGGTCTGGTGCTCCGGCCTGATCGGCTTGGCAGGCGAAGGCTCGACCAAGCCCGTTACGGACGGCTGGTTCACCATCACCATGGAACTTCAGTGGGTCGATGGCGACTGGAAGGCCATCACTCACTCCCAGAAGGACGGCCCTGCCCCCGTGGGCGGCGACAACAGGGCATCCAGCGCCGACGAGATCGCCGGCGCGGTCAACGGGTTCGGAGGCTTCACCTATGCCCGGTAAGCCTTGGTTCCGTCCAAGGGCCGTCGTCCCGCTCCTGGCAACGACGCAAGCCTCGCTCATCGTGTTCGCCGCGAGGGCCGCAGCCGCCCCCTCTCCCACTCCCAGTACCAGCAACAACCCCTGCGACCTGATCTACGGGGCTGCCCGCGACTACTGCGAGGACGGCGAGGGTGCCGCCCGCAACGCCCGCAACGCCCCCACCGTCACCGACGACGCCCTAGACCCCCTCTCCTCCCTCGCCCGAGGCTGTGCCGACGCCGCCGCCTACCTCGTCGGCAAGCTGAGCGAGGCCGTCGAGAGCACGGCCACCGTCGACTTCACCAACACCACCTTCCTGAAGCAGTACTCCGTCGTCTTCGCCGCCTCCACGATCCTCACCCTGGTCCTCTGGCTCTTCGCCGTGGCCAAGCGGGCCGTCCGGGGCGTGCCGTTCACCACCGCGATGTCCGAGGCCATCGGCTTCCTGTGGCTCACGGTCCTGGCCTCCGCCTTCACCCCGCTCATCCTGTACGTGGTCGTCTCGGCCACCGACGGCGTCACCGAGGTCATCTCCACCGCGACCGGCGGGCAGACCGACGTCTTCTTCGGGTCGTTCGCCGAGGCGCTCAAGAAGGGCACCGACATCGGCGGCGGCCCCATCATGCTGATCGTCGTCTCGCTCGTGTCGATCCTCGCCGCCGGCATCCTCTGGCTGGAGCTCGTGATCCGGGCCGCCCTGCTCTACGTGGGCGCCCTGCTGGGCGTCGTCGTGTACTCCGGGCTCGTCGACAAGAACATGTGGGGCCACGTCCGCCGCTGGGCGGGCATCATGATCGCCGTGATCATGGTGAAGCCCGTCATCGTCATCGTGCTCGGCCTCGCCAACGCCCTCTCCGCCGACGACGGCCCCAACGCCTTCTCGGCCGTCGTCTCCGGCCTCGCCATCATCCTGCTGGCCATCTTCGCCTCCGCCATGATCTACCGCTTCGTCCCCGGCTTCGGCGACGAGATCCAGGGCGCCCGCACCAACCGCAAGCAGGCCACCGACGGCTCCCAGGCCGCCGCGATGATCAGCTCGCCCGCCGCTCTCGTCTCCCAGGGCATCAAGACGCACAGCGGCCGCAGCGGCGGCGGTGAAGGCGGAGGCGGCGGTGCCCGGCCCGCCAACCCGGTCAGCGGCGGAGTCGCCGCCCACAGCTCCCGTAACCCGGGCGGAGGCGGAAGCGCGCCCTCGCCCCGCAGCGGGTCCGGACCCACCTCCGGCACCCCCCACGGCAGCCGCTCCCCGCGAGGCGGTTCAGGCAGCACAGGTAACACGAGCACAGGAGGGGGAGGGCGTTGACGACCCAGTCCCACACGATCGCGCCCCGCCGTACGTATCTCATCGGCCGCGCCCGGCCGAACGCGATCGTCGGCAAGAACCGTGAGACGGGCGAGATCGCGCTGATCATCGCCGGGGCGTTCCTCGGCATGATGAGCGGACTCCTCGTCCCGGTCCTCTCCCTGCGGATCGTGACGCTCATGGGCTTCCCCCTGCTCGCCCTGGCCGTCGTGTACGTCCCCTACAAGGGCCGCACCTTCTACAAGTGGTTCGAGATCAACCGCAGCTTCAAGCGCACCCTGCGCCGCGGCACCGCCTACCGCTCCGCCGCCATGGAGGCCGGGGTGAGCGCGGACGGGCGTGAGGTGGAGATCGGGCCGCCGCCCGGCATCGGCAGGATCAGCTGGCTCGCCGCACCGTTCGGCCCGGACGAGATCGCCGTACTGCTGCACGCCGACCGGCGTACGGTCACCGCGGCCATCGAGATCGAGGGCCCCGGAGTCGGCCTGCGCGACAGCGAGGACCAGGAGGCCCTGGTCGACCGCTTCGGCACCCTGCTCAAGCACGTGGCCAACGGGGACGGCTTCGTGACCCGCCTCCAGATGCTGGCGCGTACGCTCCCCGCCGACCCCGACGCCCACGCCAAGGACGTCGCCCAGCGCGGCGACAGGAACGCCCCGGGCTGGCTCCAGGAGTCCTACGACCAGCTCCAGTCGATGGTGTCGACCTCCAGCGAGCAGCACCGCGCCTACCTCGTCGCCTGCATGCACTACAGCCGTGACCTGGCTGCCGAGGCCAACGCCATGGCCCGCGCCGCCCGCCCCAAGGGCGGCCGCAAGATCGACCGCGACGCGGGGCTCGCCGTCGTCATGGCCCGTGAGCTCACCGACATCTGCGCCCGGCTCGCCGAGGCCGACATCCGGGTCCGCCAGCCGCTCGGCCAGAGCCGGCTGGCCTCCCTGGTGCACTCGATGTACGACCCGGACCACCCCATCGACCACATCCAGGCGATGACCAAGCGCAACGCCTGGCCGGCCGAACTGGACGCGGTCGAGCCGACCTTCCTGCAGGCCAAGACCCGCGAGTCGTCGACCCGCGCCCCCTGGTGCCACGCGACGGCCTGGGTGAAGGAATGGCCGATGACCCCCGTCGGCGTCAACTTCCTGGCCCCGCTCCTCGTCCACACGCCCGACGTGATCCGTACGGTCGCGGTCACCATGGACCTCGAACCCACCGAGATCGCCATCGAGCGGATGCTCACGGAGAAGACCAACGACGACGCCGAGGCCAGCCGCCAGGCCAAGATGAACCGCACGGTCGACCCGCGCGACATCGCCGCCCACGGCAGGCTCGACCAGCGGGGTGAAGATCTGGCCAGCGGCGCCGCCGGGGTGAACCTGGTGGGGTACATCACCGTGTCGTCCCGGTCCCCCGAGGCCCTCGCCCGCGACAAGCGGACGATCCGGGCCTCGGCCGGCAAGTCGTATCTGAAGCTGGAGTGGTGCGACCGCGAGCACCACCGCGCGTTCGTGAACACCTTGCCGTTCGCCACCGGCATCCGTCGCTAACGAGAGGGCAGTCACACCATGCGAGATCCGCTGTCCGCGTTGTCGGATGCCTTCACCGGTTTCCTCTTCGGAAACGTGGAGACGACCAGGCTGCCGGTGCGTACGTCGACGGGCCAGGCCCAGGCCGTCTACCTGCCGACCGCCGCGCCCGGCCTCGGCGACTCCGGCGTGATCATCGGGCGTGAGGTGTACTCGGGCAAGGGCTACATCTACGACCCGTTCCAGCTGTACGGGCAGCAGCTCCCCGCCCCGCACTGGCTGGTGCTCGGTGAGTCCGGCAACGGCAAGTCGGCGCTGGAGAAGACCTATGTGCTCCGCCAGCTCCGCTTCCGCGACCGCCAGGTCGTCGTCCTGGACGCCCAGGGCGAGGACGGCGTCGGCGAGTGGAACCTCATCGCCCAGGAGCTGGGCATCACGCCCATCCGCCTCGACCCGACCGCCGCGCTGAACGACGGGATCCGCCTCAACCCGCTCGACCCGTCGATCACCACGACCGGCCAGCTCGCCCTGCTCCGCACGATCATCGAGGTCGCCATGGGCCATGGCCTCGACGAGCGGTCCGGCTTCGCGCTCAAGGTCGCCCACGCGTACGTCAACGACACCATCGTCGACCGCCAGCCGGTCCTGATGGACATCGTGGAGCAACTCCGCCACCCGAAGCCCGAGTCCGCCGAAGCGATGAACGTGGACATAGACGACGTACGGGCCTGGGGCCTGGACGTCGCCCTCGTCCTGGACCGGCTCGTCGACGGTGACCTGCGCGGCATGTTCGACGGCCCGACCACGATCGGCATCGACCTCGACGCCCCGCTGATCGTCTTCGACCTCTCGCACATCGACCGGAACTCCATCGCGATGCCGATCCTCATGGCGATCGTCGGCGTATGGCTGGAGCACACCTGGATCAGGCCCGACCGGAGGAAGCGCATCTTCCTCGTCGAGGAGGCCTGGCACATCATCAACTCCCCCTTCGTCGCCCAGCTCTTCCAGCGCCTGCTGAAGTTCGGCCGGCGCCTCGGGCTGTCCTTCGTCGCGGTCGTCCACCACCTCAGCGACGTCGTCGACGGAGCCGCGGCGAAGGAGGCGGCGGCCATCCTGAAGATGGCCTCCACCCGCACGATCTACGCCCAGAAGGCGGACGAGGCGAGAGCGACGGGCAAGGTCATCGGCCTGCCCCGGTGGGCGGTCGAGATCATCCCGACCCTCACCCCGGGCATCGCCGTATGGGACGTCAACGGCAACGTCCAGGTGGTCAAGCACCTGATCACCGAGGCGGAACGGCCCCTGGTCTTCACCGACCGCGCGATGACCGAGGGCTCCGCGGTGGACCTGCTCCCCGAGGACGTACGGGCCGCGGAGCTGGAGGCGGAGCAGCGGGCGGCACGGATCGAGCACCAGCAACGGCTGAACGAGTCGTCCGAGTCAACGGTGGCATGACATGGCACGCCAGGCACCATCCGGTCCGGGGCGCGGCGGCGAGGGCCAGGGCGGCGTCCCGGACGGCCTGCTGATCGGGCTCCTGGTCTTCCTCTTCGGGCTGACGGTCCTGGCCTGGACGGCCACGGGCCTGGCGGGACTGTTCGCGCACAGCGGCTGGCCGGACGGCGTCACGTTCACACGGACGCCGCTGGCCCTGCGCGCCCTGGCCGTCGACCCGACGGACCTGCCGGGCGCCTGGCCGGACACCCCACCGGGCACGCTCTCCGGATACGGGCTGTTCTGGGGCCTGTTCATCGGCGAAGTGATGGTGCTGCTGGTCCTCACGGTGTTCGTGGTGGGCGTGGTGACGCGCTGGCGGCTGGTCCGCCGGCAGAGGGCCGCGACCCCGGAACCGTACGGAACCGAGCGGGACCCCGTACGCACCGATGCCGCACCCCAGGGCCCCACCCGAGCACCCCGGAGCCCCGCGCCGGCCCCCGCCGAAGCCCCGGCACCCACGGCCCCGTACGCACAGGAGACAGCCGGACAACAGACGGCCGGACCGCAGACGGCCGACCAGCGGACGGAGGCAGGGGCGGAGGCGGAGGCAGCCGCCACGCCCCTCGTCGCGTACGCGCAGGAGGCCGCCCCGCTGCTCCCCACACCCCGTACCCCGCACGTCCTCTACGGCGCCTCGGCCACCCGCCGCCCCGCCGTCGTCCAGGCCATCCGGGAGGCCGACGGGCCCGCCCTCGTCGTGACCTCCGACCCCACGGTCTGGGCCGAGACGAAGGACGCCCGCAGCAAGCTCGGCCCGGTCCTCGTCTACGACCCGGGCCACCTCTGCGACACCCCCGCCCGGCTGCACTGGTCCCCCGTCGCCGGCTGCGAGGACCCCGCCGTCGCGGCCGACAGGTCCGCCGCGCTCCTGGCCCCCGTACGCCCCCTGGCCAGGGCCGACGCGGCCGTCGCCGACACCGCCCGGACCCTGCTCCAGTGCTGGCTGCACGCCGCCGCCGTGGACGGCCGCCCCTTCCGCCAGGTGCACCGCTGGGCCTCCGGCGCGGGAGGCCACGAGCCGGTCCGCGTGCTCCGCACGCACCCCAAGGCGGCCTCCGGGCTCGCCGGGCTCCTGGAGTCCGCGCTCACCGCGTACCCCGAACGCCGGGAGATGGCACAGGAACTGACCGTACGGGCCTTCGAGGCCCTCTCCTCGGTCCACATCCGCGAGGCGTGCACACCCAACCGAGCCGATGCACTCGTGCTGGATTCTTTTGCACGCGAAGGGGGAACGCTCTATGTGGTCGGTGAATCCATCGAGGATCCTCACCACCACCCCGGTGCGATGCCCCTGCTCACCGCACTCGCCTCGCACGTGGTCGAGCACGGCCGCCGCATGGCCGCACGGTCAACCGACGGTCGGCTCGACCCACCAATGTCCCTCGTCCTCGACGACGTGGCCGCCGTGGCTCCGCTCCCCCAGCTGCCGGAGCTGCTGACGCCCGGCCAGGACCAGGGGATGCCCGCGCTGGTCCTGCTCCGCTCCGAGGAACAGGCCCGCGCCCGCTGGCGGGAACGCCTGCCGGCTCCCGGGCCGAGCTGACACCCCGCCGGCCAAGGCGCCGGCGCCGCTCCACGGCCCCGGCGCCGTTACCGGCCCCGCTCCGCCTCCGGAGACCGCGGGTGCTCCGGTCGTTCCGTGTGCGCCGTGCGCTCCGTGTGCTCCGTGTGCTTCGGGCGGCGGAACTCGAACTCCAGCTCCAGGGCCGTCGGGTCACCCTCCATCGGCAGCGTTCGCCCGGTCGGCAGGAAGCCGATCCTGCGGTACGAGGCCTCGGCCCGGGCGTTCGCCTCGTGGACGTACAGCCGGACACGCTCCAGCGGCGGCCCGGCCAACGACCAGGACCAGTCGATCGCCTCACGGAACAGCGCGTCCACCACCCCGCGCCCCCGGTGGTCCGGCCGTACGAACACCCCCACCAGGTGGGCCTGGTCGACCTCGGCGGCCTCCCCGAAGCCCGGCGCGCCGCCCGCCCGCTCGACGAGCACCGACACCGTCCCCGCCCACTGCCCGTCGGGCGCCTCGGCGATGAACTGACGGCTGTGCTCCCCCGCCGCGGCCCCCGCCGTCCGCTCCTGCCAGAACACGTCGGGCCTGCCCAGCGCCTGCTCGTACGTCTCCAGGAAGGCGATCGAGGCGACCGGGTCCCGCAGTGCCGCCAGCCGGATCTCCTTGGCCCGCGCCCATTCCTCTGCCCGCACCGCACGTACGACGTAGTCCATCAGCCGATCGTGCCCTGCCGCCCCGACCACGGCAAACGAGATAGGGAGCCGTCAGCCGTCCAGCGAAAGGGCGTTCTTGGCGTGCGCCATGGCGGCCTCGGGGGCGGGCCCTCCCTGGTGCTCGGTCGCCAGCGACTGGTTCAGTGCGACGAAGTCCCGCATCCGCTCCTCGTAGCGGGCGTAGGCCGCCGCATGGTCGTCCGGCGCCCCGGCCAGGGAGGCGGCCAGCACATGAGCGCCCACCAGCGCCAGGCTGGTGCCCTGCCCCGAGAGCGGTGAAGGGCAGTAGCCGGCGTCCCCGAGCAGGGCCACCCGGCCCTGCGACCAGCGGTCCATCCGGATCTGTGCCATGGCGTCGCAGTAGAAGTCGGGGGCGTCGAGCGCCGCCTGGGCCAGCCGCTTGCCCTCCCACCGCAGGGACGCGAGCCTCTCGACGATGGTGCGGCGCAGTGCGTCCGCGTCCCGGGGCAGCCGCTCCGACTCGAAACCGAACGCGACCCGCAGCTCGGTGTTGTCGCGTACGGCCATGATGCCGTAGCCGATGTCGCCGTCGCTCAGCCAGACCTGCCAGTCCTCCAGCCCCAGGAAGTTGTCCGCGCTGAACACCGACAGATAGCTGCCCAGGTGGTGCGCGAAGCGCTCCTCGGGACCGAACGCCAGCCGCCGTACCGTCGAGTGCAGGCCGTCCGCCCCGATGACGAGGTCGAACGTGCGGGACGCCGCACGTTCGAAGTCCACCCGCACACCGGCCTCGTCCTCGTCGAGCGCGGTGATGGTGTCCCCGAAGAGATACTCCACGTCCTCACGCGTGCGCTCGTACACCGGCCGCACCAGGTCCTCGCGCAGCAGCTCGAAGTCATCGCTGTCCAGCCGGCCGCTGCTGAAGGTGGCCTCGGTGGAGCGGCTGAGCTCCTTCCCGTCGGCGTCGAGGACCGACATGCCCCGCATACGGGTACGGACCCGCCTCGCCGGTTCCAGCAGGCCCATCCGCTCGACCACGTCGAGGGCGACCCCCCGGACGTCCACGGCCTGCCCGCCGGGCCGCAGCCCCGGCCCCCGCTCGACGACGGTGACCGCGAAGCCGTGGCGGTGCAGCCAGAAGGCGAGAGCGGGACCGGCGATGCCTCCGCCGGAGATGAGAACAGTGCGCATCAGAAGCTCCTCTCGTACGGTGTACTCACTGAACGTACGGCGTACGCGCCGTGTCCACCACCAGGCCGATCGGCAGTCTGCACTAGGACAGTTGGGCACCGACAGCCATCGCCCCCGCTAGGCTCTGCCCTAGTACAGGAGAGAAGAGGCACCGCACGTGACGAACACCACAGAGGCCCAGGACGAGCCGCCGTACCTGCGCATCGCCCGAGAGATCCGCCGACGCGTCGAAGAAGGCGAACTGGCCCCGGGCGAACGCGTCCCCTCCACCCGCGGTATCGCCAGGGAGTGGGGCGTCGCGCTCGCCACCGCCACCAAGGCCCTGACCCACCTCCGCCTGGAGGGGACCGTCGAGACGAAACCGCGCGTCGGCACGGTCGTGGCCGCCGCCCCCGGCACGGCCTCCCGCGGCCGCCGCACCCCGCCCTCCGGCACCCCCGCGGCCCCGCCCTCGGTCCGGCCCGGGGAGCAGGAGCTGACCTTGGACCGGATCGTGCGCACCGCCATCGACATCGCGGACACCGAGGGACTCCAGGCGCTCTCCATGCGCGGGGTCGCCGCCCGGCTCGGCGTCGCCGCCATGTCGCCCTACCGGTACGTCACCGGCAAGGACGACCTGATCCTGCTGATGGCGGACACCGCGTTCGGCGAACAGACCTACCCGGCCACGCCCCCGGACGGCTGGCGCGCCCGCCTGGAACTGGGCGCACGGACCCTCTGGTCCCTGCACCGGCTGCACCCCTGGCTCGCCCAGCTCTCCTCGCTCACCCGCCCCCTGCTCCTCCCCAACCTGCTGGTCCACGGCGAATGGTCGCTGAGCGCCCTCGACGGCCACGGCCTGGACACCACCGAGCTGTTCGACATCCACGTCCTGCTCTTCAGCCATGTCCAGGGGCTGGCGGTCCACCTGGAACGGGAGGCACAGGCCGAGGCGGCCACCGGCCAGTCCGAGGACCAGTGGATGGACAGCCGCGCACACACGCTCCAGGACCTGGTCGACTCCGGGCGCTTCCCGACCTTCACGAAGGTGGTCGGCTCCTTCCACGACGGCTACGACCTCCGCCTCGACGCACTCTTCGAACGCGGCCTCGAAGCCCTCCTCGACGGACTGGCCCCCGTCATCGAGAGCGGAGGCCGGCCCCGCGGATAGCGCCCACCACCCGTCGTACCCCGGTACTACGGCCGCCCCCGCCTCCAGCCCCCGGTCGGACGACCGCGACCCGTCCGCTCCGTAGCGTCGACCGCATGATCAGGGCATACGAACTCACCAAGCGGTACGGGGGCGCCACCGTCGTCCACGGCCTCGACTTCACGGTCCGCCCGGGCACCGTCACCGGCTTCCTCGGCCCCAACGGAGCCGGCAAGTCGACCACCATGCGCATGCTGCTCGGACTGGACGCCCCCACCTCCGGCCGGTCCACCATCGGCGGCCGCGCCTACGCCACCCACCCCGCACCGCTCACCGAGGTCGGGGCGCTCCTGGAGGCGCGGTCCGTCCACCCGGGGCGCACCGCCTTCCACCACCTCATGGCACTCGCCCACACCCACGGCATCCCCCGCAGCCGCGTCGAACACGTCCTGGACCTGGCCGGCCTCACCGCAGCCGCCCACAAGAGGGTCAAGGGCTTCTCGCTCGGCATGGGCCAGCGGCTCGGCATCGCCGCCGCGCTCCTCGGCGACCCGGCGACCCTCATCCTGGACGAACCGGTCAACGGACTGGACCCCGAAGGCGTCCTCTGGATCCGCACCCTGCTCACCTCGCTCGCCGCGGAGGGCCGGACCGTCCTCGTCTCCTCGCACCTCATGAGCGAGATGGCGCTCACCGCCGACCACCTCGTCATCATCGGCCGCGGCCGGCTCCTCGCCGACACCACCGTCGCCGAACTGATCCGCACCGCAGGCGGCGCCTCGGTCAAGGTCGTCACCCCGCAGGCCGACACCCTGCGCACCCTGCTGGCCGGCCCCGGCGTACGCATCACCACCGGCCCCGCCGGCGAACTGACCGTCCACGGCACCGACGCCGCCCACATCGGCCGCACCGCCGCCGCCCACGCCGTCCCGCTCGCCGAACTCACACCGCAGACCGTCTCCCTGGAACAGGCCTTCATGGACCTCACCCAGGAATCCGTCGAGTACCGGACCACCGCACCCCTGACCGGAGCCCCCGCATGACGACCACAGCCACCGCGCCCTCTCCGTACCGCGTCACCCCACGCCACGTCCTGCGCTCCGAGTGGCACAAACTCCGCTCCCTGCGCTCCACCTGGATCACACTCCTGTCGGCGGCGGCCCTCGTCCTCGGCGTCGGACTGATCATGGGCACGACCTACACCCCGGGCGGCGGAGACGCCGACATCGACACCGTCGTCCTCGTCCTCTACGGCACCGTCCTCGGCCAGCTGTGCGTCTCGGTCCTCGGCATCCTCGTCACGGCCGGGGAGTACTCCACCGGGATGATCCGCGCCTCGCTGACCGTCGTGCCCCGCCGGCTCCCCGTCCTGTGGGCCAAGGCCGCGGTCTTCGCCGCCACCGCCTTCCTCACGATGTACGCCACCGCGCTCGTCACCTTCCTCGCCGCGCAGCTGTTCCTGCACGACACCGAACAGGCCGCCGCACTCACCGACCCGGGCATCCTCGGAGCCCTCGCGGGCAACGCGGCCGGCATCACCCTGCTCAGCCTGATCGCCCTCGGCCTCGGCGCCACCCTGCGCTCCGTCCCGGGCGCCGTGGGGGCGTACTTCGGCGGGATCCTGATCCTGCCCGAGGTGCTCGGCATGCTTCCGTACGATGCCGTGGACAGCGCCCTGAAGTACTTCCCCACCCAGGCCGCCGGGGCCCTCGGCTCCGCCACCCCGATCCCGGGCGCGGCCGGCACCGTCCCGGCCCTGCTGGCCCTGTGCCTGTGGGCGGCGGCCTCCCTCGGCGCGGCGGCGGTACTCCTGCGCCGCCGGGACGCGTGACGGAGGGCGGATGCGGGCGGGCGCGCGGACCGGGATGCGGGTCGGTGTACGGCGGAGGGTGGACGTACGGAGCGGCGAGCGGCTCCGCGTACGGAGGAGGGTGGACAGCGTGAGCGACGAACAGGACCCGTACCGCGGGCATCCGGCCCCGGATGACGCCCCGCTGACCCAGTACATCCAGGCCCTCATCCAGCGGCTCCGCGCGCTCGACCGCCGCCGCCCGCTGCTGTGGGACCTCACGGTCACCGGGTTCTGGGTCCTCTTCGCTGTCCTCGACTACAGCACCGGCGGGTGGCGCACGGTCGCCCGCAACGTCGAGGCGCCGGAGCCCCTGGTCCTGCTGATGAGCCTCTGCTTCTCCGTGCCCCTGCTGTGGCGCCGCAGCAGGCCCGTGACCGTACTCGTCCTGATGGCCCCCGTCTCGCTGGTCAACATCTGGACGGGCGCCGTCGTCCAGGCCGCCTTCCTCCAGCTGATCCCCGCCTACACCATCGCCCTGCGCCTGCCCCTCAGGACACTCGCCTGGTCGGCCGTGCTGATGTGCCTGCCCGCCGCAGCCGGCGCGATCCGGATACCCGGCACCGCGGACCGGCAACTCGTCTCCTACCTCTGGGGGTTCGCCTTCGTCGCGCTGCTCGGCATCGCGGTACGCACCCGGCGCGAGTACACCGAGGCCCTCGTCGAACGCGCCCACCGGCTGGAGCGCGAGCGTGACCAGCAGGCCCAGCTCTCCGCCGCCGCCGAACGGGCCCGTATCGCCCGCGAGATGCACGACATCATCGGGCACAACCTGTCCGTCATCACCGGACTGGCCGACGGCGGGGCGTACGCGGCGGCCAAGAGCCCCGAACGAGCGGGCCAGGCCCTCGAAGCCATCGGCACCACGAGCCGCCAGGCCCTGGCCGAACTACGGCGCGTACTCGGCGTCCTGCGCGAACCGGCCCCGGCCGCCGACCTCTCCCCCCAGCCCTCGCTGGGCGACCTGGACACCCTGCTGACCGGCGTACGGGAAGCGGGACTTCCCGTACGCCTCACCGTCCACGGCACCCCGCCGACCGCCCCCGCCTCGCCCGGCCGGCAGCTCGCCGTCTACCGGGTGGTCCAGGAGTCCCTCACCAACACCCTGAAGCACGCGGGCCCGGACGCCACCGCCGAGGTCACCCTCACGTACACGACCACCGGACTGGAGGTGCGGGCCACCGACTCCGGCGGCCGGCAGCAGACACCGGGAGGCGAGAAAACCAGAGGGAAGCCCGGCGGCGGACGGGGCATCAGCGGAATGCGGGAGCGCGCCTCGCTCTACAACGGCACACTCGAATCGGCCCGGCTCCCCGCCGGCGGCTGGCAGACACGACTCCGCCTTCCCCTGGAGGACGCACCCCCGTGACCACGGTACTCATCGCCGACGACCAGGCCATGCAGCGCTTCGGCTTCCGCATGCTGCTGGAGAGCCAGGACGACATGACCGTCGTCGGTGAAGCGGGCAACGGCACGGAGGCGGTCGGCCTGGTCGCCCGCCACCACCCGGACGTCGTGCTGATGGACATCCGCATGCCGGGGCTCGACGGCATCGAGGCGACACGCCGCATCATCACGTCAGGAGCCCGCACCAGGGTCCTCATCGTGACCACCTTCGACCTCGACGAGTACGCGTACGACGGCCTGCGGGCCGGGGCGAGCGGCTTCCTCGTCAAGGACGCGCTCCCCGAGGAGCTCCTCTCCGGCATCCGCGCCGTCGCGAGCGGCGACGCGGTCGTCGCCCCGAGCCTCACCCGCCGGCTCCTGGACGCCTACGCCCACCACCTCCCTGCGGCACCGGGCGACCTGCCACTCGCCGCGGACCCCCGCATCGCGTCACTCACGGAACGGGAGAGGGAGATCCTCACGGTCATCGGACAGGGCTGGACGAACACCGAGATCGCCGGGCGCCTTCACCTCGCGGAATCGACGGTGAAGACGCACGTCACCCGCATCCTGGCCAAGACGGGGTCCCGGGACCGCATCCAGGCCGTGATCCTGGCGTACGACACCCGCCTGGTGAACCCGCGCTAGCCGGTCCCCGAGGTGTGGTCCGTACGCCGACCTCTCAGGCTTCGCGGACGAACGTCGCACAGTCCGGACAGTCGTCGAGATACCGGTGCCGGCAGTCGACGGTGTGCTGGAGGAAGGTGATCGCCTGCTGTCTGGCGGCGACCTCGGCCTCCAGCGCGGCGATCTTCCGCGCCACCACCGCCTGCGCCTGTGACTTCACCGGAGCCATGGCGGCGACCACCTCCGGCAACGACAGCCCGACGCGCCGCAGTTTCAGCACCGTGCGTGCCTGTTCTAGAGCGCCGTCGTCGAAGACGCGGTAGCCGCTGCCGTCGCGGCGTACGGAGAGCGCGCCGACCTGCTCCCAGTGCCGGAGCACATGAGCCTCGACCCCGAGTTCTGCGGCCACTTCCCCGATCGTCCTCACGATGCGCGCCTTGCCTTCATGTCGACGTGAACCCCTAGCGTCCCCCATATGCCTGAACCTACGCCCGCCACGGGCGCCCTCCAGAAGTCGTCGGTCCTGGTCACCGGAGCGACGGGCCACCTCGGCCGCGAGGTGACCGCCCGCCTCCAGGCCCAGGACGCGCAGGTACGCGCTCTCACCCGCCGCCGTACCGGCCCACGCCCCGGAGTCGAGTCGGTGACCGGCGACCTGACCGACCCCGCGGCGGTCCGCGCCGCGCTCACGGGAATCGACACCGTGTTCCTCGTCTGGCCTCTGCTCCACGCCGACCGCGCCCACGGCCTGGTCGAGGCACTCACCGAGGTCGCGCCCCGAGTCGTCTACGTGTCCTCGGCCGCGATCGACGACCAGGCCGCCCGCCAGAGCGATCCCATCGTCCAGGTGCACGCCGACATGGAGGCCCTGCTCCACGACGCCGGCCTGCGAACCGTCGTCCTGCGGAGTGACACGCTCGCCTCCAACACCCGTGGCTGGGCAAGCCAGGTGAGGGCGGGAGACGTGGTGGCCGGCCCGGACATCGCCCGTACAGCCGTGGTCGACGAGCGCGACGTCGCCGACGCGGCCGTTGCCGCCGTGCTGGGCATGCGGAAGGGCGAACTCGGCCAGGAAACGTATGTGCTGACGGGCCCTGAGCCGCTCGGCCGCGCCGAGCAGGTGAGCCTTCTCGGGGCCGCGCTGCGGCGCCCTCTGCGCTTCGAAGCGGTCCCCGCCGAGCTCGCCCGCGCCCGCATGCTCGCTGACGGACGCCCGGAGCAACTGGTGAAGGCCCTGATCACCGCATCGCTGCACCGGCCGGAATCGCACCGCGTCACCGACCACGTCGAGCGCCTCACCGGACGCCCTGCCGGCACCTTCGCCCGGTGGGCCGTCGACCACGCGGCCGACTTCACCTGACCGGCCCGTAAACGCAGAAAAGCCCCGTGCCACAAGGGCACGG
>NZ_JAERUC010000049.1 GCF_016745505.1 Streptomyces silvae | reverse complement strand
TTCTCGGCCGAACGCCAGAAGTTCTGGGTGGCGTTGCCGTTGAACCAGCCGGCGTCCACGGTGACGTCGCCGTTGAAGGTGGTGTCGTCGGGCTTGAGTCCGAGCCCGGCGATGGAGGTGTAGAAGCCGATCTGGGCGTTGATGTTGTTGTACGTGCCCGGTTTGAACATCAGCGCGTAGCGGCCCGTGCCGAACTGCGCGGACTCCTGCTTCTTGAAGATCTCGTCGACCTTGCCCTGGATGTTCGGGGTCGAGGGGTCGAAGACGAGGACGTTCGGGCCGAGGTCACCGCCGCCGGGGATCTGCGGGTCGCCTCCGCCGGTCGTGCCGTACACCTGGAACTCCCAGAGTGAGTGGCCGTATCCGGTGGCGCGCGCGGTGCCGGTCAGCCGGACGTAGCGGGCGGTGCCGGAGACGTTGAGGGTCTCCGTGCCGCCGGGGCCGGTGGTGGTCGAGTAGGCGGTGCTCCAGCTGCTGTTGTCCGAGGAGAACTCGATCCGGTAGCCGGTGGAGTAGGCCGCCTCCCAGCGCAGCACGATCTGGCTGACCGAGGCGGCGGCGCCGAGGTCGACCTTGATCCACTGGGGGTCGGAGAAGGCGCTTGCCCAGCGCGTTCCGTTGTTCCCGTCCACCGCGGCGGCGGCGGGAGTGCCGTCGTTCTCCTGGCTGGAGGCGGTGACCGTCTTCCCCTGCGAGAGCAGCGTGGGTGCGGCGCTCGCGGGGACCTGGGGGACGAAGGCCAGGAGCGAGAGGACGAGACCGGCGATGACGGCCAGCACGGCGCCGCGTCTTCCGGTCGGGGCGGTCAAGGGTCTGTGGAGGTTCGGAGGTGCGTACAAGGGGATCTCCTGAGTCGTGGGGCGGGTACACGACGCGCACAGCCGGAGAGCGCTCTCTCCGGCTGTGCGTGATACTCCACCCCTTGTTACGAACGCGTCAAGAGATGTGCAACAACAGATGTCTCAGGGCCTGTTGACGACAAGAACTGATGACGGCGACGTGGTGATGACCCCTTGGGGGCGCCCTCCTCGGTGACGGAGCGTGAGATCCGACAGGCCATGGGTTCAGGAAATGGCGGCTGGTCTCAGGGCGCGGCGTAGGTCCGTACGTAGTCGAACTCCGCCGTCACACCGGACCGGTTGTGGGAGACGAGGCCGATCCTCAGATCGCCCCGGACGGGCAGGGTCCACACACCGCTCACGGACCAGTGGACGCCGTCGCGGCTGGTGGACGCGCGTACCTCGTGCTCCCCGTGAGCGGTGTCGCGGTGGTACGCCATCCGCAGCCACATCGTGTCGGCGGGCGGGCCTCCGAACATCGGGGCGTTGGCCACCGCCGTCGGGGGAGTGGTCGTGGGGCGCTCGCCCTCCTTGCCGAACTCGCTGACGTGGAGCACCGCGCCGTCGCCGTTGGTGAGCGGCAGGACCGAGTGGACGAGCTTGAACCACCGGTCGTCGTTCTCGTACAGCACGAGACCGGCCTGTTGTGCCGCCTGACCGGGAGCGAACCGCATCTTCGTCTCGACCGTGAAGTCGCCCTTCGGCGCGTCCCGCAGCAGTACGGACGCCGTGTTGGTGCCCAGATGGAGCTCGGCGTCCTGCGTCGGCCAGGAGAGCGCCCCGCCGGACATGGTGACCCCGGTGGCCGGACCGCGCACCCACCGCCAGGGGGAGGCGGTTCCGGTGCCCGGGACCGTGGCGGTGGAGAACTCGTCGCTGTACTCCCGCAGCAGCCGGCCCGGCGGATCGAGTGCCACCCGCTTCGTCACAGGCCGGTACAGGGCGGCCGCCCCCACGTTGTCCGCCGCCGCACCCGCACCCCGCGCGGCGGCACCCACCGCGCCCTTGCGCACGGCGGCGGCCGGCAGGACACGTGACTGCGTGGCCACCGGGTCGCGGAGCCTGTCGCCCGTCACCTCGGCCGTCAGCCGGGTGCCGCGCAGCTCCACGGACACGTTGTTCCAGGTGTTCCAGGAGAACCCGGACGGCAGCGCGGTCACCTGTTCACCACGGCTCCTGCCGCCCACGCGTACGTCGGTGACGAGTGCGCCGCGTGCCCGGTCCAGCCAGGCGACCACCCGGTTGCCCGGGTCCCGGTAGGCGACGGTGAGCCCCGCCGCGCCACCGGCCGCCGTCACCCTCAGGTCAGCCTCGGCCCGCAGGTCGGCGGGGGCGCGGCCCTCGGCCACGAGGTACGCGGCGCCCGCCCCGGAGGCACCCGGGGTGTGCACGGCGTGGCCGCGCGCGTCCGGGTCGGTCGCGGCGGACCAGCCGGAGGCGGCCTCGCCCTCCGCGTGCCAGCCCGACAGCCCGCCGTCGTTGAAGGTCCCGCCGGCCGCCCACGAGGTCACCGGCGCCGCGGTCGGCCCGTCCGACGGCCCCGCGCCCGCCCGTACGACCGGCCAGCCGTCGATCCAGTCGAGCCGGTCGACGAGCATCGGGCGCCGGGTCAGCTTCAGGGTGCCGTTCGACGCCGGGGCGAGATCGGGGGACTCGGCGGGGATGCCGTGGTAGACCAGCCAGTCCTGGCCCGCGAGGTCCGTCTGGAGGGAGTTGTGACCGGGGCCGATCCACCGGTTGCCGTTCGCCCCGACGACCACGCCCGCCTTGCTGGTGAGGGCCATCAGATCGGTGCCCTCGTCGTCGGTGAACGGGCCGGTGGGGCTCGTGGACCGTCCCACCTTCACCTGGTAGCCGCTGTACGCGCCGTCGCAGCAGCCCGCGTCCGAGTAGAACAGGTAGTAGAAGTCGTCGCGCCGCACGACGAAGCCGCCCTCGACGCGCCGGCCACGGGCCACCTGCGTGACCTCGCCCTCGGTCCTGGAGAGGTCGGCGTTCAGCTTCGCGACACAGATCGTGTCGTAACTGCCCCAGTACAGATAGGGCGTTCCGTCCGTGTCCGTGAACTGCGCCTGGTCGATGTTGCCCGCCGGGCAGCCGCTCGGCGAGGGCAGCACGGCACCCCGGTCGGTCCAGGGGCCCGTGGGGGTGGCGGACGTGGCGAGGCCGACGGTGTTGCGCCCGGGGACCGAGTAGTAGAGGTGGTACAGGCCACGGGCGTAGCGCACCTCGGGCGCCCACAGCCGTGAACCCTCGTGCCAGGCCGGCTTGTTCTCCGGGGTGAAGACCTCGCCCGCGTACTCCCACGTCACCATGTCGGCCGAGCGCAGGACGGGCAGCATGCGCTCCCCGTCCTCACCCTTGCTCTGCATGACCGGGTTCTGGGTGCCGTAGGCGTACCAGAGGCCGTCCTTGCCGCGGATCATCGCCGGATCGGGGAAGGTGTCGACGGCCCCGGCGGACACCGGGTTGGTGTACGTCCTCGTTGCCTCCGGACGGCTCGGCGCGCCGTGCGAGGGGGCGGAGGCGAGGGTGACGAGCCAGACCAGGGCGGCGGCCGCGGCCGCCCACCGGGGAAGGGAGCGGGAGGGGGCCGTCCTTCGCGTGCGTCTCATGGGGTCTCCGCGAGTGTTCCGCCCGGATCCGCGGTCGCGGTCCAGGTCGTGTCATCGGTCTCGAAGGCGCTGAGGCTCGGGTCGTGGTCGGAGGCGCCGATGTCGTACATCGACGTCATCCAGTGGTAGAAGTTGTCGCCCCTGTCCCGCAGCAGTACGTACAGCCGCCGCATCAGCCGGGCCCGCACCGCGTCGAACTCGGGGTGCGTGTAGCGGTTGCTGAGCTCGTGCGGGTCCGCCTCCAGGTCGTACAGCTCGTTGACCGACTCCGGGTTGACGACGAGCTTGTAGCGGTCGTCGCGGATCATCCGCTGCGGGTAGGGGAAGTGGTGGCCGTGGAACTCCGCGACCAGCTCGCCCGGCCAGTCCGGGGTCTCCCCCTTGACGAGGGGGACCAGGCTGCGGCTGTCCACCGCCGGGGACGGGTCGCAGCCCGCCAGTTCGAGCAGTGTGGCGGTGCAGTCGGTGAGGCTGACCAGCTCGTCCCTGACCTGCGGGGCGGCCCCGGGGATCCGGATGATGCCGGGGATGCGGTAGATGTCCTCGTACATCGCCGGGCCCTTGTCGTGGAGCCGGTGGGCGCCGGTGAACTCGCCGTGGTCCGCGGTGAAGAACACGGATGTGTCCTCGCTGAGCCCCAGCTCGTCGAGGCGGGTGAGGATGCGCCCGATCTGCTCGTCGATCAGGGTGACATAGCCCCAGTAGACGGCGATCAGCTTGCGCGTCGTCTCGATCGGGATGGTGTCGAACGCCCAGTGCGCGCTGTAGTTGCGCTGCACCGGCGGCTTTCCCTCGAAGGTCTCGGCGACGGACGGGGGCAGCTCGACGAGCTCCGGATCGTAGAGGTCGAAGTAGGCGTCCGGGAGCAGATAGGGCAGATGCGGGCCGAAGAAGTGCGTGGCCAGGAAGAACGGCTCCTCGCCGGCCGCGTACCGCTCCAGGTGCTCGATGGCGCGGGTGGCGAGGTAGTGCTCGAAGGTGGCCTCCACCGGCTGGTGCAGCCGGGCGGCCAGCAGATTCCCCGGGTTCCCGCCCGGCGCCGTGCCCCTGATCGGCTCGGAGATGCGGTACGGGGGCAGCCCGCGCTCCTCCAGGTACGCCAGGTAATCCGGGTGGTCCACGGGGTTGTGCCAGCCCGGCAGGTCCGGGCCCTCGAAGCCGTACGAGGCCGCGTTGCGGTGGGTCCCGCCGTGCCACTTGCCGATGAGCCCCAGCCGGTAGTCGCGCTCCGTCAGGGCCGCCGGGAAGGTGAAGGCGTCCTCGCGCAGGTCCTCCAGATACCCCACGTTGCGCTCGTAGTTGGCGAGCAGCCGGTGACGGAAGGGCGCCTGCCCGGTGAGGAGGCTCGCCCGTGCCGGGGTGCAGATCGCGGTGGGCGTGTAGAAGCGGTCGAAGCGGGTGCCGGTGGCCGCCAGCCGGTCCAGGTTCGGCGTGGCGACATGCGGGTTGCCGTAACAGCCGAGGGTGTCCACCCGGTGCTGATCGGTCATCAGGAACAGCAGGTTCACTTCTTGTACGCCTTCGTGTAGAGGTCACCCTCGTAGTACGTGTCCGCCGCCGGGGCCTTCTTGAGCTGGCCCGTGCCCACGAAGAACTCGCCGAGCCCGTCCAGCCAGCCGTCCACGGTGCCGTCCTCGGTCCTGGCGACCAGGTCGGCCGTCGACAGCGTCTCCACGTTGGCCGCGTCCGCCGCCACCTTGTCGCGGTCGACCTTCAGCAGCGCGGCGGCGACGTCGACGGACTCCTCGGGGTGCGCCGCGCGCCAGTCGTTGGCCTTCTGGAGGACCTTGACGACCTTGGCGTTCAGCTTCTCGTCGCCGTCGGCGGGCGCCACGAAGGCGTTGGGGAACGCCTGGTCCTCGAAGTCCTTCGCCGCCGTACTGGCGACCTCGTTGAGCTTCGGCTTCTTGGCCTTGATGGTGTCGATCAGCGGATACCAGAGGCCCGCCCCGTCGATCTGGCCCGAGGCGAACGCCGAGACGACCGTGGACGGGTCCATCGGCACCTTCTCGATGTCCTTCTCCGACATCCCGGCCTTCTCCAGGGCCAGATCCAGCACCATCGCACCGGAGGTCCCTTCGGGCACCCCGACCTTCTTGCCCTTGAGGTCCTTCATGGAGGTGATGCCGGGCTGGGCTATGACCCGGTCGGCGCGGCCCAGCGTGTTGATCGCGACGATCCGCGCCTTGCCCGAGGCGGGCAGCCACATGGCTCCGGGACCGATGTAACCGAAGTCGAGGTTGCCCGATCCGAGCGCCTGGATCTGGAGCGGGCCGTTGGTGAACGTCGAGTACTCCGACTTCAGGCCCTGCTCCTTCCACAGCCCCTGCTCGTCCGCGATGGCCAGCAGGCTCGCGCCGTTGTAGTCGCTGATGTAACCGAAGTGGACGGTGGAGGCGCCGCCGGACGACGAGCCGCCCGAGCATCCGGTGACGGAGAGTGCCAGGGCGGACACGGCGACGGCCGCCGTCAGGGCGCGCTGAGGTAGACGCATGGCGCAGGGTTCCTTACGGGAGTTCGGGGGAGCGGGTGGAAGGCGGGGGGCTGGGTGGGGTCTCAGGCGGCCGTGGTGGCGGCCGGGGTCTGGTGGTAGACGGCGGTCCACACGGCGTTACGGATCCGGGCGAACTCGGGGGAGAGCCGGATGGCTTCGGTACGCGGATAGGGCAGGTCCACCTCGATGACCGACTGGATCCGCCCCGGCCGGGCCGCCATCACCACGACGCGCCGGGCGAGATAGACGGCCTCGTCCACGTCGTGCGTGACGAACAGGACCGTGCGCCGGTCCCGGCTCCAGGTGTCCAGGAGCTGGTCCTGCAACTGGACCCGGGTCAGCGCGTCCAGCGCGCCGAACGGCTCGTCCATCAGCAGCACCTGCGGATCGACGGCGTACGCGCGGGCGATGGCGCAGCGCTGCTTCATCCCGCCCGACAGCGTCTTCGGCAGCGCGTCGGCGAAGTCGGTCAGGCCGACCAGCTCGATGGCGCGCTCCGCCCGCCGCCGGCGCTCGGTCGCTGGTACGGACGCCAGCTTCAGCCCGAACTCGACGTTGCCGCGCACGGTCAGCCAGGGGAACAGCGCGTACTGCTGGAAGATCACCCCGCGGTCCGGCCCGGGCCCGGTGACCGGCTTCCCGTCGACGAGCACCTCGCCCGAGGTCGGGACGGCCAGCCCGGCGGCCAGGTTGAGCAGGGTGCTCTTGCCGCACCCGGACGGTCCGACGACGGTGACGAACTCCTCGTCACCGATGTCCAGCGACACCTCGTCCAGGGCGGTGAAGGTGGTTCGCTTCATCGGGAAGGTCCGGGAGACGTCCCGGAAGGAGATCTTGGCGTTCATCGGGTCTCCTGCCAACGGGTGAGACGTCGTTCGGCGAGCAGCAGCAGCCGGTCCATCAGCAGGCCGAGCAGACCGATGGTGATGAGGCCGACGAAGATGGTGGGGAGGTCGTAATAGAGCTGGGCCTTCTGCATCTGGTAGCCGAGGCCCTCCTGCGCGGCGATCAGCTCAGCCGCCACGAGGGTGCCCCAGGCGGAGCCCAGTCCGATGCGCATCCCGACGAGGATGAACGGCGCCGAGGCGGGGACGACCACCTTGAGGAAGATGGTCCCGTCATGGGCGCCCAGCACCCGTGCCGCGTCGATGAGCGTCCTCTCGACCCCCACGACACCCTGGAAGGCCGCCACGACGCTCGACAGGAACGCCGCCAGGAAGATCACGAAGATCTTGGGCACCTCGCCGATGCCCAGCAGCACGATGGCCAGCGGGATCATGGCCAGCGGCGGCACCGTGCGGAAGAACTGGACGTACGGCTCCAGCAGCCCGCGCGCCACCGGGTACCAGCCCATCAGGAAGCCCACGGGCACGGCCAGCAGGGTGCCCAGCGCGAAGCCGATGAGTACGCGTCGCAGGCTGGCCAGCGCGTCGTCGGCCAGCGTGCCGTCGGCGATCAGCTCACCTGCCTTGTCCGCCACGGCGGCGGGGCCCGGGAGCGCCTGGATCCCGAGCGAGGCCAGCCACGCCCACAGGCCGATGCCCGCCACCAGGGCGATCAGGTTCAGGGCGAGCGCGGGGATGCGGGGGCGGCCTCTCCGCCGGGGCTCGCGGGCAGGCCCCGCGCTCTCCCGGACAGGCGTGGCCCGCTTCACGGGTGTCTCCGTGGAACTCATGTGGCGTCCTCGGGAAGGTCGTCGCCGCCCGGCCCGGGGTAGCGGGCGAGCAGCGGGGATTCATGGAGGGCGAGGGCGACCCCGCCGAGCGCGCCGCCCGCCTCACCGAGACCGGCGGGCAGCAGCGTCACGCGCCCACGGGCCAGCGGCATGACATGGGCGTCGAGCGCCTCCCGTACGGGTACGAGGAGCGCGTCGCCCGCCCGGGCCAGCTCACCGCCCAGCACGATCACCCCGGGGCCGACCGCGTTGACGACTCCGGCGAGCACCGTGCCGGTCCGGGTCCCCGCGGCCCGCAGGACCTTGTGGGCCGCCCGGTCGCCGTTCTCGACCGCCCTCAGCAGGGTCGGCACGTCGTCCGCACGGCCGCCCAGCGCGCGGTAGGAGGCGAGGACGGGCCCGATCGACGCGATCGTCTCCAGGCACCCCCGGCCCCCGCACTCGCACGGCGCGCCCTCGGGGTCGGCGGTGATGTGCCCGAGCTCGCCCGCCAGGCCGTCCACACCCCGGTGGAGCGAACCGTTGACGACGAGGCCGCCGCCCACACCGTGCGAGAGCCGCAGGTACAGCACGTCCTGGCTCGCCGCCGCGGCGCCCCAGGTGGACTCCGCCAGCGCCGCGAGCCGGGTGTTGTTGTCCAGCAGCACAGGGGCCCCGAAGCGCTTGCCCAGCAGTCCCGCCAGGATCGTCAGCGGTTCCTCCGGGGCGTCCCCGGCGGTCCGGACCGGGCCGACGAGGCCGACCCCGACCGCACCGGTCGTGCCGAGGGCGGACAGCCGCAGGGTGCCGCCGGCCAGCGAGGCGACGAGCCGCTCGGCCAGCTCGACCCGGCGCTCCCAGGAGAGCCCGGGAGGGTGGGCCCGGCTCGCCGAACCGATCACCTCGTGCGCCACGTTGGCGGCCGCCACATGGACGGCGCGGCGGGCGAAGTCGATGCCGACGGCCTGCCCGGCCGCGGGGTTGAGGGTGAGGTGCTCCACCGGGCGGCCGCGCCGGCGCGGACCGGGCTCGGCGGCGGCCGCCACGACGGCACCGCTCGCGACCAGGGTCCCGACTATGTCGTACAGCGTGGTGCGTGACAGCCCTGCCTGGCGCCCGAGTTCGGCCCGGCTCTGCGGCCCGTGCCGGCGCAGCAGACCGAGTACGCGTTCCTCGTGCCCGCGCCTCAGCCGCGAGAGAGGTCCACCGTGTGAGTGCATGGCGCCCAGCATGATGACCCCGGGATTTTTTAGTCAATGACCCGGAAAAATATTCATGTTGCCGCAATGACAGGTGGATCAGGCCGAGCGCACGCAGCGGAAGCCGAGGTTCCCCGTGGTGCTGTCGGGCGTGTTACGGGTCCGCGCCGCCACCCGGTAGCGATTGCAGTACGAGCGGTGGCACAGGTACGAGCCGCCCCGCATCACCCTGGCGTCACCCGAGCCCGGACCGCGCGGATCGCTCCGGCGGGCCGCCGCGTGGTTGGTGCTCCACCAGTCGTGGCACCACTCCCAGACGTTGCCCGCCATGTTGTACAGGCCGAAGCCGTTCGGCTCGTAGGCGTCGACGGGGGCGGTGCCCGCGTAGCCGTCCTCGGCGGTGTTCTTCGTGGGGAAGTGCCCCTGCCAGATGTTGCAGCGGTGCTCGCCGCCCGGGGTCAACTCGTCGCCCCACGGGTAGCGGGCCTGCTCCAGGCCGCCCCGGGCCGCGTACTCCCACTCGGCCTCGGTCGGCAGCCGCGCGCCCGCCCAACGGCAGTAAGCGCGCGCGTCGTTCCAGGAGACGTGCGCCACGGGATGGTCCCCGCGGTCGCCGATCCCGCTGCCGGGACCCTCGGGCGCGTCCCACCGGGCGCCCTCCACCCCGCACCACCACGGGGTCGCGTCCGGACGGCCGGCGCCGCGCCGGAGTGCCGCCGGCAGGAAGCCGGCGAAGACGTACGACCAGCCGAAGCGCTCGGCCTCGGTGACGTACCCGGTGGCCGAGACGAACTCCGCGAACCGCTGGTTGCTGACCGCGTGCGCGTCGATGCGGAAGGCGGAGACCCGCACCTCGCGGACCGGGCCCTCGCCGTCGTCACGGAAGCCGTCCGGATCCTCGGAGCCCATGAGGAACGAGCCGCCCGGCAGCAGCACCATCCCGTCACCCGACCCCTGCGCGGCGGACGCCACGGTTGCGGTTTCCTCGGGTTCTGCCTGGTCGGAGGGTATGTTCCCGGACGGGCCGTCAGACCCCCCGCGGCCGGGGGAGCAGCAGCCGGACGGTGCGATGTCGTTCATCCCGTGATCCTACGAGCACCGGCGAGCGCCCCGGCCGAGCCCCTACACCGACGATCGTCGCCGCCCAAACCTCCCCTCGGCGTGGCGTGCCGTCCAACGGGTGACATCTGGCTCCCTGTCACACGTTGAGCCCACCGCATCCCTCGAATGCGGCCTCCCCGAGTGGTGAGGCTCCGGATTTCAGCTGACGGTGGATCACGTCGCACCCGTGATCCGATGAGCCGACAACCAGCCGGCCAGCGCGGGGGTGGCGAAAGGACTGTGTATCCATGCGCTCTGCCCGCACCCTGTTCGCATCGGCCGCCGTCACGGCGGTCCTCGCGGTCTCCGTCCCCGCCGCATACGCCGTGACCTCGGCGGACGACTGGGACAAGGACAGCGGTTCCTCCGCCAGCAGCAACGACGACCGTGAGAAGCCGGACTCGTGGAAGCA
>NZ_JAERUC010000048.1 GCF_016745505.1 Streptomyces silvae | reverse complement strand
AACCAGCCCCCACCCCCTCCGAGGAGGACCCGCCGGAGGCAGCCTTTCGCTCTGGCCGGCACCCAACGAAGGCGTGGTTCGAGATGTCCGCGGACCTGTGCCTACGGTGCGCACGACAAGCACTGACTTCGAACAGAACTGGGGGCATGGGTGAGCACGAATTCGGCAGGACCGGTGAGCGCGTCGGAGCTGCGGCGGCGGGTTCGCGCTGCTGAAGCGGTGAAGGCGAGGACGCGGGAGATGGCCGCCGAGCACGCGCTGACTGCACGCGAGGCTGCGGTGAAGGCGGCCAAGGCGAAGGAGGAAGCCGACGTCACGGCACGGGAGGCTGCTGCTGTAGTCCTGCGGCTGTTCGACAACGATGCCGAGTTGGTTTCGGAACTGCTGGGTGTCCCGGCGGAGGAGCTGGAACGCGAGGCGAAGCCTGTTACCGCCGCTCGGGCGAAGGAGATCATCGAATCGCTGCGAGCCCGCGCCGAGCGGCCCCGCACTACCCGAATTCGTAAGCCTCGGGCGGATGTGGCAGACGCGGCTTCCTCGACCTCGGGCACCCCGGCCCCGGTCGTCACGGCGGACGGCAGCCGGGCTGATGCCGCTTAACAACGACATCGGGCCCGGACTCTTCCCGCTCGCGGCGGTGAACGGGTCCGGGCCCGTTCACGTTGACGAGCAACTTTCCCTCATTGGCGAGCCAACGCCGGTCCGTATACCGGCCGTTGAGTGGATGTCCTGGCTGGCCAACGAGTCCGTTCGGGCCCGGTACTGGGCAAAGGTCTACCGAACCTCGTCAACCGAGGACTGCTGGTTCTTCTTCGGCGGGATCTCCAGCACCGGCCACGCCAGCTTCAGGGCGGCGTCGCGGCCGGGCAGGACGCGACGCGGCACGGTGCCGGGCCACCTCTACGGGTACCAGCTTGCGCACGGTGTCATCCCTCGGCTCGGCTGGGGTACCGACAGCCCAACCGTCTGCCACACCTGCGACAACCACTCCTGCCAGCAGCCTGCGCACCTGCGACTGGGGACAGCGGCGGAGAACCGGGCCGAATGGCTGGCCCGCCGCAGAGACCCGGGTAGCCCCCTCGCTGACCTTCGCGGCCCGGCCGGACGCTCCCGCACCATAGGTTCCGCCATCCGGGCCGGCCGGAACGGCGGGGAGTCCGAAGCGAAGATCGCAGCACGTATCCGTGCGGCGATTGCCGCGGGCCGTCCCCTCAGCCTCTGGTAATGCGAGGCACGGCCCTACCCGCAACCTTCATGATGCACCTTGGATGCATGCGAGCGTCCGGTCCGCAACGACGCGGGACGGTCTCGATCGACTCCACCGTCGCAAGGGCTCACCAGCACGCAGCCGGCGCCCGCGAAGAAAAGGGGGATCAACCCGAGGGCGAGTCGGATGAACCGGCAGCAGTTGCGGGTCGCGAGGCGCTCGGCCGACCCCGGGGCGGGCCGACTACCCGCAGTGCCGTCGTCGCTCATCCGCAGCAGCCGCGACCGGAACCTTTTACGGTAGTCATTCTCGACGCTGCTGAGCAGCGCGTTGGTGTCCATCATGCCGACCAGATGCGGTGCGCTTGAACTGAGAGATCAGGCGCACGTCTGACGATCGATAGACGCTGGTCTTCCGTCATGAGTCAACGGTAGTCGTCGGGCATGACGGCCTCCAGCAGGTTTCCAGAGTCAACAGGGTCTTTTACGGCATGACGAACGTGGCGCTGTACTTCGCCCGGGTCACCGCGACATAGAGCTTCGCTCTGTCTCCGGCCTGGGTGCAGTCTCGGGTCTGGTAGTAACTGATCATCGGCTTCGTCGGGAAGATGAGCACGCGCTCGAACGTGCTGCCCTTCGAGGTACCCATGTTCATTGCGTCGAGACCGCATGTATCGGCTCGCTTGTCCCAGCGCAGCACCATCGGCGCGTACTTCTCTGCATACTCCAACACAGCCGATTTGCTGATCGCGAAGATGCCATCGTGACCAGTCATTTCGGTGTTCTTGGACACGGTACGCGCAAGGTCGGGGTACAGATCGTCTGCGAAATCACAGATGTCCTGGTTGCAGCGGTAACTCTCTACTCGGTTTTCAACGAGGCATAGGTCGGTACGCATAGCCAACCACTCAACGATGCCGCTCCCCTTGTACTTCGAGTTCTTTGTAGCGTTGTTCGTTGCGAAGGTGGCCTGGCGGGGATCGCCAACCACCGTGACGGAAATCGGCGACTTCATCAGCAGGTCCAAGAGTTCGAGGTCGTACCCCGCCATGTCCTGGATCTCATCAATGAAAATGTGGTCGTACATCCGCGAAAGACGATCGACCACCATACCCTTGCTCAGTTTGTTAGCCTCGAAGGAGAACGCCGATACGCCGTCTCGATATGCCGACTTGCCACGGTCTAGGTAGTACTGCTGAGGCTTGCTTTTTGGGATGTACCTCGAACGCTGTCCCACGAAATTGAGCCCACCCATCATTCCCGCTTCGCCGAGAACAAAGCCCTGATAGGGGCGAGCACATTCGTTGAGAAGAAACGTGAACCAACCCATGACCGTGACGTGTCTCGGTAGCACTCCAGTGCCCGCGCTCAATCGGCTCACGATCTGGTGGAGGTTTTCGTTGGTGTAAGTCGTCACCAAGACGCGCTTGCTCGGATCTGCGATGACGCAGTCGATGATGTGCTGGGTCTTCCGCGAGCCGGCCGCCGCGATGACGGCCAGATTATTAGGCGACTGCATCCCTGATGTACTCCGGCATGTTGATGGTCTGGTCGCTAGAGAAGATCATTAGAGCACAGGTTGTCTTTCGATCCTCCATGTGTTCAAGCAAGTCTGCTTCGGAGGTAAAATTCTCTCCGAGGATAGCGTTCATTGCGATGAGACCGTTCGCCTTTAGGAGTTGCGGCTCAAGGGTCTTGTACGTCTTATCCTGTCCCACGTGAACAGAGATGTTCGGGAAGACAGTGTGAGCGGCGTACTTTCGCTGCACCTCTGCGGCCTCGGTACCGTCGTTGTCCCTCACGACGGCGACCACATTGCCGGTGAGTGATGCGATATCCAGGAACCGACGAAATGCCAGTCCACGAACGCTGATTACGTCTACGCCGTCTTCAATGGGCAGGCAACCATGAAGGTCCCTGTAGGCCCGCTGAACAATGAGTTCATCGGACGGCCCTTCCACAAGGATTGACCGTCGAGCAAGCACAAGGCGCAGGGTGTCGTAACCCGACAGCTTACGGAAGTAGTCCTGCGTGTCCGCCGGAAGGCTGTCGAGGCGGAAGCCCTCCGTCGCCGAAAGTAGGACGAGCTTCTCAAGCCCCAGCTTGTTCAGCACGTAGGAGCTGTGCGTAGTGATAAATACCTGCTTGCCGTCGCACTTGTCGCTGATCTTCTTAACCAGCTTGCCCAAGTTGGAGAATGACAGGTGGTTCTCCGGTTCTTCAACCAGGACGATGTGTGCGTCTTCGACCTTCTTGTTGAGAGCAAGAAGAATTTTGAGCGTACTCTGCTCCCCCTTGCCCACATACTGAAATGGCAACTCGTCGAGGTGTGGAACGATACTGCTTTCCCAGCTCGATTTCTGCGAAACATCGATACCGAGCGTTAGTTCGCGATCACTGACGTCACTTGGAGCGCCCCGCAGCTTCTCATTAATCTTTACAATCGAGTCGTCTGCTGCAAAATTCTCGCGGAGGCTGCGATAGGCGCGCGTTAGCTTTACGCGTTCATCTGGCGCAAGGTGCGAGTTGATGATTCCGTTCAGGTAGTAGTCGACACCACTCTGAAGGTGAATGTTAGAAGCGTCAATCAGGGAGGCCGTTGCAGGAATACTGCGGAAGGTAATGCCATTGCCCGAGAAAGCCAGCCAATCGACCCTGTAGTACTCGGTGGGAATCAATCTGACTTGCGTCGGATCCTTGATGAACTCCTTGTACTCAGGCTCGTAATCCGGGTTAAGCGCAACACGAATACGAACACCCGACTCATTGACCCTCAGAAGATTATTGGTTCCCATCAGCTCAGCAGGCGCAGTTTTACTGTCGAGGAACAGCTCAACGATGATCTCTGGTGGCCTGGCTTCTCGCCCCTCTCGGAGGGCGGCGATGTACTCGGCGGTGGCCTCTTGGTGGAACAGATACGGCGACAGCTCCTGGGCAAGCAGCCTGCCTCGCAGCCTGCCCGTGAGCGCAAGGCTGATTGCTTCAAGAATCGTCGACTTACCGGCGTCGTTATCCCCGACCAAGATGTTCATCTTGGGGTCGAAGTCGAGTTTGAAGTTGCGAAATGTGCGGTAATTCTGAATGATAATTTTCGAAAGCATCTGCCCCCCCCATTTTCAACCTTCACCGCTCGAAGGCGAGCATTAGCTGAATCAACGGAATCGCTCCGTCGCTCAAACCCCCACCGCACGCCTTCGAACAAGTGGCGAGGATCGTAGCAGGCATCACCGCAGTTACAGGAGTAGAACCGACAAACTTCTTCTAACACCTATACGTTTGGAACAGACGTGCGAATCCCCCGGCCCGAACCACGCCGCTCGCGCTCTCATACGCCTCGGGCGACCTCAACGTCGGGGCAAGCTCCTCCATCGGTCGAGGGCTGCAACGAAGAAGACTCCCCCTATCCGGTGGTCGGTCACGGGGTGTCCTTCATTCCTGGGGCTGGAAACCCGACTCACCGACAGCCGGCCTCAGCCCTTGGGTCGAACCCACTCACTCCCCATCAAGATGGCGCCCAGTCCGGCGGGACCCGGCGGCATCTTCGAGGTCGGTAGGTGTGCGTGGGGTTATATGCCGCTCACGGGACCGCTCAGCGCGCTCGCCTGATGCAGCACTGCCCCGGCTTCTCGCTCGATCGCCGCTTCCAATAGTCCGCCGATGATTTGGTGTTCCGTGAGCTGCTCCAGAGACGGCACGATCACGTGGTGTGCGTCGTTGCGGAGGAAGCCGACGAACCAGAGAGCTGGAGCATCTGTGGCACCGCCCAGATGCAAGGTAGAGGACGGTGCACCGTGTCTCTTCGCTCTCTCACCGTTGCCACCGGCGCCGCAACTGGCGCCGTCTGTTCGTGGCCGTGCAGGCTCGGCGTTCGCCGCGAGCGGCCAGTGCCGCTACTCCTACACCACGACGGGTACGAAGCTGTCGCGACCCCGCCAGCGGCCAGTGCGTCAACTTCGCGACCATGGCCGCCGACCCCGCTACCGTCTCGCGAGCTCCCAAGAATCTGACCGATGCGACCGCTATCGTCTTCCTCGGTACCGACTGCGAAGGCGGCACCTACTACGTCCTGCCGCCCGGCAAGGGTGCCTCCGACCGCCTACGTACGCTCCGTCGTCTTCTCCTGAGAGGACGGGCGCCCATAATCATCCCCTGCGCCTCCCCCACGGACGGCCGGCGGGTCGACGTGATGGAGTTCTTGCGCCGTGCGGGCCTACCCGACGAGGAGCAGGCGCTCGATGACTTCGTGGTGCATGCGCACAGTTCTCGTGGCGGCGGCCCCAAGCGTCGACAGACCACCTCTGACCGATTAATGCTGCTGGGCAGTCGGATACCTCAGAAACCATGCCCGGTCGTGGCCGGAGCCGTGCCCATTCTTGGGAGTTCAGCATGAGAGCGCCTGGCCTCCGCCTCCTGGCAACTCACGCGGCTTTGGAGACATGCTCAGCTGTGGAACCCATAGCCCACTCAACAGCAGCCACGACCTCGTCGTCCGATGCCTCCAGCAGGTGTCCATACCGGTCGACGGTCGTCGTGATCGACTCATGGCCGAGGCGGGCCTGAATCACAGGCAGTGGGACCTTGCCGGCGATGAGCCAGGAGGCGTGCGTGTGGCGGAGGTCGTGGACGCGCGGACGCTTGGTAAGGCCAACAGCGTTGGCGGCGTCGATGGCAGGCTTCCAGCGGTGTGCGTAGAACACGCCGGAGTGCCAGGCCCCGCCTTCTGGCGCGGTGAAGATCAGGTCGGTCGGCTTCTTCCCCTGGCAGCGGCGCCGGAACAGTTTCACCTGCTCCGGGGTGAGCACGAGCGTCCGGCGTGACTTCTTGGTCTTGGGTGCGCCGAGGAACGTCCCGCCCTCTCCACGCCGCTTCCAGGCACGCTGCACGCGGAGCGTCGGCCGTTTCGACGCGAAGGTGAAGTCCCGGGGCTGTAGTGCCGTCATCTCGCCCCACCGGAGGCCAGTACTCACCAACGCATCGACGATGTCGACAGCGTCGGCACGCACATGCGTCTTAAGGAGGGCGTACTCCTCGGGTTCGAGGAAGACCTCGTCATCCTCGGTGTCGTTTCCCTTGGGCAAGCGGGTGTGGGCGCACGGGTTCGAGTCTCGCAGTGCGGGGTCGGCACTCACAGCGGACTGGAAGATGCTGTACAGCAGCCCGTGAAGGTTGGCGATCGTCTTCGGGGCATACGCCCGGCGCTTCGTACCTGCTGGGTGCAGGGGGCCGGGCCTCCCGTTCTGAAGGTCCAGAATCCACTGGCTGACGTGCTCTCGGGTGAGCCTGCTCCCCCGGTTGGAGACTGACAGCTCGCCGAACCACGGGATCATGTGGTTATCGATGAATCTCGTGTAGTTGGTTCTGGTGTGCTCAGATATGTCCGTCAGTAGCCCCACGTAGGCGTGCGCGTAGACCGCGAACTTCTCCGAGTCCGGCAGCGGAGGCTCGTTCGCCTCAACGAATCCCTCGCCCTTGACCCACCCCGGCGGCCATTGCTGTCCGTGACCGTTGACCAGGTCGCGGAACCGCTTCGCCGGATCGTCATCGTCGAAGGTCTCGCGACACCACGCCCCTGTTCGGGAGCCGCCGGCCCGCCACATGACGGTGTACGAGGGGGCTCCGGACAGCCGGGAATTGGTCTTGATGTAAGCCATGGGAGCAAGCGTACGAGGCTTCGGTGCGGCGTTCGTGCGGCGAATGCCTCGTCTGCGCTAGCGTGAAACCTACGTTTTCGCAGGTCACGACGTTTCTGCTGTGGTGGGGCGGGTGGGACTCGAACCCACGGCCGACGGATTATGAGTCCGCTGCTCTAACCGGCTGAGCTACCGCCCCGTCTCGGCGTGGCGCGTACAAGTGTGCGCGCCGTCTGCCGCAGCATAGCCGGTCATACGATCTCCTGCTGGCGATGGTCGGCTTCGCGTGACCATGAAGACAGTGCTGCGTGCTGCCCGGTTCCCGGCGGTACGGAATCGCCCCGAAAGAGTCACCGGACCCTCTTCCCGGGCACGCGAAAAAGGGCCCCTCAGGGCCCTCTTCCGTTCCGCTCCCCCGACTGGACTCGAACCAGTAACCCTCCGGTTAACAGCCGAATGCTCTGCCAATTGAGCTACAGGGGATCGCGCTCCCCCGACTGGACTCGAACCAGTAACCTGCCGGTTAACAGCCGGCTGCTCTGCCAATTGAGCTACAGGGGATTGCTGCGTTGCCTCGAATCGTACCTGCCTGGCGGCTGCCGAGCGGCGCGCGTTCGCTGCGACACATACATTAGCGCAAGCAGGGGGGTGCTCCGCCAATCGGTATCCCCCGGGGTGATCTCGGTGTGTGCGGGTAGGCGGGCAGCACACGTCGCACGGAGCGAAGGAAGGGTGGCAGCCATGCGGTACCGGCTCACGTTCATCGCCGGAGTGGCCCTGGGTTACGTGCTCGGCACGCGAGCCGGGCGCGAGCGTTACGAGCAGCTGAAGAAGGCCGCGCAGCAGCTGGCCGAGAATCCGGCGGTGCGGAACGCGGCGGAGTCCGCCGCGCACGGCGGCCGGGACTTCGCCGGCAAGGCGTACCACTCGGTGAGCGAGAAGGTCGGGGACAAGGTCCCGGCCTCGGTCTCCGACCGGGTGCGCTCGCTGCGGGAGCGCAACGGCCACGGCGGCAGCGACGACTGGGGTACGACGAACACCTGAGGCCCGTTCCGTACCGGGCACCCGCCCGGTACGGAACGGCCCGCGTTCCTTCCCCGTACGGCGCGGGCGTCTCCCCCGTACGGCGCGGACATCTTCCCCGTACGGCGTGCGCGTCTTCCTCGTACGGCCCCGCGCACCCGTCCGCCCGGCGGCCCCGCGCCCCGTCCGCGCAGGCCCGGCACAAGCGTCCCCGCAGACCCCGCACACCGTCCCGCGTACGGAACGGTTCCCGGGTGCGGCAGAATCGTGTCCATGGGCATAGTGGCCGGCTTGGACAGTTCATCCGCCTTCACGCACATCGTCGTCTGCGACACGGACACCGGTGCGGTGCTGCGGCAGGGGTACGCCGCGCATCCCATCGAGGCCAAGGCCTCCGAGGTGGATCCGCAGGCGTGGCTGCTCTCACTCGGTGAGGCGGCCTCCGGAGGGCTGCTCGAAGGCGTGCAGGCCATCGGTGTGTCCGCGCAGCAGCACGGGCTGGTGCCGCTGGACCACCAGGGCAATCTCGTACGGCCGGCGCTGCTCGGCAACGACCGGCGTGCGCAGGCCGCGGCTGCGGATCTCATCGACGGGCTCGGCGGGCGGCAGCCCTGGGCCGAGGCCGTCGGGGCCGTACCGCAGGCCGCGCAGCCCGTGGCGAAGCTGCGCTGGCTGGTGCGGTCCGAGCCGGAGAACGCGCAGCGGGTCGCCGCCGTGCTGCAGCCGCACGACTGGCTGGTGTGGCAGCTCCTCGGCCGGCCCGCCCGCAGGACGACCGACCGCGGGGCCGCGTCCGGCACCGGTTACTGGTCGGCGGGGACCGGCTCCTACCGGCCCGATCTGGTGGAGCTCGCGCTCGGCCACCAGGCCGCGCTGCCCGAGGTGCTCGGCCCGGCCGACGCCGCGGGGACCACACCGGAGGGGCTGCTGATCTCGGCAGGCACCGGCGAGACGATGGCCGCGGCCTTCGGGCTGGGCGTCTCCGTCGGGGACGCCGTGGTCTCGCTGGGGGCGTCCGGTTCGGTGATGGCCGTGCACCACGAGGCGCTGGCCGACCCCACGGGCATGATCACCTCCTTCGCCGACGCGACCGGGATGCATCTGCCGGTGGTCCATACGTCGAACGCGGTACGCGCGCTGCGCGGTACGGCCGAGATGCTGGACCTGGAGGGCCTGGACGAACTGTCGGCGCTGGCGCTGAAGTCGACGCCGGGCGCCTCGGGGCTCGTCCTGCTCCCCTATCTGGAGGGTGAGCGCACCCCGCACCTGCCGCACACCGCGGGCACGCTGAGCGGGCTGCGGCGCGAGTCGATGAAGCCCGAGCACCTCGCGCGGGCCGCCTTCGAGGGGATGCTGTGCTCGCTGGCCGACGCCCTGGACGTGCTGCGGGACCGGGGTGTGGAGGTGCGGCGGGTGTTCCTGCTCGGCGCCGCCGCCGAACTGCCCGCCGTACAGGCGCTGGCACCCGCGGTGTTCGGCACCCAGGTCGTCGTGCCGCAGCCCGCCGAGTACGCGGCACTGGGCGCCGCCCGGCAGGCGGCGTGGGCGCTCGGGGTCTCGCAGGGGACGCTCGACACGCGTACGCCCCCGGCCTGGCAGGGCGCCGCGGCGCAGGTGCTGGAGCCGGGTGAGGAGCTCGCCGTGGGGCGTGCGGTGCGCCAGCAGTACGGGGCGACCCGGGACCAGATCCACCCCGGGGCGTTCGGCGGAACCGCCTGAGGGACGCGGCCCGGAATTTGACCGGGACTTGGATAAAAGCGTTGGCAGTCGGGGACCACGGTGCCGGAGTATGGACCGGCCTCTGCCCTACGCCGACTCCGAGAGACACGCGTGCTCATAAAACTCCTGCGGACCTGTCTGGGTCCGTACAGACGTCCCATCATGCTGCTGGTACTGCTCCAGCTCCTGCAGACCTGCGCCAGCCTCTATCTGCCCAGCCTCAACGCGGACATCATTGACAACGGTGTCGTGAAGGGTGACACGGGTTACATCCTGCAATTCGGCGCCCTGATGATCGCCGTCAGCGTCATCCAGATCGTCTGCAACGTCGGGGCGGTCTACTACGGCGCCAGGACGGCCTCCGCCCTGGGACGCGACGTACGCGCACTGATATTCGACCGGGTGCAGTCGTTCTCCGCCCGCGAGGTGGGGCGGTTCGGGGCACCCTCGCTGATCACCCGTACGACCAATGACGTGCAGCAGGTGCAGATGCTCGTCCTGATGGCGTTCACCTTGATGGTCTCGGCGCCCATCATGTGTGTCGGCGGCGTCATCATGGCGCTCGGCCAGGACGTCCCGCTGTCGGCGGTGCTGCTGGCGGTGCTGCCCGTCCTCGGTGTCTCGGTGGCCCTCATCGTGAGGCGGATGCGGCCGCTGTTCCGCACGATGCAGGTGCGGCTGGACAAGGTGAACCGTGTGCTGCGGGAGCAGATCACCGGCAACCGTGTCATCCGGGCGTTCATCCGTGACGACTACGAGGAAAAACGCTTCCGCGAAGCCAACACGGAGCTGACGGACGTCGCGGTGTCGACGGGCCGGCTGATGGCGCTCATGTTCCCGACGGTGATGACGGTCGTGAACCTGTCGTCCATCGCGGTCGTCTGGTTCGGGGCGCACCGCATCGACAGCGGCGGGATGCAGATAGGCGCGCTCACGGCGTTCCTCGCGTATCTGATGCAGATCGTCATGTCGGTGATGATGGCCACCTTCATGTTCATCATGGTGCCGCGTGCGGAGGTCTGCGCCGAGCGCATCCAGGAGGTCCTGGAGACCGAGTCGAGCGTGGTGCCGCCCACCGCCCCGGTCACGAAGCTGCTCAAGCACGGTCATCTGGAGATACGGGGCGCGGAGTTCCGCTTCCCGGGCGCCGAGGAGCCGGTGCTCCGCTCGGTCGACCTGGTGGCGCGGCCCGGGGAGACCACGGCGATCATCGGGTCGACGGGCAGCGGCAAGTCGACGCTGCTCGGGCTCGTACCGCGGCTGTTCGACGCGACGGACGGCGATGTGCTGGTCGACGGTACGGACGTGCGGACGCTGGATCCGGTCCTGCTGGCGAAGACCGTGAGCCTGGTCCCGCAGAAGCCGTACCTGTTCTCGGGGACGGTCGCGACGAATCTGCGCTACGGCAATCCGGACGCGACCGACGAGGAGCTGTGGCACGCGCTGGAGGTGGCGCAGGCGAAGGACTTCGTGGAGCGGCTGGAACACGGCCTGGACGCGCCGATCGCGCAGGGCGGCACCAATGTCTCCGGCGGCCAGCGGCAGCGGCTCGCGATCGCGCGGACGCTGGTGCAGCGGCCGGAGATCTATCTCTTCGACGACTCGTTCTCGGCCCTGGACTACGCGACGGACGCGGCGCTGCGCGGTGCGCTGTCCCGTGAGACGGCGGGGGCGACCGTGGTGATCGTGGCGCAGCGGGTGTCCACGATCCGTGACGCCGACCGGATCCTGGTGCTGGACGAGGGCCGGGTCGTCGGGTCGGGCAGCCATCACGAGCTGATGGACGGCAACGAAACCTACCGGGAGATCGTGCTCTCCCAGCTGACGGAAGCGGAGGCCGCCTGATGGCAGGACCGGGCGGACGGATGATGGCGGGGCCCACCGAGCGCTCCATGGACTTCAAGGGGTCCGGGAAACGGCTCCTGCGGAGGTTCAGCAAGGAGAAGTCCTCGCTGTATCTGATGCTGGGCGCGGGCACGCTGAGCGTGGCGCTCTCCGTGGTGGGCCCCAAGATCCTCGGCGGGGCCACGGACCTGATCTTCGCGGGGGTCGTCGGACGGCAGATGCCGGACGGCACGACGAAGGAGCAGGCCATCGACGGCCTGCGCGCGCAGGGCGACGGCGGGCTCGCGGACATGCTGTCCGGGGTGGACTTCGTCCCCGGCAACGGCATCGACTTCGACGCAGTGGGCCGGGTCCTGCTGGCGGCGCTGGTGGTGTACGTCGGCGCGGGGCTGCTGATGCTGGTGTCGACCCGGCTGTCGATCCGGGTGATCAACCGGGTCGTCTTCCAGCTGCGTGAGGACCTGCAGACCAAGCTGGCGCGGCTCCCGCTCTCCTACTTCGACAAGCAGCAGCGCGGTGAGGTGCTGAGCCGGGCGACGAACGACATCGACAACATCTCGCAGACGATGCAGCAGACGATGGGCCAGCTCATCAACTCCCTGCTGACCATCGTCGGCGTACTGATCATGATGTTCTGGATCTCGCCACTGCTCGCCCTGGTCGCGCTGGTGACGATCCCGCTGTCCGTGTTCGTGGCGACGCGGGTCGGCAAGCGGTCGCAGCCGCACTTCGTGGCGCAGTGGAAGGTCACGGGCAAGCTCAACGCCCACATCGAGGAGATGTACACCGGCCACAGCCTGGTGAAGGTCTTCGGGCGGCAGGAGGAGTCCGCGAGGGACTTCGCCGAGCAGAACGAGGCGCTGTACGAGGCGGGCTTCAAGGCCCAGTTCAACAGCGGGATCATGCAGCCGCTGATGATGTTCGTGTCGAACCTGAACTACGTGCTGGTCGCGGTCGTCGGCGGGCTGCGGGTGGCGTCGGGCGCCCTGTCGATCGGTGATGTGCAGGCGTTCATCCAGTACTCGCGGCAGTTCTCGATGCCGCTGACCCAGGTCGCCTCGATGGCCAACCTGGTGCAGTCGGGCATCGCGTCCGCGGAGCGGGTCTTCGGCCTGCTGGACGCGGAGGAGCAGGCGCCCGACCCGGATCCGGCGGAGCGGCCGAAGGAGCTGCGCGGCAGCGTCGCGCTGGAGAACGTGTCCTTCCGGTACGACCCGGAGAAGCCGCTCATCGAGGATCTCTCGCTGAGCGTGGAGCCAGGGCACACGGTCGCGATCGTGGGCCCGACCGGCGCCGGCAAGACGACGCTGGTCAATCTGCTGATGCGGTTCTACGAGGTGACGGGCGGCCGGATCACCCTCGACGGGGTGGACGCGGCGAAGATGTCGCGGGACGAACTCCGGTCGGGGATAGGCATGGTGCTCCAGGACACCTGGCTGTTCGGCGGCACGATCGCGGAGAACATCGCTTACGGCGCCTCGCGCGAGGTCAGCCGTGAGGAGATCGAGGAGGCGGCGCGCGCCGCCCACGCCGACCGCTTCGTCCGTACCCTGCCCGAGGGCTACGACACGGTGATCGACGACGAGGGGGCGGGGGTCAGCGCGGGCGAGAAGCAGCTGATCACCATCGCGCGGGCGTTCCTGTCCGACCCGGTGATCCTGGTGCTGGACGAGGCCACCAGCTCGGTGGACACCCGGACCGAGGTGCTGATCCAGAAGGCGATGGCACGGCTGGCCCACGGGCGTACGAGCTTCGTGATCGCGCACCGGCTCTCGACGATCCGGGACGCGGATGTGATCCTCGTGATGGAGAGCGGCTCGATCGTCGAACAGGGCACGCACGACGAACTGCTGGCCGCCGAGGGGGCGTACGCCCGGCTGTACGCGGCGCAGTTCGCGGAGGCGCTGGCCGAGGTCGACTGACAGCACCGCCGTCCGGCGGCGGTACGAGCGGAAACGGGGCGAGGATGACAGAAGGCGACGGAGGAAAGAGGGCAGGCGGCGATCGTGGGACCGGCGTCGCGCTCGGAACGGGCGTGGGTGCGGGTCTCGGGGCGGCGTTCGGTGTGCTGACCGGGAATCTGGCCCTGGGCGTCGGCGTCGGGATGGCCCTGGGCGTATCGGTCGGCGCCCTCCTGGGGACGGCGGCGGAAAGGCGGAAGGGCGCCGGAAGCGGTTCGTAAGGGGCCCGCGAGGCTCCGGCAGCCGCTCAGTCCAGGTAGCCCCTGAGCTGGTCGGCGAAGGCGTGGTCCCGCAGCTTGTCGAGCGTCTTGGACTCGATCTGGCGGATGCGTTCGCGTGTCACGCCGAAGATCCTTCCGATCTCCTCGAGCGTGCGGGGCCGCCCGTCGTCCAGCCCGTACCGCAGCTGGACGACCTTCCTCTCCCGCTCGCCGAGGGTGGAGAGCACCGCCTCCAGGTGTTCGCGCAGCAGGAGGAAGGCCGCGGACTCCACGGGTGAGGCGGCGTCCCCGTCCTCGATGAGGTCACCGAAGGCGACGTCGTCCTCCTCACCGACGGGGGCGTGCAGGGAGACGGGTTCCTGGGCGAGGCGCAGCACCTCCCCGACGCGTTCGGGGGTCAGGTCGAGCTGGGCCGCGACCTCTTCGGCGGTGGGCTCGTAGCCGCGCTCCTGGAGCATGCGGCGCTGTACGCGGACGACCCGGTTGATCAGCTCGACGACGTGCACCGGGACCCTTATGGTCCTGGCCTGGTCGGCGAGGGCGCGGGACATCGCCTGGCGGATCCACCAGGTCGCGTACGTGGAGAACTTGTAGCCCCGTGCGTAGTCGAACTTCTCGACCGCCCTGATCAGTCCGAGGTTCCCCTCCTGGACGAGGTCGAGCATGGTCAGGCCCCGGCCCACGTAGCGCTTGGCCACGGAGACCACGAGGCGGAGGTTGGCCTCGATGAGCCGGCGCTTCGCCATCCGCCCCATGACCACGAGCCGGTCCAGGTCGACCGCGAGCCGGGTGTCGGGGTCGGGGGTGCGGGCGAGCCGTTCCTCGGCGAAGAGGCCCGCCTCGACGCGGCGGGCGAGGTCCACCTCCTCGGCGGCGCTGAGCAGCGGTATCCGCCCGATCTCCCGTAAGTACTGGCGGAAGAGGTCCGAGGTCGGCCCGCCGGCCTCCGGGCGGCTCCGCGGCTCGGCGGGCTCGGGAGGCTCCACCGGTTCCTCCAGCACCGGCTCGGGCGTGCCCGCGGTCTCCGGGTGGCGTGTGACCCGGTTCTGCGCGGGAATCGCCGGGACATGCTCGGTCGTGGTCGGCACGGTCCGGGTCTGCACGGGGGCGACCTCCAGGTGATCGCTGCCGGATCGCGGGGATGGAGGTCCGCCCTGGACGGACCGGCCGCGCTCCGATGACTCAGGCACCGCCCCCCAGTGTGGGGTACGACACATCGCCGCCACGAGGGGCGTGCGGTGACTTTTTGCGTCCGGAGCGTGACCGCGTGCTTGATAGGGCCGGTGGGTCAGAGGGCGTCGGCGCCGTGGCTGCGCAGCGACTGGGCGTACTGCTGGAGGACCCAGACCTCGTTCTGCGCGGCGGCCAGGTGGTCAGGGGCGACGTTGCTGCCGAGGCGGGCGAGGCTGCTCTGGACGTCGTCGATCCTGCGGTCGACGGCGCGCAGGCGGACCTTGACCAGGTGCTGGCCCGCATAGGACTCGTCGATGGACTTGCCGTGGAAGACCTCGACCGCGAGCTCCGTGACGAGCTTGCGCACCGTGTCGTCGGGGGTCGCGTCGAGCACCTGGACCAGATACTCACGGGTCTCGGCCACACCCAGCTCCGCGCCGCCGGCGTCCGCGATGCACTGGCGTACGGCGGCGTACGGCGGGGCGGTGAACTCGTCGACCCCGTAGGCGTCGAAGGCCGGGGAGACCAGGGCGGGCTTCTGCAGGGCGAGCTTGAGCAGCTCGCGCTCCGTGCGGTGCGCGGGGCTGCGGAGGTTGAGGGCGGGGCCCGGCGGGGCGGCGGGGGCCTGGGCCTGCTGGTGCTGGGCGCCGGCGCGGGAAGGGGCCGGCGAGGGGCCCCGCTTGTCCCCGCGCCCGCGGGCCCACTGCGCGAGCTGGTTGACCCGGTGGACGACGAACTCCTGGTCGAGGATGCCGACGAAGCCGGCCAGCTGGACGGCCACCTCCCGCTGCACGCTGCTCGTCTTGATCTTGGCGACGACGGGCGCGGCCTCGTCGAGCGCGGCGGCGCGGCCGGCGGGGGTCTCCAGGTCGTACCGGCCGACGATCTGGCGGAGCGCGAACTCGAAGAGCGGGGTGCGGGGCTCGACCAGGTCGCGGACGGCGTCGTCGCCCTTGGCGAGCCGCAGGTCGCACGGGTCCATGTTGTCCGGGGCGATGGCGATGTACGTCTCGGCGGCGAACTTCTGGTCGTCCTCGAAGGCCCGCAGGGCCGCCTTCTGGCCTGCGGCGTCACCGTCGAAGGTGAAGATGACCCGGGCGCTGCCGTTGTCCATCAGGAGCCGTCGGAGGATCTTGATGTGGTCGTTGCCGAACGAGGTGCCGCAGGTCGCGATGGCGGTGGTGACCCCGGCGAGGTGGCAGGCCATGACGTCGGTGTAGCCCTCGACGACGACGGCCCGGCTGGCCTTGGCGATGTCCTTCTTGGCCAGGTCGATGCCGTAGAGCACCTGGGACTTCTTGTAGATCGCGGTCTCGGGGGTGTTGAGGTACTTCGGGCCGTTGTCGTCGTCGCGGAGCTTGCGGGCGCCGAAGCCGACGATCTCCCCGGAGGTGTCGCTGATCGGCCACATCAGCCGGCCGCGGAAGCGGTCGATGGGGCCTCGGCGGCCGTCCTGGGAGAGGCCGGAGCCGATGAGCTCCTTGTCGCTGAAGCCCTTGCCGCGCAGGTAGCGGGTGAGGTGGTCCCAGCCCGCGGGGCTGTAGCCGACGCCGAAGTGGGCCGCCGCCTCCTGGTCGAAGCCGCGTGCGGCGAGGAACGCCCGGCCGATCTCCGCTTCCGGGCCGTTCAGCTGCTCGCGGTAGAAATCGGCGGCGATCTTGTGCGCCTCGACGAGGCGGATGCGTTCGCCACGCTGGTGGGAGGGGTTGTAGCCACCCTCCTCGTACCGCAGGGTGATGCCCGCCTGACCGGCGAGGCGTTCGACCGTCTCCGAGAAGGTGAGGTGATCGATCTTCATCACGAAGGCGATCGTGTCGCCGCCTTCCTGGCAGCCGAAGCAGTGGAACAGGCCCTTGGCCGGGCTCACCTGGAAGGAGGGGGACTTCTCGTCGTGGAAGGGGCAGAGGCCCTTGAGGTTTCCGCCGCCCGCGTTGCGGAGCTGAAGGTACTCGGACACGACGGCGTCGATCGGGACCGCGTCCCGGACCGCCTTCACGTCGTCGTCATTGATCCTGCCTGCCACGCGTGAAGTCTACGGGCCTTTCGTTTGGATCAGGCCGGATGAGGGAGCGGGGTCTGGTGCCGTGCATCGCAAGGCGGAGGA
>NZ_JAERUC010000047.1 GCF_016745505.1 Streptomyces silvae | reverse complement strand
ACCGTCCGGCGTTCAACCGCGACCGTCGTGACGAGCGCCCGTCCGGTGGCTTCCGCTCCGGCGGCAGCGACCGTCCGTTCAACCGTGACCGTCGTGACGACCGTCCCTCGGGCGGCTTCCGCTCCGGTGGCGGCGACCGGCCGACCGGCCGTCGTGACGACCACCGCGGTGGCACCGGCACGGGTACCGGCACCGGCACCTTCGGCCGCCGCGACGACAAGCCGCGCTGGAAGCGCAACGGCTGAGTCCGGCTGACAGCTGACCGACCCGCGGGGCCCGTACGACACTTCGGTGGCGTACGGGCCCCGCGGGCGTTTCCGGCGTCCCTGCCCGGGCATCGCTGGGGGCATGACAAACGACGAAGCCGTGGCGGCAGAGCCACCGCCCGATGCCCTCCAGGCCGCCTCCGCCCCCGCGCCCGCGCCCACCTCCGACGAGGAACGGCTGGCCGAACTCGGCTACACCCAGGTGCTCGCGCGCCGGATGTCCGCGTTCTCGAATTACGCGGTCTCCTTCACGATCATCTCGGTGCTGTCCGGCTGTCTGACGCTGTATCTGTTCGGCATGAACACCGGCGGTCCCGCGGTCATCACCTGGGGCTGGGTCGGCGTCGGCCTGATGACCCTGTTCGTCGGCCTGGCGATGGCCGAGATCTGTTCGGCTTACCCGACCTCCGCGGGCCTGTACTTCTGGGCCCACCGTCTCGCCCCGCCGCGCTCGGCGGCCGCGTGGGCGTGGTTCGCCGGCTGGTTCAACGTGCTGGGCCAGGTCGCCGTCACCGCGGGCATCGACTTCGGGGCGGCGTCCTTCCTCGGGGCGTACCTGAACCTCCAGTTCGGCTTCGAGGTCACGCCCGGCCGTACGATCCTGCTCTTCGCGGCGATCCTGGTCCTGCACGGCCTGCTGAACACCTTCGGGGTCGGCATCGTCGCCGTACTCAACAACGTCAGCGTGTGGTGGCACGTCGTCGGTGTCGCCGTGATCGTGGGCGCGCTCACCTTCGTGCCGGACTCGCACCAGTCGGCGTCGTACGTCTTCACAGAGTTCGTCAACAACACCGGCTGGGGCAGCGGTTTCTACGTCGTGATGATCGGCCTGCTGATGGCGCAGTACACCTTCACGGGGTACGACGCCTCCGCCCATATGACGGAGGAGACCCATGACGCGGCCGTGGCGGGGCCGCGCGGCATCGTCCAGTCCATCTGGACGTCCTGGATCGCCGGCTTCGTGCTGCTGCTGGGCTTCACGTTCGCCATCCAGTCGTACGACGGCGCCCTGAACTCCCCGACCGGCGCCCCGCCCGCGCAGATCCTGCTGGACGCGCTGGGGGCCACCACGGGCAAGCTCCTGCTGCTCGTCGTGATCGGGGCGCAGCTGTTCTGCGGGATGGCCTCGGTGACCGCCAACAGCCGCATGATCTACGCCTTCTCGCGCGACGGGGCGCTGCCGTTCTCCCGGGTGTGGCACACGGTCAGCCCCCGCACCCGTACGCCCGTCGCGGCGGTCTGGCTGGCCGCCCTGGGCGCCCTGGCGCTCGGCCTGCCGTACCTGATCAACGTCACCGCGTACGCCGCCGTGACGTCGATCGCGGTCATCGGCCTCTACATCGCCTACGTCATCCCCACGCTGCTGCGGCTGTTGCGGGGCGACGACTTCGTCCGGGGACCGTGGCACCTGGGCCGGTGGTCCCGGCCCGTCGGGGTCATCGCGGTGACCTGGGTCGGGGTGATCACGGTGCTCTTCATGCTGCCCCAGGTCTCGCCCGTCACCTGGGAGAGCTTCAACTACGCGCCGCTGGCGGTCCTGGTGGTGCTCGGCTTCGCGGCGGTCTGGTGGTTCGTCTCGGCCCGCCACTGGTTCCTCGTACCGCCGACCCCGGATCACAAGCGCACGATCACGGACGAAACCACGGACTGACCCGCCCGGCCGCGGCCACGACAGGGCCCGGCAGCCGATACCCGATCGGCTGCCGGGTCCGGGGAAGCTATGCTCGGGGGTGATCCATCAGGGGCCGTTAGCTCAATTGGTCAGAGCAGCGGACTTTTAATCCGTTGGTTGTGGGTTCGAGTCCCACACGGCCTACCTGGTGCAGGGCGGGGGGAGCCCCCTCGACCTGCGGCTCCGCGCCCCGATCGGCTCCGGCCGGCCGGGGCGCTCCGTCGTGGCCCCGGCGGCCCTTGTGGCGTCCTCGCCCATCCCGCGCACAATGGATGAGGGGGGTGGCCGATCGGCGGGTACACGAGCGAAACTCTCGGGTCCGAGCGTTGCGCCCGACCGTCGCCCATCGCAAGTGTGTGAGGGCACCGCTATGGACACCACCACCAGAGCCACACTCGTGGCCGCGCTCGCGGCCGGATACGTCATCGGCAGGACGAAGCAGGGGAAGCTCGCGCTGGGCCTGCTGGCCGTCGCTTCCGGTAAGACGCTCGATCCCAAGGCCCTGATCGAAGAGGGGGTCAGGAAGCTCTCCGAGAATCCCCAGTTCGCCCAGCTCGGCGAGCAGGTACGCGGGGAGCTGCTGACCTCCGGGCGAGAGGCCCTGTCCGGGATGACCAACCGCGGTGTCGCGTCCCTGAGCGAGAACCTCCAGCAGCGGATGCTCTCCCTGACGGAAGCGCCGGGCGGTGAGGAAGAGGGCGAGGACTCGTACGCGGAGGACGAGGAAGAGCCCGAGTACGACGAGGAGATGGAAGAGGACGAGGAGGAGGGCGAGGAACCGTCGGACGAGGAGGAGCCGTCGGACGACGAGGACGTGGCGGAGGCGGAGGAGCCCGAGGAGCCCGAGCCCGCGCGTCCCTCTCGCCGTCGTTCTGCGCAGAGGTCCAGGCCGGAGAAGCCCACCGACAGGAAGCCCGGCCCGAAGAACCCGCCCGCGAAGAGGGCCATGGCGCGCAAGGCGGCGGAGAGGAAGCCCGGGCCGAAGAACCCGCCCGCCAGGAAGGCGATGGCACGCAAGGCGGCGGAGGACGCGTCGGCCGGCCGGAAGCGTTCGTCCGGGAGGGATGAGGCGCGGCCCGCCCGCAGGAAGCGCTGAGAAGGCATGGGCGCACGCACTGGAGGGGCGTCCCCGGGCCCGGGGACGCCC
>NZ_JAERUC010000046.1 GCF_016745505.1 Streptomyces silvae | reverse complement strand
CGCCACCGCGTCAATGCCCGGACGTCGCCTTCAGCCCCACCACGGCCACCAGCAGCAGACAGACGAAGAAGATACGGGCGGCGGTCACCGGCTCATGCAGCACCACCATGCCCAGCACCGCCGCACCGGCCGCGCCGATCCCCACCCACACGCCGTACGCCGTACCGATCGGCAGGGTCTTCGCCGCCTGCGACAGCAGCATCATGCTGGCCACGATGCCCAGACCGGTGAACACACTCGGCCACAGGCGGGTGAACCCCTCGGTGTACTTCATCCCGATCGACCAGCCCACTTCCAGCAGACCGGCCACGATGAGCAGAACCCACGCCACGACGGCACCTCCACGACGAAACTCGCGAACAACACGGGTGCGTCGTCTTTGCGGAAACCCGGTACGGCGCGTCTCGTCGGGGTCCCACCACCGTAGCAAAAAACAGCAGAAAGGCCTGGTGACAACGGTCACCAGGCCCACTCACCCCACACCTGCCTACAGATAAAGACCGGTCGAGTCCACCGACCCCTCGAAGCGGTCCGCCGCCACCGCGTGCAGGTCCCGCTCACGCATCAGCACGTACGCCACACCCCGCACCTCGACCTCGGCACGGTCCTCGGGGTCGTACAGCACCCGGTCCCCCGGCTCCACGGTCCGCACGTTCTGTCCGACCGCGACCACCTCGGCCCACGCCAGACGCCGGCCGACCGCCGCCGTCGCCGGGATCAGGATGCCGCCGCCCGACCGCCGCTCACCCTCCGGCGAATCGGACCGGACCAGCACACGGTCGTGCAGCATCCGGATCGGCAGCTTGTCGTCGGTGTTGCTCATACCGTTGTCGCTCACGCGCAGAAACCTACCTGCCCCGAGCCGCTCCCCACGCCCCAGGGCCGCCGGGAACCGGGCCTCAGCGCCTCTTGCGCCGCACGGACCGGGAAGACCGCGAGGACCGCGACGACACCGTCAACAACGCCACCGCACCGGCCAGCAACAGCGCGGCCGGAATCACCCGCTCCAGCCGCGGCGAACCGTCCTCCGCCACGAACTGCGCCCTCACGTCCGAGACCGAACGGTTCACCGCGACGAACGCACGCCCGGCCGTCCGGTCCACCGTCGACGCGACCTTGGCCTTCGCGTCACCGATCATCGTCTTCGGGTGCACCCGCACCCCGATCTCGTCCAGCACCACGGCAAGCTGCTCGCGCCTGCTGATGATGTCCGCCTCGATCTGCGCAGGGGTCCTGGTATCCGACACTGCGCCGCCTCCGTGGTCGTCGTCGGGTAAACCGTCATCGACAGTCTGTCAGCTCGGGCGCCCCCACACCCGGCGGCACCCCCTATTACGCTCGGTGCCACACAGCCCGCGTGCCACTCGAGGAGAAACATGAGCGAGCGACTCCAGACCGGCGACACCGCCCCCGCCTTCACCCTTCCGGACGCCGACGGCAACGAGGTTTCGCTCGCGGACCACAAGGGCCGCAAGGTCATCGTCTACTTCTACCCCGCCGCGCTTACCCCCGGTTGCACCAAGCAGGCCTGCGACTTCACGGACAACCTGGACCTGCTCACCGGGGCCGGCTACGACGTCATCGGCGTGTCGCCGGACAAGCCCGAGAAGCTCGCGAAGTTCCGCGAGAAGGAGAACCTCAAGGTCACCCTGGTCGGCGACCCCTCCAAGGAGACCCTTGAGGCATACGGCGCGTTCGGCGAGAAGAAGCTCTACGGCAAAGTGGTGACGGGCGTGATCCGTTCCACGATTGTGGTCGACGAAGAGGGCAAGGTGGAGAAGGCCCTCTACAACGTCAAGGCGACCGGACACGTTGCCAAGATCATCAAGGACCTCGGAATCTGACCCCGGTTCGTGGGGCTATCGGACCAAATGGGTGTGAGCGAGATCGCAATCATCCGTTGATTCGGTTTGCAACCGCCATGACTGCGCAGAAGCCTTTCCTGGAACACCGTTCGACGAAAGGAACCGGCCATGGCGGCCTCCGACCCCCACCAGGCGGCCGACCCTGATGCGGTCAAACGCCACCCGGCGCTCTTCCGGGTCATCCGGAAGCGCCAGAATCCGCGGCTCCGTCGGACCGACATCACCATCACCGACGACCAGGCGGTCAAGCGTGCGGTGAAAGCGGCGTCCCTCGGTAACGCCATGGAGTGGTTCGACTTCGGCATCTACTCCTACCTGGCCGTCACCATCGGGCATGTCTTCTTCCCCTCGGGAAACGACACCACCCAGCTCCTCTCGTCGTTCGCGACCTTCGCCGTGGCCTTCCTCGTCCGGCCCCTCGGCGGCATGTTCTTCGGCCCGATGGGTGACAAGATCGGCCGCAAGAAGGTCCTGGCCCTCACCATGATCCTCATGGCGGTCGGCACCTTCGCGATCGGCCTCATCCCCTCCCACGGCACCATCGGCGTCTGGGCCGCGGTCCTGCTCATCTTCTTCCGGATGCTCCAGGGCTTCTCCACCGGCGGCGAGTACGGCGGCGCCTCGACCTTCATCGCCGAGTACGCCCCCGACAAGCGCCGCGGCTTCTTCGGCAGCTTCCTGGAGTTCGGCACCCTCGCCGGCTACGTCGGCGCCGCCGGTCTCGTCACCCTCCTGTACGCCCTCCTGGACACCGCCCAGATGGAGTCCTGGGGCTGGCGCATCCCGTTCCTCGTCGCCGGTCCCCTCGGCCTCGTAGGCCTCTACCTGCGACTCCGCCTGGACGAGACCCCCGCCTTCCAGAAGCTGGAGGGCGGCACCGCCCACGCCACGGAGGCCGCGGACCACGTCGAGTCCACCGCCAAGGGCGACCTCGCCAAGATCTTCCGCCAGTACTGGCCGACGCTGATCCTCTGCATCGCCCTGGTCGGCGCGTACAACATCACCGACTACATGCTGCTGTCGTACATGCCGACGTACCTCTCGGACGAGCTCGGCTACAGCGAGACCCACGGGCTGCTCATCCTGCTCGGCGTCATGGTCTTCCTGATGCTGATCATCAGCCAGTTCGGCAAGCTCTCGGACCGCTTCGGCCGCAAGCCGCTGCTGATGGCGGGGATGCTCGGCTTCCTCTTCCTGTCCCTGCCGGCGTTCCTCCTGATCCGCCAGGGCAGCATCCCGGCGATCATCATCGGCATGCTGATGCTGGGCCTCTCCCTGGTCTGCATGCTGGGCACGATGTCCGCCGCGCTCCCGGCCCTGTTCCCGACCAACGTCCGCTACGGCTCCCTGTCGGTCGGCTACAACCTCTCGGCCTCGATCTTCGGCGGTACGACCCCACTGGTGATCACCGCCCTGATCAGCTGGAGCGGCTCGAACCTCATGCCGGCGTACTACGCGATGGCGGCGGCCCTGATCGGCGTGATCGCGGTGGCCTGCATGAAGGAGACCGCCAACCAGCCCCTGGCCGGCTCCCCGCCCTCGGTGGAGACGGAGGAGGAAGCGGCGGAACTGGTCCACGCACAGAGCCCGGACCCGAAGTTCTGACCCACGCACGTCCCCACGGAAGGGCCCGTACCGCAGCAGAGCGGTACGGGCCCTTCCGTCGTACGAGGCTGCGAACGCGCGGCCGGATGCGGAGGGGACATGCTTACCAGCCCTACAGCCCGCCCGGTACCATGACAGGCGGCTAGCGGCGGTGGTGCAATGGCGACACAGCAGACTTAGGATCTGTGGCCCGTGAAACGGCTTGAGGGTTCGAATCCCTTCCGCCGCACCACGAACGGCCTGCGAATCGAAAAATCGATGCGCAGGCCGTTCTGTATCTGGAGACTCAGCCCACCAGCTCCCGCACCACCGGCACCAGCGCCCGGAACGCCTTGCCGCGGTGGCTGATCGCGTTCTTCTCCGCGGGGGTGAGCTCCGCGCAGGTCCGGGTCTCGCCGTCGGGCTGGAGGATCGGGTCGTAGCCGAAGCCGTACGCGCCGGACGGGGTGTGGCGCAGGGTGCCGTTCAGGCGGCCCTCGACCACGCGTTCCGTGCCGTCGGGGAGGGCCAGGGCCGCGGCGCAGGCGAAGTAGGCGCCGCGGTGCGGGTCGGAGATGTCGCCGAGCTGGGCGAGGAGCAGGTCCAGATTGGCCTTGTCGTTGCCGTGGGCTCCGGCCCAGCGGGCCGAGAAGATGCCGGGCGCTCCGCCGAGTACGTCGACGCAGAGGCCGCTGTCGTCGGCGACGGCCGGGTGACCGGTGGCCTGGGCCAGGGCGTGGGCCTTGAGGAGGGCGTTCTCGGCGAAGGTGACGCCGGTTTCCTTGACGTCGGGGATGTCGGGGTACGCGTCCGCGCCGACGAGGTCGTGGGAGAGACCCGCGTCGGCGAGGATCGCGTGGAGTTCGGTGATTTTCCCGGCGTTGCGGGTGGCGAGGATCAGGCGCGTCATGCGTCGATTATCGCCGCCGGGTCAGGGGGTGCAGACCTTGCCTATCTCGGTGGCGGCGTCCGTGACCGGGCTGATGTCGGGGGTGGCGTCGCCCTTGTCGAGGGATGCGCGGACGTTGGTGACGCCCGCCTGGAGGTCGTCGACGGCCTTGCTGAGATCGGCGTTGTCGGTGGTGTCGCCGAGGTCCTTGAGGTCCTTGTCGATCTGGTCGAGGGCTTCCGATGCCTGTGTCGGGTCGTCGGAGGCGCTGGATATCGCCTGCTGGAGGCTGTCGACGCTGGTGGCTATGGCGTCGGCGGTGCGGACGCAGTCCAGGGCCTTGTCGACGGCCCCGCAGCCGGCGGCGGCCGTGAGGGTCAGCAGGGTGGCGGTGACGGCGAGTGCGGTGCGGTGGTGACGGCGGCGCGAGGCCATGGTGCGGTCCCTCCCCGGGGCGGATACATGGACGGACGCACGGTTCGACCCGTGCGCCCGTACCCGTCACGACGCCGTGCGCTGCGTATTTGGTTGCTTCTTTACTCGCCGAGCGTGCGGGCGAGCGCCTCTTCCTGGAGCTTGGCCAGGTCGGTGCAGCCGGCGGTGGCGAGGTCGAGGAGGGCGTTGAGCTCGGCGCGGTCGAAGGGCTCGGCCTCGGCGGTGCCCTGGACCTCGACGAAGCGGCCGTCGCCGGTGCAGACGACGTTCATGTCGGTGTCGGCGCGGACGTCCTCCTCGTAGCAGAGGTCGAGGAGGGGGACGCCGTCGACGATGCCGACGCTGATCGCGGCGACGGTGCCGGTGAGCGGCTTGCGGCCGTGCTTGATGATCTTCTTGCCCTGGGCCCAGGCGATGGCGTCGGCGAGGGCGACGTAGGCGCCGGTGATGGCTGCGGTGCGGGTGCCGCCGTCGGCCTGGAGGACGTCGCAGTCCAGGACGATGGTGTTCTCGCCGAGGGCCTTGTAGTCGATCACGGCGCGCAGGGAGCGGCCGATGAGCCGGCTGATCTCGTGGGTGCGGCCGCCGATCTTGCCGCGTACGGATTCGCGGTCGCCGCGGGTGTTGGTGGAGCGGGGCAGCATCGAGTACTCGGCGGTGACCCAGCCCTCGCCGCTGCCCTTGCGCCAGCGCGGGACGCCTTCGGTGACGGAGGCGGTGCAGAAGACCTTGGTGTCACCGAAGGAGATGAGTACGGAGCCTTCGGCGTGCTTGCTCCATCCGCGTTCGATGGTGACGGGGCGGAGCTGTTCGGGGGTGCGGCCGTCGATACGAGACATGCCGTCGAGCCTATCGGCTGGGGCGGTGGGGTCCGTTCGGGTGCACCCGGCGTGGGCCCTGGGTGCACCCGGCGTGGGCCCCGGGTGCACAACAGGCCCCGCTCCGAGCCGGTCGGGGGCGGAGCGGGGCCTGTGTGGGACTGGGTGGGCCGGCTGGTGCGTCAGCCGGTCACATCATGTCTTCGATGTCGGCGGCGATGGGGTCGGCGTCGGTGCCGATGACGACCTGGATCGCGGTGCCCATCTTGACGACGCCGTGGGCCCCGGCGGCCTTCAGCGCGGCTTCGTCGACCTTGCTCGGGTCGTGGACCTCGGTGCGGAGGCGGGTGATGCAGCCTTCGATCTCGTCGATGTTCTCGATACCGCCGAGGCCGGCGACGATCTTCTCAGCCTTGCTGGCCATGTCCTTCTCCCTGGTCTGTGCGTGCGCGGGGCGGCCCACCGTGGGTCCGTTTCGTCACGGTAACGCACGGTTGGCCCAACTTCACGGGCGGGTAACCGCACGGTCCCCAATGATGACGATCACCGGCGCCCTGCCCTCCAGCAGGGTTCCGCACCGTATCGCGACTGGTCTACACCAGTTTGCCGCACCCGCCAAACCTGGCGTGTTCCGGGAGGATGCCGATGAGTTCGAACGCGGCCGCGCAACCGCAGCGGAAGTGGTGGAACGGGCCGGTCCAGGGCTTGCAGAAGGTGGGCCGCAGTCTCCAGCTGCCGGTGGCCGTGCTTCCCGCGGCGGGCCTCCTCGTCAGCCTCGGCAACCTCTTCGACTCCTCGCTGCACGGCGCCTTCTGGGACAAGTTCGCGAAGGTCCTCCTCAACGGCGGTACGGCGATCCTCGACGGCGAGGTGGGGCTGCCGCTCCTCTTCTGCATCGGTGTCGCGATCGGCTTCGCGAAGAAGGCGGACGGCTCCACGGCGCTGGCCGCCGTCGTCGGCTTCCTCGTCTACCGGGGCGTGCTGACGGCCTTCCCGGTGGACGACTCGGTGACGGAGGCGACCCCCGACGGGATCCCGCAGAACCCGGGCGTCCTGGGCGGCATCATCATCGGGCTGCTGACCGCCGTGGTCTGGCAGCGCTACCACCGCACCAAGCTGGTCGACTGGCTCGGCTTCTTCAACGGGCGCCGGCTGGTCCCGATCCTGATGGCGTTCCTCTGCGTGATCCTGGGCGTGCTCTTCGGCCTGCTGTGGCAGCCGGTGGGTGACGCGCTGACGTGGTTCGCCAAGCAGCTGATCGACCTGGGCGCCTGGGGCGCGGCGATCTTCGGTTTCGCGAACCGGCTGCTGATCCCGATCGGCATGCACCAGTTCCTCAACACGTTCTTCTGGTTCCAGGCGGGCGAGTTCACCGGCGCGGACGGCAGCACCGTACAGGGCGACATCTCGCGCTTCTTCGCGGAGGACCCGTCGGCGGGCCAGTTCACCTCGGGGTTCTTCCCGATCATGATGTTCGGGCTGCCGGCGGCGGCGCTGGCCATCGCCCACTGCGCCCGCCCGGAGCGGCGCAAGGAAGTGTCCGGGCTGATGCTGTCGGTGGCGCTGACGTCGTTCGTGACCGGGGTGACGGAGCCGCTGGAGTTCTCGTTCCTCTTCGTCGCCCCGCTGCTGTACGGGGTGCACGCGATCCTGACCGGGGTGTCGATGGGGGTCACCTGGGCGCTGGGCGTGCACGCGGGCTTCAGCTTCTCGGCCGGTCTGATCGACTACGTCGTCAACTGGCACCTGGACACGAAACCCTGGCTGATCATCCCGATCGGGCTGTGCTTCGCGGTCGTCTATTACGTGATCTTCCGGTTCGCGATCACCAAGTTCAACCTCCAGACCCCGGGGCGTGAGCCTGTGGAGGAAGAGGAGAAGATCGGGGAGGACCTCACGAAGTAGAGGCCTCCTCCGCACTTCCGCGCGGCCCTCGGACCTGGTGGTCCGGGGGCTTCGCCGTGTCACCCAGGGTGGCGGCGGAACTACGCGGCAAATGGGAGGGAATCGCAGGTTCCTTATCTCACCCTCACCGTGCTAAAACTGGTCTACACCACTGAGTGGTACAGACCACGCGGCCGTTCTTTCGCCGCCGCGTTCCTCGAGTCGCCGCCCCCCGAACCCTTCACTCGGCGGCGCCTTGCCTACCGGAGGAAGTTCATGAGTACGGACACCGCTGCGGCGGCGGCTCCCGCGAAGAAGCGGGGCTCCGGCGTGTTCCAGGGCCTGCAGAAGGTCGGGCGCAGCCTCCAGCTGCCGATCGCCGTCCTGCCTGCGGCGGGCATCCTGCTGCGCCTCGGCCAGCCGGACGTCTTCGGTCCGGACGGGCTCGGCTGGGACCAGGTCGCCAAGGTCTTCGCGGGTGCGGGCGGCGCGCTGCTCGACGCGTCGTTCGGTCTGCCCCTGCTGTTCTGCATCGGCGTGGCCATCGGCTTCGCGAAGAAGGCCGACGGTTCCACGGCGCTCGCCGCCGTGGTCGGCTTCCTCACCTACTACGCGGTGATCCACCAGTTCCCGATCGAGGTCGAGGGCGGCACCTACATATCGACGGGCCTCTTCGGCGGCGCGTACCAGAAGGGTGAGGAGATCACGGCCGCCGGGTTCCAGAACCCGGGCGTCCTGGGCGGCATCATCCTGGGCCTCCTGACCGCGGTGCTGTGGCAGAAGTTCCACCGCACACGGCTGGTCGACTGGCTGGGCTTCTTCAACGGCCGCCGTCTCGTGCCGATCATCATGGCGTTCGTCGGTACGGCGATGGGCGTGCTGGTCGTGCTGGGATGGGAGCCCATCGGGAACGTCATCACCAGCTTCGGTGAGTGGATCACGGGTCTCGGCGCGGCCGGTGCCGGCCTCTTCGGCCTGATCAACCGTGGTCTGCTGCCGATCGGCATGCACCAGTTCGTCAACACGGTGTCCTGGTTCCAGATCGGTGACTTCACCAAGCCGGACGGATCGATCGTCCACGGTGACCTGACCCGGTTCTTCGCGGGCGACCCGGGTGCGGGTCAGTTCATGTCGGGCTTCTTCCCGATCATGATGTTCGGTCTGCCGGCCGCCGCGCTGGCCATCGCGCACACCGCTCGTCCCGAGCGCCGCAAGGCCGTGACCGGCA
>NZ_JAERUC010000045.1 GCF_016745505.1 Streptomyces silvae | reverse complement strand
GTAAGGAGAAGGTCTGCGGTTCGATTCCGCATTGGGGCTCAACACAGAGAAAGGCCCCCGCCGATGGCGGGGGCCTTTCTCTTGCTGGCTGCCCGTATCCGGGGCCGTGCCCACCGCGGTGACTATGCGACGAGGCCGCTTCGCAGGGCCTGCGTGAGCCAGGGGTACACGGGGATCAGGTTCGGTACTACCTGCCAGCCGTTGACGATCCACACCAGCCGCCAGTACCGGTCCACCACAGGGTCGTGCGCCTCTTCGAACCGCTGCGCCAACCAGTGCCGGAATTCCCCGTCAGGGGTGCGCGCCAAGGCCTCGGCGAAGCGGTGGACGAGGTCGTCGATGACGGGTGCGGCCCTGCTGCTGAGCGGGTCGATGCCCGACTCCCTGGCCTCGGCCACCTTCTGACGCGCGAACCCCATCAGTTCCTCGCCTGCCTCGCGCTCGATGCCGAGCGGACGCCCGGCGGCCTGGCGCAGGGCTGTGCGGCGCATCCGGGCACGGAAGTCCTCGTCGCCGACCAGCTCGGCGAGTTCCACCCACGCGGCGACCTGCTCGCCGGTCGGGTCGTCGGGGAGGTCGGGAGTGGCGGCGCGAACCATGGCCACCGCGGCCGGGTGGGCATCGACCGTGCCGAACGTGCCGTCCATGAACTCGTCGATCAGACGGCGGCGTTCCTCGCCGGACAACTGTGTGAGCCTGTGCATGAGCTTGGTCTCCTCGGGACTGGACCCGCGGCCGGCCACGACCCGGAGCACGCTCCGCCGCAGTTGCAGCATCCGTATCTGGACGTCCATGGCGTCGGCGTGCGCTGCGGCGACTTCCGCCACCGAGAGCTCGCGGTCCAGTACCCGTCGGATCATGGGCAGGTCGATGCCCAGCTCGCGCAGGGTGCGGACGAGTTCCAGACGGAGCAGTGCATCGAGGTCGTAAAGCCGGTAGCCGGCGGGACTACGGGTGGTCGGCGCTACGACCCCCGAATCGGAGTAGAACCGGATGGTCCTCACGGACAAGCCGGTCCGCCGGGAGAGCTCCCCGATCGAGTAGAGGGTCGTGACGTCCATGTCCCCCACTCTGCTGTCTCCAGTCACTGGAGACTCAAGGCCCATGGCAGCGGCATACGGCAGGCACCGCCCGGCGACGGCGATCTAGAGGTTCTGCGGCTCCGGTACCCGCATGGCCAGGATGGCCATGTCGTCGGACGCGGGCTCCGCGGCGAAGCGTTCGACGGCCCGCAGGATGCGACCCGCCACCGCGCCGGCCGTCAGGCCCGTACACATGGCGAGGACGTCGGCCAGGCCGTCGTCACCCAGCATGCGGGTGCCCTCGCGGCGTTCGGTGACTCCGTCGGTCACGCACAGGAGTACGTCCCCGGGCTCCAGGGTGACCTCCTGCTCGTAGAGCTCGAGGTCCTCGATGACGCCCAGCAGCGGCTGCGGTTCGGCCGCGGCCTCCACGGAGCCGTTCTGGCGCAGACGCAGGGGGAGCGGGTGGCCGGCGCAGACGACCTTCAGGAGGGCGCTGCCGTCCTCCTGGGGCCACAACTCCCCGTAGAGCAGGGTGAGGAAGCGGCTGCGCGCGCCCTCGTCGAGGATGGCGGCGTTCAGGCGCTCCAGCACCGCGGGGCCGCCGAAGCCCTCGCGGGCCAGCAGACGCAGGGCGTGACGGGCGAGGCCCGTGACGGCCGCCGCCTCCGGGCCCGTACCGCAGACGTCGCCGATGGCGAAGCCGTAGGCACCGTCGCGGATGGGGAACACGTCGTAGAAGTCGCCGCCGACCTCGTTGCCCTCGCCCGCCGCGCGGTAGATGACCTCGATCTCGACGTTGGGCACATCGGGCAGGCCGGGCGGGAGCAGGCTCCGCTGGAGGGACTGGCTGATCGCCATGCGCTCCGAGTAGAGGCGGGCGTTGTCGAGGGCCAGCGCGGCCCGTCGGGACAGGTCCTCGGCCAGCTCCAGGATCTCCTGGCGGAAGTGCTCGTCGGAGGGCTTGCCGAGGGTGAGCATGCCGATCACACGGTTCCTCGCCACCAGCGGCAGGACCACGGTCTCGCCGCCGACGGCGACCGCCGTGGCCAGCGTGGTGCGGGCGGCCGCCCCCATGCTCAGGGGTGCGCCCCTGCCCAGGGTGCGCTTGGAGGTGCGCAGGGCGGCCTCGTGGCCGGCCTCCGTGGGCGCAGGCCAGATGCGGGCGCCGGGGGCCGGGACGGGGTCCGGCGGGTCGATGGAGGAGAGCAGGGCCTTGAGGCCGTCGATGCGCTCCTCGTCCTCATGGAGGACATAGGAGAGATACGGCTCCGAGGACTGGTCCGCGATCGTGTAGACGGCGCACCAGGTGGCCAGGGTGGGCACGGTCATCTGTGCCATCAGCGCCAGTGTCTGGTCCCTGTCCAGCGTTCCCGCCAGCAGGTCGGACGCCTCGACGAGGAAGGACAGCGAGCCTCGGCGGAGGCGTTCCAGCTCGCCCAGCCTGGCCGACTCGACGGCCAGCGCGATGCGGTCCGCGGCGAACTGGAGGCGCAGGGCCTCCTCGTTGGAGTACCGTCCCGCCGCTTCGGCCGCGACCCCGAGGGAGCCGGTGAGCCGGCCCTCGACCTTGAGGGGGACCGTGACGACGGAGCGCATCCCCGTGTCGCTGAGCAGCGGTACGGCGCCCGGGACGACGGTGAGGTCCTCGTGGACGGCGGGCATGCGGGCGGAGCCGTAGCGGCCCGTGCCGGCCTCCACGGGGACCCGTGCGAAGCGCTGCCGGGCCGAGGGGAGACCGGTGGTCGCACGGACCTCCAGCTCGGTCTCGTCATCGGTGGCCAGCAGGAGGAACGCGGCGTCGGCGTCCAGCATGTCGCGCGCCCGCTCCACGGTGCGCTGGAGCAGTCCGTCGAGGTCGTCCGGGGCCGGTGAACCGATGAAGATCTCGAACGGATCCGTACTGCGGTTCTCGGCGGAGCTGTCGGAGACGGGGGCGCGCACCGGCGTCTGGAGCACGGCGCGTTCGTAGTCGCGTACGAGAAGACAGACGGTTGAGGGCTCGCCGTCGGCGTCGCGGACTCTGAGGTGCGAGGCGTACACCGGGATGACCCGGCCGTCGGCACCGCGGATGCCGTAGCTGCCCTCCCAGCGGGAGAGCTGCAGTGCGTCGGCGATGCCCGTGTTGGTGCCCGGGGTGTGCGGCCACGCCACGAAGTCGGTGAGCTGCTTGCCGGCGACCTGCTCGGCGGCGTATCCGAACAGGAAGGAGGCGTCGTCGTTCCAGGAGGCGATGGAGCCGGAGCCGTCGGTCTGGACGACGGCCACCCGCACCCGCTGTTCCGCAACCGGCAGGAGCGAGGTGGGAAGGACCGGGCTCGCCGAACGGATGCCCACGGGGCGTTCGGGAAGATCGAGCTGGAACCAGACGTGCTTGTGCGTCGGGGTGTACTCGACGCCCCAGCGGGAGGCGAGCGCCGCGCAGAGGAGCAGCCCGCGGCCGCCCTCCCGGTCCGGGCTGCCGAAGTCGAGGCCGGAGCTCTGGAGCGGGACCTCCCGCTCGGGGTAGTGGTCCGAGACCTCGACGCGTACGCCGTCCTCCGTGCGCAGGCAGAGCACGTCGGCTGCCGTGCCCGCGTGCACGACCGCGTTGGTCACGAGTTCACTGGTAAGAACGACGGCGTCGTCAACGACGTCCGTGTAACCCCACCCCTGGAGGGTGTCGCGGACGAAAGCCCGGGCGGTCGCGACCGAGCGTCCGACCGGGTCGAAGGTGGCAGCCGCGCGCGCGGTGATCACAGCACTCCCCATATGGTGTCTCGTCGCTTCCCCGAGTCCTGTGCCCGTATATCGCCGCTTCGATTCGTCTGCCAGGCTAGACGCTCGCCAGGTGTCCCGGGTACACGAGGGCGTACTTGGGTACGCAGGCCACCGTGGCCGTGCGCCGGGCGCACAACTATTGGGGCCCCTGGTGAGGGAAATGGGATGACCATGAGACCTTCCTCCCCCTGCCGCTCCGGCCTGGTACGTTTCAACGATTTGACGACCGCATGGTCACCCGTTGACGGTGTGCTGTGGCGGTGAGCCAAAGTGGAAGTGGGCAAGCTTCCGACAGCGGCCCGAGTAATGGCCCGAGCGATACGGTCAACCCCTGCGGGAGGGACACGGTGGAGTCTGGCGTGGCGGCGCGGGGTTCAGGAACGCGCACAAAAGGCGGGCAGTCCGTGAAAAAGCAGCGCAATGGGACCATCGATGTGGACGCGGCAGCTCTGAACAGACTGCTGGCCGCCCTCGTGGCGATGCGTGACGGCAACTTCCGCAGGCGGCTCACCGTCTCCGGCGACGGCGTACTCACGGAGATCGCCGCCGTCTTCAACGAGGTGGCTGACCGCAATCTGCACCTGACGGGCGAGCTCGCCCGTGTGCGGCGCGTGGTCGGGCGCGAGGGGAAGCTCACCGAGCGCCTGGAGACCGGTGCCTGTGAGGGCTCCTGGGCCGCCGCGATCGACGCTTCCAACGAGCTGGTCGACGACTTGGCGCGACCCGTCTCCGAAGTCGGGCGGGTACTCTCCGCGGTCGCCGACGGTGATCTCGAACAGCGGATGGAGCTGCGCACCCATGCTCCGGACGAGACCGTACGTCCACTGCGCGGGGAGTTCCTGAAGGTCGCCCGCACGGTCAACAACCTGGTCGACCAGCTGTCCGCGTTCACCGAGCAGGTGACACGCGTAGCGGTCGAGGTGGGCACCGAGGGCAAGCTGGGTGGTCAGGCCCAGGTGCGTGGCATGTCCGGGTCCTGGAAGGACCTCACGGACTCCGTCAACACCATGGCCTACCGGCTCACCGCGCAGGTGCGCGACATCGCCCTGGTGACGACGGCCGTGGCCAAGGGGGATCTGTCACGGAAGGTCACCGTCCATGTGGCCGGTGAGATGCTCCAGCTGAAGAACACCGTCAACACGATGGTGGACCAGCTGTCGTCGTTCTCCTCCGAGGTGACCCGGGTCGCCCGTGAGGTGGGCACCGAGGGTGAACTGGGCGGGCAGGCGACCGTTCCGGGGGTGGCGGGGGTCTGGAAGGACCTCACCGACTCCGTCAACACGATGGCAGGGAACCTCACCTCCCAGGTGCGTGGCATCGCCGAGGTGACGACGGCCGTCGCCAACGGCGACCTGTCGCAGAAGGTCACGGTGAGCGCCCGCGGCGAGGTCGCGCAGCTCGCCGAGACGATCAACCAGATGACCGAGACGCTGCGGACCTTCGCCGACGAGGTGACGCGCGTGGCGAGCGAGGTCGGCGGCGAGGGCCTGCTCGGCGGCCAGGCGCAGGTGCCGGGTGCCGCGGGCACCTGGAAGGACCTCACCGACTCGGTGAACACGGTCTTCCGGAACCTGACGACGCAGGTGCGGGACATCGCGCAGGTGACCACCGCGGTGGCGAGCGGTGACATGACGCAGAAGGTCACGGTCGACGTGGCCGGCGAGATGCTGGA
>NZ_JAERUC010000044.1 GCF_016745505.1 Streptomyces silvae | reverse complement strand
GAAGATGGAACAACCCCTCAACGCCCACCGCTCCGGCACCATCAAGGGTCTGGCGGCGGAGGTCGGCACCTCGGTGTCGTCCGGCGCCCCGATCTGCGAGATCAAGGACTGAGTGCGCGTTCTCTTCGTCACTGGGGCCCGGCGACCGCCGGGCCCCAGTGGCATCCTTGGGACCCGGAGCGGACACCAGGAGACGAGGGCGAGGGCGATGAGCACGGCACCGACACCGGCCCGGCCGATGCGCGCCGACGCGCGCCGCAACTACGACCGGCTGCTGGGTGAGGCCCGTACGTCCTTCGCGGCCCAGGGCACGGATGCCTCGCTGGAGGACATCGCCCGGCGGGCGGGCGTCGGCATCGGCACGCTCTACCGGCACTTCCCGAACCGCCAGGCCCTGATGAACGCGGTGTTCCAGGAGGCCCTGACCTCGCTGCTCGCCCGCTCCCACGAACTGGCCCGGTCCGACAAGCCGTGCACCGCGCTGGTGGAGTGGCTGGGCGCGATCGTGACCCATGCGGGTGCGTACCGCGGGCTGGCGCAGGCGCTCATGTCGGCGCCGGGGGACGCGACTTCGGCCCTGACGTCCTGCCATGTACCGCTGCGTCAGGCGGGCGACCGGCTGCTGACCCGGGCGCAGTCGAGCGGATCGGTGCGGGCGGACGTCTCGATCGACGACCTGCTGCAACTGACGAACGCGATCGCGCTGGCCGCGGAGCAGACCCCGGCCGATCCCGACCTGGCCGACCGGCTGCTGCGGCTGACGCTCCGCGGTCTGCGAGCCGACCCCGTACCCTCGGCCCGGCCCGGCGACTGACGGAGGGGCCCTCCCTGGGCCGTACCCACAAAGTCCCCGGGCCGTACCCGCGACGTCCCCACGCCGGGCTTCACTCCCCCTGCCGACGCCGAAGGCCCCCGCCGCCGGGCTCCGCTCCCCTACCGGCGCCGCAGGTCAGCGACCCGGCCCACCGGGCCGTCCGCGAGCGCGGCGGCACTCCGCAGCTGCGGGCCGAGCCCTGCCGGGCCTCCATGGCCGCCCTGCGTACGCCGCTGGCCCGGCAGCGGCATCTCCTGCCGCCCCTGCCGCCCTTGCGGCAGCGGCTCACCCGGCCCGGAGTCCGCGTCGGGTCCCGCAACGGTGATCTCCACGCCCTGATCGGCCAGGGCCTGGAGCTCCGTGGCGGCACGCTCGTCGTGAGCCGGTGGCTCGTCCGTCACCAGACGGGTGATCAGCTCCGTGGGCACCGTCTGGAACATGGTGTCGGAGCCGAGCTTCGTGTGGTCGGCGAGGATCACCACCTCGGCCGCGGCCTGCACCAGCGCCCGGTCCACGCTCGCCGAGAGCATGTTGGACGTGGAGAGCCCGCGCTCGGCGGTGAGCCCGCTCCCCGAGAGGAAGGCACGGCTCACCCGCAGCCCCTGGAGGGACTGCTCGGCACCGCTGCCGACGAGCGCGTAGTTGCTCCCGCGGAGGGTGCCGCCGGTCATCACCACTTCCACCCGGTTGGCATGGGCCAACGCCTGGGCGACCAGCAGCGAGTTGGTGACCACGGTCAGACCGGGCACCCGCGCGAGCCGGCGGGCCAGCTCCTGCGTGGTCGTTCCGGCGCCGACCACGATGGCCTCGCCCTCACCGACCAGCCCGGCCGCCAGGTCGGCGATGGCCGTCTTCTCCGCGGTGGAGAGATGGGATTTCTGCGGAAAGCCGGACTCCCGCGTAAAACCGCCCGGCAAGACCGCACCGCCGTGCCGGCGGTCGAGGAGTCCTTCTGCCTCCAGTGCCCGCACGTCCCGCCGTACGGTCACTTCGGAGGTCTGGACGACGCGGGCGAGCTCACGGAGCGATACCGCCCCGTTGGCACGCACCATTTCGAGGATCAATTGACGACGTTCTGCAGCGAACACGAAACTGACAGTAACCTGGCCGTAGATTGCTTTTCAGCAGTTTGCGCCGAATAACAGAAGTTGTACATGGACAGGGGCCCCTGGTGATATAGGGGGCCCTGTCGTCCGTACGAGCGGTCGGTGCTACGCCTCGCCGGCGGCCTTACGGGTGTGCAACTGCCGGGCCACTTCGGCGATCGAGCCGGAGAGCGACGGGTACACGGTGAAGGCGTTGGCGATCTGCTCCACCGTCAGGTTGTTGTCCACGGCGAGCGAGATCGGGTGGATCAGCTCGCTGGCCCTCGGCGCGACGACGCAGCCGCCGACCACGATGCCGGTGCCGGGCCGGCAGAAGATCTTGACGAAGCCGTCCCGGATGCCCTGCATCTTGGCGCGCGGGTTGCGCAGCAGCGGCAGCTTCACGACACGGGCGTCGATCTTGCCGGAGTCGACGTCGGCCTGGCTGTAACCGACGGTCGCGATCTCGGGGTCGGTGAAGACGTTCGCGGAGACCGTCTTCAGGTTCAGCGGCGCGACCGCGTCGCCCAGGAAGTGGTACATCGCGATCCGGCCCTGCATCGCCGCGACCGAGGCCAGCGCGAAGATCCCGGTGACGTCACCTGCGGCGTACACCCCGGGGGCGCTGGTGCGGGAGACCCGGTCGGTCCGGATGTGCCCGGACTCCTTGAGCTGGACCCCGGACTCCTCCAGGCCCATGCCCGCGGTGTTGGGGATCGCGCCGACCGCCATCAGGCAGTGGGTGCCGGAGATGACCCGGCCGTCGGCCAGCGTGACCTCGACGCGGTCGCCGACGCGCTTGGCGGACTGGGCGCGGGAGCGGGCCATGACGTTCATGCCGCGGCGCCGGAAGACGTCCTCCAGGACGGCGGCGGCGTCCGGGTCCTCGCCCGGGAGCACCCGGTCGCGGGAGGAGACGAGCGTCACGCGCGAGCCGAGCGCCTGGTAGGCCCCGGCGAACTCGGCGCCGGTGACGCCCGAGCCGACCACGATGAGCTCCTCGGGGAGCTCGTCCAGGTCGTAGACCTGGGTCCAGTTCAGGATGCGCTCGCCGTCGGGCAGGGCGTCCGGGATCTCCCGGGGGTGGCCGCCGGTCGCGATCAGCACCGCGTCGGCGGTGAGCCGCTCCTCGGTGCCGTCGGCGGCGGTCACCACGACCTGGCGGGACCCGTCGGCGGCCTGGAGGCCGTCCAGCCGGCCGCGGCCGCGCATGACCCTGGCACCCGCGCGGGTGACGGAGGCGGTGATGTCGTGGGACTGGGCGAGCGCGAGGCGCTTGACGCGCCGGTTGACCTTGCCGAGGTCGACGCCGACGACCCGGGCGGCCTGCTCGATGTGCGGGGTGTCGTCGGCGACGATGATGCCGAGTTCCTCGTAGGAGGAGTCGAAGGTGGTCATCACCTCGGCCGTCGCGATCAGGGTCTTGGAGGGCACGCAGTCGGTGAGGACCGACGCGCCGCCGAGGCCGTCGCAGTCGACGACGGTCACCTCCGCGCCGAGCTGGGCGCCGACCAGTGCCGCCTCGTAGCCGCCGGGGCCGCCGCCGATGATCACGATCCGGGTCACGAAAAGTCCGCCTCGCGTGGTGTCATCCCACGGCCGTCTGCCGCCCCGGCCGGGGGTCCGGGGGATCGCCCCGGCGTATGCAGTACGTAATTCATTGTCCCGCACGCGCCAAGCTGCTTCGCCCCGGGGCCCTCCATACGGGAACGCGCCTGGCCGGGCCACGGCCTCCGGCCCCGGCGGAGCCGCCCACGACCCGCCCACGACCGGGCCTCATCCTCGCCGTACCCGGCACGCCCCCCGTCACCTCCCGTACCCTCGACCCCATGTCGCTCTACGCCGCGTACGCCGGCAACCTCGACGCGCGGCTGATGACGCGCCGCGCACCGCACTCCCCGCTGCGCGGCACGGGCTGGCTCAACGGCTGGCGGCTGACGTTCGGCGGGGAGCAGATGGGCTGGGAGGGCGCGCTGGCCACGGTGGTGGAGGCACCCCGTTCCCAGGTGTTCGTCGCGCTCTACGACCTGGCTCCGATGGACGAGGACTCCATGGACCGCTGGGAGGGTGTCGGCCTCGACATCTACCGGCGCATGCGGGTGCGGGTGCACACGCTGGACGGCGAGGAGCCGGCCTGGATGTACGTCCTCAACGGTTACGAGGGCGGGCTGCCCTCGGCGCGCTACCTGGGCGAGGTGGCGGATGCCGCCGAGTCCGCGGGCGCGCCCCACGACTATGTGATGAACCTCCGCAAGCGCCCCTGCTGAGCGGCGCCCCCCGGGCCCCTTCCGTACCCGTTCCGTACGAACGTACGAACGTGACCGGCCAGACTCTCACCGGACACATCTACGCGCGTAGGGAATCAGCGGTTACCCTCATCCGCGTGAACGCATCTGTTATTCCGGACCACATCCAGGGCGACCCGTACGCCGCCGCTGCCGACGCCGCCGCCCGCCTGCGCGAGCTGACCGGTGCCGATACCCACGACGTCGCTCTCGTGATGGGCTCCGGGTGGGCCCCCGCCGGCGATGCGCTCGGCATCCCGGAGGCCGAGTTCCCGGTCACCGCGCTGCCCGGTTTCCCGGCCCCGGCCGTCGAGGGCCACGGCGGCACGATCCGCTCGTACCGGATCGGCGAGAAGCGCGCCCTGGTCTTCCTGGGCCGTACGCACTACTACGAGGGCCGCGGGGTCGCGGCGGTGGCGCACGGGGTCCGTACGGCGGTCGCGGCGGGCTGCGGGACGGTCATCCTGACGAACGGCTGCGGCGGCCTGCGCGAGGGCATGCGCCCCGGTCAGCCGGTCCTCATCAGCGACCACATCAACCTCACGGCGGCCTCGCCGATCGTGGGCGCGAACTTCGTCGACCTGACCGACCTGTACTCGCCGCGGCTGCGCGCCCTGTGCAAGGAGATCGACGGGACGCTCGAAGAGGGCGTGTACGTGCAGTTCCCCGGCCCGCACTACGAGACTCCCGCCGAGATCGGCATGGTCCGGGTCATGGGCGGCGACCTGGTCGGCATGTCCACGGTCCTGGAGGCCATCGCGGCACGGGAGGCGGGCGCGGAGGTGCTGGGCATCTCCCTGGTCACCAACCTCGCCGCGGGCCTGAGCGGCGAACCCCTCAACCACGAGGAGGTCCTCCAGGCCGGCCGCGACTCGGCGACCCGCATGGGCGCACTGCTGGCCCGCGTCCTGGACCGGATCTGACGCTCGGCCCCAGCAGGGGCTCCGCCCCCGGAAGCCCCACTCCTCGAACGCCGGAGGGGCTTGATTCCGCCGGGCTCCCCTTGAGGCACAGGGCAAGCAACTCCAGCCTCGTCGGCGAGGCTGGAGTTGTGGGGGCAGCCACATACAGCCTCGTCTTCCTCGAAGTGCAGGGCGCCCAAAATCAGCCCCGCCGGCGCGGGGGCCCGGGGGCAGAGCCCCCGGCAGCCCGCCCGGCGCCACACCGAGGACACAGGCCGACCGATTCCAGCCCCGCCGGCGTTCGAGGCGCAGGGGCCCGGGGCAGAGCCCCCGGCACCCCCTCGCAGCAACCCCGCCCCGCACCCGTACCGCAGAAAGGCGGACCCCGTGCAGCAGGACCTCATCACGCAGGCCAGGACCTGGCTCGCCGAGGACCCGGACCCCGAGACCCGCGCGGAGCTCGCCGGACTCATCGACGCCGGTGACCTCCCCGCGCTCGCCGACCGCTTCGCCGGCACGCTCCAGTTCGGCACGGCCGGCCTGCGCGGCGAGATCGGCGCCGGCCCGATGCGCATGAACCGCTCCGTGGTCATCCGCGCCGCCGCCGGGCTGGCCGCCTACCTGAAGGCGCAGGGAGAGGGAGGCGGGCTCGTCGTCATCGGCTACGACGCCCGCTACAAGTCCGCCGACTTCGCCCGCGACACCGCCGCCGTGATGACCGGGGCCGGCCTCCGCGCGGCCGTACTCCCCCGCCCCCTGCCGACCCCCGTCCTCGCGTACGCCGTACGGCACCTGGGAGCCGTCGCGGGTGTGGAGGTCACGGCGAGCCACAACCCGCCGCGCGACAACGGCTACAAGGTCTACCTCGGCGACGGTTCGCAGATCGTGCCCCCGGCCGACGTGGAGATCGCCGCCGCCATCGCGGCCGTGGGCCCCCTCGACGGCGTACCGCGCCCGGAGGGGGGCTGGGAGATCCTCGGCGACGAGGTACTGGCCGCCTACCTCGCCCGTACGGACGCGGTCCTGAGTCCCGGATCGCCCCGCACCGCGCGCACGGTCCACACGGCCATGCACGGCGTCGGCACCTCGGTCCTGACGGCCGCCTTCGCGCGGGCCGGCTTCCCCGCGCCCGTACTCGTCGCCGAACAGGCCGACCCGGACCCGGCGTTCCCCACCGTGGCCTTCCCCAACCCGGAGGAGCCCGGCGCCATGGATCTCGCCTTCGCGACCGCGCGCCGTACGGATCCGGACATCGTCATCGCCAACGACCCGGACGCCGACCGCTGCGCCGTCGCCGTGCCCGACCCGTCGGCCGAGGGCGGCTGGCGGATGCTGCGCGGCGACGAGGTGGGCGCGCTGCTCGCCGCCCATCTGGTGGACCGTGGCGTGACCGGCGTGCTCGCGGAGTCGATCGTCTCCTCCTCGCTCCTCGGCCGGATCGCCGAGAAGGCGGGCCTCGGCTACGAGGAGACGCTGACGGGCTTCAAGTGGATCGCCCGCGTCGAGGGCCTGCGCTACGGCTACGAGGAGGCGCTGGGCTACTGCGTGGACCCGGAGGGGGTGCGCGACAAGGACGGCATCACGGCCGCCCTGCTGATCACCGAACTGGCCTCCGTGCTCAAGGAGCAGGGCCGCACCCTCCTCGACCTGCTCGACGACCTGGCGCTCGAACACGGCCTGCACGCCACGGACCAGCTGTCGGTCCGGGTCGAGGACCTGACGGTCATCGCGAACGCCATGCGGCGCCTGCGCGAGACTCCCCCGACCGCCCTGGCCGGCCTCCCGGTCACCTCGGCGGAGGACCTCTCGCAGGGCACGGACGCACTCCCGCCCACCGACGGCCTGCGCTACCAGCTCACCGGGGCCAGGGTCATCGTCCGCCCGAGCGGCACCGAGCCCAAGCTCAAGTGCTACCTGGAGGTCGTCGTCCCGGTCCCCGGCAGGGACGGACTCCCCGAGGCCCACGCGAAGGGCGCGGAACTGCTGGCGGCCATCAAGCGGGACCTGGCGGCGGCCGCCGGCATCTGAGGACCGGCGGGCCCGGCCCACGCTGGGACAGTCTTGATCTTCCCGGTTCCTGTGAACCTCGTGCGCCGCTTTCGCGTCACATCAGTCGACCAGGGAATCCCCAGGATCCCACTTGACCGAGGACTTGGGGGATCGGAATGCCAGGAAGACCAACGGGGAGGATTCACTGTGCGCACTGTCCTGAGATCGACCGCCGTGACGCTCATGGCCGGAGGAGCGCTCTTCTTCACGATGAGCAATCCCGCGGCCGCCGCGGAGAACAACACCGGCGTCGTCGGCGGTTCTCCGGGGAGCACCTCCACGTGCATCGCCACCATCAAGGGAGCGAAGGCCTGCTTCCAGCGGTACGGCGATCTCATCTGGACCAAGGACACCTCGGCCGACGGTTACAGCGTCTACACGAACTGGACCAACCAGCTGAAGCAGCCCAGCGGCACGTGGAAGACGTACCGGACCGGAAAGTGTTCGAACCCCGGCAGCTCGGGCGACAACGCCTCGTGCAACAAGGACTTCTACGAGTCCAGCAGCACCAACGCCTACGGGGGCAAGGGCAGTCGCATCCAGGTCTCCGCCTGCGTCGCCAGCATCGGCGACGACGAGTGCCAGACGACCACGTGGATCAACAACGACAGCTGATCCGACGATCGCCGCGACGGTGCGGTGCGGCCGGCCCCGGCAGGGCC
>NZ_JAERUC010000043.1 GCF_016745505.1 Streptomyces silvae | reverse complement strand
CCACGCCTGTACGCAGCCGGGGGCGCCGATGACGACGGCCACCCCGGACACCGGTGCCACGCCCGCGCTGAAGCCCTACCTCCGGCTCTTGACCGCCACCCAGTTCGCCTTCAACACCGGCTTCTACGCCGTCCTGCCCTACCTGGCCGCCCACCTCGGCGACGGGCTCGGCATGGCGGGATGGCTCGTCGGCCTCGTCCTCGGCCTGCGCACCTTCAGCCAGCAGGGTCTCTTCGTCGTCGGCGGCGCCCTCACCGACCGCTACGGCCCCCGCCCCGTCGTCCTCACCGGCTGCGTCCTGCGCATCGCCGGATTCTGCTGGCTCGCCCAGGCCGGCAGCACCGCCACCGTCATCGGCGCCGTCCTCCTCATCGGCTTCGCCGCCGCGCTCTTCTCGCCCGCCGTCGAGTCCGAGACCGCCAGGGCCGCCGTCGCCCACGAGACCGCGACCGGGACACCACGCGCCCAGGTGCTGGCCGTCTTCTCCGCCGCCGGCCAGGCCGGAGCGTTCCTCGGCCCTCTCCTCGGCAGCCTGCTGCTGCTCCTCGGCGGCGACTTCCGCACGGCGTGCCTCGCCGGAGCCGTCGTCTTCGTCGGCGTACTCGCCGGACACGCCAAGCTCATGCCCCACCGGCCCCGCCGCCCCCGGACCGCCCGTGCCGGCGCCGCCCTGCCCCGCGAGGTCTTCGCCAACCGGCCCTTCCTCGTCCTCTGCCTCGTGTACAGCAGCTATCTCGTCTCCTACAACCAGCTCTACCTCGCGCTGCCCGCCGAGGTGGAGCGCGCCACCGGCTCCCAGAGCGCCCTCGGCGGGCTCTTCGCGCTCTCCTCCCTGCTCGTCGTCGTCGCACAGCTGCCGCTCACCCGCTGGTCCGCCCACCGCCTCCCGCCCCGCACCGCCCTCGTCACGGGGCTCGCCGTCGTCGCCACCGGATTCGCCGCCGTGCCCCTCGCCCCGGACGGGCCCGCCGGACTGCTCCCCGCCGCCGCGCTCGTCGTCCTGCTCACGCTCGGGCAGATGCTCCTGGTCCCCGCAGCCCGCGGCCTCGTACCCGACCTGGTCGACGACCACCGGCTCGGGCTCGCCACCGGAGCCCTGTCCTCGGTGTCCGGCCTCGCCGTCCTCGTGGGCAGCGCCGCCACCGGAACCCTCCTCGACACCCCCGGAGCCGTCCTGTGGACCGTGCTCGCCGCCGTCCCCCTGACCGGCGCGGCACTCGCCCTGACGCTGTCCGGAGGGCGGCGCACGCCGGAGCCCGTTACCACCGTCACCGATTAGTTGTGACACGTTTTCCACAGGGGGCGCTGGGCACTGGTGCGGGCCCACTACCCTTGAGGGGTGACTATTCGCCTGCATGACACCAACGCCCGGCAGATCCGTGACTTCGTCCCGCTCACAGCGGGCTGTGTCTCGATCTACCTCTGTGGCGCGACTGTCCAGGCCGCCCCGCACATCGGGCACATCAGGTCCGGGCTGAACTTCGACATCATGCGCCGCTGGTTCGAATACCGCGGGTACGACGTGACGTTCATCCGGAATGTCACCGACATCGACGACAAGATCATCAAGAAGTCCGAGGAGCAGGGCCGCCCCTGGTGGGCCATCGGCTACGAGAACGAGCGCGCGTTCAACGCGGGCTACGACGCCCTGGGCTGCCTCCCGCCGACGTACGAACCACGCGCCACCGGCCACATCACCGAGATGGTCGAGATGATGCGCGGCCTCATCGAGCGCGGCCACGCCTACGAGGCCGACGGCAACGTCTACTTCGACGTCCGCTCGTACGAGGGATATCTGGAGCTCTCCCACCAGGATCTGGACGACCTGCGCCAGCCCTCCGGCGACAACGAGACCGGCAAGCGGGACAAGCGCGACTTCGCCATGTGGAAGGCCGCCAAGCCGGGCGAGCCCAGCTGGGAGACCCCCTGGGGACGCGGCCGCCCCGGCTGGCACCTCGAGTGCTCCGCCATGGCGCACAAGTACCTCGGCAGCGCCTTCGACATCCACGGCGGCGGCATCGACCTGATCTTCCCGCACCACGAGAACGAGATCGCCCAGGCCAAGGCCTTCGGCGACGAGTTCGCGAAGTACTGGGTGCACAACGGCTGGGTCACCCTGTCCGGCGAGAAGATGTCGAAGTCCCTCGGCAACTCCGTGCTGGTCAGCGAGATGGTCAAGAACTGGCGCCCGATCGTCCTGCGCTACTACCTCGGCACCCCGCACTACCGGTCCATGATCGAGTACAGCGAGGAGTCGCTGCGCGACGCCGAGTCCGCCTTCGCACGGATCGAGGGCTTCGTCCAGCGCGTGGTCGAGAAGGCCGGACCGGTCGAGGCCGCAGCCGACGTCCCGCCCGCCTTCGCCGAGGCCATGGACGACGACCTCGGTGTTCCGCAGGCGCTCGCGATCGTCCACACCACCGTCCGCCAGGGCAACTCCGCCCTCGCCGCCGACGACAAGGAAGCCGCCGTCGCCCGCCTCGCCGAGGTCCGCGCGATGCTCGGCGTCCTCGGACTCGACCCGCTCGACCCCCACTGGGCCGGCGAGAGCGACCGCGGCGAGGACCTCCACGGCGTCGTCGACACCCTCGTACGCCTCGTCCTCGACCAGCGGCAGTCCGCCCGCGCACGCAAGGACTGGCCCGCCGCCGACGCCATCCGCGACCAGCTCAACCAGTCCGGCCTCGTCATCGAGGACAGCCCCAGCGGCCCCCGGTGGACACTCGGACCGCGCTGAGCGGACCCTCGCACCATGCGTGAGCAGCGCAAATGTGCCGCCCGGCCATCCGGGCGGCACACTTTCACTTGACGACGTTTTTCTGAAGCAACGAAACAGGTAGGTCATGGCCGGGAACAGCCAGCGCAGGAACCGCCGCACGTCCAACAAGAAGGGCATGCAGGTCGGCAGCGGCGGTAACCGACGCCGTGGTCTCGAAGGCAAGGGACCGACGCCGCCCGCCTCCGCCCGCAAGGGACACAAGAAGAACAGGGTGGCGAACGCCCAGGCCAAGCAGGCCGCCGCCCGCCGCCCCGCCCCGCGCCGCGGTGGCGCCAAGGGCACGTCGGAGATGGTGGTCGGCCGTAACCCGGTCTTCGAGGCGCTGCGCGACGGCGTGCCCGCGACCACCCTCTACGTCCAGCAGTACATCGACAACGACGAGCGGGTCCGCGAGGCGCTCCAGCTCGCCGGTGAGCGCGGCAACATCCACCTCATGGAGGCCCCGCGCCCCGAGCTGGACCGGATGACGAACGGCCTGAACCACCAGGGCCTCGTCCTCCAGGTCCCGCCGTACGAGTACGCGCACCCGGAGGACCTCACCTCCGCCGCGTACGACAACAACGAGGACCCGCTGATCGTCGCCCTCGACGGCGTCACCGACCCCCGCAACCTCGGTGCGATCGTCCGCTCCGTCTCCGCCTTCGGCGGCCACGGCGTCGTCGTCCCCGAGCGCCGCGCGGCCGGCATGACGGCCGGCGCCTGGAAGTCCTCGGCCGGCACCGCGGCCCGTACGCCCGTCTCGCGCGTCACCAACCTGACCCGCGCCCTGGAGGGCTACCAGAAGGCCGGCCTGACCGTCGTCGGCCTCGCCGCCGACGGTGAGCACACCGTCGAGGACCTGGAAGCCCTGGCGGGCCCCGTCGTCATCGTCATCGGCAGCGAGGGCAAGGGCCTCGGTCGCCTCGTCGGCGAGACCTGCGACTACCGGGTGCGGATCTCCATGCCGGGCGGCGCGGAGTCCCTGAACGCCGGGGTCGCCGCCGGCATCGTGCTGTACGAGGTGGCGCGCCGCAGGGCGTGACCTTCGGGGGCCGTGACCTTCGGGCGCCGTACGGGACCGGTCGCGGGTTCCGTACGGGACCGGCCGGGGGGTGCGCACGGGGCCGGGCCGGGGTTACGTACGGGACCGGCCGGGGGTTGCCTGCGGGACCGGGCCCCGGCGCGGGATCCGGCGGCCCTCAAGCCGTCAGGCCCGCCAGCCGCGCCCTCATCAGGACCGCGATCGTGAAGCCGTCCGTGACGCGCCCGTCGCCGACCATCGCCTCGGCCTCCGCGAACGGCACGGTCACACACCCGCGGATGCCCTCACCCGTCTCCAGGGCCCCGACGCCGTCGATCCGCGCCGCGAAGAGCGCCACCCGGTCGGCCGTCGTACCCGAATCAGGGTGCAGCTCCCCGAGCGGGACGACCTCCAGCACCTCCGCGCCGATCTCCTCCCTCAGCTCCTTGGCCGCGTTCTCCCCGGGGGACAGACCCGGCTCGCCGAATCCGCGCGGCACCTCCCAGTGCCAGGACCGCGTCGCGTGGCGGAAGTGCTCCACGAGCACCACCCCGCCGTCGTACAGCGGCAGCACCGCGCAGCCGGGCTCCGGTGCGGCGCCGACCGACCGGATGTACGTACCGGTGGAGCCGTCCGGGAAGCGCACGGGATCCCGGAGCAGAGTGATGTAGCGGTCGCTGTACATCACGCCGCCCGCCTCCGCGACCGCTTCCGGGTCGCTGAGGATCTCGATCCCCCCGGCCCGGTTGACGAACAGATCAGGGCGCTCGACGCGCAGCCGCTCGTAAGACTCGGTACCCATCCCGTGTGCTTTCCCGTACCTCGTCACGTTCAGACATTTCGCGTACCCCGCCGCGCTCAGACATGCGGTGACTGCTGATCGGCCTGCCCCCGGCGCGGGCTCGCACCGGTCTCCACGACACGGCCGCCGTAGGACTTCAGGATCTCCTCCCAGTCCTTCCTGACATTGCGCAGCCGGAGCGACGGCAACGTCAGCGAATGCCCCAGCCCACTGCGCGCGCCGCGGCCCTCCCGGTCGAAGAACTCCAGCCGTACGCTCAGCGCACCGGCCAGCGCGGTGGCCATCTGGAGCGAACCCGCCAGGAGCGAGACCTCCTCACCCGCGGTCACCTGCAGGGCGATCCCCGCGGACTCCAGCACCAGCGCCACCTTCATCTCCCGCTGGAAACCCTGCTGCGAACCGCTCACCTTGCGCGCGGCCTTCAGCATTCCCCGGTGCAGCCTGGCCACATCACCCGTACCGGCACGGAACTCCTCCGGTGTGGGCACGCGCCCGTCCCGGAAGCTGCCCCGGACGAACGAGTCCAAGGAGTTCACATAGCCGTTCCACTCCTCGGTGGTCCGCAGCCGCGTGATGTCGGACAGCGACAACGAGCCGTACGAACGCGGGCCGTCCACGGCATGGTGCAGGGCGTCCGCGAACACGTCGCGCAGCAGCAGGCCGATCTGCTCCGGGTCGTCGGGACGGCTGCGCACGTCGTCACGCAGCTCCTGGAGCGTGGTCCTGGGCGGTGAGCCCGGCGGCGTCAGGGCGGTGACACCGCTCGCCTTCGGGACTCCCAGGTTGTACAGCAGGTCGACCAGCTGCTTGGCGGCCACGATGTGCTCGCCCTCGCGCAGCAGCCCCTCGTGCACCTCGGTGCCCGGCCGGGTCAGGAACTCCTTGTACACGGCCTCACGCGTGATGGTCGCGTACAGGTCCTGCTGCGTGGCCCACCGGGCCATGTCCGTGAGGATGCCCTCCTTCAGGGCCCGGGCCTGGGCGAGACCGATGTCCAGGTGCTTCGACAACGGCGCCTCACGCAGGCGCATGAGCGTCGTCAGACTGCTGGAGAAGAACTGGTTGATGCGCTCCGTGGCCTCCCGGTTCGCCTCGTCGTCCCAGTCGAAGCGCACCAGGGCCGGCTCGGCCTCGTCGGTCAGCAGCCGCTGCCAGGCGCGGTGGACCTGCGGGACGTTCGTCCAGGCGAACTCGGCGCCGGGGTCGCGTTCGGAGTACAGGAACGGGACGAGCGCCCTCCCGTTCAGAAGGTCGATGAACGCCTGCCGTTCGGACGGGTCCGCGGAGGGCAGATAGTTGACCGAAACCGCTTGGTTGTTGATGAAGTACGCCCGGTTGACCACCAGAGTCCCGCTGTTGACCAGAGCGCGCCGCAACTCGGCCGCAGCCGCCCCCACATGGTCGGGGGAGCGCCCGGCCGGAGCGTTCGCGCGCTGCCGCGTCGCAGCCAGATCGCCCGGGAGCCACTGGTTGTCCAGAGCCTGGGCCATCACCGGATAGCGCGAGAGATCCTTGAAGATGAGCTGCTGTCCGGCCACTGTGTCCCATTCCCCTGCGCTCAATGTCCCCGAAAGCTGTGCTGGTTGACGTACAGCGGACGTACGGGAGTTCCCGTGGACCGCAGGTTGGCCGGATTTTGACGGGTCTCGGACACTTCGGACGCGTCAAGGCAGTGTCCTAATCACACATCACTCGGTTAGATGAGTGTGGACACCAGAACGCCTCGGTTCGACGACCAACCCGCCCTGAGCATGACGAAGGTGGACAGCGACCCCGCGCAGGTCATCGTCAGCCACGCCAGCTTCCGGGTACAGCTCGCCCCGGGCCAGCGCACCCGTCTGCGCCCCGTGGGCTCCGCCGGACCGGCCAGGATCCCCGCCATGAGCGGCGCGGGCGGCCGCAGGCGGGCTCCCGTCGTCTGGAGCGGCAGGTCCGAACCGGGCGACCCCGGAGCGACCGGACTCCTTCAGGCCGTACGGAACTCCACCGCCGGCCACCTCGACGCCCGCCCCGGCGGCGCGTACGGCACGGGCTACGACGACACCGGCGGCGGCACGCAGGTCATCCCGCGCCTCGACGAGACCCAGCCCAACCCCGTACTGCGGCCGCCCCACCAGGGCGGAGCCGGCCGCACCGGCCCCCTCCTGCCCCCCATGCGGCAGGCCGTCGGCGCCTACGACACCGTCGACACCCCGCCCCACGACCCGTACGACATCACCCGCGACGACCCCGAGACCGAGGACGCCGCCGCCGGGGAACGGCGCCACGCCGGCGACTCCGTCCGGCACGCCTACTACCCCGGCCGCCGGATGAACCTCGGCGTCGTACTCCTCCCGCTGCGCGTGATCCTCGGCTTCCTCGCCATCTACGCCGGCATGGGCAAGCTCTGCGACCCGGCCTACTTCGACGACGGCGACCGCGGCTCCATGGTCCGGTGGCTGAACTCGCTGCACCCCTGGTCCGCCGCCGGGCCCCTGCGCGACTTCGCGCTCGCCCACCCCGTCGCCACCGGCCTCTCCGTCGCCTTCCTCCAGGTCGTCGTCGGCGTCCTCACCGTCCTCGGACTCTGGCAGCGGATCGCGGCGGCCTTCGGCGCCCTGCTCTCCGCCGCCGTCCTGGTGACGGTCAGCTGGCGCACCGCCGCCACCTACGACACCACCGACATCATCCTGCTGGCCGCCTGGAGCCCCCTCGTCATCGCCGGCGCCCCCGTCTACTCCCTCGACGGACGCCTCGCGGGCGAGGCCTGGCGCACGCTCGGCCCGCGCTCCGGCATCTGGGACCTCCGCCGCCGCGTCCTGCGCCGCGGCACCGTGGTCGCCACCGTCGTCGTCGGCCTCACCCTCCTGACCGGTTCGATGCTCGGCGGGGCGGTCCGCTCCACCGAGGTCGTCACCGTGCCGGGCCCCGACAGCTACCCGACCAACCAACTGCCCGGCTCCCCGCTCCCCGACGAGACCAAGGGCAAGAAGCGCAAGCCCTCCAGCACCCCGGAGAACCGCACCCCCGAGACCTCACCCTCCAGCGCACCGGGCACCCCGTCGGCCGAGGAGTCCACCCCGGGCTCCGGCTCCGGCCGTGACTCCGGTCCGACGGCCGGGGCGAGCACCGGCCAGCCCAGCCAGACCCAGGGCACCGGCCAGGCACCCCCGCAGGAGCCGTCCCCGCAGGAGCCCCCGGCCGGCGACCCCGGACCCAGCTCGTCCGGTTCCGACGGCTCGGGCGGCGGCACGACAGGCGGCTCGGACGGCGGCTCCGACGGAGGATCCGACGGCGGCGGCTCGTCCGGCGGTGCGGGACAGAACCCCATCGGCGGCCTGCTCGGCTGAGACCGTACGACGCACTGGAACAGCGGTCCCGGCCTGCTCGGCCGGGACCGCTGTCGCAGTCCGCCAGGGCGGTTCCGCATCCACACACCGCGAGGGCGGTCGCCGGACATCCGGTGACCGCCCTCGACCGCGTACTCCGCCGGGATCAGCCGCCCGCCTGGGCGCCCAGCTCCTTCGCCGCCTCCGTGAGGTCCTTCGCGGTGTCGATGGCCCGCCAGTACGCCCCGTGCGGCAGCGGGAACCCGGCCAGCCGGCGCTCACGGGCCAGCCGGGGGAACGTCGTCCGCTCGTGGTCGCCACGGTCCGGCAGCATCCCGGTGAACGCCGGCGCGAAGACGTACACACCCGCGTTGATCAGATACGGCGACGGCGGCGACTCGATGAAGTCCGTGATGTGCCCGAACGCGTCCGTCTCCACGGCACCCCACGGAATCCGCGGACGGGCCAGCGCGAGCGTCGCGGTGGCGTCCCGCTCGGCGTGGAACGCCGCCATCTCCCGCAGCGAGAAGCGGGTCCAGATGTCCCCGTTCGTCGCGTACCAGGGCTCAGACGGGTCGGGCAGCCGCGCCGCGGCATGCTTGAGACCGCCGCCCCGGCCCAAGGGCTCGGTCTCGACGACGGTCGTGACACGCAACGGAAGATCGGCCGAGGCCAGCCACTCCTGCAGCACATCGGCGAGATGGCCGCACGAGATCACGGCGTCGGTGACGCCCTCGGCGGCCAGCCAGGACAGCTGATGGCCGATGATCGGGGTCCCGGTTCCCGGGATCTCGACCATCGGCTTGGGGCGGTCATCGGTGTACGGGCGCAGCCGCGAGCCCTGACCACCCGCCAGGATCACGGCCTGCGTCGGAAACGTATGCATGCCAGGCACGATATGCCGTGCCCGGACACACCCCGCTCAGCTGAACTGCGCGACGCCCGAGGCGAACGAGGTGTCGCAGACCGGACGGGAGAAGCGGTGGGCGCGGGTCGGACCGTACTGGTCCACGGCCGCCTTGCCGAGCGCCTTGGCGATCGACATGCAGTGCTTCGCCAGGGACGGGCGTCCCTCGACGGTGCGCTGGAGGCTCGTCAGCGCGGCACCCGGGTCCTTCTCACGGAGCTCAAGCAGGAGCTTGTCCCGCAGAACGTCCTGAGGTGCCCGGGCCTTCGCCTGCTTGGAGACGGTCTCCGAGGCGGCGGTCAGCAGCTGGGTCTCGGTGTCCTGCCCCGACCACTGCACACGGGTGACCGCGAGGGTCCCGGACAGAACCATGACGACGGGCAGTACGAGAGCGAGGGTTCGGCCGATTCGGCGCGCGGTATGGGTCACGCAGGCGAGCGTAGCGGGCAGTGATGACTTGGCGACATTTCGTCACCCCTGCGGGGGATGGTTCGAGAGGTCTTTTCGAATCAGGCGTTGACGCGGCGGGGCGAATTGACCGGTGTGCCGGGGAATTTGGGGCCCCTCGGCCCCGAAACCCGATCCGGCGCGCGACACGCGAACGGCCCCGTCTCCTCGGGAGGAGACGGGGCCGTAGCGGCTGAAGCGAAGAACTCAGGCAGTCGTACCGATCACTCGGACCACTCGGACCACTCGGATCACTCGGATCAGTCGGTCAGGCGCTCGCCGGTCGACGTGGCGAAGACGTGCAGCTCGTCCGGGCGAGGCACGACGTGCAGCTCGGTGCCCTTCTCCGGAACGGCACGGCCGCCGACGCGGACGACCAGGTCCTTGTGCTCGCCGCCGACCTGCGCGGCACCGTAGACGAAACCGTCGGCGCCGAGCTCCTCGACGACGTTGACGGAGACGGCCAGACCGGCCGGGGCGTCGGAGGAGGCCTTGGACAGGCCGGTCGCGGCGGCGCCGCCGTGCTCGACGATGTCGAAGTGCTCGGGGCGGATGCCGACCGTGACGGTGGTGTCACCACGGTTCGCGGCGGCGGTGAGCGCCTCGCGGGAGACCGGGACGACGCTGTTGCCGAACTTCACGCCACCGTCGGTGATCGGGACCTCGACGAGGTTCATCGCCGGGGAGCCGATGAAGCCGGCCACGAAGAGGTTCGCCGGGCGGTCGTACATGTTGCGCGGCGAGTCGACCTGCTGGAGCAGACCGTCCTTGAGGACCGCGACACGGTCACCCATGGTGAGGGCCTCGACCTGGTCGTGGGTGACGTACACGGTGGTGATGCCGAGGCGGCGCTGCAGCGAGGCGATCTGCGTACGCGTCGAGACACGGAGCTTGGCGTCGAGGTTCGACAGCGGCTCGTCCATGAGGAAGACCTGCGGCTCACGCACGATGGCGCGGCCCATCGCCACACGCTGACGCTGACCACCGGAGAGCGCCTTCGGCTTGCGGTCCAGGTAGTCGGTGAGGTCCAGCATCTTGGCGGCCTCTTCGACCTTCGCCCGGATCTCGGTCTTGTTCACACCGGCGATCTTGAGGGCGAAGCCCATGTTGTCCGCGACGGACATGTGCGGGTAGAGCGCGTAGTTCTGGAACACCATGGCGATGTCCCGGTCCTTCGGCGGCAGGTGCGTGACGTCGCGGTCACCGATGCGGATCGCACCGCCGTTGACGTCCTCGAGACCCGCGAGCATGCGCAGGGAGGTCGACTTACCGCAACCGGAAGGACCGACGAGGACGAGGAACTCGCCGTCCTCGATGTCGATCTCGAGCTGGTCCACAGCCGGCTTCGTGGAGCCGGGGTAGACGCGGGACGCCTTGTCGAACGTGACACTGGCCATGACGGTGCTTCTCCTCAACCGGCAGGAACGTGCCGGACGATCCGAGTAGGGAGTGATGTGGTCCACTGGAGTGAACCTGAGGTGACGCTACCTGGCCTTTTTGCATATGTCAGTAGTCCGAGGTCCCGAATATCGAGCAGGTTCCGGTCCCGGCGTTGGTTACACTTCTCCCGCATGCCTCCTTAGCTCAGTCCGGCCAGAGCAACGCACTTGTAATGCGTAGGTCGTCGGTTCGAATCCGACAGGGGGCTCCACGAAACCTCAGGTCACATAGCCCGTGACCTGGGGTTTCTGCTGTTCCGGGGTCGGGCCTTCTTCGCTTCCACCGGGCAACGGGACTGTCGGCACATGCCCTAGCCCGGCTCCCCGCCGCCCGGGGCCCCCGCGCGCAGGCCGTCCATGACGAGGTCCAGGAGGCGGGTGGCGCGGGGTTGCCAGTCGCCGTGGGGGTCGAGTTGCCAGAGGCCGGCTATGGCGAGGACGAAGTCGTCGCCGGTCACGCCGGGGCGGATGGTGCCGGCTTCCTCGTTGGTGCGGAGCAGGAGTTCCGCGGCGGTCGTCACCGGGGTGTGGCCCGGTTTCTCCGGGCTTCCCGGGGTGCTGGTGGCCTGGCGGATCGCGTCGGCGAGGCCGGCCTTGGTCATGGCGAAACGGGCGAGGTGGTCCATCCATGCGCGCAGGGCGCGGTCCGGTTCGTGGGTTCTGATCAGTTCGGTCGCGGCGTCGGCGACCTGGTGCATCTCGTGGCGGTATATCTCCAGGACGAGCGCTTCGCGGCTGGGGAAGTTGCGGTAGAGCGTGCCCTGTCCGACGCCGGCCTTCCTGGCGATCACGCTGAGCGGGGCGTCCGCGCAGAGGGTCAGTTCCTCCAGGGCGGCTTCCAGGATGCGTTCGCGGTTGCGCTGCGCGTCCGAGCGCAGGGGTGCGTCTCTCTTCTGCCGCACTCGTCCTCCTCGCGAGTTCGTGGCCGAATCCCGCCCTTGCTGAAGTGGACAATTGTCCACTACGTTTTTCCGGTGAGCGGACAGCTGTCCGGTTAGGTTCACCTTAGCGGTGTGCGGCCCGGGCGGACAGCCTCACTCCTCCTCCGATACGTCTTCGCGTCTTTGCGTCATCGCGTCCTCCGTTTCCTCTTCCTGCCGGGCCTTCCTCGCGAAGCGGTCCGGGTAGGCGAAAGAAGGCTGATCATGGCCACAGCGCCCTCGCCGACGTACAGCGCCGTCACCCTGAACATCAACGGCGAGAAGCACACGCTCACCGTCGACCACCGCACCACCCTGCTCGACGCCCTGCGTGAGCGCCTCGATATGAACGGCACCAAGAAGGGCTGTGATCAGGGGCAATGCGGCGCCTGTACGGTCCTGATCGACAAACGCAGGGCCGTGTCCTGTCTGCAGCTGGCGGTCGCCGCCGAGGGCCGGGAGATCACCACCATCGAGGGGGTCGCCGAGGGTGAGCAGCTGCATCCCGTGCAGCAGGCGTTCCTCGACCTCGACGGTTATCAGTGCGGGTACTGCACGCCCGGGCAGATCTGCTCGGCCGTCGCGTTGATCGAGGAGCACGCCGCGGGCTGGCCGAGTGCCGTCACCGACGACGTACGGCCCGAGGCCGGCCCGCCGCCGCTGACGGCGGACGAGATCCGGGAGCGGATGAGCGGCAATCTGTGCCGCTGCGGTGCGTACGTGTCCATCGTGCAGGCGGTCGCCCGCGCGGCCGGGATCGCTTCGGAGGCCGGTCCGGTCCCGGGGAGTGCGCAGGACGGGTCGACGCGCGAGGGGGCTGCGGCATGAGGGAGTTCGGATATGAGCGCGCGGTCGATGTCTCCGGGGCCCTCGCGCTGCTCGACGCCGACCCGGACGCACGGTTCCTCGGGGGCGGCACCAATCTCGTCGACCTGATGAAGACCGGTGTGGAGCGGCCCGGCAGGCTCGTCGACGTACGGGAGCTGCCGCTGGACCGTGTCGAACCGACCGGGGCCGGTGGGCTGCGCATCGGTGCGACCGTCACCAACAGCGATCTCGCGGCCCATCCCGAGGTGCGCCGGAGGTATCCGGCCCTGACCCAGGCGGTGCTGGCCGGTGCGTCCGGGCAGCTGCGCAACATGGCGACGGTCGGCGGGAATCTGTTGCAGCGCACGCGGTGCGGGTACTTCGCCGATGTGTCCGGGCCGTGCAACAAGCGGGTGCCCGGCAGCGGTTGCCCCGCGATCGAGGGGGAGCACCACAATCACGCGGTTCTGGGGGCCTCCGGTCACTGTGTGGCCACCCATCCCTCCGACATGGGGGTGGCGCTGACGGCGTTCGGTGCCGTCGTCGAGTACGAGACGGCGGACGGGGCGGGCCGGGTGCCGCTCGGTGAGTTCTATCTGCCGGTGGGTGACACCCCGCATCTGGAGACCGCTCTTCCGGCGGGGGCGCTGATCACCGGTGTCACGCTGCCGGCTGCTCCGGTGGCGGCCAACTCCCGTTATCGCAAGGTGCGTGAGAGGGCTTCGTACGCGTTCGCGATCGGCTCGATCGCCGCCGCGCTGGATGTCCGGGACGGTGTGGTGCACGAGGTGCGGCTGGCTTTCGGGGCGGTCGCTTCCCGGCCGTGGCGGGCGCAGGTCGCCGAGCGGGCTCTCACCGGGGGGCCGGCCGACGCCGGGGCGTTCGCCGCGGCGGCCGATGCCGAACTGGCGGCCGCCCGGCCGCTTCCGCACAACGGATACAAGGTGACTCTGATGCGCAATCTCGTCGTCGCCGTGCTGAGTGAACTCGCCGAGGAGGCCACCCGATGACCGCTCTCACGACCGGGGCCAGGGCGAGCGCCGTCGGGACCGCGCACACGCGTGTGGAGGGCCGGGACAAGGTGACCGGGGCGGCCCGGTATGCGGGTGAGATCCCCTTCGACGGGCTCGCGCACGGCTGGCTGGTGTTGTCGACGATCACCCGTGGCCGGGTCCTGTCGGTGGACGCGGATCCGGTCCTGGGGATGACGGGTGTCCTGACGGTCCTGCATCACGGGAACGCCCCGCGGGTCGACATCGACTACACGGGCGTGCTCGGGATGCCGCCGGACCCGACGATCGCCGTCTTCCAGCACGACAGGGTGCCGCATGCGGGCTGGCCCGTGGCGCTGGTCGTCGCCGAGACGTCCGAGCAGGCGAGGGAGGCTGCGGAGTCGCTGGTGGTGCGGTACGAGGAGGAGGCGCACGACGTCACGTTCCCCGGGGAGCGTCCGGACGCGTCCACGGGTCCGGGGCCCGGTGGTCCCGGGGCGACGGAGAAGGGGGATCTGGAGGCCGAGCTGGCCGCGTCCGCCTTCGTCCTGGACGCCGAGTACTCCACGCCGGAGGAGCACCACAACTCCATGGAGCCGCACGCGGTGACGGCCCTGTGGGACGGTGGCCGGCTGGAGGTCGTGGACTCCAACCAGGGCACGGTGTGGGTCGCGGACGAGCTGGCGAAGCTGTTCTCGCTCGATCCGGCCTCGGTGCGGGTGCGGTCCGAGCATGTGGGCGGTGGTTTCGGGAGCAAGGGCGTCCGTGCGCACCAGGTGGCCGCGGTGATGGCGGCGACGTCGCTGTCGCGTCCGGTCCGGGTGGTGATGACGCGTCGCCAGATGTTCTCGCTCGCCGGGTACAGGAGCCCCACGACCCAGCGGGTGCGGCTCGGTGCCGATGCCGAGGGGCGGTTGCGTGCGCTGGAGCACCGTTGTCTGAGCCGTACGTCGACGGTGTACGAGTTCATCGAGTCGGGCGCGGGTCCTGCGCGGGTGATGTACGACGCCCCCGCGCACCACACCGAGAACCAGGTCGTCGAGCTCGATGTGCCGAGTCCGACGTTCATGCGTGCTCCTGGTGAGGCGCCGGGGTCGTTCGCGCTGGAGTCGGCGATCGACGAGCTTGCGGAGCAGTGCGGCATCGACCCGATCGAGCTGCGGCTGCGCAACGAGCCCGAGGTGGGCCCGGTGTCCGGGCTGCCGTTCAGCACCCGTAATCTGCCGGCCTGTTTCCGGGAGGGTGCCCGCAGGTTCGGGTGGGCGGACCGTGATCCGCGGCCGGGTGTGCGCCGGGAGGGGCGCTGGCTGCTCGGTACGGGGACGGCTGCGGCCTCGTTCTTCGCGGGGGCGGCTCCGTCGACGGCGGCGGTGACCGCGGAGGCGGACGGCACCTTCACGGTGCGGATCAACGCCGCCGACATCGGGACGGGGGCGCGGACGGCCCTCACCCTGGTCGCGGCCGACGCCTTCGAGGTGCCGACCGACCGGGTGCGTGTGCGGATCGGTGACAGTGATTTCGGCCCGGCGATGATCGCGGGTGGCTCGATGGGGACCCGGTCGTGGGCCTGGGCGGTCACGGCGGCGGCCGGGGAGCTGCGGGAGCGGCTCTCCCTGGGCGACGGTATTCCGCCGGAGGGCATCACGGTGCGGTCGGACACGACCGAGGCCGTCGGGGCCCTGGCGCAGAAGGAACGGCACTCGTTCGGGGCGCAGTTCGCGGAGGTCGCGGTGGATGTGGCGACCGGGGAGGTGCGTGTACGCCGGATGCTGGGTGTCTTCGCGGCGGGCCGGATCGTCAATCCGCTGACGGCCCGTGGTCAGTTCAGGGGCGGGATGATCTGGGGTATCTCGATGGCGCTGCACGAGGAGGCGGTCAGGGACCGGAACACCGGTGCTCTGTACGGCGCCGATCTCGCGGGCTATCACGTCGCCACGAACGCGGACGTGCCGCTGGTCGAGGCGGACTGGGTGGACGATCCGGACCCGGACGACCCGGTCGGGATCAAGGGCATCGGTGAGATCGGGATCGTGGGGGCCGCGGCGGCGGTCGCGAACGCGGTCTGGCATGCGACGGGTGTGCGTCACCGGGCTCTGCCGATCAGGCCCGACCGTGTTCTCACGGCAGGCACGCGTGCTTGACATCGCGGACCGGCTGGCGCGGTGGGTGGAGGAGGGGCGGGAGTTCGCCGTCGCCACCGTCGTGGCCGTCGGGGGGAGCGCGCCGCGTGGTCCGGGCGCGGCTCTCGCCGTCGACAGTGAGGGCACGGTCGTCGGTTCGGTCTCCGGCGGCTGTGTGGAGGGGGCGGTGTACGAGCTGTGTGTCCAGGCGCTCCGGGACGGCGGGACCGTGGTCGAACGGTTCGGCTACAGCGATGAGGACGCCTTCGCGGTCGGGCTGACCTGTGGCGGTGTCATCGACATCATGGTGACGCCCGTCGCGGCGGGTTCGCCGGCCCGTGAGGTGTTCAGGTCGGCGCTGTCGGCCGCTGCGGCGGGGGAGCCCATGGCGCTGGCGCGGGTGGTCGGGGGCCCGGAGGGACTCGTGGGCGGGGTGCTGCTGGTGCGTTCCGACGGGTCGTACGAGGGCTCGTACGGTGGTGGCTTCCCTGAGCTGGACGGGGTGGCGGCGGCGGAGGCGCGGGCGATGCTGGAGGCCGGCCGCACCGGCACCGTGGAGCTCGCGGAGGACGGGTCCCGCTGCCCGGGTGGTCTGACGCTGCTCGTCGAGTCGAGTCTGCCGCCGCCTCGCATGATCGTGTTCGGTGCGATCGATTTCGCGGAGGCGCTGGTGCGTGCCGGCAAGTTCCTCGGCTACCACGTGACGGTGTGCGACGCCCGTCCTGTCTTCGCGACCCGGGCCCGTTTCCCGGAGGCCGACGAGCTGGTCGTGGACTGGCCGCACCGTTATCTGCGGGGTACGGAGACGGACGGGCGCACGGTCCTGTGTGTGCTCACCCATGATGCGAAGTTCGACATCCCGCTGCTGGAGCAGGCGTTGCGGTTGCCGGTCGCGTTCGTGGGGGCGATGGGTTCGCGCCGGACGCACGCGGACCGGGACCGGAGGCTGCGGGAGGCGGGGCTGGTCGAGGAGGAGCTGGCCCGTCTCCGGTCGCCGATCGGGCTGGACATCGGTGCGCGTACGCCGGAGGAGACGGCTCTGTCGATAGCGGCGGAGATCGTCGCGCTCCGGCGCGGCGGGACGGGGGTGCCCCTCACGGGGTCGGCGGTGCCGATCCATCGTGACGGGGGGCGGCGGGGCGCGGCGG
>NZ_JAERUC010000042.1 GCF_016745505.1 Streptomyces silvae | reverse complement strand
GCAGTTCGGCACCAACCACCTCGGCCACTTCGCGCTCACCGGGCTGCTGCTGGACCTGATGCTGCCGGTGCCCGGCTCGCGGGTGGTGACGGTCAGCAGCACCGGTCACCGCATCCGGGCCGCGATCCACTTCGACGACCTCCAGTGGGAGCGGTCGTACGGCCGGGTCGCCGCCTACGGTCAGTCCAAGCTGGCCAACCTGATGTTCACCTACGAGCTGCAGCGCCGGCTCGCCGCGCACGGCACCACCGCCGCGGTGGCCGCGCACCCCGGCGTGTCCAGCACCGAGCTCGCCCGCAACACCCCCGCGGCCCTCCGGCTCCCGCTCACCTGGCTGGCGCCGCTGATCACCCAGACGCCGGCGATGGGCGCACTGCCGACCCTGCGCGCCGCCACCGACCCCGCCGTGCTCGGCGGCCAGTACTACGGCCCCGGCGGACGCAACGAGATCATGGGCCACCCCCGGCTCGTCACCTCCAGCCCGGAGTCGTACGAGGTGGCCGTCCAGCAGCGGCTGTGGGCCGCCTCCGAGGACCTCACCGGGGTGACGTTCCCGGTCGTCCGGTCCGGCGCGTCCTCGGGGTCCGTCACCACCGCGTGATCGAGGTCCCTCGCCCCCGCGTGATCGGGGTCCCTCGCCCCCGCATGACACGGAACACTTTTGCAAGCACGCGCTTGCAATAGTTAGCAAGGCTGGGGCACCATCGGGACATGGCATCACTCAACGTCGGCAATCTCGGCGAGTACCTGCGTGAGCAGCGGCGTACGGCGCAGCTCTCCCTGCGGCAGCTCGCCGACGCCGCCGGGGTGTCCAATCCGTATCTCAGCCAGATCGAGCGCGGTCTGCGCAAGCCGAGCGCCGAGGTGCTGCAGCAGGTCGCCAAGGCCCTGCGGATCTCGGCCGAGACGCTGTACGTGCGGGCCGGGATCCTCGACGAGCGGGAGCGGGAGGAGCTGGAGACGCGGGCGGTCATCCTGGCCGATCCGTCGATCAACGAGCGGCAGAAGAACGTGCTGCTGCAGATCTACGACTCCTTCCGCCGGGAGAACGGTTTCGATGTCGCGTCCGACACCGGCGCCGAGTTCCACGGTGCCGCCGGTGCGGAGAGCAGAATCGGTGCCGACACGGACAGCGGCACCGATGACGCGGACGGTGCCGGTCCGGATGCCCGCGGACCCCGCACGGCCGGCGGCAGTGATGCAGATCCACCAGCTACCAGCTAACCCACTTCTGATGATCCGGGAGGACCACAGTCATGGCCATCACCGATGACCTGCGCAAGACCCTCACCGACCCCACCCCCCTCTACTTCGCCGCCGGTACGGCCGACCTCGCCGTCGAGCAGGCGCGCAAGGTCCCGGCCCTGATCGAGCAGCTGCGGGCCGAGGCGCCCGAGCGCATCGAGGCCGTGCGCAACACCGACCCCAAGGCCGTTCAGGAGCGGGTCACCACGCAGGCCAAGGAGGCTCAGGCCACCGTGCAGGCGAAGGTGACCGAGGTCTTCGGGGCGCTGGACACCGACCTCAAGAAGTGGGGCGAGACCGCCCAGGACCTGGCGCTGCGCAGCGTGGGTGTCGCCGCCGAGTACGCCGTCCGGGCCCGTGAGACGTACGAGAAGGTCGCCGAGCGCGGCGAGCAGAGCGTACGGACGTGGCGCGGCGAGACGGCCGGGGAGATCGTCGAGATCGCCGCCGTCGTCGAGGCCGAGCCGAAGGCCGTGCCGAAGCAGAAGTCCGAGACGGTGGCGAAGCCGGCGGCCAAGCCGGTCACCCCGGCCAAGCCGGCCGCCTCCGTGAAGCCGGTGACGGCCGCGAAGCCCGTGGCCCCCGCCGCGAAGAAGCCCGCGCCGAAGGCCGCCGAGTCCAAGGCCGCGCCCGCCCCGGCGGCGAAGAAGCCCGCGCCCGTGCGCAAGCCCGCGGCGAAGAAGACGACCCCGCCCTCCGCGAAGTAAGCACGCGAGCCGGGATTGCCGGAAGAACGGGCCGGGCACCTTTCGGGGTGCCCGGGTCGTTGTCCCGGTACCTTGGCCGCGAGGCGCTCCATCCACTGACTAGGCGGTGCTCACCGTGTTGCTCGAAGCATTCGGCTCGTTCCTCCAGCTGCTGTACCTGGCCATGCTCGTCCTGGCCGTGGTCGCGCTGGTCTTCGCCGTGACGGCGCGCGAGGACGCCTACCGGGCCGCGGACAAGCAGAAGAAGTCGTTCTGGCTGATCCTTCTCGGCGCCACCGTCTTCGTGAACCTCGTCATCCCGATCCTGTTCCTGCAGATCGCGGGCGTGATCGCGTCCATCGTCTTCATGGTGGACGTGCGGCCGGCGATCAAGGCCGTCTCGGGCGGCAGCGGCCGGCGCGGCGGATCCAGCAGCGACGGACCGTACGGCCCCTACAACGGCGGGCGCTGAGCGCCCACCGACGAAGCGGCACCGGGGCGGGAGCGCGAGGCGCTCCTGCCCCTCCGTCGTATCCGGGCCTCGTCGCGCTCCAGCAGCAGGACTGCCACGTCGTCGGTCAGCTCGCCGCCGTTCAGCTCCTGCACCTGGGTGACCGCGGCCTCCAGCAGCGCCTCGCCGCCGAGGCCCTGGTCCAGCCGGCCGTTGACCATCGCGACCATGCCGTCCTGGCCCAGCCGCTGCGTCCCCTCCTGCCCGACGCGCCCCTCGATCAGCCCGTCGGTGTACATCATCACGCTCCAGGAGCCGCCCAGCTCGACCTGGCGGCGCGGCCACCGGGCGTGCGGCAGCAGACCGAGCGCCGGGCCGCCGTCCTCGTACGGGAGCAGGTGCGCCGCCCGGCCCTGGCGTGCGATCAGCGGCGCGGGGTGGCCCGCGATGCACAGGCCCGCGCGGCGGCCGTCGGGGGTGATGTCGAGGGTGCAGAGCGTCGCGAAGATCTCCTCGCTCTGCCGCTCGTGCTCCAGCACCTGCTGGAGCGTGGCGAGCAGGTCGTCACCGCAGAGCCCGGCCAGCGTGAGCGCCCGCCAGGCGATACGCAGCTCGACGCCGAGCGCGGCCTCGTCCGGGCCGTGCCCGCAGACGTCGCCGATCATCGCGTGGACCGTGCCGTCGGGTGTGCGGACCGTGTCGTAGAAGTCGCCGCCGAGCAGGGCGCGGCTGCGGCCCGGCCGGTAGTGGGCGGCGAAGGCGAGGTCGGAGCCTTCGAGGAGCGGGGTGGGCAGCAGCCCGCGCTCCAGCCGGGCGTTCTCCTGGGCCCGCAGCCGGGACTCGGTCAGCTGGTGCTGGGCGATGTCGGCGCGCTTGCGCTCCACGGCGTACCGGATGGCGCGGCTGAGGAGGCGTCCGTCGAGCTCGCCGCGGAAGAGGTAGTCCTGGGCCCCGACCCGTACGGCCTCGGCGGCGCGCTCGGCGTCGTCCTCCGCGGTGAGGGCGAGGACGGCGTGGCGCGGCGCGATCCGCAGGACGTGCTTGAGGGCGGCGAGCTCGTCCGGGTGGCCGGCCCCGTCGTCAGGGCTGTCGGCGCGTACACCGGCGGGCAGCGCCGCCGCCTCCAGGTCGAGGTCGAGCAGGATGCAGTCGACGTCGTCGGTGAGCAGCCGTCCGGCCTCGGTGAGGTTACGGGCGGTACGGACGCGGACCCGTGCCCCGGTGGTGGACGACAGGTCGGGGACGGCGAAGGTGCCCGCAGGGTCGTCCTCGATCACCAGGAGTGTGAGGTCGGCGCCGTGATTGGTCTCCGCAGCGGGAACGGCACGTTGCTGCGGTACGGGTACGGGCATCGGTTCGGGTTTCCTTCCCTCCCCCCGAGGGCGCGGCGGAACGACGATCGACGACCCGCCGACGGGGACGATAGCGGTCCACGGCGGGGGAACGGAATGGCGCCCGCTGATCATCCTCTGTCATATGCGCGGCCATAAGCCGCGTCCCACCACGGATCCGGCGTGATGCGGGCGCACGAAACGGACATGAGGTCATGACGAACATCACGCGGCCGACACGCTCTGCGCACAACTGGCCGCACCCTCCGGGCGTACGGAGCGCTGGCCCGCGCCGTGTGCCGCCCGTCACGCGCCGAACGCCGTGCTCCGGCGCCCACTTGTCGGGGCGACGACGCGCATGACCTGCATGGCTCCGGCGCCTAAGTGTCCAGCGTGTACGTGGCCGGCCACTGCGTGCCCGGCGCCTGCATGCCCAGCGCGTACGTGCCCGGCGCCTGCATGCCCAGCGCGTACCTGCCCGGCGCCTACTTGTCCGGCCGGACCACGCCCAGGATCTGCATCGTGCCCGCACCCGTCAGCGTGACGTGCCGGCCGGGTCGGGGGGCGTGCACGATCGAGCCGTCGCCGACGTACATCCCGACGTGGCTGGCGTCGCTGTGGTAGATGATCAGGTCGCCGGGGCGCATGTCCTGGATGGCGACATGAGGGAGTTGCCGCCACTGCTCCTGTGACGTCCGGGGGATCGGCTGCTTCGCCGCGGCCCAGGCCTGGGAGGTCAGCCCGGAGCAGTCGTACGAACCGGGGCCCTCCGCTCCCCATACATAGGGCTTGCCTATCTGGGCGGTCGCGAAGGCCAGCGCCTGCTTCCCGGCGGCGCTCGCCTCACGGTTGATGTCCTTGAGCGCGCCGGAGGACAGCCAGGCGGCCTGTGCCGTGGACGCGGCGTCCTTCTCCAGCTGGAGGAGCCTGGCCTGCTCCTCCTTCGCGAGCTGCGACTCGATCTTCTCCGCCGCCGCGATCTGTGCGTTGATGCTCTTCTTCGCCTTGGCCTGCTTGACGCGACTGGCCTCGATCTTCTCCCAGTTGAGGCTCGCGTCCTTCGTGTACGTCTCCAAGTCCTCCTGCGCCTGCTCCAGTTCGGTCAGCATCCCCTTGGTGGCCTGCTGACCCTGCCGGGCCTGGTTGACGCCGTCCATGAAGAGGTCGGGATCGCCGCTCAGCACCAGCTGCGCGCCCGGGGGGAGTCCGCCGCTGCGGTACTGCTCGCGGGCCTGGGCGCCCGCCCTGTCCTTCAGCTCGGCGATCCTCGCCTGGCCGTCGGCGATCGACTTGGTCAGCCGGACGATCTCGCCGGACTGCTTCTTGGACTGCTCCTTGGCGAGGTTGTACGCGTCCGTGGCCGCCCCGGCCTTGCGGTAGAGGGTGTCGATCTCCTCGCGCACCTCTTCGAGGCTCTTCTTCGGTGAGGCGGGGGCGGTGGAGGTGGGGCCGGGCTCGGGTATCGGGGCGGCCATGGCCTGGACCGGCGCGGTCAGCAGGGCCAGTGCGCAGACCAGAGTGATCGCGGCAGTGGCACAGTGGCGTCGGTTCACAAGCTCCCCCTCCGGGCGAAAAGGCAACGAAAGCCGTATCGCGTACATCTGACTTACCGTCAGTAACGTTTGCGTGACGACGCGATCGTGCCATGTTGTCCCGTAAAGCAACAGAGGTCCGCGTCACCCTCCCCGTCACACAGGGGGACGAACGGTGATTCGCCGGTGTTCCCGGATGCGGGCACATCCCTCGAACGTGTGGCCGCCCTGTCCGGAGCCGCCCGTTTGGAGCCGTCCGTTTGGAGTCGCCCCGCCCGGAGTCGCCCTCGTCCGGAGTCGCCCTCGTCCGGTGTCGCTCAGCCCGTGGCCGGCCGCAGTGCGGACCAGCGCACCGTGATCTCCCCCTGCCGCCACCGCCGTACGCCGTCCGTCAGGGGCCAGTCGGCGGAGACCGCGCGGACCGCCGCGATCCAGCGCTGCCGCGCGCCCAGCGACGCGTACGGGGAGGCCGAGGCCCAGGCGCGGTCGAGGTCCCGCAGGAAGGCGTGGACGGGTTCGCCCGGCACATTGCGGTGGATCAGGGCCTTCGGGAGGCGTTCGGCGAGGTCGGAGGGGCGCTCCAGCGAGCCGAGCCGGGTCGCGAAGGTGACCGTGCGCGGTCCTTCAGGGCCGAGCGCGACCCACACGTGCCGGCGGCCGATCTCGTCGCAGGTGCCTTCGACCAGCAGCCCGTCCGGGGCGAGCCGGGCGCAGAGCCGCTGCCAGACCGCGGCGACCTCGCCCTCGTCGTACTGGCGCAGCACGTTCGCCGCCCGGATGAGGACCGGGCGGGCGGCCGTGGGGATCTCGAAGCCGCCGTGCACGAAGGTGAGGCCCTCGCGCTCGTACGGCTGCGCCGCCGCGACCCGGGCGGGGTCGATCTCCACGCCCACGACGGCCGTGCGCGGCTCGGCGGTGCGCAGCCGGTCCAGCAGTTCCACGGCCGTCCAGGGCGCGGCGCCGTAGCCCAGATCGACCGCGAGGGGGTCGTCGCTGCGGCGCAGTACGGGGCCGTGGGCTGCGGCGATCCAGCGGTCCATGCGGCGCAGCCGGTTGGGGTTGGTGGTCCCGCGGGTCGCGGTGCCGATGGGGCGCTGGTGCATGAAGGGGAGCGTATGCGAAGCGGCGAGGGGAAGACGCGGAGCAGGGGCGCGCGCGGCCCGCTCCGCGGCGCGCCGGAGAGCGGGCAATGATTTGGCAAAGCGGAAATGAAAGGGCGGCTTCCGCTGTTCTGGCCTTGGAAGGGGCCGTGTGCCCGGTACGTGTCATGCCCTGAGCGAGGAGGAGCGGACCCGTGAGCCAGTACGTCTCCCGGCTCGGCAGCAGCCGTGCGGCACCCCGTATCCGCTTCCCGGGAACGTTCGCGGGGCACCGCAAGCCGCGCCGTGTCGCGATGCTCTCCGTCCACACCTCTCCGCTGCACCAGCCCGGCACCGGCGACGCCGGCGGCATGAACGTCTACATCGTGGAGCTGGCCAGGCGGCTGGCCGCGATCGGCATCGAGGTCGAGATCTTCACCCGGGCCACCACCGGCGGGCTGCCCCCGACGGTCGAGCTGGCGCCCGGCGTCCTGGTCCGGCACGTCGACGCCGGACCGTACGAGGGCCTCGCGAAGGAGGAGCTGCCCGCACAGCTCTGCGCCTTCACCCACGGCGTGATGCAGGCCTGGGCGGGCCAGCGCCCCGGCTACTACGACCTCGTCCACTCCCACTACTGGCTCTCCGGCCAGGTCGGCTGGCTCGCCGCCCAGCGCTGGGGCGTCCCCCTCGTCCACGCCATGCACACGATGGCGAAGGTCAAGAACGCCGCGCTCGCCGAGGGCGACACCCCCGAGCCCGCCGCCCGCGTCATCGGCGAGACCCAGATCGTGCACGCCTCCGACCGGCTCATCGCGAACACCGCCGGGGAGGCGGACGAGCTCATCCGCTTCTACGACGCGGACCCGGCGTCCGTCGCCGTCGTGCACCCCGGGGTGAACCTGGAGCGTTTCCGCCCCGGCGACGGCCGCGCCGCCGCGCGCGCCCGCCTCGGTCTGCCGCAGGACGCCCTGATCCCGCTCTTCGCGGGCCGCATCCAGCCGCTGAAGGCCCCGGACGTGCTGCTGCGCGCCGTCGCCGTGCTCCTGGAGCGCGACCCCGCGCTGCGCTCACGCATCGTCGTGCCCGTCGTCGGGGGCCCCAGCGGCAGCGGGCTCGCCAAGCCGGAGGTCCTGCAGAAGCTCGCCGCGCGCCTGGGCGTCGCCGACGTCGTACGGTTCCATCCGCCGGTGGGCCAGGAGCAGCTCGCCGACTGGTTCCGGGCGGCGTCCGTGCTGGTCATGCCCTCGTACAGCGAGTCCTTCGGGCTGGTCGCCATAGAGGCCCAGGCGACGGGCACCCCCGTGATCGCGGCGGAGGTGGGCGGCCTGCCGGTCGCCGTACGGGACGGGGTCAGCGGTTTCCTCATCCCGGGCCACGACCCGGAGGCGTACGCGCGGGCGCTGGGCCGGTTCGCGGAGAACGCGGAGCTGGCCGGCCGGATGGGCGCCGCGGCCGCCGCGCACGCCCAGTCCTTCGGCTGGGACACGGCGGCCTTGGCCACCGCCGACGTCTACACGGCGGCGATGTACGACCACCGGCGCCGCGCCCGCTCGCACCACGGCTGAGCAACGCACCCGCTCGCACCACGGCTGAGAGCCGCACCCCGGCTGAGCGCGCGTCCGTGCTGTCGTACGCTCGGACCATGGCTGACGTATCCGACGAGGCAGCAGCGGCGCAGGTCATCGAGGCGACGCTGAACGGCGCGGAGCTCGCATGGGAGAGCCCCGGGCCCGGCAACTACGTCGTGACGCTGCCCGGCACGCGCAAGCTGTCCACGACCTGTTCGCTGATCGTCGGGCAGCACTCCCTCTCCCTCAACGCCTTCGTCATCCGTCACCCCGACGAGAACGACGCGGCCGTGCACCGCTGGCTGCTGGAGCACAACCTCCGTCTGTTCGGCGTGAGTTACGCCATCGACCCGCTCGGGGACATCTACCTCGTCGGCCGGCTCCCGCTCTCGGTCGTCACCCCCGAGGAGCTCGACCGGCTGCTGGGCGCGGTCCTGGAGGCGGCGGACGGCGCCTTCAACCCGCTGCTGGAGCTGGGCTTCGCGAGCGCGATCCGCAAGGAGTACGCCTGGCGGGTGGAGCGCGGGGAGTCGACGCGCAACCTGGACGCCTTCACCCACCTCACGCAGCGCCCGTCGTCCTGAGGGAACCGAGGGACTGAGGGAATGACGGGCTGAGGGCTGACGGGCTGAGGGCTGAGGGGCTGAGGGCCGGTCGGCCCTACGCGAGCCCCTCCAGCGCCGCGACCAGCCGTGGCGCGACCTCCTTCCACGTCCACTCCACAGCGTCCGGCCCCGCGCCCCGGGGCACCGTCTCGGTGAGCATGATCAGGTAGAGGTAGCTGCGGTACAGACCGAGCCGGCGGCGTACGGACGGGGTGAACAGCAGCGGTGCGCCCGTCGCCGCCGCGTATCCGGCCAGGAAGCCCTGGTCCGTCTCCGGGTCGCCGAACAGCGATGTGGAGACGAGGTCGGCGACCGGGTCGCCCCAGAACATCCGCTCGCCGTCGATGATCCCGCCGAGGTGCCGGGCGCCGGGCTCCCCGGCCACCAGCAGGTTCCCCTGCCAGAGATCGAAGTGGACGAGGGCGGGCCGTACCACCTCGTCCAGCACGTCCGACGCCCCGGCGAGCACCTCATGGATCCGTCCCACCGGCCACGGCAGCCTCGCGCCGTACGTCACGGCGTCCGCCAGCACGGCGTCGGTCATCGCGGTGAACGCCTCGCGCCAGGTGGGGGAGAGCGGGCCCAGGGGCTCGGCGGGATATCCGTAACCACCGGGACCGGTGATGCGGTGCAGCCCCCCGACGACCGCCCCGAACTCGGTGCGCAGCGCGTGTGTCTCGTCGGCCGTCAGCTCACCGGCGACCTCGCTCCAGGGGCGCCCGGGGAGCGCGGTCATGACGACGTACGCCCCGGCCGTCGCCCCGGGGTCGAGCTCGCTGTGCACGACCCGGGGGATCACCTCGCCGCCCTCGCTCGCCGCGGCGCCGTAGAAGGTGACCTCGTTGACGAGCAGGCGCTGTTCGTAGCTCAGCCCCGTGCTGTGCGTCGGGGGGATCTTCACGACCCAGTCCCTGCCGTCCGCGAACCTCACCCGGGTGACAGTGTTGTACGTGCCCCCGGCGAGCGGCTCACGGGAGGCGGGACCGCGGGCTCCGAGGGCTTCCAGTACGGCGGTTGTCGCGTCGACGGACACGGGCGGGCCCCCCATGGCTCGGCTGCGGAGTCGACCGCGCCCACAGGGTATTCACAGAGTGATCACAAGGGAGTCACGATCACATCCCGTGACCGTGCGGGGCAATCATCGGACAGGTGTCCGATCGTAGAGTGTGCTGCACCGCTGCGGACCTCTCGCGCCTGCCCTGAATTACGGGCCGGGGCGGGGCCGTTGCTCCTTCAGACGGAGAGATGACCGAACCATGCGCGCCACCGCCGTACGCCGTACCGCCCTCGCCGCCGCCGTGGCGTCCCTGACGCTGCTCGCCACCGCCTGCAGCGGCTCGGACTCCGACGCCAAGGGTGACGGCGGTGCCTCCGGAGGCAAGGACGCCGCCTCCTCCAAGCCCGCGGCGGTCAAGGCGCTGACGTCGGCCGAGCTGGAGAAGGTGTCGCTGGAGCAGGGCGACGTCGCGGGCCACAAGATCTCGAAGACCGGCCCCGAGGACATCGCGCAGCCCGAGGACGTCACCGTCGACAAGAAGGAGTGCGAGCCGATCGGCTTCGCCTTCTACGGCGTGAAGCGCGGCACCCCGGTCGGGAACGCCGGGCGCAAGGTCGTCCAGGAGCCCAAGAAGGACGAGTCGGCCGACCCCGAGGACGCGCTCGCCGGCCTGCTCGACGTGACGTCGTCCCTGGTCACCCTGGCCTCGTACGAGGGTGACGGCGCGGCGAAGAGCCTCGCCGAGCTCCGTGAGTCGGCGGCCAAGTGCGCGACCGGCGGCTTCACCCTGACCATGAAGGGCTCGAAGCAGAAGGTCACCAAGGTGACCGAGGAGAAGGCGACGGGCGGCGAGGAGGCCCTCGCCTGGCGCGTACAGATGGGCGAGGGGGACGCCGCGGCGCCCTTCAAGCTCGTGAGCCTGCGTCAGGGCGGCACGGTCGCCACCTTCTTCTCCTTCAACCTCGGCAAGACGGGTGCGGACTCCGACTTCGCCCAGCCGGCCGCGGTGATCGACGCGCAGGTCAAGAAGCTCGGCTGACGCTCGGCAGCTGAGGGGGCGGGGGAGCGGAGGACGCTCCCCGCCCCCTCGCTGTCCGGGGGCGGGCGAGGAACACGGCGACGACCACCGTCACCGCTCCGGCGAGCTGCACCGGGGAGAGCGTCTCGTCCAGGACGAGATAGCCCAGCGCCATCGCGGCGAGCGGTGAGGCGAAGCCGAGCACGGACACGGTCAGCGCGGGCAGCCGCTCCACACCGCGGAACCACACGGCGTACGCGAGCAGGGCGCCGACGAACCCGAGGTACGCGAAGCCCGCGACGTTCCGCCCGTCGACCGCGCCGGGCAGCCCCTCGCCGATCAGGGTGACGGGCAGCAGGAGGATCCCGCCGAAGCTCAACTGCCAGCCGGTGAACGTCAGTACGCCGACTCCCGGCGGCCGCCCCCAGCGCTTGGTCAGCACGATGCCGCTCGCCATGCTCACCGCGCCCAGGAGCCCCGCGCCGACGCCCACCGCGTCCAGGCCCGCGCGCGGGGTGAGGGCGAGCAGCCCGACACCGGCCATCCCGAGGGCGCAGGCCGCGGCGTGCGTCGCCGTGATCCGCTCCTTCAGCAGCAGCGCCGAGAGCGCGAGGACGATCGTCGGCTGCACGGCCATCACCAGGGCGGCGACTCCGCCGGGCAGGTGGTACGCGGCGACGAAGAGCAGATAGAGGAAGGCGCCGATGTTCAGCGTGCCGAGGGCGGCGGCGCGCCACCACCAGCGGCCGTGCGGCAGGGTCCGGCCGATGGCGAGCAGGATCAGGCCCGCCGGCAGGGCGCGGACGGTGGCGGCCAGCAGCGGCCGGTCGGGCGGCAGGAATTCCGTGGTGACGAGATAGGTGGAGCCCCAGACGAGCGGGGCGAGGGCGGTGATCGCGGAGTCGACGGCGACCCGGTCGGCCCTCACCGGGCACCGCCTCCCACGCGCCCGTACCGACCGGTGAACACCTGGCGGGCCCGCGGCCGACGGCCCGGGTGCACACGGGTCTCCGCCGGTCTGCCCACCGGCAGGAGCATCGCTATGTGCAGGTCGTCCCGGTCCTCGACGCCGATCGCCCGCTTCACCTGCTGCTCGTCCCAGCCGTTCATCGGGGAGGTGGCCAGCCCCATGGAGGTGGCGGCGAGCATCGCGTACGTCGCGGCGATCACCGCGTCCTTCACGGCGTACTCCCTGAGCAGGCCGCGCCGTTCGAGGTCCCGCTGGAAGTCCATGGTGGCCCGGGAGAAGCCGCTGACGAACCGCTCGTTCCACGCACCGCTGCGCAGGGCGTGGTCGTAGATGTCGCTCAGGTCCTCGCGCCAGGCCTGGTCGGACGCCACGAACACCAGGGTGAGGGGCGCCTCCTGGGGGTGCGGCTGGCCCCCGGTGGCACGGGTGAGCGCGGCCCGGCCCTCCTCGTCCGAGACGACCACGACGAAACGTGCCTGCACGTTCCAGCTGGAGGGCGCCTCCATCGTCAGGTCGAGCAGCTCGGACAGCTGACGGTCGGGGACCGGGTCGGAGAGGTAGTGGCGGATGCTGCGGCGCGTACGGATCGCCTGCGGCACGGTCAGGAGGCCTGCGTCCTGTGTCATGGCGGGACCGTAGCGCGATTGCTTAGCGCTAAGCAACTAGGTATCTCAACGCTAAGTTAAAGATAGGGTGGCCCCATGAGTGACCATGTGGACCGCGTTCTGGCGCAGTGGGCGGAGCAGTGCCCGGACCTGGATTCCTCGTCGATGGGTGTGATCGGGCGCATCAAGCGGCTGGCCAGGATCGTCGAGGCCGAGCAGCGCACCGTCTTCGGTGCGCACGACCTCGACCCGGCGGCCTTCGACGTCCTGGCCACGCTGCGGCGCAGTCCGGCGCCCCACCGGCTGACCCCGGCGGAGCTGATGCGGTCCGCGATGGTCACGTCCGGCGCGATCACCCAGCGGCTGGACCGGCTGGAGGAGAGGGAGCTCGTCCTGCGCACCCGCCGGCCCGAGGACGGCCGCAGCGTGCACGTCTCGCTCACCCAGAAGGGGCGGGAGCTGATCGACCGGGCGCTGGTGGACCATGTGGCCAACCAGAACCGCCTGCTGTCGGGTCTCACCGACGAGGAGCGCGGCCGGGTCGCGGACGACCTGCGCGGGCTGCTGGAGTCGCTCGGCGACACCGACCGCCAGGTCAGGCTGGGGTGACGGCCCGGCTCAGGGCAGCGGGACCAGCCGCACCACGGTGACCGTCAGCACGGAACCGGAGACGTAGTAGAGGACGATGGCGCCGTAGACCGTGGCCTCGCGCCGGTCACGTTCACGCTTCACGGCGGTCGAGGCATGTCCGTACGGATCCTGGCCCAAGGTGCGCGCCATCTCGTCCCGGAACGAGTCGCCGTCGCGCATCTTGGCCAGGGTGTCGTCGGCCGGCGGAGCGTAGGAGATGCGGAAGTTCAAGCGACGTTCCGCCTCTCGGCCTCGTCCTGCGCCAGCCGGTCCAGGATCTGCTCGGCCTCGGGATCGGGCACGGACTCCAGCATCCAGTGCCGCATGACGGCCTGGATCTCGTGCACCCCGGCCTCGTTGATCGCGTGGTCGAACTCCTCGCGTCTCTCCTCGGGCAGCGCGGCCCGGATCGCCGGAATGCTGTTGGGCACCTCGACCTCGGTGCCGCCGACGAAGGTCTTCAGAGACTCGCCCATGATCGCTCTCCCCGATCCCCTTGCTCTCCGCGCCCCGCCCGCCCGTGCCGCCGGGGGTGTGTACCTGGGTAACAGGCAGGTGTGGAGGTCACGTTAGCGGGTGCCCGGCCGGGCGGGGGACCGACTCCCTGCTGAGCCGGGCGAGGTGTACGTCGAGGAGCGCGACCCGGCCGGGAAGCGGCGATCTCAGGTCCCACCAACAGATCGCGGAGATCTCGTCGTTGGGCTCGAAGTCGCGCCGGCTGCGCGCATCACCGGCGAACAGGGCCCCGTACTCGCGCCGTTGGTCGGGCGCCAGGACGAACCCGGCATGGCCGACGAACCGCAGGACACCGTCCGGAACCTGCCCACTCTCCTCGAACAACTCGCGTACGGCCGTCTCCCGCGCGCTCTCCCCGGGCTCGATGCCTCCGCCGGGCAGCTCCCAGGACGCCCGGTACCGGTCGTGGACCATGAGCACACAGCCCCCGTGCCAGAGGGCCGCCAGCGCCACGGGAACGGGAGCGTCCCGGGGAGGCGAGTCCTCGCGCCCCGGCGTGAAGGAGACCAGGAGATTGCCACGGCTGTCGGCGGCGAGCGGCTCGGCGGCGTACTCGGTCATGCCGGAATTCTTCCCCCGCGCACGCCTCCCGGAACAACGGCCGTTCGGATGCCGGGCCTTACCGCCCCCGGCCGCGATAGGTTGCCCGCCATGACCGGACTCGGACCCGTCGCCTGGCCCCCCGCCCCGATACAGACCGACCGGCTCGTGCTCCGCGAGTCCGAGGCCCGGGACCGAGCGGCGTTCATCGACCTGTTCGCCTCCCCGGAGGTGGGCACCTACCTCGGCGGCCCCCGCCCGCGCGACGAACTGGAGCGCGCGGTGCCCGGGACACCGGGGAGACGCCCGGGCCTCTTCGTGGTCGAACGCGCCGGAGCGATGATCGGCACGGTCACCCTGGACCGCCGCGACGCTGAACGGACCACCGGAACAGCGGAGATCGGCTACATGTTCCTGCCGTCGTCCTGGGGCCAGGGCTACGCCACCGAGGCGTGCACGGCGGCACTGGCCTGGTTCACGGAAACGCTCCCGGGCGAACCGGTGACACTCTGCACCCAGACGGCCAACACCCGCTCACTGCACCTGGCGAGGAAGCTGGGCTTCACGGAGACGGAACGGTTCGAGGAGTACGGGGCGGAGCAGTGGCTGGGGGTGCGGGCGGCGGCTGACTCAGCGGCCAGGCACTCCCGCGAGTAGGCGGTGAGCAGGCGCGAGGGTCACTGCGTCGCGTCGCACGTTTCACAGCGGCTCACGGCCTCCCGCTGGATGTTGCCCTGGGTTGCTCGGAGTGGGCTGGAGGGCGCGAGGCGACGCCATGCCCCGGGGGAAGGGGAGAGCACCCAGCCGTAGCGGGGCGACCGGATGTCGGCCGGGATGATGTGTGTGCAGCCGGGCAGATGGGCCTTGCCACTGGCGTGGACGATGATCGCAGCCAACGGCCAGTCGTCCCATTCGCTGGTGGGAGTGCTGCCGCGGGGGGTGTGTGCAGCGCAGTCTGCGCAGTTGTGCATTTCATGGAGTTCGCAGTACTGCATGGCCCTCACCCTGCCAGGTTTCGAGCCGTTGCTCCGCGTTTGCCGCCGATGTCGTCGCACCCGGCGGTCCAGAGAAGGCCCGCGCACCGAAAAGCCCCCCGCCGCGCGGAGAAACCGCAGGCAGGGGGCTTCTCATGGGCGTGCTACTTCTTCTTGCCCTGGTTCTTCACGGCCTCGATCGCAGCCTTCGCCGCGTCCGGGTCGAGGTACGTGCCGCCCGGGTTCAGGGGGCGGAAGTCGGCGTCCAGTTCGTAGGAGAGCGGGATGCCGGTCGGGATGTTGAGGCCCGAGATGGCGTCGTCGGAGATGCCGTCCAGGTGCTTCACCAGGCCGCGGAGGCTGTTGCCGTGGGCGGCGACCAGGACGGTCTTGCCGTCGAGGAGGTCCGGGACGATGCCGTCGTACCAGTACGGCAGCATGCGCTCGACGACGTCCTTGAGGCACTCCGTGCGCGGGCGCAGCTCCGGCGGGATCGTCGCGTAGCGCGGGTCGGCGCTCTGCGAGAACTCCGTGCCGTCCTCGAGGGCCGGCGGCGGGGTGTCGTACGAGCGGCGCCAGAGCATGAACTGCTCCTCGCCGAACTCGGCGAGCGTCTGGGCCTTGTCCTTGCCCTGGAGGGCGCCGTAGTGACGCTCGTTCAGGCGCCAGGAGCGGTGCACGGGGATCCAGTGGCGGTCCGCGGCTTCCAGCCCGAGCTGGGCGGTGCGGATCGCGCGCTTCTGGAGGGAGGTGTGCACGACGTCGGGGAGCAGGCCGGCGTCCTTGAGCAGCTCACCGCCGCGGACCGCCTCCTTCTCGCCCTTGTCGGTGAGGTCTACGTCCACCCATCCGGTGAACAGGTTCTTCGCGTTCCATTCGCTCTCGCCGTGGCGGAGGAGGATCAGCTTGTACGGTGCGTCGGCCATGGGTCCGAGCGTAATCGAACCCGTGCGGCCTCCGCGCGCTCGCCCGAAGGGCGGACCGGGGGCGGGGCCGGGGCTCGACTGTTGACGGGCGGCGTCAATTGAGTGGCGGCCGGGGATTCCGCTTTCGTAAGGTTCGGACAGTCGCAGGGCCGCTTACAGGGCCGGCGTCCTGTCCGTACGAGCACGTCCCCGGGGGGAAGCCCTATGTCCGTCGCCGGTCTCAAGAAGGCGGCACACGAGACGGTCGCCGGTCTCCCCAGGGAGTTCTGGTGGCTGTGGACCAGCACGCTGGTCAACCGCCTCGGGGCGTTCGTCGCCACCTTCATGGCGCTCTACCTGACCCTGGACCGGGGCTACTCGGCCTCGTACGCCGGTCTCGTCGCCGCACTCCACGGGCTCGGCGGGGTCGTGTCGTCGCTCGGCGCCGGGGTGATGACCGACCGGCTGGGGCGCCGCCCCACCATGCTGATCGCGCAGCTCTCGACCGCCGTGTCCGTGGCCGTGCTCGGCTTCATGGTCCACCCCGTGGCGATCGCCGGTGTGGCGTTCGTCGTGGGCATGGCCAGCAACGCGTCCCGGCCGGCCGTGCAGGCGATGATGGCCGACATCGTCCGGCCCGAGGACCGGGTGCGGGCCTTCTCGCTCAACTACTGGGCCATCAACCTGGGCTTCGCCGTGTCGTCGGCCGGAGCCGGGTTCATCGCCGAGTACAGCTACCTGGCCGGCTTCATGGGGGAGGCGGCCCTGACGCTGCTCTGCGCGTTCGTCGTCTTCCTCAAGGTGCCGGAGTCCCGGCCGGAGGCTGCGCCCCGGGCCGCCGGTACCCCGCCGCAGGACGACGTGCGGCTGGTTACGGTCCTGCGCGACGGCCGCTACATGGGTGTCGTCGGGCTGTCGTTCCTGGTCGCGCTGATCTTCCAGCAGGGGTACGTGGGCCTGCCGGTGGCCATGGGCACGGACGGGCTGTCCGCCTCCGACTTCGGCACGGCCATCGCCGTCAACGGTGTGCTGATCGTGGCCCTGCAGATCCCCGTCACCCGGTTCATCCAGCACCGTGACCCGCGCCGGCTGCTGATCCTCTCGTCCATGCTCGCGGGCTACGGCTTCGGGCTGACCGCGTTCGCGGGATCGGTCGGGGTGTACGCCCTGACGGTGTGCGTCTGGACCCTGGCCGAGATCGTCAACGCGCCGACGCAGACGGGCATCGTCGTGCAGCTGTCACCGGCCCACGGCCGGGGCCGCTACCAGGGCATGTACACGATGTCCTGGTCGGTGGCGGCGCTCCTCGCCCCCCTGATGTCCGGCTTCGTGATCGACCACTACGGCGCCGCCTGGCTCTGGGGGACCTGCGCGGTCCTGGGCACGGTGGCCGCGGCCGGCTACTGGCTGCTGATGCGGAACCTGGACCTGCCGGAGCCCGTGGTCGCCGCCTCGCCCGTGCCGGAGGACCGGTCGGTTGCCGAGGGCCTGGCGGTCGCCGAGGGCCCGGTGGTCGCGGAGGGCCGGGTGGTCACCGAGGGTGCGGTCTGAGGAGCAGGGCCCCCGTGCGTCCACACAGCGGGCCCGGGGAGCGTGAGCGCGCGGCGCGGTGCCCCGCCACGGACGTGTGTCCGTCGCGGGGCACCGCCGCTGGGTCCGGCCGGCCTCAGCCGCCGCACTGGCAGGGCGCGCCGGCCTGGCAGCCGCATCCGCAGCCCGAGCCGCAGCCGCAGGCTCCCAGCAACGGCAGATGCACCACTTCGGTCGGGGTCTCCTGCTGCTGGGGTTCGGTCATGGGGGAATCGGCCATGGTCCCTCCTCAGGGCGTACGACTCGACGGCGTACGGCACATGCATGGGGCACACATGCCGACGGCGGGGACCGCAGGCATGCCGCGCCGCCCCCGCACCCATTGCATGCCCAGCCCGGAGGGCGCATCAACGGCGCACGAGTGCGGGAACGGATGTGCGACCGCCGTGACGGCCGCGCCCCCTTACGCCCCCTCCACCGGTGTCGCCGCCTGGATCTCGTCCGCGTGCTCACCCGTGACCAGGTAGACGACGCGCTTGGCGACCGAAACGGCGTGGTCGGCGAAGCGCTCGTAGTAGCGGCCGAGCAGGGTGACGTCGACCGCGGTCTCGATGCCGTGCTTCCAGCGGTCGTCCATCAGGTGCTGGAAGAGCGTGCGGTGCAGCAGGTCCATCTCGTCGTCGTCCTGCTCCAGCTGGAGCGCCAGGTCGACGTCCTTCGTGATGATCACCTCGGCGGCCTTCGCCATCAGCCGCTGGGCGAGCTGCCCCATCTCCAGGATGGTGGCGTGCAGGTCGTGCGGCACCGCCGAGTCGGGGAAGCGCAGCCGTGCCAGCTTGGCGACGTGCTGGGCGAGGTCGCCCGAGCGCTCCAGGTCGGCGCTCATCCGGAGCGAGGTGACCACGATCCGCAGATCGGTGGCGACCGGCTGCTGGCGGGCCAGCAGCGCGATGGCGCGGGCCTCCAGGTCGTGCTGGAGGTCGTCGACCTTCTGGTCGGCGGCGATCACGCTCTCGGCGAGCTTGAGATCGGCGTCGAGCATGGACGTCGTGGCCCGTCCGATCGCCGAGCCGACGAGCCGGGCCATCTCGACCAGGTCCTCGCCGATCGAGTCGAGTTCCTCGTGGTAGGCGTCGCGCATGGAAGTCCCTCTCCAGATCCTTGTGACCGGCCGGCAGCGGGGGCGGCGTCCCCCGTACGGCCGGGTTTGCTGAGGCCGGTGTCTTGGGTCCGGCCCCCACGCTGCCACGGTGCGGGGCCAACGCGTCGGGATCCGGCCGCCTAAGTGAACCGGCACTATCCCCTTGGTGAACTCTGGGCGACGAGTGTTCGAGATGGCACCCGGATGGCTGGGAGAGTGTCGGCGCGCCCGCATAACCTTGAGGCATGGACGTGAACGCGGCAGTCGCCGCAGCTGCCGCGATCGCCGGGTTGTGCACCGGTGTGATCGCGATGCTGGCGTTCCGCTGGAGCGAGCGCGAGCAGAAGCGGCCCACGCGTACGTCCCTGCGGCCCGACGGCAACGCCGCGCTGCCCCCGGGGGTGGACACGGTCCTCTCCGTGCTCAGCTCCTCCGCCGTGGTGCTCGACGAGAGCGACAGCGTCGTCAAGGCCAGCTCCGCCGCGTATGCGCTGGGCCTGGTCAGGGGCGGCCGTCTGGCGGTCGAGCCGATGCTCCACATGGCCCGGGACACCCGGCGTGACGGTGAGATACGACAGGTCGAGCTCGACCTCCCGCGCCGGGGTACGGGCCGGGGTGAGGCGCTCGCCGTCTCGGCCCGGGTCGCCCCGCTGGGCTCACGCCTGGTCCTCCTGCTGGTCGAGGACCTCACGGAGGCCCGGCGCATCGAAGCGGTGCGGCGCGACTTCGTCGCCAACGTCAGCCATGAGCTCAAGACGCCGGTCGGAGCGCTCTCCCTGCTCTCCGAGGCCGTCATGGACGCCTCCGACGACCCGGAGGCGGTGCAGCGGTTCGCCGGCCGCATGGAGATCGAGGCGACCCGGCTGACCAACCTCGTGCAGGAGCTCATCGACCTCTCCCGGGTGCAGAACGACGACCCGCTCGAGGACGCCGAGCCCGTACGGGTGGAGGAGCTGGTCGTCGAGGCCGTCGACCGGTGCCGCCAGCAGGCCGGTTCGAAGCAGATCACCATGGCCTCCGGCGGCACCGCGGACCTCTTCGTGTGGGGCAACCGGAGCCAGCTGGCGGCCGCCCTCGGCAATCTCGTGGAGAATGCCGTCAACTACAGCCCCGCCCGCACCCGCGTCGGCATCGCCGCCCGGAAGCTGGCCGCGCCCGGCGGGGATCTGATCGAGATAGCCGTGACCGACCAGGGCATCGGCATCTCCGAGAAGGACCGCGAGCGTGTCTTCGAGCGGTTCTACCGCGTCGACCCGGCCCGTTCACGGGCCACCGGTGGCACCGGTCTCGGCCTCGCCATCGTCAAGCATGTGGCCGCCTCGCACGGCGGGGAGGTCACCGTATGGAGCTCGGAGGGACAGGGCTCCACGTTCACCCTGCGACTGCCGGAGTCCGGCGTCGTGAGGGGTCGTACCACCGGCGGATCCCTCGTCGTCAACGGTGCTGTTGACCACGACGGGCCGTACGAGACCGATTCTTTTGACACATTTCCTGCCCCGGAGGCCCTTCCGTGACCCGAGTGCTTGTCGTCGAGGATGAGGAATCCTTCAGCGACGCCCTGTCCTACATGCTCCGCAAGGAAGGCTTCGAGGTGGCCATCGCGGCCACCGGCCCGGAGGGCCTCGACGAGTTCGAGCGCAACGGTGCCGACCTCGTGCTGCTCGACCTGATGCTCCCGGGCCTGCCCGGTACGGAGGTCTGCCGGCAGCTGCGTGTCCGGTCCAACGTCCCGGTGATCATGGTCACCGCCAAGGACAGCGAGATCGACAAGGTCGTCGGCCTGGAAATAGGAGCCGACGACTATGTGACCAAGCCCTTCTCCTCGCGGGAGCTGGTGGCCCGCATCCGCGCGGTCCTGCGCCGCCGCGGCGAGCCGGAGGAGGTCACCCCGGCGGCCCTGGAGGCCGGGCCGGTCCGGATGGACGTGGACCGCCACGTCGTCACGGTCTCCGGCGGCAAGGTCGACCTCCCGCTGAAGGAGTTCGACCTCCTGGAGATGCTCCTGCGCAACGCGGGGCGCGTCCTGACACGCATGCAGCTGATCGACCGGGTCTGGGGCGCCGACTACGTGGGCGACACCAAGACCCTGGACGTCCACGTCAAGCGGCTCCGCGCCAAGATCGAGCCCGACCCGGGGGCGCCGCGCTACCTGGTGACGGTGCGGGGCCTCGGCTACAAGTTCGAGCCGTAAACCGCAGCGGCGCGCGGCGGGACGAAGCCCGCGGAGCGCGCGCCATGCGCTGAGTACGTGCGTAAGGGGGCGCCTCCGCGGGAGGTGCCCCCTTACGCGCTGCACGCGTGCGGTCAGATGCGTGGCGGGTCAGTGCGTGGCGGCTTCGTCGTCCGCCGTGCCGGCCGCGCCGTCGGTCGCCGAGCCGTCGGTCGCCGTGCCGTCGGCCTGGCTTCCGGCCTGGCCCTCGGACGCCTCGCCCGTCGCCTCGGAGCCGGTCTCAGAGGCCGAGGGGGTGGGCGAGGGCTTCGGGGACGGTGCGGTGCTCGGGCCGAACTTCTCGAAGAAGCTGGTCGCCGGGACGATGGCGGCGCCGAGCTCGATGTCGCCGGTCTCGCTGAGCGTGAAGGCGACGTTCTGCACGTTGCCGTCCGCGCCCGCCTGGCGGCCGTTCTCGATGACGGCCGAGGCGTTGTTCTTCCCGCCGATGATGAGCCGTCCGCCGGCCGGGACCACGACCGGGCCCTTGCCCTTGGCGGGCTTGAGCTCCACGGTGGCGTTGGTGCCCGGCAGGGTGACCTTCTCCACGACCTCGCGCTTCGGGCCGTCGTTGAACAGGGTGGCGGCGATGACCGCCGGGCCCTCGGTCTCCGGGTCGGGCTGCGTGATGATGTTCAGGTTCTGGATCTTGATGGAGTCGACAGCGGTGGCTGCGTTGTCCGGCCTGACCTGAAGCGTCTGCGCGTTGTTGCCGGCAGCGCACGCGGACAGCGTGGCGATCGAGAACACGAGGGCAGTGGCGGCGAAGGCGCCGTGTCGAAGGCTGCGGCTCACGGCGGCGGCAACTCCTTGAACGTTCGGACTGCGGACTTCGGACTCTGCGGACAGGAAGGCCGAGCGGCCGTAAAGCCGCCCTAAGTGTGTGTCAGCGGGCTCAGGTTACCGAGCCGTCGTCCCGGGCCCGCACCCGACCCGCCCCTGGGGGCTCCCGACCTGTGGGGCCGGTGGGTGAGCCCGGTGTCCCCGGGGACGGCGCCGGACCTCCCCGGCCACGCCGCGGCCGTCTCCCGCGCTGTGAGGATTCGCACGGCGTTCACAAAACGCGGTAACGCGGCTGAGCAGTGCGATGATCGATTTCCGGGCGGTGGCGCATTTCCCGTGCATAATCCACGCGGCCCCGGGCCGTTGATCAATTTCATTGACCACGGACGCTAAGAGCCGTACGGGTGATCGAGGTCCGAACGGAGTACGGAAAGTTCACCATCCAGAAACCGGCAAAACGGGACGTTCAGCCCCTTCTTGAGGACTTCCGACGCCTGTGACGGGTGTGTTTCGGCTCGGTCGTACGCCCGCTCCGACCTGCGAATATCGTCTTCCGGAAGGCTCGCGCAGCACGTTCGTGGCGCAGTTGTCAAGCCCCGAGATATGCCCTGACCTGCGAAAACGCCATTCAGGAGAAGCCGTTCTCGTGTTACTCTGGATAGCCACGGAAGGGGTACCTGTCACATGACGTTCAAGGTTGGCGACACCGTGGTCTATCCCCATCACGGGGCCGCGCTGATCGAGGCTATCGAAACTCGCCAGATCAAAGGCGTGGACAAGACCTACTTGGTGCTCAAGGTCGCCCAGGGCGACTTGACGGTTCGTGTACCGGCGGACAATGCGGAGTTCGTCGGTGTGCGTGACGTGGTCGGGCAGGAAGGGCTGGACCGGGTCTTCGAGGTGCTGCGCGCGCCGTACGCCGAAGAGCCGACGAACTGGTCCCGACGCTACAAGGCAAATCTCGAGAAGCTCGCCTCCGGCGATGTCATCAAGGTCGCCGAAGTAGTGCGCGACCTGTGGCGTCGCGAGCGCGAGCGTGGACTCTCCGCAGGTGAGAAGCGCATGCTCGCCAAGGCCCGCCAGATCCTGGTGAGCGAGCTCGCTCTCGCGGAGAACACGAACGAGGACAAGGCCGAGGCACTGCTCGACGAGGTCCTCGCGTCCTGAAGCCGGACGGCAACCGGTGATCTCGACGTCACCGGTCGTCGGACGACGCCGGTGACCGGATGACACCGGCGCCCACCGGACCGGTATCGAAGAAAATGTGCCGCGGTGCCCGCTGACCAGCCGTCTTCACGGCGAGTCGTCGGGCGCTGCGGCATGTTCGGTCCCAGGACCATGTTCGAGCCCGGGACCATGTCCGGACCCGGGACAGGGTTCACCCGGGAAACCCGTCCGGATCACGTGAATCCGGTCGGAAAGCTGCCGACGCGCCGCGTGCCGTCCCCTTCGGCATCCTCCACCGGTCCTCGCCGGCGATCGGCCGCCCGGGGGTCACGGAAGGGTCCCGGTCGGGCCGAGGCGCAGCGCCCGGCTGTTCCCCGGCCTACGGTCGGGGCACGCCCAGGCCATACCCATGTCGGCCGTGGAAACAAACCTGCCGAAGCTTCGGAGTGCAACCGATGTCACCGATGTCACCGACGCCTGCTGAACCGAGCCCCTCCCGCACCGCAGCGGTGATCCCCGCGGCGGGCCGCGGCGTCCGGCTCGGCCCCGGTACCCCGAAGGCGCTGCGCGCGCTCGGCGGTACCCCGATGCTCATCCACGCCGTACGGGCCATGGCCGCGTCCCGCGCCGTCACCCTCGTCGTCGTGGTCGCGCCGCCGGACGGCGCGCCCGAGGTGAAGAACCTCATCGACGGGCACGCGCTGCCCGAGCACACCGACTACGTCGTCGTCCCAGGCGGTGCGACACGCCAGGAGTCAGTGAAGCTGGGCCTCGACGCCCTGCCGGACGACGTCTCCGTCGTACTCGTCCATGACGCGGCCCGGCCCCTGGTGCCGGTCGACACCGTGGACGCCGTCATCGAGGCCGTACGGGACGGGGCCCCGGCCGTGGTTCCCGCGCTTCCCCTCGCCGACACCGTCAAGGAGGTCGAGCCGGGTGAGCCGGGCGCGCCGGAGCCGGTCCTGTCGACGCCCGTACGGGCGCGGCTGCGGGCCGTGCAGACGCCCCAGGGCTTCGACCGGCACACCCTCGTCAAGGCGCACACGAGCGTCGCCGTCGACGGCGAGGGCGCGACCGACGACGCGGGCATGGTCGAGCAGCTGGGCTCCCAGGTCGTCGTCGTACCGGGGCACGAGGAAGCGTTCAAGGTGACCCGGCCGCTGGACCTGGTCCTGGCCGAGGCCGTTCTCGCACGCCGGAGGGCGAACGATGGATTCTGAGACAGTGACGCGGCAGACGGCCCCCCTGATCCCGCGCGTGGGCATCGGGACCGACATCCACGCCTTCGAGGAGGGCCGCGAGCTCTGGTGCGCGGGCCTGCTGTGGGAGGGCGAGGGCCCCGGTCTCGCCGGGCACTCCGATGCCGACGTCGTGGCGCACGCCGCCTGCAACGCCCTCTTCTCGGCCGCCGGGCTCGGTGACCTGGGGCAGCACTTCGGCACCGGCCGGCCCGAGTGGTCGGGTGCGTCCGGCGTCACCCTGCTGACCGAGGCCGCCCGGATCGTGCGCGCCGAGGGCTTCGGGATCGGCAATGTCGCCGTGCAGGTCGTCGGTCTCCGGCCGAAGATCGGCAAGCGGCGCGACGAGGCGCAGAAGGTGCTGTCCGAGGCGGTCGGCGCGCCCGTGTCGCTCTCCGCCGCGACCTCCGACGGCCTCGGGTTCACCGGCCGGGGCGAGGGCATCGCGGGCATCGCGACCGCCCTGGTCTACCGCGCCGAAGGCTGAGCCGCGGGGCCCCGGCGTCCTGGGCTCCTTGCCCGGACGGGGCCCCTGTCCAGGCGGGACCCCGCCCGGACAGCGACTGACCTCCGGAACCCCGCCCGGCTTATTGCACATCGCTTGCACGTACGCTGGTACGGCAAGTGATGTGCCGTACGGCCGAGAGCGAGGGTGAGCGTCAGTGGTGAGCGCGACCGCCGGTGCGACGAGGATGCCGGACGCGCCGGCCGGAGCGGACGGGTACGTCCTGCGGACCGCCACCGCGCAGGACGTCGGCGGCGCCCGTGCCGTGATGCTGGACACCGTCTACCACGACCTGCGCTCGGGCTACGTACCCCGCTGGCACGCCGACATCATCGACCTCGAGGGCGCCTATCTGCTCCCCGAGCGCTGCACCCTCCTGGTCGTCGTGCGCGGGGACGAGGTCGTGGCGACGGGTGCGGTGCGGGACCGGGGGCCTCAGGCGCCGCCCAACCCGCAGTGGGTCGCGGACCGCTTCCCCTCCGGGTCGACGGCCCAGCTGTGCCGGATCTACGTACGGCCCGAGCACCGCAGGCACGGTCTGGCCCGCAGGCTGGTGCGCGAACTCGGCGACTTCGCCGCGCGGGCCGGCGGCTACACCTCGCTCTACCTGCACACCGATCCGGCCGTGCCGGGCGCCGAGCCGTTCTGGCGGTCGCTCGCCCAAGAGGTCTGCGACGAGCGCACGCTGCCGGACGGCGGTCAGGGCATCGTCCACTTCGAGCTGCCGATGCCCGCTCCCCGGGACCTCGCCGCCCCTCACATCAGATGATAATCGTTTCCATATAGGGTCTCCGTCATGCCTACGTCCCGAAGCCGCCGCTCCCCGCTGCGTGCCGTCGCCGCCACCGCCGCACTGCTGCTCCCGCTCGCCGCGTGTTCGTCCTCGGGCGAGTCCGGCGGCTCCGGCGACCAGCGGCTCAGGGTCGTCATGGCCTTCCCGCCCGCCCAGGCCATGTCGCCGTACGGGGACGACGCGGTCACCCTCAGCCGGCTCGCCGTCGTCGAGGGCCTCACCACGCTGGACAGGAACGGCGCCGCCAAGCCGTCGCTCGCCGCGTCCTGGAAGCAGGACAACCCCACCACCTGGACGTTCACCCTCCGCGACGCCGTCTTCCAGGACGGCGCGAAGGTCGACCCCGAGGCCGTCGTCCGGTCCCTCACCGCCGCGGGCAAGGCGTCCCCGCTGCCCCGGGTGCTGTCCGACACCACCCTGAAGGCGACCGCCACGGGAGCGAGGACCGTACGGATCGTCACCGGGGAGGCCGACCCGCTGCTCCCGCAACGGCTCGCCAACCCGTCCCTCGCGATCCTGTCCGCCCCCGCCTACCAGGGCGGCAAGGTGAACCCCGCCGGGCACGCCACCGGACCGTTCACCCTCACCGACGTCAAGGGCGCGGTCGCCGCCACCCTCGAACGCAACGCCGACTACTGGGGCGACACGGCGAAGGCCCCGGGCGTCGACGTCACCTTCGCCGCGGACGGCACCGCCCGCGCCAACGCGCTGCGCACGAAGGCCGTCGACGTCGCCGAGTACGTACCGATCGCACAGGCCTCCCTGCTCGGCGACGCGTACGTCCACGAGTTCCCCTCCGCCCGGACCAACGGCCTCTCGCTCAACACGGAACGCGGAGTCTTCGCCGACCCCGCCCTGCGCGCCGCCGCCCGCGAGGCCATCGACTCCAAGGCGCTGGTCGACGGCGTGTACGAGGGACGGGCCGACACCGCCCAGGGGCTCCTCGGCCCCGGCATCCCCTGGGCCGCCGGCCAGCGCACCGCGCCCACCGGACGCACCCCGGCGGCGAGCCGCGCCGAAGTCGCGAAGACGAAGGAGATCGTCCTCGCCACCTACACCAACCGGCCCGAGCTCCCCGAGGTCGCCACGCTCGTCCAGCAGCAGCTGGAGAAGCGCGGATTCACCGTCAAGCAGGTCGTCCGCGACTACGCGCAGATGGAGGCCGACGCGCTCGCCGGGAAGTACGACGCGTTCATCCAGGCCCGCAACACCCTGCTGGACACCGCCGACCCCGTCTCCTACCTCGCCTCCGACTTCACCTGCGACGGCAGCTTCAACATCTCCCAGCTGTGCGACAAGAAGGTCGACACGGCGGTTGCCAAGGCCGCCTCGCTCACCGGCACCGACGCCCGCCACAACGCCGAGATGACCGCCGAGGCAGCCGTCCTCGGCGCTGACGCCCTCGTCCCGCTCGTCCACGAGCGCTTCGTCCAGGGCTACGACGACGCCCGCGTCGAAGGCGTCGCACTCGACCCGATGGAACGCACCCTCATCACCGCCGACACCCACGTCGGGTGACCGCGTGAAGTACCTGGCCGGACGGCTCGGCGCGCTTCTGGCCGTCGTCGCCGTCATCGGCCTGCTGCCCAGGCTGACCCGCACCGACCCGGCGCTGACCGTCCTGCACGCCCGCTACGCGGACCGTCCGCCCACACCGGCCGTGCTCGACGCCATCCGTGCCGAGACCGGACTCGACGGCGGACCGCTGCATGTCCTCGGCGGCTGGGCGTCCGGACTGCTCCACGGCGACCTGGGGGAGTCCTGGGTCTCCGGGCAGCCCGTCGGCCCCGACGTGACCTCCGCCCTCGGCGTCTCCCTCACCCTCATGGGCACCTCGCTCGCCGTCGCCGTCCTCCTGGCGCTCGCCCTCGCCGCCGGAACACTCCGCAGGGGCGCCCGCCGGACGCTCGTCACCACCCGGGCCGGCGTCGGCGCGGCCGTGCTCGCCGCACTGCCGGAATTCCTCCTCGCCGCGGTCCTGGCCACCGTCCTCGCCGTACAACTGGGCTGGTTCCCCGCCCTCGGCTGGGGCGGGCCCGAGCAGCTCGTGCTGCCCGCCCTCGCCATGGGCGTCCCCGCCGGCGCGCTCCTCGGACGGCTGCTCGACGACGCCCTGCCCGCCGCCTTCGCCGAACCCTGGGCGCGCGCCGCCACCGCCCACGGGATGCCCGCCCGCCGGATCGCCGGCGGAGCCCTGCGCCGCACCCTGCCCGCACTGCTGCCCCAGCTCGGCCTCGTCGTCGTCGGGCTCACCGGCGGCGCGGTCGCCGTCGAGACGCTCTACGCCATACCAGGGCTCGGCGGTACGGCGCTGGCCGCCGCCCTGGCCCAGGACCTGCCCGTCCTCCAGGCCTGCGTGCTCCTCCTGCTCCTCCTGGGCGTCGCCGCCGGACTCACCGCCCGCCTCGCCTCCCGGGCCCTCCTCGGCCCCGCACGGGCCGACGGCGCCCTCCCGCCGCTCGTCGCCCCGCCCCTCCCCACCCGCCGCACCGTGGCCGCCGGGGCGCTGGTCCTGGCCGCCCTCCTCGCCGCCGTCGTCGTCACCGGCCTCCTGCGCGACCCCCTGTACGCCGACACCGCCGCCCGCCTCGCGACCCCCTCCGCCGCCCATCCGCTGGGCACCGACTCCCTGGGCCGCGACCTCCTCGCCCGCCTCGGCCACGGGGCGGCCAGGACCGTACTCACCGCCGTCGCCGTCGGCGCCGTCACCCTCCTCCTCGGCCTGCTCGCCGGAGCCGCCCGCGCGGGTGCCCTCACCGAGACCGCCAACGCCCTGCCCGCCGTCCTGGCCGGCCTCGTCGTCGCGGGCATCGTGGGCCCCGGCCCCTGGGGCGCCGCCGCGGCCGTCGCCGCCGTCGCCTGGGCCCCCCTCGCCGCCCACACCTCCGCGCTGTACGCCCAGGAACGCGCCGCCCCGCACATCGCCGTCGCCCGCGCCCTCGGAGCCGGACGGTGGCACCGGCTGCGCCGCCACATCCTGCCGGGCGTCCTCCCGCCCGTCGTACGCCACGCCGTCCTGCGCATCCCCGCCATCGCCCTGGCCCTCGCCTCCCTCGGCTTCCTCGGCCTCGGCACACCGGCCCCCGCGCCCGAGTGGGGCCGCATGCTCTCCGAGAACATGCCCTACGCCGAACGCGCCCCCTGGGCCGTCCTCGCCCCCGCCGCGGGCCTCGCCGCCCTCGGCGCGCTCGCGGTGCTGACCTCGGCCGCCGTACGCGGCCGTGGGCGCCGATGAGGACGGCCACCGGGACCACGCCCGTACGCAGCCGGGGGCGCCGATGACGACGGCCGCCGGGAC
>NZ_JAERUC010000005.1 GCF_016745505.1 Streptomyces silvae | reverse complement strand
ACAAGGGCAAGATCATGGACGGCTGGGAGACCCGCCGCCGGCGCGGTACGGGCGCTGCCGAACCGCACCCCACCGACGAGGACCACGACTGGGCCCTCGTACGCCTCGGCGCCCCCGGTGTGGTGCGCGGGCTGATCGTCGACACCGCGCACTTCCGGGGCAACTACCCGCAGTCGGTCTCCGTCGAGGCGACCTCGCTGCCGGGCTCCCCGTCCCCCGAGGACCTCCTCGCGCCCGACGTGAAGTGGACGACCCTCGTCCCCCGTACGGCCGTCGGCGGCCACGCGGCCAACGGCTTCGCCGTCGACGCCGAGCAGCGCTTCACCCACCTCCGGATCAACCAGCACCCCGACGGAGGCATAGCCCGCCTGCGCGTGCACGGAGAGGTGGCGCCCGACCCGGCGTGGCTGACCGCCCTCGGTACGTTCGACCTGGTGGCCCTGGAGAACGGCGGCCAGGTCGAGGACGCCTCCGACCGCTTCTACTCCCCGGCGACCAACACCATCGCGCCGGGCCGCTCCCGGAAGATGGACGACGGCTGGGAGACCCGCCGCCGGCGCGACAAGGGCAACGACTGGATCCGCTACCGCCTCGTGGAGCAGTCCGAGATCCGGGCCGTCGAGATCGACACCGCCTACCTCAAGGGCAACGCGGCGGGCTGGGCGGAGATCTCGGTCCGTGACGGCGAGGACGGCGAGCCGACACCGCTCCTGCCCCGCACCCGTCTCCAGCCCGACACGAACCACCGCTTCGTCCTGCCGGAGCCCGTGCGCGGCACACACGTCAGGATCGACATCTTCCCGGACGGCGGGATCTCCCGGCTGCGGCTCTTCGGATCGCTGACCGAGGAGGGAGCGGCGCGCCTGGCGGCCCGTCACGAGGCGCTGGGCGGATAGCTGTGCGGGTGTGCCGGTTCCTGTCCGGTCTGTGAGGATATGGGACCCTGGTCGGGACGCCGCCGTCCCGACCAGGAGTCGCCATGATCTTCATCGTCGTCAAGTTCACCGTGCGCACCGCCGAGCGGGACAACTGGCTCCCGGCCGTGGAGGACTTCACCCTCGCCACCCGCCAGGAGCCGGGCAACCTCTTCTTCGACTGGTCCTACAGCGTCGAGAACCCGGACGAGTTCGTCCTGCTGGAGGCGTTCGCCTCGCCGGAGGCGGGCGAGGCCCATGTGAACTCCGAGCACTTCAAGGCGGCGATCGACACCATGTCCGAGCTCGTCACCGAGGTCCCGGAGATCATCAACGTCGAGGTGCCCGGGGACGACTGGTCCCGGATGGCGGAGGTCACCCCCCGCAACCGGTGATCCGCGAAGGCGCCTGACCGGGCGCCGCCGTCAGAACGCAGAACGCAGAACGCAGAACGCAGAACTCAGAACTCCTCGTGCGTATCGGGGTCCCCGCCGAAGCGGTGCGGCGGCCGGGCCCCGATCCTGTCCAGCTCCTGCTGGGCCAGCGTGAATCCGAACAGGTCCAGATTCTCGCGCTGCCGTCCCGGATCGGCGGACTTCGGGATCGGCACCGCGCCCAGCTGGGTGTGCCACCGCAGCACGACCTGGCCCGGCGTCACCCCGTGCGCCTCGGCCGCGGCGACCACCTCCGGCGCTTCGAGCACCTGGCGCCCCCGGGCCAGCGGGCTCCAGCTCTCCGTGACGATGCCCTTCTCCGCGTGCACCGCCCGCAGCTCCTCCTGAGGGAGCAGCGGATGCATCTCGATCTGGTTCACCACGGGCAGCACGCCCGTCTCCCGCTCCAGCCGGTCCAGGTGCTCCGCGGTGAAGTTGGAGACGCCGATGGAGCGCACGAGACCGTCCTCGCGGAGCTTGATCATGGCCTTCCAGGTGTCGACGTACTTGTCCACCCGGGGCAGCGGCCAGTGGATCAGGTAGAGGTCTACGTACTCCAGGCCCAGATTGCCGCGCGACTCCTCGAAGGAGGCCAGCGTCTCCTCGTAGCCGTGGTGGCGGCCCGGCACCTTGGTCGTCACGAAGACGTCCTGCCGCGGCACGCCGGAGCGGGCGATCCCCCGGCCGGTGCCGGTCTCGTTGCCGTAGTTCAGGGCGGTGTCCACGAGCCGGTAGCCCTGCCGCAGCGCACCGGCGACGGCCTCCTCGGCCGCGTCGTCGTCGAGCGGCCAGGTGCCGAGGCCCACCGCGGGGATGGTGCTGCCGTCGTGGAGGTTGCGGACCGGGGGCGGTGTCTGGCTCATGGTCTCCCATTTCGTTCGCGTAAGGGGTGTCCTCGTATTCCCTGGCGGGCGCACCAGGGGATACGGGACAGCCCGTACCGTCCCCGCCAGCGTAGGACGGGCCGTCGGCCGCGGCGCTCTCAGCAGAGGTCGTTGTGCCACTCACCGTCCTCCCGGACCCAGGAGGTCCGCTCGTCGTACTGGGGCTCGCCGACGCCGTAGGTCACCTGTGCGCCGTCGCCCTGGACGCGGTCCACGGACAGCCGCTGCAGGGTGTACGTCCTGTCGAGCTGCTCGGCGGTCTGCGCGGCGCGGTTCATGAGCTCGTCGAGGTCCTCCCGCGACCACTCCTTCCGGCAGCGCGTGGAGAGCAGTGCGTAGGCGGCGGCCGTGTCGGGGGCGTAGTAGGCCTTCACGTACGCGCGCACGGACGACTCCAGCGGTGCCGTGTCCACCGGTGCGGAGGAGGAAGCGGTGGCGCGGGGTGTGGCCGGCGCGGCTCCGGGCGTCCCGTCCGATCCCTGGGTGCAGGCGCTCAGTGAGGCCAGGGCGGCCAGGGCGACCGGTGCGACGAGTGTGCGGAGGCCGGTGCGAGTGGTGTGTGTGGTGCGCATGCACCCTTCTGTATCGAAGATCCGTACGAGATGCGGGGGGTGTGCTCGATCTGTGACGTCGGACGCCTGACGCGGGCGTGCCGGCGCCGGGTCTCGCCGGGCGCACCGATGAGTTCCGCCCGAAAGTGGGGTCGGAACAAGTGGACATCCGCAAGCACGGGCAGCCGGGCACGGCCGGGCGGCAAGGCGAAGGAGCAGGATCATGGCGAGGCTGACGCTCAACACGTTCGTGACCCTCGACGGCGTGATGCAGGCACCGGGAGGCACGACCGAGGACACCAGCGGCGGGTTCGAGTGCGGCGGCTGGCAGGTGCCCTTCGGGGACGAGGACATGGGGAACTTCATCACCGAGGTCTTCGACCGGTCGGGCGCCTTTCTCCTCGGACGGCGTACGTATGAGATCTTCGCCGGCTACTGGCCCCGGGTCACCGACCCCGAGGACCCGGTGGCCGGGCGGCTCAACACCCTGCCCAAGCACGTCGTCTCCACCACGCTGACCGACCCGGAGTGGGAGAACACCACGGTGATCTCCGGCGATGTGCCGGCCGAGGTCGCCCGGCTCAAGGAGCGGACGGCGGAGGGCGAGCTGCAGATCCACGGCAGTGGCACGCTGGCCCGGTCCCTCCTGGCGCACGACCTGATCGACGAGATCAACCTGTACATCCACCCGGTCTACCTGGGAAGCGGCAGGCGGCTCTTCGAGGAGGGCGGGCAGCCGACGGCGTTCGAGCTGACCGGCGCCCGCACCACCGGGAGCGGCATCGCGATCCACACCTACCGGCCGGCGGGACGCGCGCGGTTCGGGGACTACGACCTGCCGGGGGCCTGAGATCCCGGGCCGGCGGGACTCCCGGACACGCCCTACGGCCGTCCCGGCACCGGCGGCAGCCTGGAGCCGTCGGTGGCGGCGGAGTGCAGCCGCCCCAGGATGGCCCGCGCCGCCTTGGTGTACCCGGGGTTGTTGTTGTGCAGGACGGACTCCGCGTTGGCCAGCTCCATGAAGGCGATGAGCTCGAAGGCCAGCTGCGAGACGTCCGTGTCCGCGGCGAGTTCACCCCGGACCCTGGCCTCCTCGATGGTCTCCTCCACGAAGGTGACCCACCCCGTCTGGGTGGAGGCCAGCGCGTCGTGGACCTTGCCCTCGCGGGAGTCGAACTCGGCGATCGTCGCGTAGAAGAAGCAACCGCCGCTGAACACCCGGCGCTGCGAGTAGGAGAGCCAGCTCTCGCACATCCGCCATACGCGCCCCAGTCCGGGCGGGGCCGCCCTGGTCGGGGTGAGCACATGTTCGACGAAGACGGTCACGGCGGCGCGCACGGTGGCGAGCTGAAGCTCCTCCTTGGAGCCGAAGAGGGCGAACACACCGCTCTTGCTCAGCTTCAGCTCCGTGGCCAGCCGGCCGAGCGACAGACCCTCCAGCCCCTCGGTCGAGGCGACGTGGACCGCGCGCCCCAGCACCAGCTGCCTGGTCTGGTTTCCCCGCTCGACCCGTCCGTCCAGCCGCGCTCCACCCATGTGCCCAACTCCGTGTGTCCGAGCGTCCCAAGACCGACATTCTAGGAGGAGGCGGCACGGCCGCAGGGCCTCTTCGACCCCGGACGACCCCTGCGAACAGGTGGCCGAGTCACTCCGCGGACAGAGCTTCCCGAGGGGCCGGCCGTTTCGGTACGGTGATCGCTCCCCGTGCGAGCCGGTGAGGTCTCCACACGTCCCCGCTGTGGAGAACCAGGAGGACCCGGTGTCCGCTGCCGTCCTGCCCGCCGTCGCCCCGCCCCGCCCCGCCTGGGTCACCGACCTGCCGCTCCTGCTCGTCGCCGCCGTCTGGGGCGCCAGCTACCTCGCGGCCAAGGGCATCACCACCACGCACACCGTGATCGCGGTCCTCGTGCTCCGCTTCGTGATCGTGCTGCCCGCGCTGGCCGTCGCCGGGTGGCGCGGACTGCGGGCCCTGAGCGCCGCCCAGTGGCGGGGCGCGGGCCTGCTGGGGCTCGTACTCGGCGGGATCTTCCTGCTGGAGACGTACGGCGTCGTGCACACCTCGGCGACCAACGCGGGGCTCATCATCAGTCTCACCATGGTCTTCACCCCGCTGGCCGAGGCCGCCGTGACCCGGGTCAGGCCGCCGGCCGCCTTCCTGGCGGCGGCGGGCCTCTCCGTCACCGGAGTGGTGCTGCTGACCCAGGGCGCCGGCTTCACCAGCCCCTCGGCGGGCGACCTCCTGATGCTGCTCGCGGCCCTCGCGCGTACGGTCCACGTCCTGGCGATGGCCCGCATCAAGGCCGTCCAGGACGCCGACTCGCTCTCCCTGACCACCGTGCAGCTCGGCAGCGCGGTCGCCGTCTTCGCCGTACTGGCCGCAGCTCCCGGCACCGGTGCCGCGCCCTGGACGGTGGCCGCGGACTTCGGCGCCGCCGAGTGGGCGGGGCTGCTCTTCCTGTCCGTGTTCTGCACGCTGTTCGCGTTCTTCGTACAGATGTGGTCGGTACGCCGCACCTCGCCGTCCCGGGTCAGCCTGCTGCTCGGCACGGAGCCGCTCTGGGCCGCCGCCGTCGGCATCGCGATCGGCGGCGAGCGCCTCGGCGCAGCGGGAGCGGTGGGCGCCGTACTCGTGCTGGCGGGCACCGCGTGGGGGCGGCGCCGCGCCGACGTCACGCCTTGATGGAGTCCGCCGCGACCATCAGCGCCCCTCCCGTCACGACCAGCACGATGTTGACGAACAGCCCGTAGTCGTCGAGGAAGCGGAGCCTCGCCACCACCGTCCACAGCCGGAACCAGCCCGTCCACTCGTACAGCAGCCCGGCGACGCCCTGCACGAACACGATGAACCCGGCCGTCTCCACGAATTTCTTCATGGCCCCCAGCCTGGAGCGGGCGGCCCCTGGCCCGCGTCGGCCACCGGTCTGCGGGGCACCGACGGAAGTATCGGATCGTGCGACTTCGGTATCGCTCCCGTCCCGCCGGGCCCGGCGGCGCCTCCCGGCTGCGTACGTTTGTCGACATGACCCGTACGGAATACCCCTGGCTCCTGCCCTCGGCGCTGGCCTCGCACGAGCAGCCCGGCCGCCCGGGCCGGCCGCGCCGGACCGTGCGGGACTGGATCGTCGACCTCACGCTCTTCCTCTGCGCCGCCGGGGTCGGGATGGCCGTACTCGCCGCCATCGAGGCCGACCGCACCACCCCCGAGGGCGTCGTGATCGCCGACTCGCTGCTCGGGGCGGCCGCCTGCTGTGCCCTCTGGGTCCGGCGCCGCTGGCCCGTCACGGTCGCCGCGGTCCTCACCGTGCTCAGCGTGGTGGAGCCGGTCGCGTCCGGGGCGATGCTGATCGCCCTGTTCAGCCTGGCGGTGCACCGCCCCTTCCGACCGGTGGCCGTCGTCGGCGCGGTCGCCCTGGCCGCCGCCCCCGCACAGCCGCTGCTGCGCCCTGACCCGGCCACCTCCTTCATGGCGTCCACGATCATCGGGGTGCTGCTGGTCCTGCTGGTGCTCAGCTGGGGCATGGTCGTACGGTCCCGGCGGCAGCTGGTCGTCACCCTGCGCGAACGCGCGCGCCGGGCGGAGGCCGAGGCCGCGCTCCGCGCCGAACAGGCCCAGCGGCTGGCACGGGAGGCCATCGCCCGGGAGATGCACGACGTCCTCGCCCACCGGCTGACCCTGCTCAGCGTCCACGCGGGCGCCCTCGAATTCCGGCCCGACGCACCCCCGGCCGAGGTCGCCAGGGCCGCCGGAGTCATCCGGGACAGCGCCCACGAGGCCCTCCAGGACCTCCGCGAGATCATCGGCGTACTGCGCGGCCCCGGTGACAGCGACGAGGGCAACAGGCCCCAGCCCACCCTCGTCACCCTGGACGCCCTGATCGACGAGTCCCGCTCGGCCGGGATGGAGGTCACCCTCTCCCACCGCGTCGCCGACCCGGCCGGGGCGCCCGCGGCCACCGGACGCACGGTCTACCGCATCGCCCAGGAGGCGCTGACCAACGCCCGTAAGCACGCGCCCGGAGCGCCCGTCGACGTCACCGTGGCCGGCGGACCGGGCGAGGGGCTGACCATCGAGGTCGACAACCCCGCCCCCGCCGGACCCTTCGAGCCGGTCCCCGGTTCCGGCCAGGGGCTCATCGGGCTCACCGAACGCGCCGCCCTGGCCGGCGGCAGCCTGGACCACGGACCGCGGCCCGACGGCGGTTTCACGGTCAAGGCCCGGCTACCGTGGCCCGCATGAGTACTCCCACGTCCCCGGAGTCACCCCCACCGGTCCGGCTGGCCGTCGTCGACGACGACCCGCTCGTCCGGGCCGGTCTGGCCCTGATGCTCGGCGGCGCCGACCGCATCGAGCTCGTGGGGGAGGGCGCCGACGGCACCGAGGCCGTCGCCCTCGTCGACCGTACGCACCCCGACGTCGTGCTCATGGACATCCGCATGCCGGGCATGGACGGGCTGGCCGCGACCGAGGAGCTCCGGCGCCGGCCCGGCGCCCCCGAGGTCATCGTCCTCACCACGTTCCACGCCGACGAGCAGGTGCTGCGCGCCATCCGCGCGGGAGCGGCCGGCTTCGTCCTCAAGGACACCCCGCCCGCGCAGATCGTCGAGGCGGTGCTGCGCGTCGCGGCCGGTGAGCCCGTCCTCTCGCCCGCCGTCACCCGCAGGCTCATGGCCCGCGCGGCCGGCGCTCCGGCGGACGACCGCCAGGACCGCAGGACACGCGCCCGGCAGCGCTTCGCCGAACTGGCCGAGCGCGAGCAGGACGTGGCCTCGGCCGTCGGGCGGGGCAGCTCCAACGCCGAGATCGCCGCGGCGCTCCACCTGAGCGTCGCCACCGTGAAGACGCACGTGTCCCGCATCCTCGCCAGGCTCGACCTCAACAACCGTGTCCAGATCGCCCTGTTGGTGCACGACGCGGGTCTCCTCCATGAGGACGAGGACGGGGCACGGGACGGCCGCCTACGCTGAACCGGTCAGACCGGAAGAGGGGGCGGGACGATGTCAGTGGTCGATCTGCGCGGGGCGGCGGACTTCAGCGCCGATCCGTATCCGTACTACGCGAAGATGCGCGCCGAGGGGCCGGTCCACCAGGTCCGCACCGACGACTTCGAGCGGATCTGGATGGTCGTCGGTTACGAGGAGGCCCGCGCGGCCCTCGCCGACCAGCGGTTCAGCAAGGACTGGCGGACGACGGAGCGCTTCTCCGCGTCCAGCAACCCGATCAACGCCAACATGCTGGAGATGGACGCCCCGCACCACACCCGGCTGCGCAAGCTCGTCGCCCGCGAGTTCACCGCCCGGCGGATCGAGGCGCTGCGCCCGCGCGTCGAGCAGATCACCGGCGACCTCCTGGACGCGATGGTGCCCGCCGGGAGCGCCGATCTCGTCGACGCGTTCGCCTTCCCGCTGCCGATGACCGTGATCTGCGAGCTCCTCGGCGTACCCGACATCGACCGGGACGCCTTCCGGCTGCTGTCCAACGCCATCGTCACGCCCGTCTCGCCGGAGAAGGAGAACGAGGCGGTCCACGCGATGGGCGCCTACCTGGACACGCTGGTCGAGGACAAGCGCCGCGCACCGGGCGACGACCTGATGAGCGCCCTGATCCAGGCGCACGACGACGACGGTGACCGCCTGTCGACGGACGAGCTGATCGGCATGGCCTTCCTGCTCCTGGTGGCCGGGCACGAGACGACCGTGAACCTGATCGCCAACGGTGTACGCGCCCTGCTCGACCACCCGGACCAGCTGGCCCTGCTCCGCGCCCGGCCGGAGCTGATCGACAACGCGGTCGAGGAGATGCTCCGCTACGACGGTCCGGTCGGGACGGCGACGTTCCGCTTCTCCCGTGAACCCGTCACGATCGGCGAGGTCGTCATCCCGCAAGGGGAGGCGGTGCTGGTCGCCCTCGGCTCGGGGGACCGGGACCCCGGCCGCTACCCGGACCCGGACACCTTCGACATCCGGCGCGAGGCGCAGGGGCATCTGGCCTTCGGACACGGCATCCACTTCTGTCTGGGCGCCCCGCTGGCCCGGATGGAGGGCCGCATCGCGATCCGCGCGCTGCTGGAGCGCTGCCCCGCACTCGTGCGCGACCCGGACGGCGGGGAGCCCGACTGGCTTCCCGGACTGCTGCTCCGGGGCGTCCGCCACCTTCCGGTGCGCTGGTGAGGTGGGATGGCGTCCATGACTGAACTCTCCCTCGAATCGGCCCAGCAGGTCCTCGACGCCCAGCCGTTCAGCCGGCTCGTGGGCGCGCGGATCACGGAGTTCGGGAAGGGCGCGGCCGTCCTCGACATCGACGTACGCGAGGAACTGACCCAGCAGAACGGCTTCCTGCACGGCGGGGTGCTGTCCTACGCGGCCGACAACGCGCTGACCTTCGCCGCCGGGACGACGCTCGGGGCGGCCGTCCTGACCGGCGGCTTCTCCATCCAGTACGTCCGCCCGGCGAGCGGCCGTACCCTGAGCGCCCGCGCCGAGGTGGTGCACACCGGCCGCAGGCAGGCCGTCGTGCGCTGCGATCTGTACACGGTGGACGACGAGGGGGCTCGCACGCTGTGCGCGGTGGCGCAGGGGACCGTCCTCTCCGCCCGCCCGGCCTGAAGGGACCCACGGTGACCACGGAAGCTCTGTTCGACCTCGGCGCACTCGGCGACGACTTCATCCGCGACCCGTATCCCGTCTACGCGCGCTTACGTGCCCGCGGCCCGGTGCACCGGGTGCGCATCCCGGAGGGTGCGGAGGCGTGGCTCGTCGTCGGGTACGAGGCGGGGAGAGCCCTCCTCGCCGATCAGCGGCTCTCCAAGGACTGGGGCAACGCGTCGCCCTCGCTGGGGGTGCGCAAGGTGTCCGTGGGCACGTCCATGCTGGGCAGCGACGCCCCGGTCCACACCCGGCTGCGCAAGCTCGTGGCCCGGGAGTTCACCCCCGGACGGATGGCGCGGCTCGCGCCACGCGTCCAGGAGATGACGGACGCGCTCCTCGACGCCATGACCGACGGGCCCGTCCGGAGCGCCGACCTGGTCACGGCGCTGTCGGTCCCGCTGCCGATGGCCGTCATCTGCGAACTGCTGGGGGTGCCGTCCCTGGACCGGCCGGCCTTCCGTGAGTGGTCCGACGCCGCTGTCTCGTCCCTCGACGCCGAGGCGCGCGGCCGGGCGAAGGCCGCCATGACCGCGTACCTCACCGGGCTGATCGCGGAGAAGCGCGAGACGCACGGGGACGACCTGATGAGCGCGCTGATCCGTACGTCGGACGACGGCGACCAGCTCTCCGGCGACGAACTCATCGGCATGGCCTGGCTGCTGCTCGTCGCCGGGCACGAGACCACGGTCAACCTGATCTCCAACGGCGTCCTGAGCCTGCTGACCCACCCCGGACAACTGGCAGCCCTGCGGGCCGACTTCGGCCTCATCGACAACGCGGTCGAGGAGACCCTCCGCTACGAGGGGCCCGTCGAGACCCCCACGTACCGCTTCACGACCGAGCCGCTCGACGTCGCGGGCACGGTGATCCCGGGCGGCGGCGAGCTCGTCCTGGTCGCGATGGCCGACTGCGACCGCGATCCCGCCCGCTACCCGGACGGCGACCGCTTCGACCTCACCCGGGACGCGCGCGGGCATGTGGCCTTCGGCCACGGCATCCACTACTGCCTGGGTGCGCCGCTGGCCCGCATCGAGGCCCGCGTCGCCATCCGGTCCCTTCTCGAACGCTGCCCGGGGCTGCGGCTCGACACGGACCCGGCCGAGCTGTCCTGGCGTACGGGCATGCTCATCCGGGGCCCGCTGAGCCTGCCGGTGGCCTGGTAGCGGGGCTCAGGCCTCGGCGATCTCCGTCATCCGCACGGGACGGTGCCGCTCGCGCGACCGCTCGCACGCCTCGGCGATGCGCAGCGCGTGCAGTGCCTCCCGGCCGTCGCACGGGTTGGCCGCCTCCCCGCGGACGACGGCGAGGAACGTGTCCAGCTCCGCCTCGTACGCCGGGGCGAAACGCTCCAGGAAGCCCTGCCACGGCTTGGCCGGCGCGGGCGGGCCCTGGGGTTCGGCGGAGGTGAGCGGCGTACGGTCGTCGAGGCCGACGGCGATCTGGTCCTGCTCGCCCGCCAGTTCCATCCGTACGTCGTAACCGGCGCCGTTGCACCGGGTGGCGGTCGCCGTGGCGAGCGTGCCGTCGTCCAGGGTCAGCAGCGCCGCCGCCGTGTCCACGTCACCGGCCGCCCGGAACATCGCGGGCCCCGCGTCGGACCCGGTGGCGTACACCTCGGTCACCTCACGGCCCGTCACCCAGCGCAGGATGTCGAAGTCGTGCACCAGGCAGTCCCTGAACAGGCCCCCGGAGAGCGGCAGATACGCGGCGGGCGGGGGAGCGGGGTCGGACGTCGTCGCCCGTACGGTGTGCAGCCGGCCCAGGGCGCCGCCGCGCACGGCGGTGCGCGCCGCCGCGTAACCGGCGTCGAACCGGCGCATGAAACCGAGCTGGAGCACACTGCCCGCCCGCTCGACCTCGCGCAGGGCCGCCAGGGTCCCCGCCAGGTCCAGTGCGATCGGCTTCTCGCAGAAGGCGGGCAGACCGGCCCGGGCCGCCCGGGCGATGAGCTCCGCGTGGGCCGAGGTGGCCGAGGTGATCACGACGGCGTCCACCCCCGCGCCGAGGACCTCGTCGGTGGTGGCGACGGCGGTGGCCCCGGTCAGCGTCGCGACCTGTGCGGCGCGGGAGGCGTCGGCGTCCGCCACCACCAGGGAGGAGACGGCGGGATGGTGTGCCAGGACGCCCGCGTGGAAGGAACCGATCCGGCCCGTGCCGATGAGTCCGATGCGCATGCACCCAACGTGCCGCCCACCCGGCGCACTGTCAACTATATGTCCTGACAAATCGAAGGGTGTGGCGCGGCGGTACGGGGTACGCTCCCTGCCGTGCCCAAACCCACCGCCGACTCCGCCGCCCTGGGGCTGGGCGTGGACCGCACCAGTCCCGTCCCGCTCTACCACCAGCTGGCCCAGCAGCTGGAGGCGGCCGTCGAGCAGGGGCGGCTCGCGCCCGGCAGCCTCCTCGGCAACGAACTGGAGCTCGCCGCGCGGCTCGGGCTCTCCCGTCCCACCGTGCGTCAGGCCATCCAGTCACTCGTCGACAAGGGGCTGATGGTGCGCCGGCGCGGTGTCGGCACCCAGGTCGTGCACAGCCGGATCAAGCGCCCGCTCGAACTCAGCAGCCTCTACGACGACCTGGAGACGGCCGGCCGGAAGCCGGCGACCCGGGTCCTGCGCAACACGGTCGAACCGGCGACGCCCGTGGTCGCGGCCGCGCTCGGCGTCGAGGAGGGCAGTGACGTCCATCTCGTCGAGCGGGTGCGGTACGCCCATGACGAACCGATGGCGGTCCTGCGCAACCACCTCCCGCCGGACCTGCTCGACCTCTCCACCGAGCGGCTGGAGTCGACCGGCCTGTACCGGATGATGCGCGGCTCGGGGATCACCCTGCACAGCGCCCGGCAGACCGTGGGCGCCCGCGCCGCCACCGCCGAGGAGGGCGGGCTGCTCGCGGAGCCCGCGGGGGCGCCGCTGCTGACCATGGAGCGCACCACGTTCGACGACGGCGGCCGGGCGGTCGAATTCGGTTCGCACGTCTACCGGGCCGCGCGGTACGCCTTCGAGTTCCAGCTGCTGGTCCGGCCCTGAGGCCCGGCCGGCGGCGTCCCGTAAGAATGTTCGGACAAAAGCGTTGACGCGGTCATGCTAGGTCGCTAGAACGGCGTGAGGGCGCGGCCCGCGCCCCTGCCGGACCACCGAGGTCCGGGCTCGGGGATACTTGGCCCGCCGGGCGGCGAGTCCGCCCTCCCCGGCTTCACCAGGCAGCACAGCGAGCAGCACAAGAAGGGCACGGCGTCGTGGCAAGGGTTCGGACAGGGGTACGCGCGATGGGCGCCGTGCTGGCAACGGTACTGGCGGCCTCCCTCGCGGGATGCAGCAGCACCGGCGGCAAGCGGGCGGAGGAGCGTGCGGCCCAGCAGGCCGCCGAGGGCCGGTCCGTGGTGAACACGCCCCGCTGGACGTTCGCCATGGTCACCCACTCGGGTGATGGCGACACCTTCTGGGACATCGTCCAGAAGGGCGCCAAGCAGGCGGCCGACAAGGACAACATCAACTTCATCTACTCGCACAACGACGAGGGCCAGCAGCAGGCCGAGCTCGTCCAGACCGCGATCGACAAGAAGGTCGACGGCCTGATCGTCTCGCTGGCCAAGCCCGACTCGATGAAGACCGTCGTCGCCAAGGCGGTCAAGGCCGGCATCCCCGTGATCACGGTGAACTCCGGCTCCGCCGAGTCCAAGGCCTTCGGCGCGCTCACCCACATCGGCCAGGACGAGTCCATCGCGGGCGAGGCCGTCGGCGACGAGCTGAACGAGCGGAAGCGCAAGAAGGTGCTCTGCGTCCTGCACGAACAGGGCAACGTCGGCCACGAGCAGCGCTGCGCCGGGGCGAAGAAGACCTTCGACGGCACGATGCAGAACCTCTACGTCGACGGCACCAACATGCCCGACGTCCAGGCGTCCATCGAGGCCAAGCTCGACTCCGACAAGAGCATCGACGCGGTCGTCACCCTCGGCGCCCCGTTCGCCGCGGCGGCCGTCAAGGCGAAGCAGACCGCGGGCAGCAAGGCCGAGGTCGACACCTTCGACCTCAACGCCAGCGTCGCCACCGGCCTCCAGAACAAGACCCTCGGCTTCGCCGTCGACCAGCAGCCCTACCTCCAGGGCTACGAGGCCGTCGACCTGCTCTGGCTCTACCGCTACAACCAGAACGTGCTCGGCGGCGGCCTGCCCGTCCTCACCGGCCCGCAGGTCATCACCCGCGACGACGCCGACGCGCTGGCGGAGTACACGAACCGGGGGACCCGATGACAGCGACCGGGCAACCGGCGGCGCCCCCCACCGACGAACGCCTGCTGCGCACCTCCCCGCTGCGCAAGCTGCTCGGCAGGCCCGAGCTCGGCTCGGTCGTCGGCGCCGTGGCGGTCTTCCTCTTCTTCGCGCTCGTCGCGGACAGCTTCCTCCAGGCCTCCAGCCTCGGCACCGTCCTCTACGCGGCCTCCACCATCGGGATCATGGCGGCGCCCGTGGCGCTCCTGATGATCGGCGGCGAGTTCGACCTCTCCGCCGGGGTGATGGTGACCAGCTCCGCGCTGATCTCCTCGATGTTCAGCTACCAGATGACCGCCAACGTCTGGGTCGGCGTCTTCGTCTCGCTCCTGGTCACCCTGGGTTTCGGCGCGTTCAACGGGTTCATGCTCACCCGCACCAAGCTCCCGAGCTTCATCATCACGCTCGGCACGTTCCTGATGCTGACCGGCCTGAACCTCGGCTTCACCAAGCTGATCAGCGGCACCGTGTCGACCAAGTCCATCGGGAACATGGAGGGCTTCGACTCCGCCCGTAAGGTCTTCGCGTCCTACCTCACCATCGGTGACGTCGAGTTCAAGGTCACCATCCTGTGGTGGGCGGCGCTCGTCGCGATCGCCACCTGGATCCTGATCCGCACCCGCTTCGGCAACTGGATCTTCGCCGTCGGCGGCGAGGCCGACGCCGCACGCGCGGTCGGCGTCCCCGTGATCCGTACGCGCATCGGGCTCTACCTGGGCGTCGCCTTCGCCGCCTGGGTCTCCGGGCAGCACCTGCTCTTCTCCTACGACGTGGTGCAGTCCGGCGAGGGCGTCGGCAACGAGCTGATCTACATCATCGCGGCCGTCATCGGCGGCTGTCTGATCACCGGCGGCTACGGCTCCGCGATCGGGTCCGCGGTCGGCGCGATCATCTTCGGCATGACCAGCAAGGGCATCGTGTACGCGGAGTGGAACCCCGACTGGTTCAAGTACTTCCTGGGAGCGATGCTGCTCCTGGCCACCCTGCTCAACCACTGGGTACGCAAGCGTGCGGAGGCGACCACATGACGGCCACCCAGGCTCCGGCCCCCCGGGACCCGGCCGCCCCGGCGCTCGTCGAGCTCGACGGCGTCAGCAAGTACTACGGCAACATCAAGGCCCTGGAGAACGTCTCGCTGGAGGTCCACGCCGGCGAGATCTCCTGCGTCCTCGGTGACAACGGCGCCGGCAAGTCCACCCTCATCAAGATCATCGCGGGGCTGCACCGGCACGACGCCGGGACGTTCCTGATCGAGGGCGAGGAGATCACGCTCGCCAACCCGCGCGACGCCCTGGACCGGGGCATCGCCACCGTCTACCAGGACCTCGCCGTCGTCCCGCTGATGCCGGTCTGGCGCAACTTCTTCCTCGGCTCCGAGCCGACGAAGGGCGCCGGCCCCTTCAAGCGCCTGGACGTACGGCGGATGCGGGAGACCACCCGGGCGGAGCTGCTGCGCATGGGCATCGACCTGCGCGACGTCGACCAGCCCATCGGCACGCTCTCCGGCGGTGAGCGCCAGTGCGTGGCCATCGCCCGCGCCGTGTACTTCGGCGCCAAGGTGCTCGTCCTCGACGAGCCGACCGCCGCGCTCGGCGTCAAGCAGTCGGGGGTCGTGCTCAAGTACGTCGCGGCCGCCCGGGACGCCGGTCTCGGCGTGGTCCTCATCACGCACAACCCGCATCACGCCTATCTCGTGGGTGACCGTTTCGTGCTGCTGAAGCGCGGCGCGATGTCCGGGAGCCACACCAAGGACGGCGTCACGCTGGACGAACTGACCCGTCAGATGGCCGGTGGGAGCGAGCTCGACGAGCTCAGCCACGAGCTGGAGCGGGCCCCGTCACCCGGCGACCCCGGTGTCCGGCCGGAGGGTGACGAGACCCCGTAAACGCCGTTCCGCACCCCCCGTCCCAGGGCCGGAGACCCGTTCCGGGGGCGGGGGAATGGCAGAATCGTGTGCGGCGGGCGCCGTCCGCCGCCGGACTGATCACCGACCGGCCCCCCGACCTGCGCAGGGACGATGAGCACGTACCGCGACTTCACACACCGCGGCTCCGCCCGCGCGACCGTCCTGCGGACCGTCGGCACCAAGGAGCGGCGCTCGCACCTCACGGCGCCCAGAGTCCCCACGGTCGGCATCGACATCGGCGGGACGAAGGTCATGGCCGGGGTCGTCGACGCCGACGGCAACATCCTGGAGACCCTGCGCACCGAGACGCCGGACAAGTCCAAGAGCCCCAAGGTCGTCGAGGACACCATCGTCGAACTGGTCCTGGACCTCTCCGACCGGCACGATGTGCACGCCGTCGGGATCGGCGCGGCCGGCTGGGTCGACGCGGACCGCTCCAAGGTGCTGTTCGCCCCGCACCTGGCCTGGCGCGACGAACCCCTCCGCGACGCCATCGCCTCCCGGCTGGTGGTCCCCGTGATGGTCGACAACGACGCCAACACGGCGGCCTGGGCGGAGTGGCGCTTCGGCGCCGGCCGCGGCGAGGACCACCTCGTCATGATCACGCTGGGCACCGGCATCGGCGGCGCGATCCTGGAGGACGGGCACGTCAAGCGCGGCAAGTACGGCGTCGCGGGTGAGTTCGGCCATATGCAGGTGGTGCCCGGCGGGCACCGCTGCCCGTGCGGCAACCGCGGCTGCTGGGAGCAGTACAGCTCGGGCAACGCCCTGGTGCGCGAGGCCAGGGAGCTGGCCGCGGCGGACTCCCCGGTGGCCCACGGCATCATCGAGCGGGTCAAGGGCAACATCCCCGACATCACCGGACCGCTCATCACCGAGCTGGCGCGCGAGGGCGACGCGATGTGCGTCGAGCTCCTCCAGGACATCGGCCAGTGGCTCGGCGTGGGCATCGCCAATCTCGCCGCCGCCCTGGACCCGTCCTGCTTCGTCATCGGCGGGGGCGTCAGTGCCGCCGACGACCTGCTGATCGGCCCGGCCAGGGACGCCTTCAAGCGCCACCTCACCGGGCGCGGCTACCGCCCGGAGGCCCGGATCGCCAAGGCCCAGCTCGGCCCCGAGGCGGGTATGGTCGGCGCCGCGGACCTCGCCCGGCTGGTCGCCCGGAGGTTCCGGCGCACCAACCGCCGCCGGGTGGAGCGCTACGAGCGGTACGCGCAGTTCTACGACCAGGCCGCGAGCACCATCCGGAACACGCGCAGCACCCGCCCCGGCGAATGACCCGCGGGCCGCGCGCCGCGGCCCCGGCCACCCGCACTCCGCTCCGTACCGCAGCTTCGAGGGATCACCGAACATGACCGCAGCCGAGCACCACATCGTGGCGCGCCAGCCCCCTACGTCGGGCTCCCCGGAGGGGTCCGGGCCGTCCGGGCCGTCCGGGCCGTCGGGATCCTCGGGCTCCTCGGGTCCGTCCGGCTCCTCGGGCTCCTCTGGTTCCACCGGGTCCTCCGGGGACGGCGACGGGACGCCTCCGCAGGACCGGCGCAGGGTGATCAGACGGCGCCTGATCACCCTGACCATCATCGTGCTGCTCATCGGCATCCCGGCCGGCTATCTGGTGATCTCCGCCGGGCAGAGCCGCCGCTCCGGCAAGGACAAGGAGGCCGAGGCCGCCGCCCAGGGGCTGCGGGAGGACTGGCCCTCCGGCATGCAGCGCCGGATCTTCGAACTCCCCATCCCGGGCAACGCGATCGGCGTCCAGTACTACGAGACGAACAACTGGAAAGCCAGCCGGATGTACGTGAAGTTCCGGACGACCTCCGCCGGACTCGACCGCTTCCTGAGCGGTGTCGGCACCGGCCGTGCCGCGCTGGAGACCGGCAAGGTCACCATCGGCGAACGGGACATCAAGATCACCGGCTGGTACTTCGGACCCGGCGTCGACTGGGCGGGCACGGTCCACAAGAACAAGGCCCCGCGCCCCACCCAGAACATCACCGTCAACATGACCGACCCGGCGGCTCCGGTCGTCTACGTGGTCTCCGCGGCGACCCCCTGACCGGGAGCGGACGGGCCGCTCATTACACCCCAGACCCCCCAGGTCGCGCAGGCTCCCCAGATCCCGCAGGCCCCGCAGGCACCCCTGGCCCCTCAGCATGCCCAGCCGCACCCGCAGCAGGCGTCCGGGCCGCAGCACGCCCAGCCGCAGGTTCCCCAGCAGCCCCAGGTGGCGGCGTCCGGCCCCGGGCCGCAGGCGGCGCAGGAGCCGGGGCCCGGGCGGCTCCTCCAGTACCGTTTCGACGGCCCCGAGGACGCCCCCGTCCTGGTCATCGGGCCCTCGCTCGGGACCACCTGGCACAGGTAGGCAAAACCGTCTTCTGACGTCCACGTGGTCCAATTCGATGCTTCACGCGGGTTTGGGTTTGGTGGTCCAGCTGCGTCGATGGTGTTGGTGACAGGCGCGTGACAGGACGTGTGTGACGGCATCGGTGATAGGGCGAGGGGCTTGCTGATGGGCCAGGTGGGGCCTCTCTGAAGCCATGAGGCGAGGCCCCACTGGAGTGCTCTGGTTGGGCTTCGCCGTGAGTCCGACTGTGCTTGACGCCTGACGCGTTCGGCTTTTCACGCGGTTCGTGACCGTGTGATGCTCGCGGGAGCGGTGGATTTGCGACCGCGGCTGCAGGCGACGTCGTAAGCGTGAGACGACTGGGCCGCTGGGCGGCATGGGCGGGACTGGCGCCAGGAGGGTTTCGTGTCAGGGGCCGTAGGGGTTCCAGTGCCCGAGGAACGGCTTCAGGTCGTTGGCTTGTGGTTCGGGGATGATCGGCATCCGGAGTGGCGTGTTCAGGGGGTCGAGGCGCTCTGCGGTGGCTTCTGCCCAGTTGATCCATGCCTCGGCTTCGGTTCTGGTTCGGCCTGGGGGCATGGTCTCGATTCGCGTGCGGGCGGCGGTCACGTACTCGGTCAGTCGGGTCGCGTGGCGCCATGCCGCTTCCTGCGCCTCGAAGTGCCTGACGCGGTACGTCTCGGCGTACTGGACGCGGGCCTTCTCCATGGCGGCTTGCCAGCGGAGGCGCTTCTGGCGTGCTGCCTCGAGTTCCTCCTGGCGTTCGGCGGCTTCGCCGCGGAGTGTGACTTCTTGGGTGATTTCGGCAAGCTGCTCTTCGAGGGGCGGCCGGGGGTGTCGGCCCATTCGCTCGCCCGGTGCGGCCGGCCGCCGCTCAGGACCAAGCGGAGGCGTTCGGACGGGGTGTGGTCGAAGCGGGGGATTCTGGTCCAGGAGTGCTTCCACGCTGTGCGGCCGAGTGAGCCGGGAGGGGCCAGGGACAGGGGCGAGGACGGCAAAGCGCCAGGCGTGGGTGTCGACGAGCATGATTTCGTATCCGTCACGGCACCAGCCTCCGTGCAGCTCCTTTGTCTTGGGGAGCTTTATCGATCTGCGAGCGGCCGCGATTCGGGACGGCCGGTTCATAGAGTCCCGGCCGGTGGTGGTCTTGACGATCCGGCCACCGGCGTCCGCGAGCTCCTGCAGCAGCTGTTCCGTGAATGTCACGCGATTCGGCTGGGAAGGACTTGGCTTCGCTCGACGGCCGGAGCGTGCTGTGTCCGGGGTGACGAGCGTTTTGGGGCGGTGGCTTTGGCCATGCGCGGGAGCGACCCTGGGGGAGGGTAGGTGCCGTGGGAGAGGTAGTGCTGGCCTGCACTCGTCAGGACGACGTTCCACTGCCCGCCTTTCCGGGAGACCGTGACCAGGCCCCGGTTCTGTAATGCCTGGCAGGTGGTCTTGCAGGAGTTCGTCTCCCACACGTCCTCAGGGACATCCCGCTCCCACCCGCTGCAGCACCGAGAGCTGCCGCTCATTGACCGGCCGTTTCAAGGGGACCACCTCTGATCCTGGCTTTCATTGACGGGCGGATGCTGTCAGCGGTAGCGGAAAGAGGTGGGCTGTGTTCGGGCTGCGTTCGCTCGAAGGAGCGACGGATGCCGGCTCAACCGCAAGCCGCGACGCCGGGCGTCGAAGTGGGTGGACTAGCAAAGCCTTTGACTCGCGCTTGCAATGTCGAGTCCGGTTGTCCGTGGTGGTCTCTACGGTTCCGCCTGTTCGCGCGGAATGCGCGGAATGCTGAGGCGTGGCTGTGCGTGCATCGATGCCAGCCGGATGGGGTGTGTGCGCGCTCCATCTCCACAGGGGCGCGGACGAATCTGCTGGGTAGTGAGAACGGGAGGTGTATGGAGCTGGAAGTTGGGCGGACGGGTTCCGTCGGGAGCGTCGTGCACGTCGTCCGCGCGCGCTTCGGGGTTCTACTGGGAGAACGCGTAGGTCCGGACGGGGTCGAGGTGCAGTTCGAAGGGCCCGAAACAGTCGGCCGTGAGGGTCGCGACCGGAGCGCCGCAGCGGCCGGCTCGGTTGAGTCCCTTGTCGCCTGTCGGTCCGCAGCACCCACTGCTGTTCTCCCAGCTGGGCAGTGGCTGAAGGCTGGCGGCGTCATCAGGATGCACCAGCACTGTGTGTCGGCTGCCGGCCGAGATGACGAAGCCTTCTTCGCGGCAGACCACAGGTCCGCGCGACTGAGCTGGCTTCGGATCCTCCTGATTGTCCTGCGCGACGTAGGGAGGTCCCCAGGGCTCGGGATCGATCGCGTAGTGGCCCCGCGGAACGGTGTAAGGCGCCTGGCGTGCCTCCTTGCCCCGGTCGCGCTCGTCGTCTGAGACGTCAGGGACGGCGGCGAGCTCGGCCAGCTCCGGCGTGATCGCGGTGCCGCACCTAGAACAGAGGAAGACGGTCATCCCCTCGTTGTAGTGCTCAGGGCTGCTTCGCATCTTGGTTTCGCTGCTCGCAGTCGATGCGCGAGACGACGCCACGGAGATCGGGCACACCCGGTGTCTGCTGGCATAAGGCGCTGCCTCGCATCGAACGCTGCCGAGTACCGGCAATGCGGCGAGATCCACCGCGCATGCATGATGGCCCCTGCCACAGAATGAGGTGTTCAGTGGAAGCAGACGCGGCCCGGAGTGTGGCTCGTGCGCGTATCGGATGGAGCCTGGCGGTGGCGGTCCTTCTGCTGCCGTTCGGCAGCTACGGCCTGGCTCGGGCGGGGGCCCTCCCCGAAGGTTCGCCGATCGTTCTCGGCCTGATGGCTGTGATCGCCGGCTCACTGCTGCTCCCCGCGCTCTGCGAGGAGCGGGCGCCGTTTCGGCACTCGTCGTCGCGTCTGATCGCGCGCACCCTGACTGGCGAACGGTCTGTCGACCTGAACGAGATCGCCACGGTCTGGCTCCTGACCACCTTTTCGTACGGCAGCACCTACCGCACCCTTGTCGTGCGCGACTCCCATGGGGTGCGCCTGGGAATCACGACTGAGAGAAGCCGCAAGAAGCTGCGCCGAGCGATCGAGAAGGCGGACGCAGGCGCCGCGCGGGGGGCCCCGGGGCCCCGGGTGAGCAGCGCGGCCCGGGAGTATCTGGCCAGTGCCTCCGGGCGAGGGCTCGTCGGCCACACAATCCTTGCCTTTCTGCTTCTGGTGGTGTCCGTGAGCTTGTACGTAGCTGTTGTTCTGAGACTCGGCGGGCAGTGAGGCTGCCTTGGCAGTGGCTCTGGAGTCCGCAGCGACCTACCAGCGACGACTCGGCCCCGCTCACCACATTCGAACCGGCGAGATGCCCGGTCAGTGGCGAAGCCGCTGCCGTCACCGACGTCGTTGAGGACGCGAGGCGGTTCTGATCTCGGTGCCGGCATGGAGATCGAACCGGCATGCACGGAGAAGCTGAAGCCGGTACCGCCGCGAGACGTACAGGGGGTGCGCCTGGGTGGCAGCAAGCTCGTCATCAAAGGGCTGCCGAAGTAGGACAGCGACGCAACTCACCGCCCTGCCTCGGGCGTGTTGCCGACCTCCGGGGCAGCGCCGACTGGTCAAGCGGCGGCGTCCAGACCTCGGTGAGTGGACACCACTGCGCACGATTTCATGTAGCCGTGCTCCTTCCCCTGCTACAAGGGCGGCGGCTTTTCCGAAGTCCTGGCCGGGAGCGATTGGTCTTCTTCACAGTCGCGTCCTGGTCGGACGGTCCACAAGGCCCCGGAAACGGGCTTCACCCGCGCGACGAAAGAACTGACCGTGGCGTCTGTACGTGGGTCGCGGCTCAGAGACGGCGGATGATCGTTGTCGTGGTCCAACCGAAGCGTAGGGGCCGGGCGTGAGGGCGTGTCCGCCACGGTGACAGCCCGAGCGCGATGAGATCCGTTGGTCGAGGTGAACCGATGCGGCGCGTTCTGTCGGCGGTCAGGCTCTGAGGCGCAGGGTGATCCGCGACCGCAATCTCCTGCGCGATTCGTGGCCATCCTTTAGATTGTGCAAAGATTGTGCAACCTAATGGATGGGCGGCGTCCGCGGACCGGCCGAGCTCCCTGCCCAGCCCACGTGATCGACGAGAGGTGGAGTGGTGACGCCGGAGAGACCGTTGACGGTGCCACGGTGGCCAAGGCGTCCACGAGGGTGGCGTCGCCACTTGGCGCGCTTGCCCCTCGCCCTCTTCAGGGTGGGACTGGGGCGGGTGTTCGGGCGACGCGTCCTGCTGCTGCACCACGAGGGACGCACTACCGGTCTCGATCGGACCGTTGCCCTGGAGGTCGTTGCGTACGACCGCGAGGGCGGCAGTTGGACCCTGGCGTCCGGGTTCGGGCCGAAGGCCGATTGGTATCTAAACCTGCGCATGATGCCTACAACTGTTGTTCAGTCGGGCAGCCGGCACTTCGCAGTCACGGCCCACTTTCTCACGGCGGAAGAAGGGGGCGAAGCCATGGTCCGATACGCGGCTGCCCGGCCGCGCACCGCCCGTCGCCTGTGCTCGTTCATGGGGTTCGGGATCGACGGAAGCCCGGGCTCCTATCGGCGGGCGGGGCGCGAAATTCCCTTCGTGCGGCTTGACGCGGGACCTGGGCAGCGCCTGCCCTGAAGCCAGGATTTCAGTGACTGGATCACAGTGGGGGGAGTGAGTGTGAACGATTCGAGTGACGACGCAGCCTCGTCCGTGCCGAGCGCGGTGTGGAGAAGGTTCGCCGAGGACAACGAGGAGGCGATACGCCTGTCGGCCCCCCGGGAGCCCTCTGCTCTTGAGCGATCCGCACGGCTCCCGGACGGCGGCGGAGACGACCACGGCCCCGCTCCGGCGGACGGGTCCGTGCAGTGGGTTGGTGAGGGCTACGACGTTCCCCATGGGCAGCAGGCGCGGCGGGACATGAGCGAAAGGGAGCGGTGGCGATACCTCGCTCAGGTGCTCCTCGTCGGCATTGTCATGACAGCAGTCGTGTTGGCGGTGCCCCGGGGAGCGTCTGCGCCGGATACCGTGGACGGCTCTCCGGGTGATGTCGTGCTGCACGAGACCGAGAAGGCTGGAGAGGGCTTTGGCGTGTAGTGATCCCAGTCCAGGCGCCGAGCCCCATGGACGTGAGCGTGGCTCTTTGCTGGCGCGGGCATGATCTGTGTGCTGTCGGTGGCTGAGGCTGCTGTCGGCCTCGATTGAGTAACGAGCGGTATGCCGGCCTCAACGCCCGTAAATCGTTGCATAGGCTAAATGAAGAGTCGCGCGACGCGATCGCGGTTCGTAGTTGTTCGTATACCGGCCGGGAGCACCATGACCACGACCCCACGATGGGATGGATCGGCCGTCCTCTCATGGCTGCCGGCCGTGGTGATGGCGGTCGTGGCCGTAGTCGATCTCACCGCAGGACCTGGGGTGGGGTTTCTTCCTCTGGTGTCGCTCGGACCCGCCTTCGCCGGCTTGATCGGCACGTGGAGGCGCACCGCCTTCATCGGCGCGGTGGCGTTGTTGCTGTGCTTCGGTCTCGGCCTGTACGACGGCCTCTTCGACGGCCGCCGCGGCTACACAGCCATGGCATCCGTCGGGGGAGTGACCGCAGCGGGAGTCGTGGCCGCGGTCACGCGGCAACGACGCGAGGCGGAGCTCGCCAGTGTCCGTTCGATCGCCGAGGCCGCGCAACGCGTCCTGCTCAGACCGGTGCCCCGCCGTGCGGGGCCCCTAAGGGTGGCGGTCTCCTACACATCAGCCGTGGCCGAGGCGCGCATCGGCGGGGACCTGTACGAGGTCGTCGTCGCACCTCAAGGCGTGCGTGTGCTGATCGGTGACGTGCAGGGCAAGGGGCTCGCCGCGGTGGAGACAGCGGCCGTCGTCCTGGGCGCTTTTCGCGAGGCGGCACACGAGGAACCGGACCTTGTCAAGCTTGTGGCTCGTCTGGAACGGAGTGTGGCCCGCGAGTTGCAGGGCGAGAAGTTCGTGACTGCTCTTCTGGCAGAGGTGCGGCCGGAAGAGGAAACCGTCGTCATGGTCAACTGTGGGCATCCCGCACCCATGCTGATCAGTCGGGACGGCACCATCGAATTCCCGGAGCCTCCGTCGTACGCCCTGCCGCTCGGCCTGGGCATCCACGACGGCCAGCCGCCGCAGTCCCACCACGTCGGATTCAGCCCAGGAGAACAACTCTTGCTCTATACCGACGGGGTGACCGAAGCGCGCGACGGTGAAGGACGGTTCTATCCCCTGAAGGATCGGGCCAGCCTGCTCAGGGACGACGACGCGCAAGTCGCTCTGGAAGAACTCCGCGGGGACGTCGTCCGGCACGCGGCCGGCCCGCTGCACGACGACGCGGCAATGCTGCTCCTCCGATATCACCGGGATGAGATGCCGGCTGGTGTAGGGGTGTCTGCGGACGCGATAGAAAGGGACCATGGTTGAGCGAAGTGCCCCGGCCGAGGGCACGTTTGATGTGGACGCAGTTACCCGTGCGGTGTTGACGGCGTCACGGCTTCTCGTCGCGGTGTCGGCACGTTCGCTCGCCGAGGTCGAAGACCGTGTGACCTTGCCGCAATTTCGCATGCTCGTCGTCCTGTCCACACGTGGTTCGACCAAGCTTGTCACCCTCGCGCATCTGCTGGGTGTGGCCCCCTCGACCGCGATGCGGATGGTGGACCGGCTGATCGCGGCACGGCTTGCCGACCGGCGAATCAATCAGGACAACCGCCGCGAGACCCTGCTCCAGCTCACCGAAGAGGGCCGCCGCACGGTCGAGGACGTGACGGCACGGCGACAACAGGAGATCGCCGCCATCGTCGAACGACTCGACCCTGTCCAGCGCCTCGCTCTTGTCAGCGCTTTGACCGCCTTCAACGAGGCGGGCGGGGAGCCGGCCATGCCCACGCACGACGACAGCGCTCTGCACCCACTGGGCTGGGCAGACCCGTCGTCGGGGCACCACGTCTGAACCGTCGTATGTGATGGCGGCCGCGTGACTGCGTGATTCCGGCAGGAAAGAAGGCGCTACGTGTCGGCATTCCGACGGTGCCATGAACAGCGCCGGGGAACCAAAATGTATGGGCCCAGCCTGCGACACCGGAGCTGAGCCGGACCACTGGCCGAAAGGAGGGGAGCTACCTGAACGTGCCTGACAGCCACCGCAGGGCTGATCCAGATCCCGGAATCGCGGCCCATCTCAGGTCGACTCTGTGGGGGCCGGCGGAGTTCGTCGGCGTTCCAGGGGCAGGCATTCTGACTCATGGTCTCGCGGTCGGGTTCCTCGGCGTCACCTTGATCGCCGGTGCGGGATTCCTGGGCATGTGGGCCGGTCCCTCGGCCCTCCGCAGCGGCGAGGTCGGTTTGCTGCTCGTTGCCGCACTGGTCCTGTATCTGGCGGTTCTGCGGGCCGGACGCGTCCTCATAGGACTTGTGAGTGTGCTGGGTATCTGTCTCGCCTTGACGGCGCCCCAGGCTGCGGCTGGGCTCGCGCTCGCCGGCCGGGGCCAGGTGCAGTCTGCGCGCGTCACCTCCGTCGAGAGCAATGGGCACCAGCAGCGTCGCTTCCTGTGCGAGGTGGACCCGGACGGGCCCGGAGTCTCCCCGCGCATGAAAATCTGGCGGGGTTGCACTGGCTTCACCGACCCGGGGGACGTGCTTACGGTTCTGTACGACCCGACGGGACGGGCGCCGACCCGTGGAATAGCACAGCCGGGCGAGCAGACAGCGGCCGAAGTGCGCCTGGCCATTCTTGCGCTGGTCTTCGCCGGTGGAACGACGCTCGCGGTTGTGCGGTCCTTTCGGTTCACGCTGCCATGAAGAACGTTCCCAGCTGATTCTGATCAGCACTGTGCACCCGGACGGCACAGCACCACATAGGCGGGGCTGCAGAGTCGTGCGTCATAGACCACCATGGATGCCCGGCACGTCGGGGAGCCGGAGCCAGCGCATCCGCTGGATCCTGGCCCCGCGGGGTACGATCGGACGAACGCGTGGTGAGTCGCGCTGGTGTGCCGGGAAGCCTGGTCGGCGTTCAGGGGACAGTTGTCCTCTGGCCTTAGTTCGCCTCCAGGGGGCTTGATGCCGAGCGTGCCGTGTGAGTACCTCTTTCTCCGGGGCGGCGCGTGACCAAGCATCCCAGACCGTCATCCGCCGCCCCAGCCTGGCTCGCAGCTACCAGCGCTTTGGTGTGGATCGGCGTGAAGGTCCGCACTCCGCGGCTGCAAGTCGTACTTCTGATAGGCACAGCCGCCGCACTGCGCCTGAGCCTGCAGGCGTTGAGCCGGTCTTCCGCCTTCCGCCGCCCCCTCGCACGGCGGTCACGCACAACTAATGTGACTTGCCCCCGAGGGGATACCGGCGACAGGCACGCTGACAGCATCCGGCGTAAAGCAGCCGAGGCTCTGGACACCTCTCCCAGGTGCCTGGAGATCAGTCCGGCCGGGGTCGTCGCCCTCAATCCGGCCAGCCGCAACGCGCTTCTGACGGCGGTGCAGGCCGCCAGGGAACGGGGCGTTGCAGTAGAGATCCTCCACACCGGACATGTGGCCCGCGCACAACTTCATCGCTCTGGCCTGGGCCCGTTGGTGGATCACGCAGGTAGCCACGAGCTCCTGGAAGAAGGCCGATGAGTACTTCCGAGCCTTCTGCGGACTGCTACGACGGCTATGTCCGACTGCTCATCAGCGCCGCCGCTACCGGCAGGCTCCTCACTCGCGCCGAGCGTGAGGCTCTGCGGACATTCGGCGAGCAAGCTGCCACCGACGGTGTCACCCTGCGCCAGCTCGTGTCCCGTCATCTTCAGGCAGCCCGGGAGAGCTGGTCAGCATCTCCGCGATCAACGGACGCTACCCTGGCGGTGATGACGCAGGCCATTGATGCCATGGCCGAGGGATACGACCGGGCTCAGCACTATGCCGTCCGGGAACAGGAAGCTTCCCGTCGCGAATTCATCGACGACCTTCTCTACGGGCGCAGCGACCTGGGCCGCCTTGCCGAGCGTGCCGAACGTTTCGGGCTGCGGCTCTCCCATGCGCACGCTGTCGCTGTCGCTGCTGGACCCGGTTCCTATACCGAGGGCGACGAGGCGCCGCGCAGAGTGGAGCGTGCGGTGATCGGCCGTTTCGGGGACCGGCGGATCCTTCTCACGACGAAGGAGGGCCGCATGGTCTGTGTCGCTCCGGGCGACCAACGTGATGTTCTGACGTATTTCGCGAAGCAGGCGCACGCAGCGACCGACGGAGGACGCACCGCAATCGGCAGAAGCCACCGTGGGGCCGGCGGCGTCGTGCACTCCTACGAAGAAGCCCTGAACACCCTCGACCTCTCCGCCCGACTCGGCCTGGACGCCCCCGTTCTGGACACCTCCGACTTCCTCGTCTACCCCGTACTGACCCGTGACCGTCAGGCCATGGCCGACCTCGTCCGCACGACTCTCGGCCCGCTCCTCCGAGCACGCGGTGGCCCGACCACTCATCTCGAGACGCTCACCGCCTACTTCGATGCCGGTTGCAACGCCACTGAGACAGCCCGTCGGCTTTCGCTCAGCATTCGCGCCTTGACCTACCGCCTTGAGCGCATCCACCAGCTCACAGGAAACAACCCCACCGACCCTCAGCACCGCTACACCCTGCAAACTGCGGTGATCGGGGCCCGCATGCTGAACTGGCCCGCACAGAGCCTCTGACCCGCTCCCGGGGCTCGGCCGGTTCATCGGTGTCTTCAGTAGTTTGCTACGCGCAAACAGTGGGTTGGTGACTGACCGTATGGGAGATCAGGACCGTTGGTCAGGATGTGGTCTCTGGGGAGACTTCGTGGCCTTGACCTCTGCCTTCGCCAGGGTCGCGTGCAAACGTGTCAACTGGCACACCAGACTGCGGGCTCATGTCCGACCTGTAGCGAACAGAAAAACGCCTACGGCTGCGTGGAGCGGCCCATCTCTGCTGTGAAGAGCAGCGGATCACTGTCGAACCCGCGGATCATCGGCCGAAACTCCCACGCTCCGGAAGCCTGCCGTACGAACTCCGCGACCGTTGCCGCACAGGATCCGCTGACCTGGGAGAAGTCGTCCTTGAGGAGCTCCTCGTATCCCTCGGCAACCAGAACTCCGGCGTTCGAGATGTTGGCGAATACCTTACGGCCGTCGTTCTGATGGATTGCCACACCCACGACAACCCGTGCGAAGGAGGAAGCGAGGCGATCGAGCTCCAAGGTCATCTCTTCGACGTAGCCGAAGCCTTGCCCTGTCCGGCTGTGCCGACTCATGTTGATTGTGCCGTCCGGCGAGCGGCTGTCGAAGTGGACGACGTAAGCAGGCGGCCCGTAAGTGGCGGCCTCCGAGTAGGTGGTGGCGATGATGTCCAAATGCTGTGGTGACTCATTCCACGGATTGGGATCCCACTTGAGTCGTACCGCGACCTTCCCTACACCCCGGCTGTCGCTGCTCACCCTTGGCTGCCTCTCCCCAGTCGAACCTCTGCAACGGGACACCGGGCAAGTATGACGGACACCAATGCAGGCGAGGCTTTGAACAACCGGATCAGTGCGCAGTCCAGGCTCGCGGCGGGGACGGCTGCCACGCTTGGCGCGGTGTTCCCCTAGGCAAGGATGTCGTTCCTTCCTGGGATGCGGTACTGCTCGTCCGCTGCCCCGGCCGTGAGGCTTTCGGCCGGATGGTGGCAGATCCTGAGTATCAGGAGATTACGGGGAAACTTCACATCAGCCGCTGCGCGCTGATGGCTCCGTTGTACTCGGGTTCACCGCTCTCGAGGAAGCGGAGGAGCGAGGCGGTAACGACTCGTGCTGCGCGGCCGATCGGCAGCACACGGCAAGGGAACTCTCCGCGGCGCACAAGGTCGTAGCCCTTCGACCTCGACATGCCAAATGCTCGGGCGGCGTCTTCGACCCTCGCGGTACCACTCCAGGTGGCGCGGATGCGATCTGGATGGTACTGGGATAGCTGACCCCTCGTCATCTGTCATCGCCCCTGCTCATTACTACCGTGCTGGGACGGGATGGGAACGCCCGTGCTGGGTTTCGGGCAGTGTGTTGCCTGGTGCGACGAGTGACCAGCAAGAGGCTCTGCCTGCAGTTGCTTCCTCGTTGCCAGCATGTCCGGACGACTGGACGCCTGGGGAGGGCGAGAAGCGGGCGGCAGTAGCTCTGGAATGTCGCCTCGGGCGGGCGCGCCTCAGACGCTTTCTCGCACCGGAACCGGATGCTCGGACACCAGACCCACGGGTTGCGCGTACGTACCGAGATTCGGTGCGCCCCGCTGGGGTACGCGCGGACTCGGCGGACGACGGGGCAGGAGTGGAAATGGGAGCGGTAGAAGGCCGAGGGTCACGCGTCGGTTCTTGTCCGGCTCTCCCCGGGCGGCCACACTTCGCTGTCTGGCCAGACGGTGACGGCCAGTGAACGGCTTCGCAGCCGCGCTGTCCCTGCTGGGCGTGGTCGCGCTAGCCGTCGCCGGAGTTTACGGAGCGGGATGGGCGCTGCGCATTTCCTCGGAGCCTCTGGAAGCCGCTCCGTTCGAGTCGGGGCTGGAGCCGGTTGAGCATGCGGTCAGCCGGTTCCACGTGCGCTGGTACACGATCACCATGCTCTTCCTCGCCTTCGACATGGAGATGGTCTTCATGTATCCGTGGACGCTGATCATCTCGGCCATGGGACCCAGCGCGGTGATCGAGATGTTTGTCTTCCTCGCGATCCTGCTCTCCGGCGTCACCTACGCCTGGAGGGAGGGGGCCCTGCGATGGACCTGACCGGCACGATGCTGCGCGCGGCAGCCGCCCGACCTCGCGTCCTGGTGGTCTGTATGCCGGGGGGAGCGGCCGTGCGGATGGCCGCCGAGCGGCACCTACGGCTTCGGGACTGGCCACCGGCCACAACCCCGGCGCAGGCCGATCTGCTGTTCGTCGCAGGGCCCCCATGCGCCTACCTGCACACGGCGGTGGAACGGCTTTGGCAGGATCTGCCCGCCCCGCGCGCCCGCGCACACGTCCGTACCGCCGACGGAGTACTGGCCGCCCTTGATGCCGCCCGTGCCCGCCTCGCTTCGCCGGCAGCGCAGCGAGAGCAGGAACCCCCGGCCGAGACAGACAGCCGCCAGCCGCAGGATCGTCGTCGTGAGCAGAGCTCGGATCAAGACGGTACGGCAGGCCACGCCTTCCTGGAGGAGGCCGCCAAGGACGGCGAGCGCGGCGAAGAGCCCTCTCCGGACCGGAGCAACGGCAGGTACACCGGCTCAGGCAGCGCTCACTCCTCTCTGAAGCAGCATCACGGCGACCACGGCGGAGAAGAGAAGAGGGGTGACGGCGGTGACGCCCACGAAGACCACCAGGGCCACGGCGGTCACGGCGGGCATGGCGGGATGGAGATGCCGGGCGGCTTGCCGATGGCCGGGCAGGGCGAGGACCGCGACGGTTTGACGCTCGACCGGTTGCATGTGCCGCTGGGACCGTTGCTGTCCGACTGGCCCACCGGGCTGACGCTCCGTCTCGTCCTGCAAGGTGATGTCGTTCAGGCGGCCGACCTCGACGAGGAACCCCTTGTCGCCTCGCGGCCTGTCGAGTCGTTCTGGGTGCAGCCCTGGTTGCGGTCTGCGGTCGGTGAGGCGGTTGGTTCGGGGGAGGCGGCGCGGCGGCGGGCGGCGGCTCGTCTGGACAGTCTGGGGCGGTTGTTGGTGGTGGCGGGCTGGCCCGCCGAGGCGATGAAGGCACGCCGGTTGCGTGACGATCTGCTTGACGGTGCCCCTGCTGCCGCGCTCGCTTCCCGGCTGGAGCGTCTGGGCCGACGGGTGGGCCGGTCGCGAACCTTGCTCTGGCTGACCCGCGGCTTGGGCGTGCTGACTGCTCAGGACGCCCAAGCAGCCGGGGTGAGCGGTCCAGCGGCCCGGGCCGACGGGGATGTGGCAGCCCGCTACCGCCAGTGGCTGACCGACATCCGCCTTGACGTGGCGCGGCTGGACGATCCTTCGGCGCTGGATCCGGCGGAAGAGAGCCCGCGGGGCCGGTGGGACGCGCGGCAGCCGCCGTCGGCTGCCCTGGTCGGCCTGCTCCCTCAACTACTGGACGGAACCGAATTGGCCGCGGCGCGCCTGATCGTGGCCAGTCTCGATCCGGACCTGGACGAACTCGCGGCCCACTCACGCGAGGGGGCGGCGCGTGGTTGAGGCAGGCGCGTGGTGGACGCTGCTGGCCGCCCCGGCTCTGCTGCTGGGCTTCGCTGTGCTGGCCGTGACGGCCGACGCGGCCCTGACCGCCCGGGACGCCGGACGGCCGGTCACCGTTTCCGCTGCGATGCGGCCACTGCTCGCGGTTCCGCGGGCGCTGGTGGCGCAGCCCCGGCGGATGCCGGCTCCGGACCGGATGCTGTGGCGGGCCGGTGTGGTGAGCGTGCCGGTGGCTGCCGTGCTCTCGACGCTGGTCATCCCGTTCGGGAACGTGGCGGTCGCCGACCTGTCGGTCGGAGTGGTGTGGTTCAACGCAATGGAGGTGATGACCTGGGCCGGCCTGTGGCTGGCCGGGTGGGGCCCGAACGCGGCGTTCTCCCTGGTCGGCGGCTACCGTTTCCTTGCCCAGGGCCTGGCTTACGAGCTTCCGCTGATGTTCGCGCTGATTTCGACCGCGACCGGCGCGCAGTCCCTGCGGGTCGGTGACATCGCCGCGGCACAGTACGGCCTGTGGTACGCGGTGTGGATGCCCGTCGCCTTCGTCGTCTACCTGGCAGGCGTCCTCGCCTTCAGCTTCCTGGGGCCGTTCGCCTACCCGGTCGGCCAGGACATCGCCGGCGGCGTGCTGAGCGAGACCTCCGGGGTCGACAGGCTGATGTTGCAGGCCGGGCGGTGGCTGTGGCTGGCGGCCGGCGCGGCGATGGCGGTGCCCCTGTTCCTGGGCGGGGGCGCGGGGCCGGCCCTGCCCGCCTGGGCATGGTCGCTGATCAAGACGCTGCTGGTGCTGGCCGCCCTGGTAGCCGCGGTGCGGCGCCTGCCGGTGATCCGGGCCGACCGGTACGTGGAGTTCGCCTGGGTCGTCCTCATCCCGTTGACGATCCTGCAGGCCCTCGTCCCGGCGCTGGTCAACGTCAATCGATAGGAAGGGAAGGCCCGCTCGATGGGAACGACGGCCGCTGTGTTGCTGTGGACGCTGGGCGTGCTGGCCCTGGCCTGCGGCGTCCTGGTGTTCACACTGAACTCGATGGCCCGGGTCACATTCGCGCTGTTGGCTTCTCTGGTGTGCGTCGGCGGCGTGGTGACCGTCCTGGGATTGCCGTACCTCGGGGTGGTCATCGTGCTGATGATGGCCATGGAGATGGTCATCATGGCTGTTTTCATGATCGCGTACATGATGAATCCGGCCGGCCTGACGCCGATGTCGATGCTCCACAACAAGCGCGGGGCGCTGGCCATCAGCGGTGTGGTGTTCGCCGCGCTGACCAGCGCGGTCTTCGTGGTTCCCTGGCCCGACCGTCCGCGGTTGCGGTCGAAGGACACCACCGTCCAGGTGGGCATGTCGTTGATGGGCGATCAGATGCTGACGATGGTCACGCTCGGGTTCGTCCTGCTCGCCACGATGGTCGGCGCGACCGTGCTGGCCACGAACCGCGGTCGCTACGACCGGTTCGGGGACGACCTCGATCAGCGGCCCGCCCGCGATCCGGCCGGCGGAGGGGTGGGCCGGTGACCTTCGAACTGCTCCTGTTCCTTGCCGCGGGCCTGTTCTCGATCGGTCTGTTCGGCGCGCTGTCCCAGCAGTCCATCGTCATGATCATGATGGGGATCGAGCTGATGATCGGCGGGATCATCGTCGCCGCCGCCGACTTCTGGCACTTCCTCGCCCCCACGGGCAGCGGGCAGGTGGTGATCGTGGCTGCCGTGGTGGCGATGGCGGTGGAGATGGCCATGGGGTTCGCCGTCACCACCGCGATCTACCGAGCCCGGCAGGTCGACATGACAGACATGGCCGAGGACCTGAAGGGATGAGCGCGCTGATCTGGCTGCTGATCGCCCTGCCCCTGGCAGCGGGAGCCGCCCTCGCGGTGATCGGGACACGCCTGAACCGACAGGCGCCCGCCCTCGGAGTGCTGGTGTCTGTGGCGATGCTGGGCCTCGCTGTCGCTGCCGCGTCGACCCGGCCGTCGTCGAGCGTGCCGCTGTTTTCGGGAATCCGGGCCGGGTTGGCGGTGGACGGACTGTCCGCGGTCATGGTGATCACCGTCGCCGCGGTCACCACCGGCGTCCTGGTCTTCTCCGCCGGGGAGTTCGGTGAGGAAGAGAACCGCGGACGGTTCTTCGGCCTGATGCTGCTGTTCGCCGGCTCCATGTTGGTCACCGTCACCGCGACGACGTTGCCGCTGCTGCTGATGTCCTGGGAGCTGATGGGCGCGACGAGCTGGGCACTGATCGGCTACTGGTGGCGCGACCCGGAGCGGGCACGCGCGGCGGACACCGCCTTCCTCACCACCCGCACCGCGGACCTCGGCCTGTACCTGGCAGCAGGTGCTGCCATGGCCGGTGGCGCCGCGACCTTGAGCCTTGATGCCCTTGCGTCCACCGTGTCCCCCTGGCTGCACCTGGTCACCGCCGGAATCGTGACGGCCGCGCTGGGCAAGTCCGCGCAGCTGCCCTTCTCCTTCTGGCTGTCACGCGCCATGAAGGGCCCCAGTCCGGTATCCGCGCTGTTGCACTCGGCGACCATGGTCGCAGCCGGCGCCTACCTGCTGCTGCGCCTGCACCCACTGCTGGCCGCGACCGGCTGGGCGGGGCCGGTGGTCGCCTGGACCGGAGCGGTGACCGCCCTGCTTCTCGGCATGGTGGCTCTGGCGCAACGCGACCTCAAGCAACTGCTCGCCGCGTCGACCGCCTCGCAGATCGGCTTCATGGTGCTGGCCGCCGGCAGCGGCGGTGTGGCCGGCGGCACCTTTCAGCTCGTCGCGCACGCCGCTGCCAAGTCCGGCCTGTTCCTCGCCGCCGGGGCCTGGTTGACCGCACTGGGCACCAAACAGCTCCCTTCCCTGCGCGGGGCCGCGCGCACCCACCGCCTGGTCGGCGTCTGCTTCACCGTCGGGGCGCTCACGCTGGCCGGGCTGCCGCCGCTGTCGCTGTGGTGGGCCAAGGACGATGTCCTCGCCGCAGCCCGCGCCGAGAGCACCGGCCTGTACCTGGTCGGGCTCGCTGCGGCCGCCGTCGCCGCCGTCTACAGCATCAAGGCCCTGTGGTACGTCACCCGGCCGCTGCCCGAGGACCCCCGGACCGGCTACGACACCGAGCGGCCTGGCACCCGGCGAGTCCCCGCCACCTCGGCTGCTCCGCTGCTCGTCCTGGCAGGCGCGGCGGCCGTCCTGGGCGTCCTCGCCCTGCCGGGACCGGCCGCGTGGCTGCGCGACCTGCTCGGCGTCCCCGGCGAACCTTCGCCCAAGGCGTGGGAGCTGGGACTGGCCGCCACCATCGTCCTCGCGGCCGCCGGGATGTCCTGGTGGCGGCCCTTCCGCTCGCGCGCACTCATTCCACCGGTTTTGGTGCGGTGGGCCGACGGCTGGCTTCTCGGGGAACGTGCCGCCCATGCCGTCGTCGTCAGGCCGGTCACGGCGATGGCCCGCGCGCTGGCCGTCTTCGACGACCGGATCGTGGACGGCGTCGTACGGCAGGTGGCCCGCGGCGGATTCGCCCTCGCCCACAAGGCGCGCCACGTGGACGACTCAGGCGTCGACACCGCCGTCGAAGCTGTCGGCCGTGGCGGCCTGGCGGCCGCCCGGCAGGCGCGCCGTCTGGATGACGGCGGCATCGACGCCGTCGTCAGTGCCGTCGCCTCCGGCGTCCGGAGCCTGGGGCGGTGGGCACGCCGTCCACAGACCGGGCTGTTGCACCAGTACTACGCCCAAGCCGCCGTCGGCTTCTGCGTGCTCGTCCTGATCGTGCTGTTGGTGAGGTGATCCCCTGTGCTGAGTGTTGTGACGTTCCTGCCGCTGTTGGTGTGCGTGGCGCTGATGCTGCTGCCCGGCAGGTTCCCCGAGCGGGCGTACCTGTGGGTGTGGATCACCACCGCCGCCGTCGAACTCGCTCTGATCACCGCGTTGTGGGCGGGATTCGATTCCCAGGGCGGGATGCAGTACGAGCAGCGGGTCCGCTGGATTCCCGGCGCGGGGGTGAGCTATCACGTGGGCATCGACGGTCTTTCCCTGCCGCTGGTCGCTCTGACGTGCGTACTGTTCCTCGCCGTCGCGGTGTACTCGCTGCGCGAGTCGAGCCGCGTTCGACCGTACGTTTGCCTGTTCCTCTTCTTGCAGACGGCGAGTCTCGGACTGTTCATCGCCCTCGATCTGATCCTGTTCTTCGTCTTCTTCGACCTTTCCATCGTCGGCATGTTCTTCGTCATCGCCGGCTGGGGACACGGCGAGCGCGCCCGGGCGGCGGCGCTGAAGTTCTTCCTCTACACCTTCATCGGCTCGCTCGCCCTGCTGCTCGGCTTCATCGGCCTCTACCTGGCCGCCGACCCGCACACCTTCGACATCGTCGACCTCACCCGTACCAACCCGCTCGCCGGGCACGGTGTGTATGCGAGCCTGGTGCTGCTGGCGATCGGCGTGGGAATGGCCGTCAAGACCCCGGCCGTTCCCTTCCACACATGGCTGCCGCCCGCCCACACCGAGGCCCCCGCCGCCGGGTCGGCGATTCTGGCAGCGGTCCTGCTGAAAATGGGCACCTACGGTTTCGTCCGCATCGCGATGCCGCTGCTGCCCGGCAGTTGGCGCCACTACGCCTTGGCCATCGTGATCGTCGGCGTCGTCTCCGTCGTCTACGGAGCACTGGTCGCGCTCGCACAGACCGACTTCAAACGCATGATCGCCTACACCTCGGTCAACCACATGGGCTACATCATCCTGGCCGTCGGCGCGGCCGGGGCCCTGGCCGGCACCGACGCCCAGGCCCGCTCCCTGGCCGTCACCGGCGCGGTCACCCAGATGGTCAGCCACGGCCTGATCACAGGCGCCCTGTTCCTGCTCGCCGGCGTCCTGTACGACCGCGGACAGACCTACGAAATCGACGCCTACTCCGGCCTGGCCGCCCACGCGCCCCGCTTCGCGGCCGTCACCGGCATCGCCGCATTCGCCAGCCTCGGCATTCCAGGCTTCTCCGGGTTCATCGCCGAGTTCCAGATCTTCACCGGCTCCCTCGCCTCCCAGGCCATCGCCACCGCGATCGCCGTGACCGGCATCCTCATCACCGCCGCCCTGTTCCTCCGCGCGCTGCGCGCCATGCTCCTCGGCGCCCCACGCCTGCCCCCGTCAGTGCACACCACCGGCTTCGGTGATTTGAAGGGCAGGGAAGCGGTCTCCAGCATCGCGCTGCTGGCCCTGGCACTGGTGATCGGCATCGCGCCGCGCTGGCTGCTTGATGTCATCGAGCCCGCCAGCCGGACCGTGACCGATCTGGTGGCGCGGTGAACGAGAACCTCGCCGCCCTCATCCCCGAACTGGCCCTGCTCGGCGCCGCCGTGATCGGCCTGCTGGCAGGTTCCTGGCTGCCACGCCGCCGCCAATGGATCGTCGCCGTCCTCGCCGCCGCGGCCTGCACCGCCGGCCTGGCCGCCACGAGCATCACCATGGCCACCGGCCGCGAACAGACCGTCTTCTCGAACGCCTTCGCCGTCGACACCGCCACCAACGCCGGCCGCCTCACTGTTCTGGGGGCCCTGCTGCTGGTGATCACCATGTCGGTGGAGACCGTACAAGGCCACAAACGCGAAACCGAGTACTGGGTCCTGCTCCTGCTGACCGGCGCGGGCACCCTCGCCCTCCTCGGCGCGAACGACCTGCTGATGCTGTTCGCCGCCTACCTCCTCGCCAGCATCCCCGCCTACGCCCTGGCCGCCTTCACCAAAGACAACTCCGGCACCGAAGCAGCCCTGAAGTACTACCTCATGGGCGCCCTCCTCGGCACCACCATGCTCGCTGGGGCCGCCCTGTTCTACGGCGCCGGCCACTCCACCCTCTACCGCGAACTGCGCCACGCACTGCCCGACGCTCCCTACGGCCTTGTCGCCGTCGCTCTGGTGGCCGTTCTGGCGGGGCTGCTGTTCAAGGCCGGGGCCGTACCCGCCCACTTCTGGGTCCCCGACGTAACCGACGGCGCACCCGCCCCGGTCGCCGCGTACGTCACCACCCTGCCCAAGATCGGCGCACTGATCGCCGGCTACCGCCTGCTTCACCAAGCCTTGCCCGACAGCGACGTCAACTGGCCGCTGCTCCTGGCGGTCCTGGCCGCCGTCACCATGACGCTCGGCAACCTGGCGGCCTTCTTCCAGACCTCCGCCAGACGCCTACTCGCCTACTCCACCATCAGCCAGGTCGGTTACCTCCTCATGGCCCTCGCCGTGGCCACCCGCACCGACCTCGCCCAACAGAGCCTGCTGTTCTACCTGGCCGCCTACGCCGCAACGAACCTCGGCGCCTTCGCCGTCGTCACCGCACTCCCCGCCGCACGTCACCTGAAGGACTACCGCGGCCTCGCCCACCGCCAACCGGGTCTCGCAGCCGTCCTCGTCGTCTGCCTCCTCGGCCTGGTCGGCACCCCACCCACCGGCATCTTCCTCGGCAAACTGGAGATCTTCAGCGCCACCATCGACGGTGGCTACACCTGGCTCGCAGTCCTCGCCGTAGCCAACACCGTCGCCTCCCTCTTCTACTACCTGCGCTGGCTGGCCCCCCTCTTCACCCATGCCAACCCGGGACCCGCACCGGCCCAGGCCGTCTTCGGCTGCTGGGCAGCCGCCACCGCCTGCACCGCCGGAGTAATCGCCCTCGCCCTCGGCCTCGCGGGTGGAGCCGTGCTTCCCTACGGAATGGGAAACCTGCTGCCGTGACGGAACCAAGCGCATCCGTCGAACGCCGACTGCGGTCTTTCGGCGCGACCATGCCGGTGCGGGCTCAATCTCCTTCATCCCCGGAGTCGCTGTTGCGGCGGCCCCAGTGCCCTGAATGCTCCTCAGCGTGTCGGGTAAGCGGTAGCCGTTGCCGCACTTCAAGGTGACATCTGCACGGCCAATGCGCAGGGACAGCCGTCGGTACGGGGCGCCGGCCCGCAATGAGAGGAGTTCCCTTATGTCGGACAGCGCTGCACCTATTCTCAGTAAGCTCAGTGATTCCGGGCAGACCGTCGAGTCTCCCGACGAGGACGTTCGCGGTCGTAAGGTCACGGGCACCGATGGCGACGATGTCGGAAAGATCGAAGACCTCCTCGTCGACGAGTCGGAACGCAAAGTCCGCTTTCTACTCGTGGCGCACGGCGGGTTCCTCGGGTTCGGAGAGACCAAGTCGTTCATTCCCGTGGACGCCGTGACGCGGGTGACCGAAGACCAGGTCTTCATCGACCAGGCACGCGAACGCGTTGCGAACGCTCCTGTCTATAATCCCGAACTCGCAGAAAATCCGGACTACTACGCCAGCGTCTACGGCTACTACGGCTATGCACCTTTTTGGGGGCCGGGATACATTTATCCGGGTTTTCCGTTCCGTGGGCACATGTAGCAAGGCTGCAAGGCTGCAAGGCGCGTAAGGCATGTTGGGGAGAGCTGGCGGCTGGGGTCGATCCGGTCGTTCCCGACCTGCGGCGGTTGCTGCACGAGCGCACAGTGCCGTGTTGGACTTGATCTCGGCGGGAGCTGTGGAGTCAACTGTGCTTGCTGGTGATCTGGCAGCGCCGTACATGTCTTGCACCGTGGACGATGAGGCGTCGGCTGCCCTGCAGGTGATGGCTGAGCGTCGGCTTCCCGCACTGCTGGTCGTCGACAGAACCGGGTGGCCCTATGCGGTCGTTCCCGCTTCCCTTCCCTTCCCGCTTCTCTTCCTCCTTCTGCGCGATGCCGTGCTGCTCGCCCAGTGGGGTCATGTGCCCTCCCGATCTGCGACCACCGTGGTGGTCGCTACCCACTCACCTTCGCACCCACCTCGGCGGGCCCAGGGATTGATGGACCGTGCCGTCCACGGATGCAGAATGCCTCTACCCCTTCTGCCCAGGACCACGTGCGACCGTGATCCGGGCGGGCTGAGACCAGGGTTGTGGGTCCCGACCGAAGTAGGCCGTCCAGAATGTCTGACCGGTTGGGAGGGGGTGTAACGCTGCTTCCTCCGCGGGCTGCCAGGCGTCCCGGAAGGGACCAGCGAGCGCCGTGGACTGCCGCAATGGCCATATGATGGGCTGCTGACCTGCGCGAATGGCTCCTCCACTGCTGATGGGTGTCTTTGAGCCTTATGCGGCAGTTCGGATTAGTCGAGCGCCTCAGGTTTCGAGGAGAGCACCGAGGCCCGTGGGTGGCACCAAGCCCGGTGAGGGCTGACGAGCTGGAGAACCGCAAAGTACAACGGCGGCGCAAGGCGAGGATGGACGCTCGCACCCGCGAGGGCCTGCCGGTACTGCCGATGCGTGTCCGCACGGTCGACCAGCGCCGCCAGGACGCTGCCGCGCTACTGGAAGCCGCCCGGCATGCCGCCCCCGGCGAGGTGTTCACCGCTGCCGGTCAGCAACTCGAACGCGCTGTGGTTCCGCACGGAACGGCCGGCAGGGTCTGGGCCGAGAACCCGTCCACCGGAAAGCGCCGCGATCTGGGACTCGAAGAGGAGAGGGCCTTCTGGACCTGGGCCGTGGTCGAGGTCCTGCGGGCCACCGGCATCCGCATCGAGGAACTGCTGGAACTCAGCCAGCCTGTCCAATACCGGCTGCCCGCCACCGGTGAACTCGTCCCCCTGCTGCAGATCGTCCCGTCCAAGACGGATACCGAGAGGTTGCTGCTGGTCAGCCCTGAGCTCGCCGACGTCCTGAGCGCGATCATCTGCCGCGCCCGGGAGGCCACGGGCGCCGTTCCCTTGGTCCGCTCCTACGACCGCCGCGAATGTGCGTGGCAGGAGCTGGCCCCGCTGCTGTTCCAGCGACGCATCCGTGGTGAGGACTGCGCGTTGTCGCGAAGAGGCAATCCAGGCGCACATGGCCTTCCTCGCCCGCCGCCGGTCCCCCGCCCGAGCGAGGAATACCGCGTTCCCACCGACGGGGAATGGCAAGAGTTCCTCGGCCACTTCGAGCGGCGCAAAGTCTCCATCGGAGCATGCGGACGCGCGTTCGGCACCCCCTGCATTCACGAACATGCCTGCGTCCGCTGCCCGATGCCGTGGCCCGACCCCGCCCAGCGTGACCGTCTCGTTGAGATCCGCGACAACCTCCTTGCCCGCATCGCCGAGGCCGAGCGTGAAAAAATGGTTCGGCGAGTGGGAAGGGCTTCAGGTCAGTCTTGCCGGAGCAGAGGAGAAGCGCACCCAACTCGGCCGACGCCCACCAGCACCGTCGTCGACCTCGGCATTCCCGTGATCATCGCTCCCAGTGTTCCCCGTCAGCACCGGCCGGAGGGAGGAGCGTAACCTTTGGGCTCCATCAATGAGCCTCTTCAGCGTTGCCGCTCCAGGGGGAGGATGGCCTCGGCGATTGATGTCATGCGGTGGACCTGCATCGGGACCTGCGGAAGATGTGCCAGGGCTCAGCCTCGCAACGCCGCGTTCGACAGGCGCTCGCGACCAGCGCCTGATTTCGGGACTTTTCGGTGGGGGTGAGTCCCTGCAAGGGCATGCGTTTCATGCCGTGGTCAGCCACGGTCCAGTGCTTTGGTAGGCGAGACCAGCCGGGATGGGGGCGCGCTGGCATTCGCAGATCCGGATGATTCGGTGCATGCGGCCCGGCAGAGTGGGCGAGAGCCACAGCAGCCGACCGCCGTCACCAATCCGGTCACGCTCGGCGAGGTGCCGTCGAGTAGGTCGAAATCTCGGGTTCGTGCTCGCCCAGTATCTTCAGCAGGTCTGGTGCGTGTTCGGCGAGCAGGTCGGCGACCGCGATGGAGTACGCGTGGGCGCTGGACTCGCTGATCCCGAACCCGGAACTTGGAGCGCCGGGCGTTCTCGCGGGTGACGACAGCCTGGTGGCCCACTCCACGAGTGCATGCGGCAGGCCGAGTGCGGCAGGTTGGACAACCAACGGTGCCCCCGAGCAACGTGATGGAGATGTCAGACATCTCGATCAACAGCCCGAGGGCCTCGCTCATTGCGCTTCACGGCCCGTCACCCGAGCGACTCCGGCGACCCAACCGGGGTCCGCCGTCGCCGGGTCGCCCGCCGGTCAATCCTCATCCGGCGTAGACGGGCGAGAGAAGGACAGATCGAGCACGTATTCCTCGGTGATGGGGCACCCCCGCCAGGCGCCGGAGATCTCTTCGACTCCCCAATCGTCGTCGATCTGCCGAAGAATGTCGTCATGGTAGGCAGCAACCGCCTCTCTACCCGTCCACGAAGCGATTCCTTCGTACAATCCCGCACGGGGCAGCTCCATTTCCCCGGCCGGTCCGAGACCGAGCTGACCGATGACGAGGATTCCAGTCTCGGACTCTAGGGAGACAGGCGTGAATCCTTCGGCCTGACCGGGAACATCCCGCGCCATGGGCCAGATACGGATCCGCACTCCCACTTGAATGTCGGACTGAAGGCTGTGAACGTACAGGTGGTATCCATTTCCGGATACCACCTGTACCCGTGACGCCTTCATCGCTGCCTCGTCCGCCAGGTAGGCATCGGCATCGTAGATCTCCACCGAACACCGATCGGGGTGTGCACTGGCAGTGTATTCAGCGATGGGTTGCACTGGGCGTCCTCTACTGGCTTGTTCGTCGTGCTTCACTTTCCTGGCCCACAACGGCGTGCCCGACCACGTCCTCGCGCGATGGGCGGGCATGCGAATATCAGCACGACCAAGCGGTGGTATGTCAAGCCGGATGTAGAGGATCTTCGAGGGACCGCAACCACGTGGGACGGCCTGCACGGGGCTGCGGAAGAGTGGCAAGCGTGAGCCACGCGGTCTGCATGCCGAGCGTCTCGCCGAGCCGAATAGCCGGCAAGATTGAGGTGGATTCGGAGTCCGGCTCTTGGTTGTGGTCGGCAGGAGTCCGGGAGGGCTCATCCGGCTGCGGCGAAGCATTCTACGTGGGAAGTCGCTCAATTCGAGCCACCTGGGGGAGGGCACGCCAGATGACCCCGGAGACGGGCACATGCCGGTGAGCCACACCTGGTCTCTTGAGGGTCCCGGCGCCGGAGCTGGCATCGTGAGAGAGCCGAGACTGGCTAGGTCCACCCCGGCGATGTGACATCTCGTGACAGATGAGAGGGTTTTCCGGGTGACCGAGACACCACCGAATACTATGCAATACCGCTTTGACGGGCCAGAAGACGCTCCGGTCCTGGTGATCGGTCCGTCTCTGGGTACCACCTGGCACATGTGGGACCGCCAGATACCCGAGCTCTCCCAGCACTGGCGGATCTTCCGCTACGACCTCCCCGGGCACGGCGGAGCCCCCGCGCACCCCGCCGCCGCGGTCAGCGACCTCGCCGACCGGCTCCTCGCCACCCTGGACAGCGTCGGCGTCCAGCGCTTCGGCTACGCGGGCTGCTCCATCGGCGGCGCCGTCGGCGCCGACCTCGCGCTGCGCCACCCGCACCGGGTCGCAGCCCTGGCGCTCGTCGCCGCGTCGCCCCGCTTCGGCACCGCCGACGAGTTCCGCCAGCGCGGGGTGATCGTCCGCAGCAACGGCCTGGAGCCGATCGCCCGGACCTCCCCGGAGCGCTGGTTCACCCCCGGGTTCGCGGCCGCGCAGCCGGCCATCGTCGAGTGGGCCGTCCAGATGGTCCGCACCACCGACCCGGGCTGCTACATCGCCTCCTGCGAGGCCCTGGCCGCCTTCGACATCCGTACGGAACTGCCCCGCATCGGTGTCCCGACTCTCGTCCTGGTCGGTGCCGAGGACAAGGTCACCGGTCCCGCCGAGGCCCGGACCCTGGTCGCCGGCATCCCGGACGCCCGGCTCGCGCTCGTACCGGGTGCCTCGCACCTCGCCCCGGTCGAGCAGCCGGCCGCCGTCACCGACCTGCTGCTGATGCACTTCTCGACCGCCTGGCAGGACACCCTGGCGTCGATCCCCGTGCCGCCGAACCCGGGCTTCGCCGCCCCGTTCGCCCCGGTCGTCCCCGTCGCGGAGATCACCGCCTCGGTCGACCTGCCGGACGCCTCCCCGACGGGGCGCGCCGACCGGTACGAGCGGGGGATGAAGGTCCGGCGCGAGGTGCTGGGCGACGCCCACGTGGACGCGGCGACGGCGGCCTCCGACGGCTTCACCGAGGACTTCCAGGACCTCCTCACCCGCTATGCCTGGGGCGAGATCTGGAGCCGGGAGGGCCTCGACCGCAGGTCCCGCAGCTGTGTCTCCCTCACCGCGGTCGTCGCGTCCGGGCACCTGGGCGGTCTCGCGCAGCACGTCAGGGCCGCCCTGCGCAACGGGCTGACCCCCGTCGAGATCAAGGAGGTGCTGCTCCAGACCGCCGTCTACTGCGGCATCCCGGCGGCAGGCGCGGCCTTTGAGATCGCGCAGTCCGTGATCCAGGAGGAAACGACCCCGCCCGCGTAGCAGGATGGGGGCATGAACGATTCGTCTCTCACCCTCACCAAGAAGATCCACTCCTGCGTCCGCCTGGAGCGGAACGGTCGGACGCTCGTCATCGACCCCGGTGGGTTCGCCGAGGACGACGCCGCGGTCGGTGCCGACGCGATCCTGGTGACGCACGAACACCCGGACCACTTCAACGAGGCACGGCTGCGGGCGGCGTTGGACGCCGACCCCGCCGTGCAGGTGTGGACCCTGCGCAGTGTCGCCGAGCAGTTGTCCGCCGCGTTCCCGGGGCGCGTGCACACGGTCGGCCACGGCGACACGTTCACCGCCGCGGGACTCGACGTACAGGTGCACGGCGAACTGCACGCGGTGATCCACCCGGACATCCCGAGGATCACCAACATCGGTTTCCTCGTGGACGGTTCGGTCTTCCACCCCGGCGACGCCTTCACGGTGCCCGACCACCCGGTGGACACGCTGATGCTGCCGGTCATGGCCCCCTGGAACAAGATCTCGGAGGTCATCGACTACGTACGCGAGGTCAAGCCGCGCCGTGCGATCGACATCCACGACGCCCTGCTGACCGACCTCGCCCGCCCGATCTACGACACACAGATCGGCTCCCTCGGCGGGACCGACCACGGCCGGCTGACTCCGGGCGACGCGACCCGCCTCTGACCCCGCTGTCAGTGGGAGCGGTTAGGTTGACTGCATGCGTATCGCCACGTGGAACGTCAACTCGATCACCGCCCGGCTCCCGAGGCTGCTGGCCTGGCTGGAGAGCAGCGGCACCGACGTGCTGTGCCTCCAGGAGACCAAGTGCACGCTGGAGCAGTTCCCCGCCGAAGCGCTGCGCGAGGCGGGTTATGAGTCCGCGGTCAACGCCACGGGCCGGTGGAACGGCGTCGCACTGCTCTCCCGCGTCGGCCTCACGGACGTCGTGACGGGCCTGCCCGACGGCCCGGATTACGAGGGCGTGCAGGAGCCGAGGGCGGTCTCGGCGACCTGTGGCGCCGCCCGCGTCTGGTCCGTCTACGTCCCCAACGGCCGTGAGGTCGCCCACGACCACTACGCCTACAAGCTGCGCTGGCTGGAGGCCCTGCGGAAGGCGGTGGCCGAGGACGCGGCGGGGGCGCGGCCGTTCGCGGTCCTCGGCGACTTCAACATCGCGCCGACCGACGAGGACGTCTGGGACCCGGCGCTCTTCGAGGGCGCCACCCATGTCACCCCCGCCGAGCGGGCCGCGCTCGCCGCGCTGCGCGAGGAGGGACTCTCCGACGTGGTGCCGCGCCCCCTCAAGTACGACCGCCCGTACACCTACTGGGACTACCGCCAGCTCGGCTTCCCGAAGAACAAGGGCATGCGCATCGACCTCGTCTACGGCAACGCCCCCTTCGCGGCGGCGGTCAAGGACGGCTATGTCGACCGCGAGGAGCGCAAGGGCAAGGGAGCCTCCGACCACGCCCCGGTGGTGGTGGACCTGGACGTCTGACCCGGACGCCCGGCGGCCTCCTCCGCCGCGACCCGCCAACTGTCAACTTCGGGTTGACGCCCCCGGGGTGTCAACCTAGGGTTGCCTCATGACGAAGCCGCTGCAGGCCAATCCGCCCGTCCGTCTCGACGACCTGATCGACGCGATCAAGAACACCCACACCGACGCGCTGGAGCAGCTCTCCGGCGCCGTGGTCGCGGCGGATCACCTGGGTGAGATCGCCGACCACCTCATCGGCCACTTCGTGGACCAGGCCCGCCGGTCGGGTGCGTCATGGACGGACATCGGCCGGAGCATGGGAGTCACCCGGCAGGCCGCCCAGAAGAGGTTCGTGCCCAAGAAGCCCGGCGAGTCCTCCGACCTGGACCCGAGCCAGGGCTTCGGCCGGTTCGACGAGCAGGCCAGGAACGTCGTCATGGGCGCGCACAACGAGGCCCACGCCGCCCGGAACGACGAGATCGGGGTGGGGCACCTGATCCTGGGGCTCCTGGCCGAGCCGGACTCCCTCGGCGCCCGGGCGATCGCCGGCCAGGGGATCACCCCGGAGGCGGTCCGGGAGGCGGCGGTCCTCGCCCTGCCCGCCGCGGCCGACGAGGTCCCCGAGCTGATCCCTTACGACGCGGCCTCGCGGAAGGTCCTGGAGCTCACCTTCCGGGAGGCGCTGCGCCTCGGCCACGACTTCATCGGCACCGGCCACATCGTGCTGGCCCTGCTGGAGTTCGAGGGCGGCGCGGGTGTGCTCACCGGGCTGGGCGTCGACAAGGACGTGGCGTCGTCCGACATCGCCGCCGCGGTCGCCGCCGCGACGGAGGAGGCGGCCCCGGACTCCGAAGGCTGAGGCCGCCCCCGACGACCGCCCGCAGACTCCGAAGGCTGAGGCCGCCCCCGACGACCGCCCCCGGACGAGCAGGCCTCAGTGCACCGAGAAGCCGCCGTCGACGAAGAGCGACTGCCCGGTCACGTAGGAGGAGGCGGCGCTCGCCAGGAACACCGCGGCGCCCGCGAAGTCCTCGGCCAGCCCGTTGCGTCCGACCATCGTGCGGGCGGCCAGCGCCGCCACCCGCTCGGGGTCCGACGACAGGCGCTCGTTGAGCGGGGTCATCACGAATCCAGGCACCAGGGTGTTGCAGGTGACCCCGTACGGCGACCAGGCCTCGGCCTGTGAGCGGGCCAGTGACTCCAGCGCCCCCTTGGAGACGCCGTACGCACCGCTCTGCACGAACGCCCGGTGCGCCTGCTGGGAGGTGATGTGGATGATCCGCCCGAATCCGCGTTCCGCCATGCCGGGTCCGAACCTGCGGCCCAGCAGATAGGGCGCCTTGAGGTTCACCGTCATCGTGGTGTCCCAGACGTCCTCGTCGAGTTCGCCCATCGGCGGCCGCAGGTTGATGCCCGCGCAGTTGACGAGGATGTCGGGCTCACCGAACGCGGCCGCCGCCTCGTCGCCCGCCGTACGCACCCCGTCGGAGGTCCCGAGGTCGACGCTCACCCAGGCCGCCCGGCAGCCCTCGGCGTCGAGTTCGGCCACGGTCCGCACCAACTCCGTCTCCCTGCGCGCCACGACCACCACGCTCGCGCCGGCGTGCGCCAGCGCCCCCGCGATGCCCCGGCCGATCCCGGAGCTGCCGCCGGTCACCACGGCGGTCCGGCCTTCCAGTGAGAAGAGTTCGGAGAGATAGTTCTGCGACGTCATCCCCGTACCCTAAAGAGGTGGCCGGATCATGTACGGGGCGGGTCCCGGAACCGGCACAGTCGCGCGCCCTGCGGTGCGGAACCCCTCCGGGATGGGACCCTGGAGGTATGAACATTCGCTTTCTGGACAACTGGCGTAAACGTCAAGGCGGTACCCGGGCGGCGGCGCTCGCGGCCGCCGTCGAGACCGACCCGGACGGTGTGGCCGAGCTGTTCGCGGAATGCGAGTTGCTGCGCTCCCGGGCGGCGCAGTGCGGTCTCGAACTCGACGACAGCCCCGCCTCGTTGTCCGCGCTCGACCAACTGCCGCCCATCTGGCGGGACGACCCGGAGGAGCTGCCCTGGGTGGGCAACGACGCGGGCCTCTACCTCGGCACCGTACTGGTGCGTACGGTCCCCGGCGCCGGCTGGGCCATCCTGGCGGGCGGGAAGCCGGTGGTGCGCCTGGGCTCCGGGCGTGAGATCGACGTGGTCACCGCCGGACTCGACTGGGCGATGTCGGGCAGCCCCGAGCTCTCCGAGATGTACGCGGAGTCGGCGGAGAGCGGGCCCGAGGCCAAAACGCGATAAACAGCCTTATGCGCCACCGGTGCGTGTCGGCCCCGAAGTGCGTGCGCACCCCGGATAGTTTGCGCTGACCTCGACACAAGCGATAAGTGGGTAGGGCAGCGTATGGCCGTCGATCCGTTGATCGAGCTGCGGGACGTCAACAAGCACTTCGGGAAGTTGCACGTACTGCAGAACATCAATCTCACCGTCGGCCGCGGGGAGGTGGTGGTGGTCATCGGCCCCTCCGGATCGGGTAAATCAACGCTCTGCCGGACCATCAACCGGCTCGAGACGATCGAATCGGGCCATATCGCGATCGACGGGAAGCCGCTCCCCGAAGAGGGGAAGGGGCTCGCGGAGCTCCGGGCCGAAGTGGGCATGGTCTTCCAGTCGTTCAACCTCTTCGCCCACAAGACCGTGCTCGCGAACGTCTCGCTCGCCCAGCTCAAGGTCCGCAAGCGCAAGAAGGACGAGGCCGACCAGCGCTCCCGGGAGCTCCTGGAGCGGGTCGGGCTCGCCTCGCAGGCGGACAAGTTCCCCGCGCAGCTCTCCGGCGGCCAGCAGCAGCGCGTGGCCATCGCCCGTGCCCTCGCCATGGACCCCAAGGCGCTCCTCTTCGACGAGCCCACCTCCGCGCTGGACCCCGAGATGATCAACGAGGTCCTCGAGGTCATGCAGCAGCTCGCCCGCGAGGGCATGACCATGGTGGTCGTCACGCACGAGATGGGCTTCGCCCGGTCGGCCGCCAACCGCGTGGTCTTCATGTCCGAGGGCTGCATCATCGAGGACCGCACCCCGGAGGACTTCTTCACCTCACCGGAGAGCGACCGCGCCAAGGACTTCCTGTCCAAGATCCTCAAGCACTGACAGGGGGCACCGTGTTGCGTACGAGGAACATCACGGCCGTGCTGGTCTGCCTCCTGGTCGCCGCGCTCTGCGCCGGCTGCGGCCGGGAGGGCAGCCCGCCGGTCAAGGGGCCGAGGGCCGAGGCGCTGCCGAAGTACAAGGTCGACACCGGATTCCAGCTGCCGGAGTCGAAGACCTGGAAGAAGGCCAAGAAGCGCGGCTATCTCGTCGTCGGCGCCAAGGAGGACCAGCCCTACCTCGGCGAGAAGGACCCGGCCACCGGGATCTACTCCGGCTTCGACATCGAGATCGCCCGCATGATGGCGGCCTCGCTCGGCTTCCAGCCGGACACGATCCGCTTCCGGACCATCGCCTCCGCCAACCGTGAGACGGCGCTCCAGAACGGGCAGATCGACTACTACGTCGGCACCTACACCATCAACGACATGCGCAAGAAGCTCGTCGGCTTCGCCGGGCCCTACTACATGGCGGGCCAGGGGCTGCTGGTGCGCACCGACGAGAACGACATCCACGGCCCGCAGGACCTCGCCGGCAAGACCGTCTGCTCGGCCGCCGGGTCCACGCCGTACCAGCGGATCGCCGCCGACTTCCCCAAAGCCGATCTCGTCGCGTACGACACCTACTCGATCTGCGTCGACAACCTGCTGACCTTCCAGGTCGACGCCGTCACCACCGACGACGCCATCCTGCTGGGCTTCGCGGCCAAGGCGCCGGACGAGATGAAGGTGGTCGGCAAGCCCTTCTCCGAGGAGCCGTACGGCATCGGAGTCCCGCGCAGTGACAACGCGCTGCGGGCCGCGCTCAACGACGCCCTGGAGGCCAACGAGAAGAACGGCAACTGGAAGAAGGCGTTCGAGGCGACCCTGGGCCTCTCCGGGGTGCCGGCGCCGAAACCGCCGCCCATCGACCGCTACCCGACGAACTGAGGGGCGGGCCACCGTCATGGACGTACTGACAGAGAACTGGTCGCTCTACGGCAAGGGCTTCCTCGGCACCGTCGAACTCACCGTGTACGCCTCGATCCTGGCGCTGGTGCTCGGCTTCGTCATGGCGTCGTTCCGGGTCGCGCCCGTCGCCGCGCTCCGGGCGATCGGCACCGTCTGGGTCGCGGTGCTCCGCAACACCCCGCTGACGCTGCTGTTCTTCGCCGTGCTGCTCGGCCTGCCGCGCTTCGGCCTGGTGCTGCCCTTCCAGGTCTTCGCGGTGCTGGCCCTCGGCTGCTACACCTCGGCCTTCATCTGCGAGGCGCTGCGCTCCGGCATCAACACCGTGCCGACGGGGCAGGGCGAGGCCGCCCGGAGCCTCGGGATGTCCTTCGGGCAGACGCTCGGCAACGTGGTGCTGCCGCAGGCCTTCCGGTCGGTGATCCCGCCGGTGGGCTCGACGCTCATCGCGCTCGCCAAGAACTCCGCGATCGCCGGGGCCTTCAGCGTCACCGAGCTGCTGGGCACCTACAAGACCCTCAACGAACTCGGCTACAGCATCATCTGGTCCTTCGTCTGGATCGCCGTCGGATACCTCATCATCACCCTCGCCATCAGCGCGGTCTTCAACGTGTTGGAGAAGCGCTGGGGAGTCGCCCGATGACCCACTCCTCCACCCCCACCGCCACCGCGCTCTACGACATCCCGGGGCCCGCCACCCGTAAGCGGCACTTCCTCTACGGGGTCCTGGCCACGGCCGTGATCCTCGCGCTCTTCGGCTGGGTCCTCTATCTGCTCTTCGACACGGACCAGTTCACCAGCCAGAAGTGGACGCCCTTCACGTACAAGGGCATTCAGGAGCTGCTGCTGCGCGGGCTCGGCAACACGCTCAAGGCCTTCGCCTACGCCGCCGTCCTCTCCCTGGCACTCGGAGCGGTCCTCGCCGTCGGACGGCTCTCCGACCACAGACCGGTGCGCTGGGTCGCCACGCTGCTGGTCGAGTTCTTCCGGGCCATGCCCGTGCTGGTGATGATCTTCTTCATCTTCGTCGCGCTCAAGGTCCAGCCGCTGCCGGCGCTGGTGGCCGGGCTGACCCTCTACAACGGGTCGGTGCTGGCGGAGGTCTTCCGTACGGGGATCAAGTCCGTGGAGCGCGGGCAGCGGGAGGCGGCGTTCGCGCTGGGCATGCGCAAGACGCAGGTCACCACCCATGTCCTGGCCCCGCAGGCCGTCCGCGCGATGCTGCCCACCATCATCAGCCAGCTGGTGGTCGCGCTCAAGGACACCTCGCTGGGTTACCTGATCACCTACGAGGAGTTCCTGCACGCGGGCAAGCTGATCGCGTCCAACCTCGACTACGACCTGCCCTTCATCCCCGTGGTCATGGTCATCTCGCCCATCTACATCGGGATGTGCATGCTGCTCTCCTGGTTCGCCACCTGGGTGGCCAGACGGCAGCGGCGCAACCCGAAGACGGAGGGAACGGGCGTCGCCGCCGCCGAACCGGGAACGGTGCTGCCCGGCCGCCTGCCGTAGCCATCGGCGGGTCCGCCCGGCAGCAGCCGGTGATCACTCCCCGCATCGCGGGACCGGGACGAGATCCGTGTCCGGGCCCGGCGGGGCAGAAGGTCAGCTGCGTGCCGGCCGGGTCGCCGCCGATGCGACGAGGTCCGGCGACGGTCACCGGGTGCGAGGTGACCGGCCTGGACACCGTGGGCGTGGAGCACGGCTCCACGCCCACGGGGGAACGGCCGCACCGGCCCGGGAGGGAGATCGTAGAATCCTCCCTGCGGAAACGGCGAACGCCCGTCGCCGCAGGGGGAGTTGTCATGCGTTACGCCGACGGGCCCAGCACGCAGCGCGAGATCCGGATCTCCGCCGGGGCCGCGCGTGTCTGGGAGGTCCTGGCCGATGTCGGGGCCATGGCCGGCTGGAGCCCCGAGCTGGTGGAGGTGGAGTGGCAGGACGGCGCCACCTCCCCGGTGCCGGGCGCCCGCTACATCGGGCACAACGAGCACCCCGTGAACGGCCGTTGGCGCACCGTCGCCCACTTCACCGAGGCGGAGCCCGGCCGGGCCCTCACCTGGTGCGTGCTGGACATCGACGGCCGTTACGGGGAGCAGGCGCGGGAACCCGGAGACCGTATGGCGACCTGGTCCTTCGCGCTCACCCCGGACGGCGACGGTGTCGTGCTGCGCCAGTCGGTCACGATCGGACCCGGCCGTTCCGGACTGACCGCCTACATCGAGCGCACACCCGAGCACGAGGAGGCGATCATCGCCTACCGCATCGACGAGCTGGGCAAGGGCATGGACGCCACACTCGCGGGGATCAAGGGTGCGGCGGAGGGGCGGCAGGGCTGAGGACGCGGCCCCTGCGGCCCCGGGTGCGGCCGAGCCCGGGCCCTGGCTGCGGAGCCCAAGCCCCGCCCGGTGGAACGGAGTTCCGACGCGTCCGGGCGCCCGCCGCACCGGTCGCCTCGCTCGTAACCCTCGTGTCCGCGACTTTCCTGTGAAGATTGCGTAGATCACGAGATGGTTACTAGAGTCAGACCTCGAACCTTCGCACGAATGATCGTCCACCCGGGACGACAGTGAAGGAACCGCCGATTCCGTGACGTCCACGGAGCCGGGGATTACGTTCGCGTCCCCCCACAGCCCGGTAGGCGGCTCGAGGAAGAGGAGCCCGCCTTCATGGCGTCCCACCGCCGTCCCAAGCAGCCGAGCCGCGCCCGTGTGACGGTGCTCACCGCGACCGCCGCCGCGGCCGTCGCCCTGACCTCCCAGGCCGCCCACGCCGACCCCAAGCCCACCAAGAGCGAGGTCAAGGCGAAGGTCGACAAGCTCTACC
>NZ_JAERUC010000041.1 GCF_016745505.1 Streptomyces silvae | reverse complement strand
AGGGTTCGAACCTGGGTAGGCTGAGCCGGCAGATTTACAGCGGGCCGCATCTAGCGCATCTGACCTGCAATTACTCGTGTGCAGCACCCTGCTGGGGGACGGGTGGGGGCAAGAACTCCTCCTCCTTCTAGCGCATCTCGGCAAAACACCTGCCCCTGGCCGCTAGGTTGTTGGGGAGGAACTGGTGCGCTGAGGGGGAACCGTGCTGGAGATGCTCGCGGCAAAGCTTGCTGGATCTGTACTTGGGGCTACAGCTGGAGCTGCAGCCAGACGGATACTCCCCGGGCCAGGAGCCGGTGTAGCAACGACGCCTACGTTTCCGCGCCTACGCTTGAAGCAGCCAACTGCGGCACAGGATGACGACGTAAAGAGACTCGCGAAACACGTCTCGACACAGTTGGCTGAATTTATTAAGCGCGAGAATTCTTCCATTCTAGAACATGAGAAGAATGCCGCACTTAACCTTGCAGTCGATTCCATTTCACACAGCGCGGCGAACCTCTGGGAATGCGACCTGAATCCAGCAACCTTTAGCCAGGCGGTATTGCGCGAGTCGTCACCCTCTCGAAAAATCGCCGCGCTATCGGAAGCAGGGGACGCTTATTACGAGACTCTCGTGCGTGAAATAAGCCTACAGCTGGTGCAATTCATAACGAGCCTACCCACGTTTGCAGCACGGGTTGAACTCGAACAGCTCAATAGGCTCCGGTCACTCATCGACTCCATGAGTGCCATTCAATCGAAGATGGGCCCTGGTCAACACGTAGAAGATCTAGAATTCGAGGGTCGCTACGCCTGTCAGGTTGCAGACTACCTAAACCGAATTCAAATCTTCGGCCTCGATCTAGCCAATAGAGAAAATCGGTCCTACGATCTGTCGACGGCTTACATCACGCTCAACGTCACTTCTGCCGCCGGAGCTACTACCCCCAAAATCCCTAATCAACGTCACGACGTCGAGCACTTCATCGACGTAGATGAAGACATCGACAACGAAGACATCGTTACAAACGCACGACAAGCAGGCGACGGAGTTGGAATGCAGGCGGAGTCAGCCGTCTCTTCCTACAAGCGCATAATGCTCCGCGGAGATGCGGGATCCGGGAAGACCACTCTTCTTCATTGGCTAGCCATCAATGCAGCCAATAGGAGTTTCTCGGCGGATCTTTCTGAGTGGAATATTCTCGTTCCATTCTTTCTTCCACTGCGCCGCTATGCAAACTCTGACCTTCCTAGGCCATCCGAGTTCTTCCCTGTGGTCGGTTCGATACTTTCAGAGGAGATGCCAGATAAATGGGTCGCCAGAATCCTCAGATCGGGTCGAGGCCTCCTACTCATCGATGGAGTTGATGAACTTCCGAGCGAGCAAAGAGGGGCGGCACGCGATTGGCTTCGCTCCCTCCTCTCCACTTATCCAGATGCCAGCTATATTGTGACTTCCCGGCCGGCAGCAGCCGAGGTGGACTGGCTGAAAGACGACGGGTTCGCAGTTCTCGACATGTTGCCAATGAATCAAAAAGATGTCGAAAAATTTGTAGAGCATTGGCATGTCGCCGCAATAAAAGGGGAAGTCGACCAAGAAGAAATAGCATCCCTCTCTCAAGGGGAGTCTGACCTAATCAGCTCAATTCGCGAGGAACGTCAACTTCGACGCCTCGCCTCTAACCCCCTACTATGCGCGCTCCTTTGCACCCTAAATCGAGATCGCCACTCTCAACTCCCTCGCGATCGAATGGAACTATATCGCGCCGCGCTGGATCTCCTTCTACTCCGCCGTGACCGCGAGAGGAAAATTAGCTATCCAGAACCCACTAACTTGGGCGACTCTCAAAAGAAGTCCATACTCGGAGGGTTCGCTCATTGGCTCATCAGGAATGGACTTACTGACGCCTCAAAGGATCAGGCGATCAAGCAGGTATCTCTATCACTTCAGTCCATGCCGTCGGTCGAATCGGAGGCGGACGGAGTTTTTGAGTATCTCCTGGTCCGTAGCGGCTGCCTCAGGCAGCCTGTGCCTTCCCGGGTGGACTTCGTGCACCGCACGTTCCAGGAATTTCTAGCGGCTGCACGTATCGTCGAAATTGACGACTTCGAAAACCTTCTGTCGAATGCCCACCTAGATCAGTGGCACGAGGTTTTCGTGATGGCAGTGGGCCACGCGAGGCCAAAGGAGCGCTCGCTACTCCTTGCCGGTCTGATAGAACGCGGCGAAAAGGAGTCTGAGCACAGGAAGAAGCTGCATCTACTCGCCGCTGCGTGCCTTGAGACAGCCATTGAATGCAACCCGCCAAGCGTCTACAACAAAGTGCGGGAGATAACAGCCAAACTCATTCCTCCCCGACGAATGACTGATGCAAAAGAGCTGGCAGCAGCTGGTGACTTGGTGATTCCACTGATACCAACCAGACGCCTGTCAGCGAGCGAGGCTGCGGCAACCATCAGGATGGCCGCGATAGTGGGTGGCGATGGTGCTCTATCCTTGATCAGTCGGTTCGCCCGGGACAAGAGAAAAACGGTGCAGAGAGAGATTCGGCAATCCTGGGAGTACTTTGATGCCGAGGAGTATGCCCGACGCATCCTGGCTCAGGATCCGGAAAGCTGGAGATCTGCAACCATTTACCTCCCACATATGCTCTGGGGTCTTCGCCACCTACCGGAACTCACTAGTATCCAAGTTATATGCCGGGTCAGTGGAACTGCGTGGGCATATGGTCTGGATGAACTGCAAATCCTCAGTCTTCACAAGCCCGTGAATGATCTATCCTTTGCCGCGATAGCAGCCGGTTGCAAAAAGGTGCAGCGACTGGATCTTGCAGTCTCGAACGCAAGCGATTCCTTCGAGCAGCTTTCAGGGCTGCGTCAGCTAGAAGGTCTCAACATTCTCCGTGGAGGGATAAATTCCTTCAGTCTTGCGTCGTTTCCGTCTCTGCCCAGCCTAAAGCGACTCAGCTTGCACGGAGGTACCGGAGATATCCAGCTATCCGATCTAGCCAGAAAGTCTCCCAAGCTCCGCTATTTGTGGCTCTCCTCGGATCAGCCTGCTATCGATCACTCTGGACTGGCCGAGATGAATGAACTACGGACTCTAATGCTGACCGTCTCACCAGATGCCGACTTGTCGCTATTTACGGCTATCCCTCAGCTTAGGGCCCTCACGCTTCGCATCAATGCGCCGGTGCGAACAGATATTTTGGCGACATCAAATACCCTTCAACGCATAACGATAAGCCGGGACTTGAGTGGACCGGAAGCAGCAACTACAGAGTTCGATCTGCGACCCTTTATTGAGTCCAATAGAAGTTGGCGCATCAAGGTTTCGCGCAGTTTCCGCTGCCTCTTCATAGGATCTGATCACCCTGCAGTGAGAGTTGCCGACAGCGCGAAAGACAGGACCCGCCAATGGGAGTTCGAAATTAATCAGCCCGAGAAAGATACCTCGGAAAATCTTACTGAATAGCTATCTACCCTCAAGCTCCGGGAATGTGCGCATACCATTGCATACTTGAAATTCCGTCTCGAACTCAAGCTCATGTGAGACGACTCGTATATCCGGCAGCACACAGTCTCTCATAGGCAAAAATCACCTCCTCTGAGATCGACTGAGCGATAGTAAGCCCCTGAGTCGGGTAAATAAGAATTCGCTGCAGCGCGCCAACAAGCATGTCGAACACTAGGCGACAATCTCCAATGGTGTCGACGTAAGCTTCGAACATCATCGGGGAAGAGGCCATCACGAATTCCACTTCGGGCCACAACTTGCGCGCCGTCGCGTAGGCTCGTCGCTCCTCATACGGCTTGGTAATCAGGAGCACCGCCGAGACCTCCAGACTGGCCTCCTCAAGCAAGGACCTTGAGAACCGGATGTTCTCGCCGGTGTTTCGCGCCCTGGGCTCCACTAGTACCGCAGGGCCCGGAACCCCCAGCTCCAGTGCGCGCTCGCGGTAGTGCACAGCCTCCCCGCGGGGCATGCGCTCTCGCGTAGTGGGGCTTGTGGCTCCAGTAAAAACGATGAGCGGTGCCATTCCGCGCTTATAGAGGTCCGCTGCGGTGTCTGCCACGCCCAAGTCGTGGCTGCCCAGGGCGATCGCTACCGAGCACGGCCGCAGCTCATGGTGCATCTGGTGGTAGTCCCACAACACCCGCGCGTCTGCCCAGGACTGCTCCGAGATCACTGCTTCGCCTTTCCGTCCTGCGCCGAGTCGGGCACCTTGAAGTCGTACTCCCACGCGAAGCGGGAAGCCGCGTGGACGCCGATCGCAAACTCCACCACCGTGCCATCGGCCGTGAACGTGGTGCGGTGCAGCTCGACTACCCATTCGCCGGCGGACAGCTGCAGAAGCTTCGCCTCGTCCGACGTGGGGACGCGCGCGAACAGTTGCTCCTTCATGTGGTCGATCTCGTAACCCGCGTCGTACAGGACACGGAATCCCCCGCCGCGGCCAGCGGGACCCGGCGTGGGGTCGACGATGCGCGTGCCCTCGACGTGCTCGGGCCTGTAGTAGCTGGTCAAGGTGTGCGTGGGCTGGTCGCCCTCCTTCACCAGCCGGGCTCGTGCGTAGACGTCCGCACCGACCGGCAGGCCGTGTGCCTCCGCTACTGCCGGCGGGGCTTCGACAAGGGAGACCGTCTGGGTCTGATCTCCCCGGCGGTAGGCCCGGCCCGTGGCAACCCGGTCAGCAATGAACGCCACCTGGTCGGCGTCGCGCCACTTCGCCTTGTCGTACCGGGTAACGCCGAGCCTCTTCAGCGGTGTCTGCTGACGCACGACCGTTCCGTGCCCCCGCGATGACGCAACCAGCCCTTCGGCCTCCAGCGCCTTGTACGCCGCGTGAACCGTGGACTTTGAGCCCTCGCCAGCCTCGACGAGCTCTCTGATGTGCGGCAGCTGCTGGCCAGGGGCGTACTCGCCCGACCTGATCCGAGCAGCCAGCGTGTCGGCGAGCTCTCGCCATTTCGGTGCCATTCCAGCCTCCTCTCGACTCACCCAGTCAAACACAGTCCCAGGACTGTTGACAGTCCTGGGACTGTGGGTGCATTGTCTCACTAGCAGTCACGCAGTCCCAGGACTACAAGCCTTGGGTGTCCCTTCTGCGTGCCTGCTCGCACCGCCCGGAGGGCTCCGTGAAACGGGTCCAAAGGAAGCGGCCGTTCTTTGAGAACTGAACAGCGTGCCAAGGATCGCCGCCTCTCCTGTGCCCCAAGCAGGCGGCAGTACGGGACATCGTCCCGCGTGCTCAACCGCGTCACTCGACCACTTCGCAGCACTCATGACCGCTGCGGCCGGTTGCCTCCCTCGCCCGTCCAGGTCGTTTCACACGGACTGTACGGGCGGGGCTGAGGGGAGCCGGATGGACCGGAACCGTGCGCGGCACCCCGGGGGCAACCGGGGTGCCGCAGTACAGGCACCTGAGTTGGAGGCACCTGTGATCACCAGTCTGACAGACGCCGAGCGAGCCGAGCTGGCGAAGAAGAACGGCCAGCAGAACAAGCAATCCAGCGACAACGCGCGGATGCAGGGGCGTCGTTGATGGCGGGCGAGGAGTACGGCGAGACGAAGGAACAGCTCCCGCAGCGTCCCCGCGGCCCCTACCCACGGGTGACCGGCCGCTGATCGATCCGCCCCGATGGTCGCAGGCCGGGTTCGACTCTCGGCCGGGGCGCTCCACCCCGCACGGCGTCTGCCGTGCGGGTCGTTGTTTGAGGGAGAGATATGAGCATCGAGGCGTTCGAGACCATCCGCTACACCGCTGACGTCGTCGTTACCACGACCGACGGGTACGTCCTGCTGATCGAGCGGGGCTGGGACCCGCACGCCGGTCAGTGGGCGCTGCCCGGCGGGCACGTAGACCCCGGCGAGACCAGTCGGACCGCCGCTGCCCGCGAGCTGGCCGAAGAGGCCGGTGTGTACGCGGCGCCGGAGGAGCTGACGCAGGTCGGGACCTGGGACGGCCCCGACCGCGACCCGCGCGGCCGGTACGTCACCGTGGCCTACCAGCTCACCGTCATCTCCACCCTGCCTGCCGAAGCCGGTGACGACGCGGTCAGCGTTCGTTGGTGGCCGCTCGCTGACCTTCCGCCGCTGGCGTTCGACCACGCCGACATCATCGCCGCCGCCACGGTGTCGACCGTCTGAACCACCCACTTCGCCCCGGTCCCGCCGCCTGCCGGCGGGGTCGTGACGGCGCCGGATCGAATCCGGCTCGGGGCACTCGCCGCCAGCTCTGGCGGCCGGGCTGGCCACCTGCCGTGGCAGTCCATCCCTGAACGGCGCGCGGCCCCGGTGGGCAAACACCGGGGCCGCTTTCAGGCCGTCTCACCGCGAGGAGAAAACGACCCATGAAGAACATCGTTGCTGGTCGCGAGCCTGTTACCGCGACCGAATTCATCGAGCTGGCCCTGGGCATCGACCTGGAGCTGTTCACCGGTTCGGCCACGGAGTCCCCGCTGGAGCGGGCCGCGCGCCTGGACGTCGCCCACGAGGTCCTTGCGGACCTGCGGGAGAGCGACCCGGAGACCGCGGCCTACGCCGCGTCCCTGCTGCGGACGCTGCCCCTGCAGACGCAGACGAACGGCCGGCGCACGCGCCGCACCGTCCGGCGCCCGGCGCCCGGCCAAGGCGACCGCGGTTGCGGGTTCGGCGGTGGCCGCATGATTCGCATCGTCACCAAGGCCGGGCTGGCCCGGCTGGTCGCCGAGGCGAAGCAGGCCCGCCGTCGTGCGGTCGAGGTGCAGGAGAAGGCGGATGCCGTCTCCTCCACGTACTTCCGTACGGTCGCCGAGCTGACCGCCCGCACAGTCCGGGCGGAGGAAGCTCGGGCCGCGTACGCCGACGCTGTCGCCATGCTGCGGGCCGAGCTGGAGGCTCTGGAGCTCCGGGAGGTTGTGCTGCTGGTGCGCTACGGGCAGCCGCACAGCATTCACCGCAGTGTTCACGCGGCCAAGGCGCGTGCGGTCGCTGAGGGTGCTGTCCCGGACGGGTGGCAGCCGTGTTCAGGGGCGCCAGCAGCGTCGGACCCGTGGGCCACGATCACGTTCATCTTCGACGCGGCGACGGATGCGTTCCTGTGCCGGGTGGCGCCGGTTCTCCCGGTGGCGGGGGGTGCGGGATGAACAGTGTTCAGATCCGTTCAGCAGAGAAGGCGCTGTCGGTTGGCACGTGGCTGATCGTGGGCGGCGCGATGCTCTTCTCCATCCTGACGGTGACCCCGCTCATGGAGCGGCACACACCCGAGGGATGGAAGTGGACCGCCCCGATCCTCCCCCTGGTCGTGGACGCCGCAGTCGTCATCGTCGTACGCCTCGATGCCGTTCTGGCCCGCCTGGGTGGGCATGGTGGCAGGTGGCCGGTGGCGCTGCGGTGGATGACAGGGTGCATGACCCTGGCGTTGAACGTGGCCGACTCCGCGTTGCAGAAGGAGCTGGTCGGGGTGGCCGTGCACGCGGTCGCCCCGCTCCTGCTCATCGTCACAGCGGAGACCGGGCTCGCCTACCGGCAGGCCATCACCGCCGCCCTGACGGCCCAGGAAGCCCGGCAGAAGGCCGAGCAGGCCGAGCGCGAGCAGGCCGCCGTCCAGCGCCGTGAGGCGGCCGAGCGGCGGGAGCGTGAGGAACGCGAACGCGCCGCGGCTCTGGCCCGTGAGGAGCGTGAGCACGAGGCGATGCTGGCCCGTGAACAGACGGCTCGGGAGGAGGCAGCGCGGCGTGAGGAGCGTGAGCGGGCAGAGGCTCGGGAGCGTGCTGAGCGGGAGCTTCGTGAACGCCGTGAACGCGAGCGTGAACAACAGCAGGTGGAGCGTGAACGCCTCGAACGCGAGGCCGCCCAAAGCCGCGCTGCGGAGCGTCGTGAGTGCGAGGAGCGTGAACGCCGTGAACAGGCTGAGCGGCAGGAACGGGCCGAGCGTGAACGCGCCGCGCTCCTGGCGGCCGGCCCCGCCACGGAGAAGCAGCCCGAACCCCAGGCCCGCGAGAGTGTGAAGGCGGTGTTCGCCGCGGGGCTCCCGGTGCGGGCTGCGGCCGAGCTCACCGGCTGGTCGATCGGCTGGATCTCCACCCGCTACCAGGAACTGCGGGATCGGTCGGCGGTGAGTGTCTGATGCGCCGGCCGCGCGTGCTCGATCTGTTCTGCTGCGCGGGCGGGGCGTCGATGGGCTACTACCGAGCCGGGTTCGACGTGGTCGGTGTCGACATCGTCCCGCGCCCCGCCTACCCGTTCCCGTTCGTCCAGAGCGACGCCTTGGACGCGGCGCGGGAGTTGTGCCAGGAGTTCGACCTGGTCCACTACTCGCCGCCCTGCCAGGCGTCATGCGCCCTGACCAAGGGAACCAACCGTGGCCGCCGTACCCACCTGGACCTGATTCCGCAGGTGCGGGAGGTGTGCGAGTGGTACGGCGTCCCGTACGTCATCGAGAACGTCCAGGGCGCGAAGCTCCGCAAGGACCTGTTGCTGTGCGGGGAGATGTTCGGGCTCTCGGTGCTCCGCCACCGGTACTTCGAGCTCGGCCCGTACTGGCAGCCCCGACCGGCCCCGCACAAGCCACACCGTGGCCCCGTGCGGGGCTGGCGGCACGGGATCTGGCGCGACGGCCCGTACATCGCCGCGTACGGCAAGGGCGGTGGCAAGGGCAGCGTCCCGGAGATGCAGCAGGCAATGGGCATCACCTGGACCACCGTCCACGAGGAACTCACCGAAGCCATCCCGCCCGCCTACACCCAGCACATCGGCCAGGACTTCATCGTCGACGACTGGGGTCCACCCACCGTGCCCTGCGATGTCCGACTCGGCCAGTTCGCGCGCAGCGCACCTCACCCCAGCGAGCTGGGGGTGGCGGCCTGATGAGCGTTCCGGAGTACCGCTGGCGCCTCGCCCCCGAGGGGTACGCGACGCGCCGACAGCTCCGAGCGATGGGGCTGCGCCCCGGGGGCCAGGAAGTGGCTGCCGAGCTCCAACGCCCTCGCCGCCGGCGGGGCCCGCTGGTCGCCTACCTCTACCGCATCGACCAGGCCAAGCCGATCCGGCCGATGACCCCGGCCCGGTGGGCGGCGCTCGCCAAGGCGAACGCCGCCCAGCAGGTCTGCCCGAACTGCCACAGGGACGCCGGATACCGCATCCCGCGGTCGCTCGGCATGTGCGTGACCTGCGCCTACCCCGAGGAACAGTGCGCCGCCTGACTTACGGCAGGCCCCTTCCCGTCCCCTTTCTCTTCGATTTGGAGTGCCGGTATGGCCGAGTACCACTTCGTCATCTCTGCCCAGAGGCCCCTGCCGCAGGGCGGGTTCGCTATGGGCGACTGGTCCAGCTGCATCACCCCGGAGCCGGGTTGGAGTCGGCAGGACACCTTCGAGGTGATCCGGGCCGAGTTCGCCAAGCGCTACCCGGAGCTTGGGCGGGCCTGCGTCACGTTCTTCTCGCTCGAACTGAACATGCTCTGACCTCGCACCATCTCGCTGCGCGGGGGCCCGAACCTCTGCTTGGACGGCCGGGTTCGGGCCACCGCTCTCCTCCACAAAGGGAGTGCGCTCAGCATGACCGATGTCAGCACAGAACCGGTAGCAGCCCCCGCTGCCACCCCGCCCGAAACACCCCCTCCCACCACACCGGCACCCGACCCCGCCCCGGCTGCGACCACGACCGTGGAGCACACCGCGGGCGGCTGGCCGGTGGTCCCGCTCGCGGTGACCGGGGCGAACTCCACGATCGGCCTGGTCGCCGCCAGTGCGCTGGTTGGCGGGCCGGTCGGTGCCGCGCTCGCCGCGACCGGGGCCGTCGTCGTCGGCGTTGCCGGTGCGGCACGCCGCCGCAGCAAGGCCCGCCGCACGGCGGGTGGGACCGCGTCCCGGGCCGTACGGAAGGCGTCCGCCGCCCGCACCGGCCGGGGCGTTCCCCCGCAGGGCCGCACCACGGCCTCCCGCTCCACCGAGGCCCCGCCGCGGTCCTCCCGTGGCGGCACCAAGGCCAATCTCCGCAAGGCAGGTTCGACCGGCGGCCGGACCGGCACCGCTGCCCCTGCGGGGACCGGGCGAGGAGCGGCCGGGAAGTTGTCGGGCCGTGGGGCTCCGGGCAGGCGTGCCACGCAGGTCAGTGCCCTGCGGAACGCGGCCCGCGCGCAGTCTCCGACCCGGAATGCGGCCCGGACCAACACCGCTCAGGCGCGGCGTTCGGTGGCGGATGCCCGCCGCGCCGCCCGCGCCGGCACGACCTCCGGTACGGCGGGTGGCAGGCCTGCTACCTCGGGCGGCTCCGGCAAGACCCGCTCGTCGGGGGCCTTGTCCCGTGCTGCCAGGGCCACGGTCGGTAAGGCCCGTTCTGCTCGTGACACCGCGATCCGCCGGGGCCGTACGGCGCGGGATGCGCGGGCTGCGGGCCGGTTGGAGTCGAGTCGGGACCGGATCCGTAAGGCCGGTGTCCGCAGGGCCGCCCGCGCCGCGCTCCGCAGGTCGGCTCTCCGGAAGCAGGGCCGTCGTCTCATGGCCGCGCTGCTGGCGGCCCCGCTGGGTGTGCTCGGGATGCTGTCCACACCGCTCGGCAAGCGGCTCGGCTGGGCCTGGTTGCAGCAGCCCGGACGCCGCCTCTACCAGCACCTGATGCGCTCGGCCGAGGAGCGTAAGGCCGCCCGCGACGCCGCCATACGCGAGCGTCTCGCGGCCGAGGAGAAAGCCCTCGACGACGCCGCCGCGGCCGGTGACGAGTCCGAGATCGGCGACACCGTTCAGCGCCCGTTCCACCTGCTCCCCGCCCCGTACAGCACTCCGTTGGAGGTTGTCAGCATGTCCGGTTTCCGCTTCGAAGAGGCCGCCGCCGAGATGGAGAACGCGGCCCGCACCTACGAGCCCGAGAACAGCATGGAGATCCTCTCCATGGTCGAAAACCTCCCCCACGCCCTCACCTCCGTCGCGAACACGTTCCGGATCCTCGCCGAGCGGTCCGACAGCGAGTTCCCGCTGGAGAAGGACATCGCCGGGGCGTTCGACGAGATCTACGGCGCCCTCATGCGGGCCGTCGACGCGTCCGCCGACCTCGGTGACCTCTTCCGGGTCGTCCACGACCACGACATCGCCCGCCACGAGGACCCCCGCAACGGACCCGAGGCCGAGAAGGGCTGGAACGTCTGACATGACCACCAACACCACCACCAACAAGCAGACCGGTGGTCCGGTGTGGGACTGGGCTGCTGGTCACGGACCCGTGACCGGCGCCCTGTCCGCCACCACCGGAGCCTTCGCCCTCGCCACCACCGGCGCCGCCACCTCCATGCCCCCCGGCTGGGTGCTTGCCGCCGGTGCGGCCGGCGCGATCGGCCACACCATCAGCAGCCTGCGCGACCGCCTCTCCGCCCGCACCATCACCATGCGCTCCGCCTCCTGGCTGGTCGGCGCCGGATGGACCACCTGGGCCATGACCACCGGGCCCCTGACCTGGGCGGCGCTCGGCTCCCTCGCCGTGATCGGCGTCGGCATCGGCACCACCGCGCACTCCACGCTCCTCCACGAGGAAGCCAGGGAGCTCGAAGCCCTGGCCGCCGCAGAACGCCAGGTCGCAGCCGAACTGTCCGCTGGCCGCCGGGCGATCGCCGCGGAATGGGTGGACCGGGTCCAGCGGGTCTGCGGGATCACCCTGCGAGTCCTGGCGGTGGAGATGTGGCCCACCGGCACCGGGTTCACCATCGACGCCGAACTCCCGCCCGGCGGCACGACGTACGGGCGGATCGCTCAGGAGTCGGCCAAGCTCAGCGCTGATGCCCGCCTCCCGCACGGCTGCACCGCGACCGCCGGGCCCGGCATCGACCAAGGCCGCGTCCTGATCGACGTCACCACCAAGAACGTGCTGGAACAGGAAGTCTTCTACCCCTCCGACTACAGCCGCCTGTCCATCCACACCGGCATCCCCTGGGGGCTGCGGACCAACGCCGATGAGATCAAGGCGTACCTGCGCGAGCAGTGCGCCCTCGTCGTCGGCCCGACCGGATCCGGGAAGACGAACATGGTCCACACGATCCTGGCCGGGTTCGCCCGTGCCGAGGACGTGCTGACCTGGGTCATCGACCTGAACGCCGGATCGGCCGGCCTGGCCTGGGCCCGCCCCGCCTTCGACACCCACGGCCACCCCGTCGACGGCATCGCCCCGGGGATTGACTGGCTGGCCGCCTCGCACCAGGAGGCGCTGGTGATGCTGAACGCGGCGGTGCGGATCGCCAAGCACCGCAAGACCGCCTACCAGGACCTCATGGCCCAGGCGAACACCGACCTCCTCCCGATCAGCGCCCAGATCCCGCAGATCATGCTGGTCGTGGACGAGGGTGCGGAGATCCTCTCCAGCAACGACCGGGAGCTGAAGAAGCTCGCCGCCCTGATCCTCGAAGTCATCCGGATCGTCCGCGCCATGGGCATCCGCACCGTCCTGACCGCGCTCGGTGCCACCAGCAGTGTGGTCGGCAACCTCATGATCCGCCGCGAGGCCAAGGTGCGCGTCGCGCTGACCGGGGGTGAGAAGGAGGGCATGGACCTGGGCAAGCAGTTCCCCGGCTCCCGTGGCCTCAAGCCCGAGCAGGCCCCCTACAAGGGGTCAGGGTTCATGGGCACCCCGGAGTCCGAGGTCGGGCTGTTCAAGTCGTGGCGGATCCTGCCCAACCAGATCCGCGACATCGTCACCGCCACCAGCTCCCTGCACCCCGTCCTCGACAAGCCGTCGATCAAGGCGGCCGGGGGCGCCTACGCTGACCGGTGGAACCCGGAGCGCACCGCGTGGATGCGCGACCACACCCTCACCCCCGGAACCGCGGGCCCGGCCGCACAGTCCTCGGCCAACAGCGGGGGCGGGTTGAACCTGTCCGCGCTCCGCGACCAGCCCGCGCCGGCCGCCGACGAGGACGCGGCGGTACGGGCGTTCATGGAGCAGATCGACCAGCAATTCGGCACCGCACCCGAACCCTCCAAGGACTCGGAGCGTCCGGCCGCGTCGGGGCTGAACCTGTCCGCGCTGCGACCGGAGAACAACGCCGCCCGCCAAGCCGCGCTCCGGATCCTGAAGGATGCCGGCCCCGAGGGCACCGGTGCTTCCGCGATCGCCCGCGGCCTCGCGGACGAGCACGGCACCTCGCGGCAGACGGTCGTCGGCTGGCTCAAGGAATGGGCCGAGGAAGGCGAAGCGGTCCGCGTCGGCGAGGGCACCAAAACCCGCTACGTCCACCGCCGCTACACCTGACCCCGCCCCCGGCTTGTCGCCTGTCACCCACCCCACCCGAGAAGCCGCCCACACGGGCCTCTGAGGGCCGGAAACGGCTTGTGACCTGCAAGGCGACAAGCGACAAGACAAGACAAGCGACAAGGCACACGACAAGCCGGACGACAAGCGACACGACAAGCCAGCACGGGCGACGCCCCTCCCCAACGAGGGCTGTCGCCCGCGCTGCTGAAGGAGCCCCGTCGTGCATGAGCCCACGTACGAGATCACCACCCTCACCCCCCAGCAGCCCACCACCCACCCGGCGATGCTGCCCACCGAGATCCCGCCCGGAGTCCAGATGGTCACCCTCCCCGGCGGCATCCGCACCCTCGCCTACACCCCGACCCAGGCCCCGCCCGCACCGCCCGTCCCGGTCTCCCAGCCGATCCCGACATGGGCCAAGACCACCGCCCTGCTCACGCCGACGATCGGCGGGGGCGTCGCCGCCGCCGGGATCGGACTCTCCTACGCAGCCCCGGGACTGATCGCCATGAGTGAAGCCCTCTGGGCCGCCGTCGCCCTCATCGCCGCCGCAGCCATCGGCGTCCCCGCACTGCTCCGGTTCGGCCGCAGCGCGGCCGGCCCCGGCCGGGACACCACGCACATCACGCAGAACATCACCGCGTCCGGGATGTTCGGCAAGGCCAACGGAACCATCAACCACCGCTGAACGCCGAGGGCGGCCCCCGTCTCGCCAAAGTCCGGGACCGCCCTCGTCCAGCAACTCACTCACGAGAACTGGAGACA
>NZ_JAERUC010000004.1 GCF_016745505.1 Streptomyces silvae | reverse complement strand
CGATGAAGAAGCACCAGCGCCAGCCGAGCCACGAGGTGTCCACCAGGACACCGCCGATCAGCGGACCGGCGACCGTGCCGACGGCGAAGACCGCGCCGAAGATGCCCGCGTACTTGCCGAGCCGGCGCGGCGGGATGATCGCGGCCATCACGATCTGGGCCAGTGCCGTCAGACCACCGGCGCCGATGCCCTGGATGACACGGCTGATGATCAGGGTGACGACGTCCTGCGAGAAGCCGGCCACCAGGGACCCGACCACGAACAGCCCGAGCGAGAGCTGGAGCAGCAGCTTCTGGTTGAAGAGGTCGGCCAGCTTGCCCCACAGCGGCACCGTGGCCGTCATGGCGAGCAGCTCGGAGGTCACGACCCAGGTGTACGAGGACTGGCTCGCCCCGAGGTCGGCGATGATCCGGGGCAGGGCGTTGGCGACGACCGTACCCGCGAGGATGGCGACGAACATGCCCGCCATCAGGCCGGACATCGCCTGGAGTATCTGACGGTTGGACATGGAGGTGGGCGCCTGCTCAGGCGCCTCGACTGCGGTCACGGTGTCCTTCTTCGGTACGTACGGAGGAAGATCGGGGTCGGTGGGGTGCGGGCCGGGGCCGCCGGCTGCGGTCCGGGCTACGCCGGGGGCCGCGGCAGGCCCTGCGCCAGCTGGGCGAAGGCGTCCTGGAAGGCGTCGGCGAGCACGACCTCGCCGGGGTGCTCGCACCAGTGCTCGATGGCGACCCGCAGGGCGGTGTGGGCGACGGCGGCGAGGAGCCGGGGAAAGATCCCGGCGTCGGACGGGCCGTCCGAGGGCCGGGACGCGTCGAGCCAGTCGGTGACGGCGACGGCGAGGGCCCGCTCGTCCGCCACATGTGCTTTCAGCCCGTGCTGGATGAGATGGGGTGACCTCTGGAGCACCTTGGACTGGAGGGCCCACAGCTCCTGGCGCCCCTCGAATCCGTCGAGTTCGGTGACCAGGGCGTCGCGTACGACGTCGAGCGGGTGCCGGTCGGCGGGGGCGCTGCGTACGGACTCCCTGATCCGCTCGCCCACCTCGTCGTCGACCAGCACGAACGCGTCGTCGTGGCTCGGGAAGTAGTTGAAGAACGTCCTGGGCGAGACGCCGGCGGCCTCGCTGATGGCCTCGACGGTGACGTTCTCGGCCCCGTGCTCGGCGGCGAGCCGGACGGCCGCCTCGGCGATGGCCCTGCGGGTCGCCTGTTTCTTGCGCTCCCGCAGCCCGGGCACGGAGTTCGTCGTCTTCGGCACAACGTGCATAGTAGGCAAAGATGCAGAACGTGCAAAATTATTTGCGGAGGAGTTCGCCGGTCCGGCGGGCGGGGCCGGCGGACGGGGGCGGTGGGCGAGGCTGCGGACGCGGCGGTGGACCGGGCGGTGGGGCAACCACCCCGAATGGGCCTCCCGTTACTCCGCGAGAACTCACGGCCCGGCGGGCCCGTCACCCCGTGACTGGGCGCTGATTACCGCTGCCGCGACCACGGTTCGGCACGGAGCGTGACGATCGGCCCGAACTACCCGTTGCAGGATGGCTGCTTGTGCCCCCATATGGTGATTGCGCCGTCACCCGCAGTTATGTGCGGGGGTGTACGTCGCGTCGGTCGGGCATCCCGGCGCTCGCCAAGGTGCCCTTCAACTACGTGGAAGGACTGAGTGTGAGCACTCGCTTTGGCACGGCCCGGTCTAAGGCCCTCGCGTTCACGGCAGTGGCGGCGATCGTCGCCTCGGTATTCTCCGGATCGGCCTCCGCCGTCGCGGAGGGCAGCGGCGGGGACAACGGCGGCGACCACGCCCGCGGCGTGGACCACTGGGGCGTGATCACCCGCAACACGATCGGCTCCCCCGTCGCCGATCTGAGGAACGGCCCGTTCGGCTCGTACGGCGTGACGGGCCCCGCCGCCCGGCCGCCCTACGGCCGGGGCAGCCTGGGCATCGAGGTGGCGGACAACTCCACCACGCTGAGCCCTCCCAGCGAGAAGGTCGACTTCGGCAACGAGGTCGACTTCTACGGCGACCCGGTGCAGGGCCTGCGGAAGGTCGGGTTCCACGTCTTCCAGACCGGGGAGAACGTGGCCTACGGAGGCGCCGAGAACATGCCCAACATCAGGTTCGAGATCGACCCGAACCTGACCGCGCTCCCCTCCGACAACTACTCCACCCTGGTGTGGGTGCCGGACGCCGCCCCGGTGACGAACCGCTGGAGCGGATACATCGACGCCACCTCCACCGGCTACTGGTACCTCACGGGCAACGAGGTCCCCGCCTGCAACCAGGCCGCCGAGTGCACCCTCGCGGAGATCAAGGACGCCCTCGACGACGGCGGTACGGGAGCGACCATCTACTCGGCCGCGGTGGGCAAGGGCCGTGACCACATGTGGATCGGTGCCGTGGACGGCCTGCGCATCAACCAGAACATCTACGACTTCGAGACCAGCGGCGTCAGGACGCTCCGGGCCGGCTGATCCTGGGCGGCCACAAGGGGCGAAACGCAGTGAAGGGACCGGCCCTTACGGGTCGGTCCCTTCATCCTCTGCGGTAGCGGTGGGATTTGAACCCACGGTGAGTTTCCCCACACTCGCTTTCGAGGCGAGCTCCTTCGGCCGCTCGGACACGCTACCGAGAGAGAGCTTAGACCATTCCCTGCCCTGGTCAGAAATCCGATTCCCGCCGAGGGGCCGAAGCCCCCGCCGGACGGCCTCAGCGCTCCCGGAAGAACGCCGTGAGCAGGCCCGCGCAGCGGTCCTCCAGGACGCCGTGGATCACCTCGGGGCGGTGGTTGAGCCTGCGGTCGCGTACGACGTCCCAGAGCGAGCCGACGGCTCCGGCCTTCTCGTCCCGCGCTCCGTAGACCACCCGGGCGACCCGGGACTGCACGAGCGCGCCCGCGCACATCGTGCAGGGCTCCAGTGTGACGACCAGCGTGCAGCCGGTCAGCCGCCAGGAGCCGAGCGCGGCGGCGGCGCGGCGCAGTGCCAGGACCTCGGCGTGCGCCGTCGGGTCGTCGGTCGCCTCGCGCTCGTTGCGACCGGTGGCGAGCAGGGCGCCGTCCGGGCCCAGGACAACGGCGCCGACCGGCACTTCGCCGGCCGACGCCGCCTGCGCGGCCTCGTCCAGGGCATGGCGCATGGGTGCCTGCCACGGGTCCCGTACGGGATCGGGGGGAGGCGGTGAGGAGGGTGTGGGTGGTGGTGCGTTCACCCGCGGACCCTAACGGACTGCCTCCAGGACCTCGGCCGCTCCCAGTGCGTCCGCGATCTCCACCAGCGCGTCGGTGCGCAGGGTCAGCAGATCCTTCTCGGACAGGCCGAGATCGGCGAGGATCCCGAGTTCTCCGAGCGGCCCCGCCGGTACGGCGTCGGGGTCGTGGTCCAGGTCGGGTTCGGTGGCGGCGGCATCGACGTCACCTGCCCCGGCTTCTTCGGGCTCGCCGTCCTCCGTACCGTCGAGGTCCACGAGCTCCTCGAGTGCGGCGATCTCGTCGTCGGCCCCGGGTTCGCGGCCGAGCAGTTCGTCGGTGAGCAGGATCTCCCCGTACGAGGAGCGGGCGGCGGACGACGCGTCCGAGACGTAGATACGGGGGTCCTCCTCACCGTCCACCCGGACGACGCCGAACCAGGCGTCCTCCTGCTCGATGTAGACCAGGACCGTGTCCTCGTCCACCGAGGCCTCACGGGCCAGATCCGTCAGGTCGGACAGGGTTTCCACATCGTCGAGCTCTGTATCGCTCGCTTCCCACCCGTCTTCGGTGCGCGCGAGCAGTGCGGCGAAGTACACCGTGACTCTCCCACTGGTCATAGGTGAATCGGTCCGACGGGAGGGCAGACGGTCATCCGGCTGCTCTGGGCCCCGCCCAATCGGCATCGTGGCAGAAACGAGCGCGATGCGAGACCTCTTCGACCGTTGCGTCGGCCATCAGTTATCCGGAGTACATGTCCGCCGAGGGTGATCCGGCGGCTTCCGCGGGGCGGTCCGGCCGCGTCGGGAACCGCCCTCACCAGCGGAACGTACGCATCCGCATCTGTTGGCGCATACGGGCGGCGCGGGCGCGCCGCGGCTGGACCCGGTCGCGCAGCTGCTTCGCCTCGTGGAGCTCGCGGAGGAACTGCGCCCTGCGCCTCCGGCGCGCCGCTTCACTCTCCTGCGCGTCCGGCACGTCCTCCGGCGCGTCGGGAAGGCCGCGCGCGTCGCGTCCGGCCTGCCGCTGATTCCGCTGCTCCCCGTCGGGCAATCGACACACCACCCCAAGCCTGGGTCCGTTGCTCCCCACCTTCCCTCCGAACAGGTGCTTGATGCCAGTGCGGACTGGCGAGAAGCGCGTCCGGGGCCCGGTTACTGTTGACGGCATGCGGATCCACGTCGTCGACCACCCGCTGGTGGCGCACAAACTGACCACGCTGCGCGACAAGCGCACCGACTCCCCGACCTTCCGGCGGCTCGCCGACGAGCTGGTCACCCTCCTCGCGTACGAGGCCACCAGGGATGTGCGGACCGAGCAGGTCGACATCGAGACCCCGGTGACGCCCACGACGGGTGTGCGGCTGTCGCACCCGCGCCCCCTGGTCGTCCCGATCCTGCGCGCCGGTCTCGGCATGCTGGACGGCATGGTGCGGCTGCTCCCGACGGCCGAGGTCGGCTTCCTTGGCATGATCCGCAACGAGGAGACGCTCCAGGCGGAGACGTACGCCACGCGGATGCCCGAGGACCTCTCCGGCCGTCAGGTCTACGTCCTGGACCCGATGCTGGCCACCGGCGGCACGCTCGTCGCGGCCATCCGGGAGCTGATCAAGCGCGGCGCCGACGACGTGACCGCGGTCGTGCTGCTCGCGGCGCCCGAGGGCGTCGAGGTGATGGAGCGCGAGCTGGCGGGCACACCCGTCACCGTGGTCACCGCCTCGGTCGACGAGCGGCTGAACGAGAACGGCTACATCGTGCCGGGGCTCGGCGACGCCGGTGACCGGATGTACGGCACCGCCGGCTGACGCACGGCACCGCCGGGCGGCCCGGAGGCCGGGCCCTGCGGCCCGGTCCGGCCGCCCCGGGCCTCGGCCGGCGCCTCAGGCCTCGGCCGGCGCCTCAGCAGGAGGACGGCGCCGGGGACGGCTTGGTCAGGGCCGTGAGGGCCGTCGCCGCCGCCGCGGGCGTGCTGAACGCCTTGAACTTCGTACCGATGATCAGATCGACGTCCGCCGTGCTGCGGGTGTCGGTCTTCTGTGCGGCACCCGGCAGCTGTGTGGCGAGCACGGGGAACGAGCCGTTCATGGCCGTCGGGCCGCCGAGCAGCATGCCGGTGCCCGGCACCTTCTTGTCGTAGGCGGCCGGGGCGTTGTCCACCTTGCCGATGGTGAAGCCGCGCTTCTTGAGCTCGTCCGCCGCGGCCTTGGCCAGCCCGCTGCGGGGCGTGGCGTTGTAGATGTTGACCTTGATGGCGGCCGGCTTCGGGAGCACCTTCGCTGCCGTCGAGGCGCTCGGGGTGGGGCAGGCCTTCGGGCGGTCGGCGGCGCTGGCCTGTTTGTCGCCGCCGGTGAAGACGTCGACGATCTGGAGCGTGCCCCAACCGGCCAGGCCGAGGGCCACCAGGGCGGCGCCCGCCGAGAGGACCAGTTTGCGGCGATGACGGGGGCGGCGCATGCGGGGGTAGGTGTTACCCGTGATGCGGTACTTTCCGCCCATGCCGGGAGGGGTCAGCATGCTCATGGCCGCAGCGTAGTGCGACCTGGTGATGATGCCTACTAAACGATCAACCTATGGCACCCGTACGAGCATAAAAGCACCCGAAAGGCCCGAAATGCTCCATGGGTGGGAGTGGCGGGTTCAGCCCAGTTCGAGCACGCGTGCGTGCAGCACCTGGCGCTGCTGCAGGGCGGCTCGTACGGCACGGTGCAGCCCGTCCTCGAGGTAGAGGTCGCCCTGCCACTTCACGACGTGGGCGAACAGGTCGCCGTAGAACGTGGAGTCCTCGGCGAGCAGGGTCTCGAGGTCCAGCTGGCCCTTGGTGGTCACCAGCTGGTCCAGGCGGACCGGACGCGGCGCGACATCCGCCCACTGTCGGGTAGTTTCCCGGCCGTGGTCGGGATATGGCCGCCCATTTCCGATGCGCTTGAAGATCACACGGAAAGCCTACCGGGCGAGGGCCTCCGGGCGCAGCCAGGGAACACGACTGCGATGCGGGTCGAAACGGGATGAAATACCCCAGACAGGCACACCGTCTGTGATGTTTGTGAGGCGCGCTTGTGAGCGTGCCCCGGTTACTCGGTGACGCCGTGGCCCTGCCCCGTGCGGGAGTCCCCGCCGTCGCGCGCCTCGCCGGTGGCGGACGCGGAGGGGACGGGGCGGGTGAGGGAGCCCAGATCGTGGGCGTAGGTGCCCACGGCGTGGGCGATCACGTCGATGTTGGTCTCGAAGTGGTCCATGTCGATGTTGTCCAGGTCGTCGCAGGCCGCGTGGTAGCAGGGGTCGTAGGCGACGCCCGCCGTTCCGCCGTACGTCTCGGCCTGCGCGGCCGTCTTGATGCCCTCGGCGCCCGTGTCCGTACCGCCGGCCGGGATGCCGGCCTCGATGAACGGCCCGTAGTCGGAGCGCCCGCTGAAGTCCGTGCCGGTGTGCGGCTTGCCCCGGCCGTCCAGGAACGCGTTGATGTCCCGCTCCAGCTGGGCCGATCCCTCGGGGCCTGGGCCGGCGCCCGTCTTGTCGGAGTCGTCGCCGTCGAAGACGAACTGCGCGCCGTTGGGTGAGGCGATCATGTCGAAGTTGAGGTAGAGCGCGATCTGTTCGCGCTGGGCGTCGGAGAGTTCCGCGACGTACGCCTCCGAGCCCAGCAGGCCGTTCTCCTCCGCCGACCACCAGGCGAACCGCACCTTGTTGGCGGGCGTCCGGTGCGAACCGGCCAGTTCCAGGGCGACTTCGAGGAGGCCCGCGGAGCCGGACCCGTTGTCGTTGATGCCGGGACCGTCGGTGACCGAGTCGAGGTGGGCGCCGAGCATGACGGTCTTCGCTGCGTTCCCGCCGGGGGTCTCGGCGACGACGTTGCGGGTGACCCGCTCCTCGCGGAACTCGCGGATCTCCAGGGAGACCTTCACCTCGCCCTTCGCCACCTCCGCGACGAGCTTCTCGCCCTCGGCCCGGGTGACTCCGCCGGTGGGGATCTTCCCGGACCCGGCGTCGCCCAGGGTGCCGGAGAGGGCTCCCTCGGTGTTGTTGTAGATCACCGCGCCGACCGCCCCGGCCTTCGCGGCCGCCGCCTGCTTCTCGGCGAAGGAGCAGCCGCCCCGTTCGATCAGGGCGATCTTCCCGGTGAATCCGTCCGCCGCGTAGTCGGACGCCTCGCAGCCCGTGGTGGCGTCGGTGGGGACGGTGGCGAGGGCCGCCGTGATGCCGCCCTCCTCGGTGGAGGCGGTGTACGTCATGGCCCTGATGGTGATGGAGCGGGCCGTGGGGGAGACCACGGAGAGCTTCTCGGCGAGCGTCTCCGTGTAGACGAAGTCGAACGCCTGGTAGCCGACCCGGTACCCGGCCTTCCGGAGCAGCCGGTGGACGTAGGCGGCGGAGGCGTCGTACCCGGCCGAGCCGGCCGCGCGGTGGCCGTCCGCCTCGTCGGCGAGGGCCTGGAACCGCTCCAGGTGCCGGTACGCGTCCTCGGCCGACGCGCGGTCGACCAGCCGCCGCGCGAGGTCGTCGGCGTCGTCGGTGGGGCCGGCGGCGAGGAGGAGCGGGGTGGCCAGGGCGGCGGCGGCCGCCACCGCCGTGGCTCTGCGACGTGGTGCGCGCACGGGAGTCCTTCCGGTGGGGAGGTGAACGTCATGGGGCCGTTCCGGGGTGGAGGGGCGCCGTCAGACGGACCGGCCCGCCCTGGCCGCCGCCTTGGCCCGCTGCTTGAACGCCCGCACCTCGGCGAGCGACTCGGGGCCGGTGATGTCGGCCACCGAGCGGTGCGAGCCCTCGTCGCCGTACGCCCCGGCGGCCTCCCGCCAGCCCGTCGGGCGTACGTCGAACTGCTTGCCCAGCAGCGCGAGGAAGATCTGGGCCTTCTGGGTGCCGAAGCCGGGCAGCGCGTTGAGGCGTTTCAGCAGCTCGGCCCCGGTGGCGGCGTCCGACCAGACCGCCTCGGGCCGCCCGTCGTACTCGTCCACCAGGTACTGGCAGAGCTGCTGCACCCGCTTGGCCATGGAGCCCGGATAGCGGTGCAGGGCCGGTTTCGTGGTGAACAGCTCGGTGAAGGCGTCCGGGTCGTACGCGGCGATCTCCCGGGCGTCCAGATCGTCCGATCCCATGCGCCGGGCCAGCGTGAACGGGCCGGTGAACGCCCATTCCATCGGCACCTGCTGGTCCAGCAGCATGCCGACGAGGGCGGCCAGCGGACTGCGGCCCAGCAGCTCGTCCGCCTCGGGTTCCTGGGCGATCCGCACGGTGCGGGCCTTGCCGTTGTCGCTCTTGGTCATGTCTTCGATGATCGCCAGAGTGTGCGGGATCGGCGACTCGGTGGGGGGCGTGCGGGCGCCCGCTACCCGGTGCTCCCGTCGGCCGGCGGCGGCAGCCGGGCCGCCCGCAGCCGCAGATAGCGGGCCTCGGGTGTGCTGAGCGTGTGGTCCGCCGCCCGCCGGTAGGCGGCGCGGGCCGCCTCGTGGTCCCCGGCCTTCTCCAGCAGATGGGCTCGTACGGCGTCGAGCCGCTGGTGGCCCGCCAGCCGGCCCTCCACGGCCGCCACGGCCGCGAGACCGGCCCGGGGGCCCTGGACCATGGCGAGCGCCACCGCCCGGCTGAGCTCCGCCATCGGCTCCGGGGTGCGGTGCACGAGGAGGTCGTACAGGGCGAGGATCTGCGGCCAGTCGGTGTCCTCGGCGCGGCGGGCCTCGTCGTGGAGCGCCGCGATCGCCGCCTGGAGCTGGTACGCCCCGGCGGGTCCTTCGGAGAGCGCCTCCTCCACCAGGGCGGTGCCCTCGTCGACGGCGGCCCTGTCCCAGAGGGTGCGGTCCTGCTCGTCGAGCGGGACCAGTTCGCCGTGCGGTCCTGTGCGGGCGGCGCTGCGGGCCTCGGTGAGCACCATCAGGGCCAGCAGCCCCGTCACCCGTCCGTCCCGGGGGAGCAGCCCGCGCACGGCACGGGTCAGCCGGATCACCTCCCGGGCCAGGTCGGCGCGGTGCAGATCGCTGCCGGACGAGGCGGTGTAGCCCTCGTTGAAGGTCAGGTAGAGCACCTGGAGCACCGCCGCGAGCCGGAGGTCGCGGTCGGCGGGCCCCGGCTGCCGGAACGGCACACCCCGCACCTTCTGCTTGGCCCGGCTGATCCTCCCCCATAGCCTGAAGGGCATGGGGGGACCCCCATGGCCATCGTCGCCTCGGGCACCAGATGGGCCCGGGCGATCTCGGCCGTCGTCAGGCCGCCGACCGCGCGCGGGGTCAGCGCGATCTGGGCGGCGGGGGACAGCTCGGGGTGGCAGCGGAGGAAGAGCAGGGTGAGGGTGTCGTCGGCGGAGGGCGCCCGGCTCTCCCCGTTCGGCGGGGCCGTGAACGCGTCGCGGGGCGTGAGCGCGGCGGCCTTCTCCTCGCGCCGCCGCCGTGCGGAGCCGTGGCGCAGCTGGTCCGTCAGCCGCCTGGACGCGGTCCTGATGAGCCAGCCGCGCGGATTCTCCGGCAGTCCCCGGACGGGCCACTGCCGGTACGCGGCGAGCATCGCCTCCTGCACGGCGTCCTCCGCCGTGTCGAAGTGGCCGTAGCGGCGGACGAGCGCGCCGAGGACCTGCGGCGCGTGGTGGCGCAGCAGGTTCTCGATCCCGGTCGGTCCGGCGTTCACACGGCTCCTCTCAGCCGGCGGCCCCCTGCGGGTCGCTCGCCGCGTCCATCGGCCTGATCAGCACCGGGTAGACGGGCGCTCCCTCGGGCTGCGGACACTGTCCGACGCGTGCGGCGATCTCGGTGACCCTCTCCAGGCTCTCGCAGTCGAGCACCCAGAACCCGGCGAGCTGCTCCTTGGTCTCCCCGTACGGGCCGTCCGTGACGACCGGCCTGCCGTCCGCGCCCGGCAGCACCGCGCGCGTCCGGGCGGGATCGGCCAGGCCCTGGGCGTCGATCATCTCGCCGGATTCGGCCAGGTCGTTGTTGACCCCTTCCATGAAGGCGAACATCTTCCGCATGTCCTCCTCGCTCCAGGCGGGGCTCCCGGGCGAGGGCTTGCCGTTCATGGCGTCGTAGTCGGCCTGCGTGGCCAGAACCATCACGAGGTACTTCATGGTGTCGCTCCTCGGTTCTCGGTTCGCCGCCCGGTGTGGGCGACTCTCACAGGGGACGTCGAAGCCGGCGACCGGTTCTCGACACCACGCGGGAGGTTTTTCCGGAATCACTCCGCCGCACGGGCCCGGGAGCGGTCCCCGTAGAGTTCGGCTGCGTCCGTCCCACCGACCCCGAGGTACCGGCTGTGTCACCCGTGTCACCCCCGCCCGCCGTCCCGGCGCCCGTGTCCGCCGTGAGTGTCGTGGGCATCGGTGCCGACGGCTGGCCGGGCCTGCCGGAGAGCGCCCGCGCGGTGCTCCGGGACGCGGAGGTCCTGATCGGCGGTGAGCGCCAGCTGGGCCTGCTCCCGCCGGACTGCGGTGGCCTGCGGGTGACCTGGCCCTCGCCCCTGCGGCCCGCCGTGCGCGGGCTGCTCGCCGCGCACGCCGGGAGCAGGACCGCCGTGCTCGCCAGCGGCGACCCCATGTTCTACGGCATCGGCCGGGCCCTCACCGAGGAGCTGGGCGCCGGGGCCCTCCGGGTGCTGCCGCACCCGTCCTCCGTGTCGTACGCCTGTGCCCGGCTCGGCTGGCCGGTGGAGGACACCGGGACCGTCACCCTCGTCGGCCGGCCCACGGCACGGCTGGCCGCAGCGTTGCACGACGGGCGCCGGCTGCTGGTGCTCTCCGCCGACGCCACCACACCCGCCGCCGTGGCCGCCCTGCTGCGGGAGCGGGGCTTCGGGCCCAGCCGGATGCGGGTGCTCGAACAGCTCGGGTCACCGGCCGAGGACTGCCTGGACGGCACCGCCGACACCTGGGAGCACCCGCCGGGGGACCCGCTCAACGTCATCGCCGTGGACTGCCGGAGCACCCCGGACGCCCTGCGCCTCGGAGCCGTGCCCGGGCTCCCGGACGAGGCGTACGAGCACGACGGCCAGCTCACCAAGCGCCATGTCAGGGCCGCCACGCTCGGGGTGCTCGCGCCCGCCCCCGGTGAGCTCCTGTGGGACATCGGCGGCGGCTCGGGATCGATCGCGGCGGAGTGGATGCGGACCCACCCCTCCTGCCGCGCCGTCACCGTGGAACGCGACCCGGTACGGGCGGCGCGCATCGCCCGTAACGCGGACCGGCTCGGCGTCCCCGGGCTGCACGTGGTCACCGGCCGCGCCCCGGACGCCCTGGCCGGACTCCCCGTACCCGACGCCGTGTTCATCGGCGGCGGGCTGACCGCTCCGGGACTGCTCGATGCCTGCTGGGACGCGCTCCCCCCGGGCGGCCGGCTGGTCGCCAACACGGTGACGATGGAGTCGGAGGCGCTGCTCGCCGAGTGGTACCGCCGGTTCGGCGGTGACCTGGTCCGGCTCGCGGTGGCCCATGCCGTGCCCGTCGGCGGGTTCACCGGCTGGCGCCAGGCCATGCCCGTCACCCAGTGGTCCGTACAGAAAACCCCGCACGCTCCAGGAGACGACAGATGACCGTGTACTTCATCGGCGCGGGCCCCGGCGCCGCCGACCTGATCACGGTGCGCGGCGCCCGTGTCCTCGCCGCCAGCCCGGTCTGCCTGTACGCGGGCAGCCTCGTCCCGCGCGAACTGCTCGCCGAATGCCCGGCGGACGCCCGGCTCGTGGACACGGCGCTGCTCGACATCGACCAGATCACCGCCGAGCTGGTGCGGGCCCACCAGGAGGGCCATGACGTGGCCCGGCTGCACTCGGGCGACCCGTCGGTCTTCAGCGCCGTCAACGAGCAGATGCGGCGCCTCGACGAGGCGGGTGTTCCGTACGAGGTGGTGCCCGGCGTCCCCGCGTTCGCCGCCGCCGCTGCGGCGCTCAAGCGGGAGCTGACCGTGCCCACGGTCGGCCAGACCGTCATCCTCACCCGGATCGCCCAGCGGGCCACCGCGATGCCCGAGGGCGAGGACCTGGCCACGCTGGGCCGCAGCGGCGCGCTGATCGTGCTGCACCTCGCGGCGCGGTACGTGGACCGGGTCGTCGACGAGCTGCTGCCGCACTACGGCGCGGACTGCCCCACCGCCGTGGTCGCCATGGCCTCGCGCCCGGACGAGATCATCCTGCGCGGCACGCTGGACTCCATCGCGGAGCAGGTGAAGGAGGCCGGGGTGATCCGGACCGCCGTGATCATGGTCGGCCGGACGCTGGGCGCGGAGCAGTTCCGCGACAGCCACCTCTACTCCCCGGCCCGGGACCGCCACACCTGCTGACGGAGCGGCGGGGCGCCCACCTCGGGACGCCTCACCGTGCGTGTCTCGCTAGGACGCCTCGCTGCGCCCCACGACGGCCCCCGCCCGGTCGATGCAGATCACGTCGACCGCCACCGGCGCCCCCCGCAGCACCGACAGCGCCTGGTCCCGGGCGGCCACCGCGACCAGGTCGCCCAGCGGCACCCCGGCCGCCGTGCAGAGCTGGAGCGCCGCGAGGCCGGTGTTGGCGACCTCGATCTCCGCCGCCAGCGACTCGCTCGCTCCGCCCTGCCGTGCCAGCCGCGCCAGGAACGGTTTGTCGACCTGGGAGCGGCCCGAGTGCAGGTCCAGATGCCCGGCGGCCAGCTTGGACAGCTTGGCGAACCCGCCGCAGATGGTCAGCCGCTCCACGGGGTGCCGGCGTACGTACTTCAGGACCGCGCCCGCGAAGTCGCCCATGTCGAGCAGGGCGATCTCCGGCAGCCCGTACTCGGCGACCACCGTCTTCTCCGAGGTCGAGCCCGTGCACCCCGCGACATGCCGGTGCCCGGCCGCGAGCGCCACGTCCACCCCCCGGCGGATCGAGTCGATCCAGGCCGAGCAGGAGTACGGCACCACGATGCCCGTGGTGCCCAGGATCGAGATCCCGCCCAGGATGCCCAGGCGAATGTTCCACGTGAAACGTGCGATCTCCTCGCCGTCGTCCACCGAGACCGTGATCTCGACGTCGCCGGTACCGCCGTGCTCCGCCGCCACCCGCGCGATGTGGTCCCGCATCATCTGGCGCGGGACGGGGTTGATCGCGGGCTCGCCGACATCGAGCGGCAGCCCGGGGAGGGTCACCGTCCCCACGCCCGGTCCGGCCCGGAACACCACTCCGGACCCCGCCGGCAGGAGCCGCACGGTGGACCGCACCAGCGCTCCGTGGGTGACATCGGGGTCGTCGCCCGCGTCCTTGACCACGCCTGCGGTGGCCCGCCCCTCGGAGAGCTCCTCCACCGCGAGGGCGAAGGCGGGGGTCTGGCCCCTGGGCAGGGTGATGGTCACCGGATCGGGGAACTCGCCGGTCAGCAGCGCCGTGTACGCGGCCGTGGTCGCCGCCGTCGCACAGGCCCCGGTCGTCCATCCCGGCCGCAGACCGGTGTGCTTGAGTTGGGCGGTGCGTCCGCCCTGCGCCTCACTGCTCATGACTGGCGTGCGCCTCACTGCTCATGGACGGACCGATCCCATGCCCTTGCACCTGCTCGTCCTCGGCGGCACGACGGAGGCCCGCCGGCTCGCCGAACGCCTGGTGGCGGAGGACGGGATCCGGGTGACCAGCTCACTCGCGGGACGTGTCGCCCATCCGAAGCTGCCGCCCGGCGAGGTGCGCGTCGGCGGCTTCGGCGGGCCCGAGGGCATGGCCGAGTGGCTCCGCGCACACCATGTCGATGCGGTCATCGACGCCACCCATCCCTTCGCCGGAACGATCAGTTTCCACGCGGCCTCGGCCGCCGCCGCAGTCCATGTTCCCCTGCTGGCCCTCCGGCGGCCCGGCTGGGTGCCGGTCGAGGGGGACCGGTGGCACCTCACCGACTCCCTGGCGGGCGCGGCGGATCTGCTGCCGGAGCTGGGTTCGCGTGTCTTCCTCACCACCGGGCGCATGGGTCTCGCGGCGTTCGCCGGACTGGACTCGCTGTGGTTCCTGATGCGTTCGGTGGACGCCCCCGACGCCCCGCATCCGGCGCGGATGGAGGTGCTGCTGGACCGGGGGCCGTTCTCCCTGGAGGGCGAGCGGGAGCTGATCCGCCGCCATCGCATCGACGTCCTCGTCACGAAGGACAGCGGCGGCGACGCGACCGCTCCCAAGCTGGCCGCCGCCCGCGAGGCCGGCATCCCGGTGGTGGTGGTCGGGCGGCCGCCGGTACCGCCGGGCGTGCCGGTGGCGGGGACTCCGGAGGAGGCGCTCGCCCTGCTGCGGGACCTCACGGGGGCGTGACTTCCCCTGCTGCGGGCCCTCACGGGGGCGTGACGGCTGCCCCGTGACTCAGACTCCCGTGCGGCCGTCGATGTGTTCCCGGATGAGGTCGGCGTGGCCGCAGTGGCGGGCGTACTCGCCGATCATGTGCGTGTAGATCCAGCGCAGGGTGACCCGGCCGCCACCGCCGAACGGGACGGTGTCGTCGAGCGCGCGGGCCGCGCAGTTCTCCCTGGCCCGGTCCATCTCCGCCTGCCACACGGCACGGGCCTGTGCGTACGTCGCGTCCTCCGCCAGGTCGAACCCGCCGTCCCTGCCCTCCGGGTCGGCCCCGGGGTCGTGGATCGGCGGTGCGTCCTCCTGGGCGAGGACCCGGCGGAACCAGTTCCGCTCGACCTCGGCCGCGTGCTGGACGAGCCCCAGCAGCGTGAGCTGCGACGGGGCGGCGGCCGGCTCACGGAGCCGGTCGTCCGTCAGGCCGTCGCACTTCTGGGCCAGCGTGACGCGGTAGAAGTCGAGCCAGCTCTCCAGGGAGGTCCGCTCGTCGGCGTCCAGCGGGGGCATGTGACGTACGGGATCGTTCATGACCGCCATCGTGGCACGGGGGTCCGACAACGGGCCGGGGCGATGCCCGGCACCGGCCCGTCGCCGGGACGGCTGCCCCGTCACTCCTCCGGGTAGCGGCGCGGTGTCCAGACGATCTGCTGCCCGTCGCCCCGCCGCTCCCAACGCGTCTGGGAGGAACCGACGATGAGGATCGTCCGCATGTCCACCTCGTCCGGGTCCAGATCGGCGAGCCGTACGGTCCGTACGCTCTCGGCCGGCCCTCCGACATCGCGGCCGAGCACCACGGGGGTGTCCGGGGAGCGGTGCTCCAGCAGCAGGTCGCGGGCCTTGCCGACCTGCCAGGTCCGGCTGCGGGAACCGGGGTTGTACAGCGCCAGGACGAGGTCGGCGGTGGCCGCCGCGCGCAGTCGCCCCGCGATGACCTCCCACGGCTTGAGGCGGTCCGAGAGGGAGAGCGTGGCGTAGTCGTGACCCAGCGGCGCACCGGCCCTGGCGGCTGCGGCGTTGGCCGCCGTCACCCCGGGGAGCACCCGCACCGCGATGTCCGTGTACGCGTCCTGCGAGGCCACTTCCAGGACGGCCGTCGCCATCGCGAAGACCCCCGGGTCGCCCCCGGACACCACGGCCACGCGGCGGCCGCGCCGGGCCAGGTCCAGGGCGAACTCGGCCCGTTCGGACTCGACCTTGTTGTCGGAGCCGTGGCGCTGCTGGCCCGGCCGCACCGGCACCCTGTCCAGATACGTCGTGTAGCCGACCAGGTCGTCGGCGGCGGCCAGCGCCCCGCGCGTCTCGGGCGTCAGCCAGAGCGGTCCGGCGGGTCCGGTGCCGACCACGACGACCTCGCCGGTGCCCGGGCCCGCGTCGGGCGAGGGCCGGGGCGCGTCGATCCGGCTGGGCAGCACGGCGACCGCGAAGTACGGCACGGAGTCCGGGTCGGTGTCGGCCAGTTCGCCGGTCCGCTCCCCGGCCATGGTGGCGCGCTCGACGTACCGCGCCTCGGACAGCCGGCCGGATGCCTCGAACGCGCGGCGCACGGCGGGGAACGTCCGCCCGAGCTTCATCACCACGGCGGAGTCCGTGGCCGCCAGACGTGCCGTCAGCTCCTCCTCCGGAAGGGTCCCCGGCAGGATCGTCAGCACCTCCTCGGCCTCGACGAGCGGGGTGCCCAGGCGTGCGGCGGCGGCGCTGACCGAGGTGACACCGGGGATGACCTCGGTGTCGTACCGGCCGGCGAGCCGCTTGTGCATGTGCTGGTACGAGCCGTAGAAGAGCGGGTCGCCCTCGGCGAGCACGGCGACGGTGCGCCCGGCGTCGAGGTGCACCGCGAGACGGGCCGCGGCCTCGGCGTAGAACTCGTCCAGTGCGCCCCGGTAGCCGCCCGGGTGGTCCGTGGTCTCCGTCGTGACGGGGTAGACCAGCGGCTCCTCGATGTGGTCGGCGCGGATGTACTGCTGCGCGATCGAGCGGGCGATGGAGCGGCCGTGCCGGGCGGAGTGGTAGGCGACGACGTCGGCCTCGCCGATGATCTGCACGGCGCGCACGGTCATCAGGGCAGGATCGCCCGGCCCGAGCCCGACGCCGTACAGCCGTCCCGTGCCGCCGGTCTGATGCTGCTCGGGCACGGTCACTCCTCCTCGCTGGCGATCGCGTTGAGGGCGGCGGCGGCGATGGCGCTGCCGCCGCGCCTGCCCCGGACGACGAGGTGTTCGAGCCCCGAGGGGTGGGCGGCCAGGGCTTCCTTGGACTCGGCGGCCCCGATGAAGCCGACGGGCACGCCGATGACGGCGGCGGGGCGCGGGGCGCCCTCCTCGATCATCTCCAGCAGCCGGAAGAGCGCGGTGGGCGCGTTGCCGACGGCGACGACCGCGCCCTCCATCCGGTCCCGCCACAGCTCCAGGGCGGCGGCGCTGCGGGTGGTGCCGAGCTTCGCCGCCAGGTCGGGGACGGCGGGGTCGGACAGGGTGCAGATCACCTCGTTGCCGGCGGGCAGCCGCTTGCGGGTGACCCCGCTGGCGACCATGGCCACGTCGCAGAGGATCGGTGCGCCGGAGCGCAGCGCCGCACGGGCGTCGGCCACCGCGTTCGGTGAGAAGGCGAGATCGCGTACGAGGTCGACCATGCCGCAGGCGTGGATCATGCGGACGGCGACCTGGCTCACGTCGGCGGGCAGCCCTGCCAGATCCGCCTCCGCGCGGATGGTGGCGAAGGACTGGCGGTAGATCGCCGGTCCGTCCTTCTCGTACTGGTGCACAGTGCTGTCGCTTTCTTCATCGAGCAGATCGAACAGGTCGAACAGGGGGTGGTGGTGCGTGGTGGTCAGGTGCGCGTGCCCCGTGCCGCCGCCACGGCCGCGGCGAGCGCGGCCGGGTCGTCACGGACCGTGGCCGCCTCGGTGGTCCGGTCGCCTCGTACGTGCGAGATCCGGTGTCCGCCGGGGGTGGCGACGACGTCGATCCACTCCCCGTGGGGATGGCCGCAGCGGCGTTCGCACCCGGACCAGTACACAGGGAGCCGTCCGGCGGGTCCGACGGCGGCCCCCGCGTCGGCCCGTACGTCGGCCAGCGACTTCGCGCAGCCGGGCCGTCCGATGCAGGCCCCCACACCGGCCCACGGCGAACCGGGCCCGGTGATCAGGCCGGCCCCGGAGAGGCCGTCGAGCAGGCCGGCCGCGCGGTCGGTCCGGATGCCGGTGACGACGGCTCCGCGCCACGGGGTGAGGCGCAGTTCCCCGGCGCTCGACAGCAGCCGCCACTGCGTCAGCTCCAGCCGTCCCAGCGGTACGCCGACGGACAGCGCGGCCTCGCCACGGCCGCCCGGGACGGGGCCGGGGGCCGGGGGCAGGGCTTCGGGAGTGCGGGGGCGGCGGTCCGGGGTCACGTCGACGCCTGCCTGCCGCAGCCGTCGTACGGCCTCGGCGGGAAGCCCGGCCGCCACGGCGTCCGGCAGGTCCTTCACCCGCCAGGCGCCGCTGTCCCGGGCGGAGTCGAGGAACGCCTCGGCGGCGGTCAGCGCGGCGCGGGGGGCGTCGGCGGAGGGGACGCGGAGGACGGCGTCACCGTCCCCGATGCGCAGCAGGGCGCCGTCGTCGTGGCCGAGGAGGGTGAGGTCGGCGCCGAGGGCGTCCACGTCGCCGCGGCCGTCGTCGAGCGCGAACAGGAAGCGTCCGGAGAGTGCCGTCGCGCGGTCGCTTCCGCAGAGGAGGCGGTCCAGTCCGGTCAGCCAGGGGCGGATGTCGACGGCCCCGAGACCGTCGAGTCCGGAGAGCGGGGACGCGACCACGTTGCGTACGCGTTCGTGCCGTGCGGAAGGCAGCAGTCCCGCCTCGTCGAGCAGCCCGGCCAGCTCGGCACCGCAGTCCGGGGCGAGCCCGCGCAGCTGCACGTTTCCCCGGGAGGTGAGATGCAGCTCACCGTCACCGAAGCGCTCGGCGGCCTGCCCCAGCGCCGCTGCCCGAGGGGGTGTCAGCACCCCGCCGGGTATGCGGATCCGCGCCAGCGCACCGTCGTCCGCCCGGTGCAGACGCAGCGCTCCGGGGCAGGCGTCGCCGCTGCTCCGGGCACACGCATCGCCGGGAGGCGAGGTCGTCAGGGGGGTGGCGGGCATGGCGGCGAGCATACCGACCGTGACCGTGGCGGGCCCCTACGGTCACTGTGACGTACGGGACACCGCTCCGCCGCCGGTCAGGGCGGGGGCCGTCTGGTCAGGACCCCCCACCTGCCGCCTACTATGCCTAGCGGCGGTCCGTTCGGCCCGCCATCGCCAGACGGCGACACGGAGGAAGCCCGGTGAGATTCCGGCGCGGTCCCGCCACTGTGAGCCCGGCCCCCTGAGGCCGTGCGAGTCAGGAACTCCAGCCGTCCGACAACTGCCCGGGGCGTGGATACCCCGAGGAAGGGCTGACGCCGCATGATCCTGCTCCTGTCGACGTCCGACACCGACCTGCTGAGCGCCCGCGCTTCCCAGGGCCCGGTCAGCTACCGCTACGCCAACCCTTCCCGGCTCGCCCTCGACGATCTGCCGCAGCTCCTGGACGGCACCGACCTCGTCGTCGTACGGCTCCTCGGCGGTGTCCGCGCCTGGCAGGACGGTCTCGACCAGGTGCTGGCCACCGGCCGTCCCGTCGTCGTCCTCACCGGTGAACAGGCCCCCGACGCCCAGCTGATGGCCGCCTCCACCGTGCCGATCGGCATCGCCGCCGAGGCGCACGCCTACCTCGCGCACGGCGGCCCCGCCAACCTGGAGCAGCTGGCCCGCTTCCTCTCCGACACCGTGCTGCTCACCGGCCACGGCTTCGAGCCGCCCGCCCCGGCCCCCGCCTGGGGCCCGCTGGAGCGGACCGCGCGGGATGTCACCGGACCGACCGTCGCGGTGCTCTACTACCGCGCCCACCACATGAGCGGGAACACCGCCTTCGTCGAGGCGCTCTGCACCGCCGTGGAGGACGCGGGCGCCCGCCCCCTCCCGCTGTACGTCGCCTCGCTGCGCACGCCGGAGCCCGAGCTCATCGACGAACTCCGCGCCGCCGACGCCATCGTGACCACCGTCCTCGCGGCGGGCGGCACCAAGCCGGCCACCGCCTCGGCCGGCGGCGACGACGAGTCCTGGGACGCGGGCGCCCTCACCGGCCTCGACGTACCCGTCCTCCAGGCGCTCTGCCTGACCAGCCCGCGCGCCGCGTGGGAGGAGAACGACGAGGGCGTCTCCCCGCTCGACGCCGCCACCCAGATCGCCGTGCCCGAGTTCGACGGCCGCCTGATCACCGTCCCGTTCTCCTTCAAGGAGATCGACGAGGACGGCCTGCCCGCGTACGTCGCCGACCCCGAGCGGGCCGCCCGGGTCGCCGGGATCGCCGTACGGCACGCGAAGCTCCGGCACATCCCGGCCGCCGAGAAGCGGATCGCGCTCGTCCTGTCCGCGTACCCGACCAAGCACTCCCGCATCGGCAACGCGGTCGGCCTCGACACCCCCGCCAGCGCCGTCGCCCTGCTGCGCCGACTGCGCGCCGAGGGTTACGACTTCGGGCCCGAGGAGGAGATCCCCGGCCTGGTCTCCGGCGACGGCGACGAGCTGATCTACGCGCTGATCGAGGCCGGCGGCCACGACCAGGAGTGGCTCACCGAGGAGCAGCTGGCCCGCAACCCCGTCCGGATCCCGGCCGCCGACTACCGCCGCTGGTTCGCCACGCTGCCCGCCGAGCTGCGCGAGGCCGTGGAGGAGCACTGGGGCCCGGCGCCCGGCGAGATGTTCGTCGACCGGTCCCGCAACCCGGAGGGCGACATCGTGCTCGCCGCCCTGCGCCGCGGCAATCTGCTGATCCTCATCCAGCCGCCGCGCGGCTTCGGCGAGAACCCGATCGCGATCTACCACGACCCCGATCTCCCGCCCTCGCACCACTACCTGGCCGCCTACCGCTGGATCGCCGCGTCCGCCGAGGACAACGGCTTCGGCGCGGACGCGATGATCCACCTCGGCAAGCACGGCAACCTGGAGTGGCTGCCCGGCAAGAACGCGGGCCTGTCCGCCGCGTGCGGCCCCGACGCCGCGCTGGGTGATCTGCCGCTGGTCTACCCGTTCCTGGTCAACGACCCCGGCGAGGGCACCCAGGCCAAGCGCCGGGTGCACGCCACCCTGGTCGACCACCTGGTGCCGCCGATGGCGCGCGCCGACAGCTACGGCGACATCGCCCGCCTCGAACAACTCCTGGACGAGCACGCCCAGATCGCCGCGATGGACCCGGCCAAGCTGCCGGCCGTCCGCGCCCAGATCTGGACCCTCATCCAGGCCGCGAAGCTCGACCACGACCTAGGCCTGGAGGGCCGGCCCGAGGACGAGGGCTTCGACGAGTTCATCATGCATCTCGACGGCTGGCTCTGTGAGATCAAGGACGTCCAGATCCGCGACGGCCTGCACGTCCTGGGCGCCGCCCCGGCCGGCAAGGACCGCGTCAACCTGGTCCTCGCGGTCCTGCGCGCCCGCCAGATCTGGGGCGGTACGGCCTCGCTGCCCGGCCTGCGCGAGGCCCTCGGCCTCGACGAGTCCGCCGCCACCCGCACCGCCGCCGACACGGTCGAGGAGCAGGCCCGCGGGCTCGTCCAGGCCATGGACGACGCGGACTGGGACCCGGCGGCCGTCGCCGGTGTGGCCGAGAGGCACCCCCAGGCGGTCGCCGACATCCTCGACTTCGCCGCCCGCGAGGTCGTGCCCCGGCTCGCCGCGACGACCGACGAGCTCGACCACGCGGTCCACGCCCTGAACGGCGGCTTCGTCCCGGCCGGCCCGTCCGGCTCCCCGCTGCGCGGCCTGGTCAACGTCCTGCCGACCGGCCGTAACTTCTACTCCGTCGACCCGAAGGCCGTCCCCTCCCGCCTCGCGTGGGAGACCGGTCAGGCCCTCGCCGACTCGCTCCTGGAGCGCTACCGCGCCGACAACGGCGACTGGCCCACCTCCGTCGGCCTCTCCCTGTGGGGCACCAGCGCGATGCGCACCGCGGGCGACGACATCGCGGAGGCGTTCGCGCTGCTCGGCGTGCGCCCCGTCTGGGACGACGCCTCGCGCCGTGTCACCGGCCTGGAGCCGATCCCGTACGAGGAGCTGGGCCGGCCCCGTATCGACGTCACGCTGCGCATCTCCGGCTTCTTCCGCGACGCGTTCCCGCACACCATCGGCCTGCTCGACGACGCCGTACGCCTGGCGGCCTCCCTCGACGAGCCCGCCGAGCGGAACTTCGTACGCGCCCACACCCAGGCCGACCTGGCCGAACACGGGGACGAGCGGCGGGCCACCACCCGTATCTTCGGCTCCCGGCCGGGGACGTACGGTGCCGGGCTGCTCCAGCTCATCGACTCCCGCGACTGGCGCACGGACGCCGACCTCGCCGAGGTGTACACGGTCTGGGGCGGCTACGCCTACGGCCGTGAGCTGGACGGACGTCCCGCCCGCGACGAGATGGAGACCGCGTACAAGCGGATCGCGGTGGCGGCGAAGAACACCGACACCCGTGAGCACGACATCGCGGACTCCGACGACTACTTCCAGTACCACGGCGGCATGGTCGCGACCGTGCGCGCGCTGAAGGGCACCGCCCCCGAGGCGTACATCGGCGACTCGACCCGCCCCGAGACGGTCCGCACCCGCACCCTGGTCGAGGAGACGTCCCGGGTCTTCCGCGCCCGGGTGGTCAACCCGAAGTGGATCGAGGCGATGCGCCGCCACGGCTACAAGGGCGCCTTCGAGCTCGCGGCGACGGTCGACTACCTCTTCGGTTACGACGCGACGACGGGCGTGGTCGCGGACTGGATGTACGACAAGCTGACCGAGACGTACGTCCTGGACCCGACGAACCGCGAGTTCCTCCAGCAGGCCAACCCGTGGGCCCTCCACGGCATCGCGGAGCGCCTTCTGGAGGCGGAGTCCCGGGGCATGTGGGAGAAGCCCGACCCGGCGGTGCTCGAAGCGCTGCGCCAGGTGTTCCTGGAGTCCGAGGGTGACCTGGAGGGCGAGGACTGACCGGGACGCCGGCCGGGGGCCGCGGCCCTGCCGTGGCCTCCCCGGCCGGGGCCTCGGTCCTGCCTTGCTGCCTCCCGGTCCCGGGTCCAAGCTTGTGGCATGGGTGACCGAGCGGGCCACACACCGATAGCCGCTGTGCAGCACGCGTTCCGCCTGATGGAGGCCGTGGCGGCACACGCGGGAGGAGCGCCCGCGAACGAGCTGGCGCGCGGGGCGGGGCTGCCTCCGGACACCGCCCTGGAGGTGCTGCGGGCGCTCACCCGGGACGGTTATCTCCGCAGGCTCGACGACGGCAGTTTCGTGCTGGGGGACGTGCCGCACGGCAACCACGCGGCGCAGGGACTGGCCGGGCTGGCCCGCCCGGCCCTCGCCGCACTGCGCGACGATCTGTCGGCCGCCGCGTACCTCACCTTCTACGAGGAGGGCGAGATCAGGATCGCCGAGATCGTCGACAGCCCGCAGACCCCCCGGGTCGACCTCTGGGTGGGATTCCAGGACGCCGGGCACGCCACGGCACTCGGCAAGTGCGTCCTGCGGGAGATGGACGAGGAGGCGCGTGGGGAGTACCTCTCGCGGCACACCCTCGCCGACCTCACCCCCCGCACGATCACGCACCGCGAGGAGCTGATCAGGCAGCTCGAATCGCTGCCTGCGCCGGTGATGATGGACCGCGAGGAGTACGACCTCGGCACGGTGTGCATCGCGGTGCCCGTCTACCGGGGCGGCACGCTGGGGTCGCTCGGCGTCTCCTTCCGGGCGGACCGGATGTACCGCACCAGCCAGGTCCGCGCGAACCTGCTGGCGTCGGCGGACCGGGTGACCCGGGACCTCACCTTCGGCAGCTGAGGGTCGGCGGAGCCTCCTACGCGCCGTCCCCGCCCGCCGTCACGGCCTTCAGCCCGTCCAGCAGTTCCCGCATGACCGGCGCCATGGGGCGGTCGTCGGACGCCGCGATCCACCGCTCGAATCCGACCTTGAAGACGGCGACCCCCACCTCGGCGGTCAGACTCGCGGCCGGCTCCGGGACTCCGCGCAGGCGCAGGGTGTCGGCGAGCGCGGCCGACAGCGAGGCGAGCTTGATCAGCTCGCGCTCCTGGAGCTCCGGGTTCGCCGCGATCACGGCCTGCCGCTTCCGCGCGAACGGCCGGCGCTCGTCGAACACCTCGGCGAGCGCTTCCAGGCCCACCGCCAGCGCGTCGATGGGAGCCGTGGACTCCGGTACGCCGGCGATCACCTCGACCAGCAGGTCCTGGAGCTCGGAACCGCCGAACAGCACCTCGCGCTTGTCGGCGTAGTGCCGGAAGTAGGTCCGCTCCGTGAGCCCGGCCCGCTTGGCGATCTCCGCCACGGTGGTCTGCTCGAAGCCGCGCTCGCTGTAGAGCTCCAACGCCGCTTCCGCCAGGCGCCCGCGCGCGTTCGGCTCCCATCTACCCATACGTCGATCCTACGTGATGACAGTGACTGTCTTCGGCTGGTACTGTCGATGTCAGTAACTGACATCGAATGTGTCATCGATGGCCATGGATGCGCCATCGATCGCCATCGACTCGACAGTTGGGGAGTTCCTCATGCGTTTCTTCGTGACAGGCGCGTCCGGCTGGGTCGGCTCCGCCGTGGTTCCCGAGCTCATCGACGCCGGCCACCAGGTGGCCGGGCTCGCCCGCTCCGACGCCTCCGCCGCCGCGCTCACCGGGGCCGGGGCCGAGGCGGTCCGCGGCACCGTCGACGACCTGGACGTCCTGCGGGACGCGGCCGCGGCGTCGGACGGGGTGATCCACCTCGCCTTCAAGCACGACATCGCCTTCTCGGGCGACTTCCGGGGTGCCGCCGAGGCCGACCGCCGTGCCGTGGACACCTTCGGCGACGCGCTGGCGGGCACCGGGCGTCCCCTCGTCATCGCCTCGGGCTTCGCCGGGCTCGGCGCCGGGCGGGCGGCGACCGAGCGGGACATGCCCGTGATCGACGACTCGCCGCCCTCGGTGCGGGCGGCCACGGCCCAGGCGGCCCTCGCCCTGGCCTCGCGCGGGGTCCGGCCGAGCGTGGTGCGGCTCCCGATCTGCCACGGCGAGGGGGACAACGGCTTCCTGGCGACCCTGGTCGGCATCGCCCGCGCCAAGGGGGTCTCGGGCTACGTCGGCGACGGCACCAACCGCTGGTCGGCGGTCCACCGCCTCGACGCCGCGCGGCTGTTCCGGCTGGCGGCCGAGAAGGCGCCCGCCGGCTCGGTGCTGCACGGGGTCGCGGAGGAGGGCGTCGCGCTCCGTGACATCGCCGAGGAGATCGGCCGCCGGCTCGGCGTCCCGGCGGTGTCCGTCGCCCCGGCGGACGCCGCGGAGCACTTCTCCTGGCTGAGCGGCTTCCTCGCCCACGACGCGGCGGCTTCCCACGCCCTCACCGGCGAGCTGCTGGACTGGCGGCCGACCGGCCCCACCCTCCTCGAAGACCTCGGGAAGGGCTACTACGACGAGGCCCCCGCGGCGGCCTGAGGCCGGCGTCCCGTACCGGAGCCCCCGCACCGCCCTGACCTGCGGCGGGAGCTCCGGCCGGGGGGCCTCTGCCCGGGGTCGTACAGGGACCACCCCGAGCCGGCCGGGAACCGGTCAGGAATCGAGAAGCGCGCATCGCGGGGCCGCCATACCGTCGTTCCATGGCTTCCATCGCATCCGTCACCCTCGAGGTGGCCGACCCCACCGCCGCCGAACACTTCTACGCCGCGGCCTTCGGCCTGGGCCCCGAACTGCGCGTACGGGCGTCGCAGGAGCCGTCCACCGGCTTCCGCGGCTTCACGCTGTCGCTCACGGTCGCCCAGCCGTCCACCGTCAACGGCCTCATCGACGCCGCCCTCGACGCCGGCGCCTCCACGGTGAAGCCGGCCACGAAGTCGCTCTGGGGATACGGCGGCGTCGTACGGGCCCCCGACGGGACGCTCTGGAAGATCGCCACCTCGGCGAAGAAGGACAAGGGCCCGGCCACCCGCGAGATCGACCGCTTCGTGCTCCTGCTGGGAGCCGAGGACGTACTGGCGAGCAAGCGGTTCTACGCCGGCCAGGGGCTCACCGTGGGAAAGAGCTTCGGCCGCAAGTACGTCGAGTTCGACACGCCGTCGAGCCCCGTCACCCTGGCGCTCTACGGCCGCCGCGCCCTGGCCAAGGACGCCGGGGTCCCGCCGGAGGGCACCGGGTCGCACCGGATCGCGCTCGGCAGCGACATCGGGCCCTTCACGGACCCGGACGGCTTCGCGTGGGAGAAGCCTGCGCACTGAGTCACTGAGCCCCGGAGGTACGGAACGACCGGGCGACCGGGGCGCCGGGCCACTGGGGCGCCGGGCCACTGGGGGCAAGCCCCTGGGCAACCCCGCCCCGCCGTGGCACGATCGCGCACGTGACGAGCCGACCCACCGAGGCACAGCACCTGCGTGACCTGGCCCTGCTGCGCCGCGTCCGTGACCGGATGGACCGGGAGTACGCGCAGCCGCTGGACGTCGAGGCGCTCGCCCGGGGCGTGAACATGTCGGCGGGACACCTCAGCCGCCAGTTCCGGCTCGCGTACGGCGAATCCCCGTACGGCTACCTGATGACCCGGCGCATCGAACGGGCTATGGCGCTGCTGCGCCGGGGAGACCTCAGCGTCACGGAGGTCTGCTTCGAGGTCGGCTGCGCGTCGCTCGGGACCTTCAGCACACGCTTCACGGAGCTGGTCGGTATGCCGCCCAGCACCTACCGGCGCCAGGCGGCGAGCGATGCCTCGGGGGTACCGCCGTGCGTGGCGAAACAGGTGACCCGACCGATCAGGAATCGAGAAGCCCGCGGCCCCGTGCCGCCGCTAGCGTGACCGGCATGGACATCACCCTTCACACGAGCGTCCTCCCGCACGACGACCCGGACGCGTCCCTCGCCTTCTACCGCGACACCCTCGGCTTCGAAGTCCGCAGCGACGTCGGCAGCGGCACGATGCGCTGGATCACGGTCGGCCCCGCCGGCCGCCCCGACACCTCCCTCCTGCTGGCGCCGCCGGCCGCCGATCCGGGCATCACCGAGGACGAGCGCCGTACCGTCGTCGAGATGATGGCCAAGGGCACGTACGGCTGGATCCTCCTGGCCACCGAGGACCTCGACGCCACCTTCGAGAAGCTGCAGGCCGGCGACGCGGAGGTCATCCAGGAGCCGACCGAGCAGCCGTACGGCGTCCGCGACTGCGCCTTCCGCGACCCGGCGGGCAACCAGATCCGCATCCAGGAACTGCGCTGAGTCCTGCGCCCCGGCGGCGGTGACCGCCGGGGACGGGGGCGGACTCGCGGCGGACCCGGATGGTTGTAGGGCCGTCGGGATGGATCGGCGCTCGTTTTGATCACAGCAGAGTGACGGCCTGTCAAGGTCAGCTCAACTACCTTCACGCAGCCTTCACTTGCTGCCATGCTGCTCCAGCTTGAACCAGAACCAGCAGATGGAGCGCCTCACATGGCCGATACGCAACCCAGCACCGTCCCCGTCCCGGCCTCTCCAGGTCCGGGCGCGGCCTCCTTGTCAGGACTGGCCATGAAGCGCCGCGGGCCCGTCGCGGTGTGGCTCGGCCTGACGCTCATCACTCTCGGGATCTACCAGCTGGTCTGGTACTTCAAGATCCACAAGGAGATTCAGGAGTTCGACCGGCGCCAGGACCTGAAGCCCGGGGGCAGCGTGCTGGTCCTGATCTTCCTGGGCTGGACCCTGATCGCTCCGCTGATCTCCTTCCGTAACTCCGGGAGGGCCATCGCGGAGGCCCAGGGCGCGGCCGGACTGCCGGTGACGTGCAGCCCCGCCACGAGCATGTGGCTGACGTTCGTCTTCGGCCTGAACGTCTGGTACATGCAGCGTCAGCTCAACCTGATCGTCGACGCCTACCCGGGCGCCGCACCTGGCACCAGCGTGTCCCTCGCGGCCTGAAGCACCCTCCGGCCAGGCGGGACGACGAGCCGCCCGACCGCGCCCGCAGCCGTGACCGGCAGCGGGCGCGGCCGCTCGTCAGTTGCCGGCCACCGTGCCGGTGGGAGCCGTGGACCGCTCGATCAGGCCGTTGACCGTCTGGTCGCCGTGCGCGTCCATGGGCGTCGAGTAGTCGCCGACGGCCCAGAATGCACCGGATCCGCCGGCCGGGGCCAGGTCGTAGAAGGTGTACGAGGGCCACCGGGTGTCGCCGTCGGGAGCCGGTGCCCCTGCCTCCTTGGTCCAGGTGGTGCCGTCGAAGTGCCAGAAGAGCGCCTCGGAGTGGGCGGGTTCGGCCTGGTCGTTGCCCGTCACCCAGAGCCCGCCCCGCCCGTCGGGAGCGATCGCGTAGAGGTACAGGTCGGCGAGCTCCCCCGTGACGTCCTCCCAGGCGGTGCCGTTCCAGTGCGTGACGCTCGGTACGGGCGGGTCGGCATCGGGCCCGGTGGCCCATCCGGCGACGTAGACGTTGTCCGGTGACACGGCCGCGATCTTGTCGGTCTCGGTCCCCGAGGGCACGGGCGGCTCATCCATCAGCGTCCAGGTGTCGCCGTCCCAGTGGTACGTCACCGGGTGGCCGCCCTTCACCGGGTACTGCATGCCCGTGGCGTAGGCGTCGTCCGCGGAGATCGCGTCGATGTCCCGGATGTCGACGAGCCGGGGCAGCGCGAAGGTCTTCCACGTACCGCCGGAGTAGGTGTAGAGCGCGTTGCCGCCCTTGAAGAGCCGTCCGGGGACGGCGTCGATCGGCACCTCGGGCCAGGAGTCGTCGGAGGGCCCGGTGGTGGCGACGCGGCTCCAGCGTTCGCCGTCGTAGTGGGCGAGCACCTGGTCCCTGACCAGGGTCCCGTAGGCCCAGACGTCGTCGGCGGCCACGGCGCTGACCGACGACCACTGCCAGACGTCGGGCATCCCCGGAGCGGTGTCCTCGCCCCACTGCTCGCCGTCCCAGCGCATGATCACGCCGTGGCCGTCCTTGCGGCCGACGGCCCACGCGAGATCGTCGTCGACGGAGGACACGGACATCAGGGATCCGGCGGGGCTGTCCCCGGAGAGGGACACCTCCCAGCCGGTGACCTCGGCCGCTCCGGCCCCGCCCGCGGTGAGCAGGGTGGAGGCCAGAGCCAGTGAGACGGCCGCCGTGCGCATGAGGTGCCGTGCAAGCATCAGTGAGCGTTCCTTCGCGGTGAGTAGGCATCCCGGGCCGGTCGTACGAGGCGTACGACCGGCCCGCTACGGGACCAGACTCACGGCTGCGACCGATGGTTGTAGGTGCCGGTCACAGCCCTGCGCTCCGGGGAGGCGGAGCACCATGCCAGCCGGAATCCCTGCCCCCGCACGGCAGTTACCGGACGGCTCCGCCTCTCCGAGAGAGGTGTCACCTGCGCCAGAAGAGGTGGTGCGTCACTCCGCTCGGGCTGGGCACGACCTCCAGGTGGTACCGGTCGAGCAGCTCGTCGGGGGACTCCCAGAGCCGTACCCCGGCTCCGATCTTCACCGGCGCGACCGCCACGTGCAGGGTGTCGACGAGCCCGGCGTCGAGGAACTGCCGGACGGTGGTGGCCCCGCCCCCGAGCCGTACGTCCTTGCCCTGCGCCGCCCCCCGCGCCTGTTCGAGGACGTCGGCGGGGTCGCCGCCGACGAAGTGGAACGTGGTGTCGGAGAGGGCGAACGACGGGCGCTCATGGTGGGTCATGACGAACACCGGGGTGTGGAAGGGGGGTTCGTCGCCCCACCAGCCACGCCACTCCTCGTTCTCCCAGGGCCCGCGCTCCGGCCCGAACTTGTTGCGCCCCATGATCTCCGCGCCGATGTTGTGGGTGAAGTCCCGCGTGAAGTAGTCGTCGAGACCGCGGCTCCCCCCGGGATCGGTGCGATTGGGCCAGCTCGCCGTGGCACCGGCCCAGAACATCAGGGCACCGGGATCGGCGTCACCGAAGGGCCTCTCCAGACTCTGGTGCTCACCGGCGGCGAAACCGTCGGTGGAGACGGTGAAGTTCTGGACTCTCAGCAGCTGTTCCACGTGCTTCCTCCTTCAGGGCCTGGCGTCAGCAATGAGACTGCACGGGCGGCGAGAACTCATCGCGGACGCCACCGGAGTGTCCCGGCCTCATACTCCCCTCCGACTGACGTGCTACGGGTGAATATGCGGGCATCACGGCACGCCGGGGGCCCGGGACCGGCACTCTGCTGGAGGCGAGGAGCAACGGGGGGTACGCGCCGGCCGTCGGCCGTGGCCTCCGCAGCCGGGGCCCGGCCCCGGCGAAGCCCGAAGCCGCGAGTCGAAGGGGGCGCTTCGATGGCATCCACGGGAGCAGGGCCATCCGGCCGGTTTGCGACGAGTGAGCCGGCCGGCGGCGTCGGCACGCAGCCGGAGAACTCCGCCGTACCGGCTGTCCCGGTACAGCCACGCCGCCCGTCCGGCGAGGAACCGCAGCGCCCGGTGCCCCGCCACGTGGCCTGTGTGATGGACGGGAACGGCCGGTGGGCGCAGCAGCGCTCCCTGCCCCGTACCTCGGGACACCGGGCGGCGGAGACGACGGTGATCGACGTCATCGAGGCGGCGCGGTCGGCGGGGGTCGAGTGGCTGAGCCTGTACGCCTTCTCCACCGAGAACTGGCGACGCCCGGACGAGGAGATCGACTTCCTCATGCGTCTGGTGCGCCGGGTGGTGCGCAAACACGCGCCGCTGCTGTACGCACGCGGCATCCGCTGCCGGTTCCTGGGAGCCGGGGATCCCAGGATCCCCGCTCCGCTGGCCCAGGACTTCGCCGACCTGATGACACTCACCGAGAACAACCGGGGCATGACGCTGACCGTGGCGTTCGACCACGGTGGCCGCCAGGACATCGTCGCCGCGGCACGGTCCCTCATCCGCGCCGGAGTGCCCGCCGAGGCCGTCGACCAGGCGTGCTTCGCCGCACATCTGCCCGTCCCCGACACGCCTGACGTGGACCTCGTCATCCGTACCTCCGGCGAACAGCGCATCTCCAACTTCATGCTCTGGCAGGTGGCCTACGCCGAGTGGACCTTCCCCTCGGTGCTCTGGCCCGACTTCCGTGCGCCGCACTTCCTGGAGTGCCTGCACGACTACCGAAGCCGCGACCGCCGCTTCGGCGGTGTGACACCGCAAGCGAACGGAGAGCCCCACAGGTGAAGGACACGGACAGCAGTCACTGCACGCGGAGCGGCCCCGGCGCCACGGGCCCGTGCGACGCCCCCGGCCCGGAGACCCCCGGGACGCCCGGCGAATCCCTCTTCGGCCCCGGGTCGGAGTTCCACCGCTTCTTCAACGATCCCCGCTGGGCGCTGGCCGTCGTCAGAGCCACGGTGCTGGAAGCGGCCCACCCGCAGATCGGCGCGGCGCTGGCCGACAACTCCTCCTTCGTGGTGCACCCGTGGCGGCGGCTGCGCAACACCCTCGTGAGCCTCCAGCGCATGTTCGGAGCCGACGAGGAGATCCGGCAGCGGGAGGCGGCGCGGCTCAACCGTCTGCACAGGCGGCTGAGCGGCACGGACGCGAGGAACCGCCCGTACGACGCCATGGACCCCGAGGTGCGGGCATGGGTGGTCGCGACGCTCTTCGAGAGCTCCGTGACCATGTGCCGGCTGAGCGGACAGCCTCTGGGCCAGACCACCATGGAGCGGCTCTACGCCGAATTCCGGGCCTTTCTGGCCGCCCTGGGGGACGAGGAGGGCCACCTCCCGTCCACCCTGCCCGAGTTCTGGCAGTACTACGACCGCATGGTCGCGGAGGAACTGCAGAACACGGAGGCGCTGCGCATCATCCTCTTCAAGCTCTTCGAACACCTGCCGGCGCCGCCGCTGTTCGCCGGCCTGCCCACGGTCTGGGCGACCGGCCGTGCGCTGGCAGGGCCGGTCATCGGCACCATCACCGTGGCCTCCCTCCCCGAGGCGTTCCGTCGCCGGGCGGGGCTGCCGGAGGTCCCCGGTGCCCAGACCCTGATGCAGAGCGCCTACATGGCGGCCCGCCTGGCCGGGGCCCTGCCCGACAACTGGCTCCAGACCGAGAACGTCGTCGGTCTGCTCCACCTGTCGCCGGACGGCGACGGCCCCGGTGCCGAGAGGCTCGCCGCCCTGCGCGGCCGGATGAAGCGGGCCGGTGCGCTGTTCCGGCTGATCGCACCGGTACCGGCCCAGGAGGACGCTACGGGCGGGACCGAGCACCGGCGCAGTGCCCGCGCGTTCTTCACGGAGGTGCTGGACCAGACCGGGGACGGCTATCTGGACTGGCCCGACCTCGCGGCCATGGCACGGGAACTCTGCTCCCGTCTCGACCTGGACGAGCCGGAGGAGACCCGGCTGTACGACGCGTTCGCAGCCTGGTGGAGGGAGCTCCAGGCGGCTCTGGACGTCGACGGTGACGGCCGGGTGAGTGAGGAGGAGTACGCGGCCGCGGCCCCGTCCCTGGCAGGTCCGGCGCTGATCAGGGTCGCCGAGACCCTTTTCGATGCCGCCGACGCCGACGGCAACCAGTTCATCGACGCCGAGGAGTACCGCGCCCTGTTCAGGAGGGGTTTCGGGCGGTCCGTGGCGGACGCCGAAGGCCGGTACTCCCGCAGCGCGTTCGTACGGGACTTCCTCTCCTTCATGTCGGGCCGCCGACGCTCGACCCTCTACGACCCGCTGCTCTCCGACGCGTAGAACGCGGCCCGCTCGAACGCTCAGGCGGGCGTCGCGAAGCCGGCGCAGAGCCGCCGGAGGCTCCGGGTGAACTTCTCGTCCTGGCTCAGGCGTGGCATCGACGGGCCCATGAGCAGCGGGAACCGCTCGGACAGTTCGGCGTAGCGCTCGGCGGTCACCGGCGGCGGCTCGTCGGGCTGGTTCTGCTCCTGGAGCACGAAGCCGGTGACGTGGCTGAGGAGGGTGTCGGCGGCGACGGCGCAGTGGCCGGCGGGCATGCCGGCGTCGAGGAGGGTACGCAGCAGACGTCCCATCAGGGAGAGAGCGCCGGTGCTGAGCGTGCCGGGGCTCTCGGCGAGAAGCTGGGCGCCGCCGGGATGCTGTTTGATGCTCAGGCGCAAGGCGGAGGCCTGGGTCGCGATGCGGTCCTGTCAGGGGGCGGCGGGCGGTAGGGCGGCGAGTGCTTCGGTGCCGCCGTCGCCGCGCTCGCCCAGTGGTACTGGGGCGGCCCGCTCGCCCTCGCCTTCTTCCTCGCCGGCATCCTGCTGCCCGGCCGCCTCGACGCCCTGCTCGGCATCGGCGGGGGAGCCGGCACCGACCCCCGTAACTTCGCGGGCATCTCCGGCGCCACCTACTTTCTCGGTGCCACCCTGGCCCTCGCCTTCGTCGCCCGCCCCCCGTCTGCCCAAGGAGATCGCCCTGGCGGCCGGCGCACCGTCGCTCGGCCTCGCGATGTGGCTCGCCCAGGACAACGGCCACGGGCTGGTGTCCCTCTATGGCTTCTTCCTCGGCGGCGCCGTGTGGGCGGCCCGCCGCTGGGCCATCCGCCGCTGTGCGGCCCGCCCGGCGCCCGGCCCGACGGCCTGACCGCCCCTCGGTCACGGCGACGGTTCCCGTCGGCCGGCCGCGTGTCCCATCCGCCAGGGAGACACACCCGGGCCCCGCGGCCCGCGGCGGCCACGCCTCGGCCATCCGGCATCTCCGCATGCCGATAGCGGCCGGATAGATCGGCGGGCAGGGGCGGATAGGCGGTCCCGGGAGAGTGGCTTCTGCCAGGCCACCCCCGCCCAGATCGTGAGGACTCGAAGATGATCGAAACCCGACCACGCCCGGTGTCCGAGGAGGTGTCGTCCTCGGATCCCGTCCGGCTCAGCTCGGTCGTGAAGCGGTTCACCGATGCCAAGGGAGAGCAGTTCACCGCTGTCGACGGCATCGACTTGAACATCCGGCGGGGTGAGATCGTGGCCTTCCTCGGACCGAACGGTGCCGGGAAGACGACCACTATCGACATGCTGCTCGGGCTGACGCGGCCCGACGAGGGCTCGGTGCGGCTGTTCGGAGGCGAGCCGCGGCAGGCGGTGCGCTCCGGGCAGGTCGCCGCGGTCCTCCAGACGGGCGGGCTGCTGCCCGACCTGACCGTCGAGGCCACCGTACGGATGCTGGGTTCGCTGCACCGCGGCGCCGACGTCGACGCGGTGCTGACCCGGGCCGGACTCGACGAGCTGCGCGGCCGCCGCGTCGCGGAGTGCTCCGGCGGCGAGCAGCAGCGGCTGCGGTTCGCCCTCGCCCTGCTCTCCGGGCCCGAGCTGCTGGTCCTCGACGAGCCGACGGCCGGCATGGACGTCGTCGCCCGGCGGGACTTCTGGGCCACGGTCCGAGAGGACACGGAGCGCGGGATGACGGTCATGTTCGCCACCCACTACATGGAGGAGGCGGACCGGTTCGCCGACCGGGTGGTGATGATCGACCGCGGCCGTGTCGTCGTCGACGGTTCGGTGTCCGACGTGAGGTCCGCTCTCAGCGGGCGCACCGTGTCGGCGCGGATCAGCGAGCGGAGCGCCGCCGCCCTCGCGGAGTCCCCGCTGGTCCGCTCGTGCACCCCGCGCGGCGGGCGGTACCACTTCGACACCACCGACTCCGACGCGCTGCTGCGCCTGCTGATCGAGCAGACCTCCGCCGCCGACATCGAGGTCACTCCGCGCAGCCTCGAAGAGGCGTTCATGACCCTCACCCACCAGAACCGCACCGAAGGGGACAACCGATGAGCGCCGCCTCGGCCATCCGCGAGGAGCGGACCTCGCCGTTCAGTGGCGTCAACTCCGTCTTCATCGGCTACGAGCTGCGCCGCCGCTTCAACCGGCAGACCACGATCTTCACGCTGCTGCTGCCGGCCGTCCTCTACCTGGCGCTGTTCCGTACCGCGCCCGACGGCGCCACCCTCCCGCACGGCAACTTCGCGGCCTGGATGATGACCGGCATCGCCGTGTACGGAGCGGCGACCGCGGCGGTCAGCTCGGCGGCCACCATCTCCGTGGAGAAGGCGTCCGGCTGGATGCGCACCATGGCGCTCAGCCCGCTCGCCCCTCCCGGCTACCTCCTCGTCAAGGTGCTGTCCTCCGTGGTCATGGCCGCCGTGCCGGTGGCCGTGGTGGGTGTGCTCGGTGTGTTCACCGGGGTGGAGGCCACGGCCACGGTCTGGGTGACGTCCCTGCTGGTGGCCTGGCTCGGCTCGGCGGTCTTCGCCGCGCTCGGCATCACGCTGGGTCTCGCCCTCAAGCCCGACACCGTGATGCACATGCCGGGTCTGACCATGACCGCGCTCGCCTTCCTCGGCAATCTCTTCATCCCGCTGTCCGGCACCATGCTGGAGATCTCCCGCTACTCGCCGATGTTCGGCGTCTCCACGCTCGCCCGCTACAGCCTGACCGAGGGCTACGCGTTCAGCGGTGAGCACTCCAGCCTCGCGATGGCGGTGGTCAACACCGTCGCCTGGTTCGCGGCCTTCTCCTTCATGGCCGTACGCCGCTTCCGCAAGAGCACCGGCCGTAACTGAGGCCCGCGCAGACCGCTTTCCCTCTTTCCTCCCCCCGACCTTCCGCCTCGCCACCGGGCCCCCGCACCGGTCACCGACACCCCTACGAAAGGAGATTCGAACTCATGTACGCATTCGTCGTACCGGGGCAGGGCTCCCAGACCCCGGGCATGCTGTCCGGCTGGCTGCGCGACCCGGTGCACGCCGAGCGGCTGCGCGCCTGGTCCGAGGCCGCCGACGTGGACCTCGTGCACCTCGGCGGCAAGGCCCCGGCCGCGGAGATCGCCCGTACCGAGAACACCCAGCCGCTGCTGGTCGCCGCCGGGCTCCTCGCCCACGAGGCACTCACCAGGGCCGAGCCGGACGGCCCGCTGGTGGCCGCCGGGCACTCGGTCGGGGAGCTCACCGCGGCGGTGTACGCCGGAGCGCTCGCCCCCGCCGACGCCGTGCGGCTGGCCGCGGTGCGTGGCCGGGCGATGGCCGCGGCCTGCGCCGAGGCCCCCACCTCGATGGCGGCGGTGGTCGGCGGCGAGGAGGCCGACGTACTCGGCCGCATCCACGAACTGGGCCTGCACGCGGCCACGTTCAACGGCCCCGGACAGATCGTCGCGGCCGGGACCACGGAGGACCTGGAGCGGCTCGCCGCCGCCCCGCCGCCCTCCGCCACCGTCAAACGGCTCCAGGTCGCCGGCGCCTTCCACACCCCGTACATGGAGTCCGCGCGCCGGGCCGTCGCCGCGGCGGCCGAGCGGACCCCGTTCCGGCGGCCGACCGGGGCCCTCCTGTCGAACGCCGACGGCGCGGTCGTCCGCGAACCGGACGACATCCGCCGCCGCCTGGTCGAGCAGGTGGTCAAGCCGGTGCGCTGGGACCTGTGCCTGGAGACGCTCGGCCGGATCGCACCCGAGGTGACGGTCTGTCTGCCGCCCGCCCGCACGCTCGCGGGCATCTTCAAGCGCCAGCTCCCCGAGCTGGCCGTCGTCTGCGTCACCGCACCCCGCGACCTCGACAAGGTGCGCGCCCGGATCGGTGCCGCGGCCGCCTGGAAGGAGGACCTCGTCCATGCCGGTGTCTGAGCTGTTCGCACGTGCCCGGGCCGAGCGCCCCGGGCACCTCGCCCTCGTCGACGCCACAGGCCCGCTGACCTACGCCGAACTGGGCGAAGGGACCGACCGGGCGGCCGGCTGGCTGCGCGGTCAGGGCGTGGGCGCGGGTGACCGCGTCGTCTACGCCGGTGGCGGCGACCGCACCTTCCTCGCCCTCCTGTGGGCCGCGTTCCGCATCGGGGCGGTGTTCGTACCGGTGCACCCCGACCTCACGGACGACCAGATCGACCACATCGTGCGGGACTGCACGGCTACCCTCGCCGTCTGCCCGCCCACCGCGGGTGCCGCCGCCCGGACGACCGTGGAGGTGGAGCGGGCCGCGCGGGAGATGGCGCGGACGCCCGCCGATCACACCACCGCCGAGGTCGCGGACGACGCGGTCGCCCTGCTGATCTACACCTCCGGAACCACCGGCCGCCCCAAGGGCGTCGTCTGCCCGCACCGGCAGATCCTCGCCGCGGCCCGCGCCGTCCAGGCGGGCCTCGGCTACCGCGCCGACGACGTGGTGCTGTGCCGGCTGCCGCTCTCCTTCGACTACGGCCTCTACCAGGTCCTGCTGTGCACGCTGACCGGCTCGTCCCTGGTGCTCGCCGACCGGGACGGCGACGTCGGACTGATCCGGGTGATCGAGCGCCACGGCGTCACCGTCATCCCGCTGGTGCCCTCGCTCGCGCAGATCCTCGGCCTGTTGCAGAGGAAGCTGCGCCGCGCCACCCGGGTCCGGCTGTTCACCAACACCGGTGCCCGGCCCAGCCCGGCCGTGATGCGCGAACTGCTCGACGCCTTCCCGGGCTCCGTCTTCGCCTCGATGTACGGGATGACCGAGTGCAAGCGCATCTCGATCCTGGACCCGGCGCTCTACGAGCGGCACCCCGACTCGGTGGGCCGCGCCATCCCCGGTGCCCGGATACGGGTGATCGGCCCGGACGGGCGGACCCTGCCGGCGGGTGAGGCCGGCGAGATCGTCGTCGAGGGCGAGACCGTGATGGCCGGGTACTGGGGGGTCCCGCTGGAGCGGCAGAGCCGTTACGTGCGCCGCGCCGACGGCTCCCTGGAGCTGCACACCGGCGATCAGGGCCGGCTCGACGCCGACGGTCTGCTGTACTTCGTCGGCCGCGACGACGACATGGTCAAACGGCGTGGTGTGCGGATGAGCCTGTCGGAGATCGAGCTCGCCGCCGAGCGCGTCCCCGGCGTGTACGCCGCCGTCGCCCCGCGCCCCGCCGACGAGAGCGCCCCGCTGCTGCTCGCCGTACGGACGGATCTCGCCCCGCACGAGGTCCGTACGGCGCTCGCCCGCCACCTGGACCCGGCCCGCCTTCCCGACCGGATCGTCCCGATCGACACCGTGCCGCTGACCGCCAACGGCAAGCCCGACCGCGCGGCCGTCGCCCTGCTGCTCCTGGCCGGGGCCGCCGCCGCACCCTCCGCAGCCGTCGCCACGGCTGCCACCCCCGTCCCCGCCGCACTCACAGGGAGCTCCCGTGGACCAGTCGCAGTTTGACCAGCTCGTAGAGGAGATATGCGCCGTGCAGGTCACCGACTCCGAAATGCCGCTCGTGGACCTCGGCGTGGACTCGCTCCACACCGTCGCCCTGGTGATGGCCGTCGAGGACAGATTCGCCGTCGAGCTGGATCCCGACGTGCTCGCCGACCTCTCGCTCACCTCGTCGGCCGGCCTGCTGAAGCTCGTGCACGAGCAGCTGGCGACCGGCGCGAACGCGTCGGCGGGGAGCTGACCGCCATGTGGACCGACATAAGACCCGCGGCGGAGATGCCGCAGCTCTTCGAACGGGGCGGTGATCTGATCTCGTTCGCCGGTGGCCTGCCGGACCTCGACCTGCTGCCCCTGAAGGAGCTCTCCGAGCAGTTCGCCCGGCTGACCCGCCTCGGCGGCCGGATCGCGCTCCAGTACAGCACCCCGCACGTGGCCAAGGCCCTCGTCCCCGCCATCACCGATCTGATGGCCCGCGAGGGCGGCAGCACCGGCGCCGCGAACCTGGTGCCGACCGCCGGCTCCCAGATGGGGCTGCTGGCCCTCGGCCTCGGCCTCGCCGCACCCGGGGAGACCGTGCTGTGCCAGACCCCCGCCTACCCGGGCGCGGCCACCGCCTTCCGTACGGCGGGACTGCGGCTGCACGGGGCACCCGAGGACGCCGAAGGGCTCGACCCGTCGGCGCTGCGGGCGACCGTGGCCCGGCTGCGGGCCGACGGGCAGCAGGTGCGGATGCTGTACTGCAACCCGACCTTCCAGAACCCCACCGGCGCCACCCTCTCCGTCGAGCGGCGCCATCAACTGGCGGACGCGGCACGGGAACTTGACCTGCTGATCGTCGAGGACAACCCGTACGGGCTGCTCGGCTTCGACGGCGGCACGGTCCCCACCCTCCAGGGCATCGACCCGGAGAACGTCGTCTACCTCGGCACCTTCTCCAAGGTCTTCGCGCCGGGGCTGCGCTGCGGCTGGATCGCCGCGCCCGAGCCGGTCGCGGAGCGGCTGCGCCGCACCACCGAGGTGATGGCGCTGTCGCCGTCGGCGTTCGCCCAGGCCGCGCTCGCCGCGTTCCACGCCCGCGGTGGCTGGGACAGCCTGATCGACGCCTACCGCGAGCGCTACCGGGAGCGGTGCGGCCTGATGGCCGACGCGCTGGAGAAGGAGCTGGGCACCGAGGGGCCCTGGCGCTGGCGGCGGCCGGAAGGCGGCTTCTACCTGTGGCTGCGGCACGAGGGCGGCGCCGACACCGGCCGCTTCGCGCTCGCCGCGGCCGAGCAGGGCGTCTCCTTCGTCCCCGGCAGCCACTTCGGGCTCGACGGGGAGTGCGGCGACGCGCTGCGGCTCTGCTTCAGCAACGTCCCGCGCAAGCGCATCCCCGAGGGGGTCGCCCGGCTCGCGGCGGCGCTGCGAGGCGCGGAGTCCGGCACCGGCCCCGACCTCGGGAGGCGGGCCGCGTGACCAGCACCCGAGAAGCGCTGCGCGAGCACGACTGGGCCGACTTCCGGCCCACCCGGCGCCTCGGCGACAGCGAGTGGCACATGTGGGGCGTCGGACTGCTGCGCAGCGCCGGCTTCCCCGCCTCAGGACTCGGCCTGCTCGGCGGTCCGGCGGCGGCCGCCGCGGCCGACCGCGGGGACCAGGACGGCTTCACCGCCGCCTACCTCGCCGACAGCGCGGCCGAAACGCACCGCCTGGCCGTCCTCGCCGGCGACGAGAAGGTCCGTACGGCCATCGCCTGGCAGAACCGCACCGTCTACCGCGTGCTCGACGCGCTCGCCGCCGGCACGGGCAAGGAGTCCAAGCGCAAGCAGCGGGAGCGCACCCTGGCCATGTACTGGCTGCGCTACTGCGCCAAGGCCGAGACCATCGGCTTCTTCGGTCCTGCCGCCTGGATGTCCGTCGGGCGGGCGCCCGGGGGTCTCGCCGTGGACCACGGCGAGCGGCTGGTCGCGCGCAGCCGTACGTACTTCGAACGCTGGGCGCTGGCCGCCGTCGCCGACTGGATGGCCGCCCAGCCCGGCGCCCGCTGGTGGTTCCCGCCGCTGGTGCGCCCCGACGTCCACCTCGACGGGGACCGGCTGCTGCTGCCGGGCGGACGCGTGACGCGGCTGCGCCCGGAGGACCGGCAGGTCCTCGCCCACGCGGACGGGGAGCGCAACGGAGCGGCGATCACCGAGGCCCTCGTACGCGAGGACGGCTGGGACGCCGACGGCGCACGGCCCCGCGTCGAGAAGATCCTCACCCGGCTGCTCAAGCAGCGCGTGCTGACCTGGGACGCCAACATCCCGGTCGACGTGCGGGCCGAGCGGATCCTGCGACGGCGGGTCGCCGCCGTCGCCGACCCCGAGCTCTTCGTCCGCTTCGAGACCGTCCTCACCCGGCTCGACCGGCACCGCGACGCCATCGACGCCGCCACCACCGCTGACGAACTCGCCGCACGGCTCGACGAGTTGGACACGTACTTCGTGCGGACGACCGGACTCGACGCGTCCCGCGACGAGGGCAAGGCGTACGCGGGCCGCACCCTCTGCTACCAGGACGCGGTACGCGACTGCCGGGTCGAGGTCGGCACCGGCTTCCTGGACGGGATCGCCCGGCCGCTCGCCCTGGTGGCCGACGCGGCGGACTGGTTCGGCAACCGCCTGGTGGAGCTGGTCGAGGCGGAGGTGGCCGGCTTCGTCCGGGCCGCCGCGGCGCGGCGCTCCCCCGTCACCCTCGCCGACGTGTGGACGCAGGTGCTCGGCCTGTTCTGGGGCGGTGACGGCGCCCGGCCGGTGCACACCGCGACGAGCGAACTCGCCCGCAAGTGGCGAGAGGTCCTCGATCTCGGCCCGGCCGGCGCGGAGCCGGTCGCGCTGCGGGTGCCCGACATCGAGCGGCGGGCGCGCGCCGTCTTCGCCACCGGCCCGGTCCGCTCGCCCCATCTCGCCCTGCACAGCCCCGACCTCCAGGTGGTCCGGGGGGCGGACGGGGAGCTGACCGTCGTCCTCGGCGAGCTGCACGCCTGCCTCGCCACCTGCGACCTGCCGTTCCTCGACTGGACCAGTGACGACGACTCGCTGCGCGACAAGGTGAACGCGGCGATCGGCGCACCACGCCTGGTGCCGCTGCTCCCGGTCGACTGGAAGCGCAACAGCGGCCGCATGGTGCCCGCCCCCATCGGTGCGGGCGACCGGCTCATCGGGTTCACCCGAGCGCCGTTCGACGACCGCTCCCGGATCGACCCGGCCGGCGCGATCACCCTGGCCGAGCGGGACGGCACGGTCACCGCCACCACGCCCGGCGGGCGCGAGTGGAGCATGGCCGAACTGCTCGCCGTACCGGTGTCGATCATCGCCGCGGACGCCTTCAAGATCGGCCTCGACCGGCCGCACGCCCCGCGCGTCACCCTCGACGGGCTCGTCCTGTTCCGGGAGACCTGGCGCATGCTGGCCGGGGAGATCCCGCTCGCCGCCAAGCCCGACCGGGCGGCCGACTACCTGGCCGTACGGCGCTGGCTGCGCGCGAGCGGACTGCCCGACCAGGCCTTCGTGAAGTTCCCGCAGGAGACGAAGCCGTCCCTGGTCGACTTCACCAGCCCCACCCTCGTGCTCTCCTTCGCCAACCTCGTCCGCCGCACCAGGCGCCTCGACGCGGACGCCACCGTGATCCTCAGCGAGCCGCTGCCGCACCCGCGGGACTCCTGGCTCACGGACGCCGACGGCGAGCGCTACGTCAGTGAACTCCGGCTCCAGATCAGCAGAAAGGTACCGGAATGACCGTGGCACCCTCCGCCGCGGCGACCCGCGCCGCCACCGCGGCCCGTCCCCGTGATCCGGACATCATCGCGACGATCGGCTCCACCCCGCTGGTCGCCCTCGACCGTCTCTTCCCGCCCGCGCGCTTCCAGGTCTACGGCAAGTGCGAGCGGTTCAACCCCGGCGGCTCCATCAAGGACCGCGCCGCCCGCTCCATGATCGAACACGCCCTGTCCACCGGGGCGTTGATGCCGGGCATCTCCACCGTCGTGGAGTCCTCCTCCGGCAACCTGGGCATCGCCCTGGCCCAGCTCTGCAACTTCTACCGGCTCGACCTGATCTGCGTCGTCGACCCGCGCACCACCGCCCAGAACGCCGCGATCATGCGGGCGTACGGGGCGACGGTCGAGAGCGTGGACCGCGATCCGGAGACCGGCGAATACCTGCCGTCCCGGATCAGGCGGGTGCGGGAACTCCTGAGCACCGTGCCCGACGCCTACTGGCCCAACCAGTACGGCAACGAGTACAACGCCCGTGCCCACCAGCACACCATGCGCGAGATCCACGAGGCGCTGCCGCAGGCCCCCGACTACCTCTTCCTGGCGGCCGGCACCACCGGCACGCTGCGCGGCTGCGCCGAGTACATCGCCGCCGAGGGCCTGCCCACCCAGGTGGTGGCGGTGGACGCGGTGGGCAGCGTGATCTTCGGCCCGCCCGAGCCCTGGGAGAGCCGGCACCGCCGCACCATCCCCGGGCACGGCGCGGCGGTGGTCCCGGCGCTGCTGCGCCCCGGTCTCGAGGACCGGGTGGTGAAGGTGACCGACCTGGACTGCGTACGCGGCTGCCGCGCCCTGCTGGCGAAGGAGTCGATCCTCGCGGGGGGTTCGTCGGGCGCCGTGATGGCCGCCCTGCTGGACGCCTCCTCCTGGATCACGCCGGGTGCCACCTGCGTCGCGATCCTCCCCGACGGGGGCGACCGCTACCTCGACACGATCTACAGCGACTCCTGGGTGGAGTCCCGTTTCGGCTGACCGCCCCGCCGACGGCGCGCGCTGCGCGCAGCTTCAGCCAGACCCCCTCAACTCATCTTTCACGCAGAGGAATTGACCTGCCATGAGAATCCTCGGTCGCGAGGACGTCGCCGCCGCGCTCGACGGCCTCGACCCCGCCGTACTCGACGCCGTACGCACCGCGTACGTGCTGCACGGCCAGGGCCGCTCGGAGGTGCCGTTCTCCGGGTTCCTGCGCCCGCCCGGCGACGACGGCTCCCGCATCATCTCGCTCCCCGCCTACCTGGGCGGACCCGAGCCCGTCATGGGCCTGAAGTGGATCTCCTCGTTCCCGGCCAACGTCGAGCGGGGCCTGCAACGCGCCTCGTCGGTGCAGATCCTGAACGACCTGCGCACCGGCTACCCGACCGCCGTCCTGGAGGCCAGCCAGATATCGGCGTCCCGCACCGCGGCGTCGGCCGCCCTCGCGAGCCGCACGCTGCACGGTGACCGCCCGGTGCACACGGCCGGGCTGATCGGCTGCGGCACCATCAACCGCCGCGTCCTGGACTTCCTCGTGCTGGTCCACCCCGAACTGCGCACGGTCACCGTCCAGGACGCGGTGCCCGGCCGCGCGGCCACCTTCGCCGCCCAGATGGCGGCCCTGCGGCCGGAGTTCAGCTTCGTGGCCGGTGACGTCGACGACGCGCTGCGCGCCGGCACGGTCTCCGTCGCCACCACCGACTCCACCTACTGGCTCGACCTCGCCGCCCACCCCGACCGCCCCGCGGACCAGGTGATCCTGCACCTGTCGCTGCGCGACCTGAGCACGGACTCCGTCCTGAACGCCTACAACGTGGTCGACGACATCGAGCACGTGATGCGCGAGCGGACCTCGCTGCACCGCGCCGAGCAGGAGGTGGGGCACCGCCGCTTCGTGGACGAGGAGATCGCGACCGTGCTCGGCCGGACCGAGGCGCCGGTGACCGGGCGGACCGTCGTCTTCTCCCCCTTCGGCCTCGGCATCCTCGACCTGGCCGTCGCCAGGACGATCCTCGCGGCGGCCACCCGGCACGGCATCGGCAGCGAGGCGGAGGGCTTCGACCCGGGCGCGCACCGGGTCACCGCGGCCATGGCCGGAGGCGCGGCATGAGCGTCCTGTTCCCCGAGGGCACCCGGGCCCTGGTCACCGGCGCCTCGCGCGGCATCGGCGCGGCCACCGCGCTGGCGCTCGCCGAGCAGGGCTGCGACGTCGCCCTCAACTACCGCGCCGGCCAGGCCAAGGCGGAGGCGGTCGCCGAGCAGATCCGCGCTCTGGGCCGCGAGGCCCTCCTCGTCCAGGCCGATGTCGGCGACGAGGCCCAGGTCACCGCGATGTTCAAGCGGATCCGCACCGAGTGGGGGCCCGTCCAGGTCGCCGTCCTCAACTCCGGTGTGACCGCGGACGGCCACCTCGCGGCCATGAGCAGCGCCAAGTGGCAGGACGTCATCGGCACCAACCTCACCGGCTCCTTCCTCACCGCCCGCGAGGCCACCAAGCAGATGTACGCGAGCGGCGGCTCCATCGTCCTCATCGCCTCCACCAGCGGAATCGCCGGACGGGCGGGCCAGGCCAACTACGCCGCCAGCAAGGGCGGAGTGATCTCCCTGGCCAAGACCCTCTCGTACGAGGTGGCGCCGCGCGGGATCCGCGTCAACGTCGTCGCCCCGGGGTTCATCGACACCGACATGGTCAAGAAGGTCCCCCCGGCCCACCTGAAGGAAGCCCTCCAGGTGATCCCGCTCGGCCGCACCGGAACCCCCGCCGAGGTCGCCCAGGCCGTCGTCTTCATGGCCTCGCCCGCCGCTTCGTACATCACCGGAAAGGTGCTGACCGTCGACGGCGGAATGATCCCCAACTGACCGGAACAACCACCGATACACAGGAGATACCCACTATGTCCACCGCCACCTTCGAGGACATCCGCACCCAGGCCGAGGCCCGTCTCGGCAAGAACATGAAGGTCAAGTCGATGATCATCAACCGGCTCGGCCTCGACGTCGAGCCGGCCGTGGTCTCCGACAACCAGCCGCTGTTCGGCAGGGGCCTGGAGATGGACTCGCTGGACACGCTGGAGATCGTCGTCATGGTCAACAACGAGTTCGACGTGCTGATCAGCGACGACGACTTCGAGGCCTTCGGCTCGATCAACGCCCTGGTCGACTTCATCGAGGACCGGGAGACCGCCGCGTGAGCTCCGCGACCGCACTCGCCGACGCACCGGCCGCCGCGCGTGCGCGGAAGGGCCTGAGCTACTCGTCCGACGACATCAAGCAGATGCTGCCGCACCGGTGGCCGATGCTGATGATCGACCGGGCCTACGACGTCGTCCCGGGCGTCTCGGGCCGCGGCATCAAGAGCGTCTCCGTCAACGAGCCGTTCTTCGCCGGGCACTACCCGGACCACTCGATCATGCCGGGCGTGATGATCGTCGAGTCGATGGCCCAGCTCGTCGCCGTCGTCTACGTCGCGGAGATCCTCGAGGGCGCCACGGGCGCCACGGAGGACGACGCCTCGCGCAGCGTCGGCTACCTCGGCTCCATCAGCCAGATGAAGTTCTCCCGGCTCGTCGTCCCCGGCGACCAGCTCACGCTGGAGGCCAGGCTCGGGCAGCGCCTGGGAGGCCTGCGCCAGGTGAAGGTGCGGGCGAGCGTCGGATCCGAACTCGCCGCCGCCGGGACGCTCGTCGTCACCACCGGCCGCAAGGGCTGACCCCCCCCGAAAGAACCCGCAAGAACCCGAGAAGAACCAGAGCCACAGGACCGACAGAAGGAGGTGTGGTCATGGCCCTCACGATCCGCCCTTACCAGGAGGGCGACGCGCACGCCGTCGCGGAGCTCTACACCCGCCACCGCGACAACCCCAACCCGGTCGCCGGGGGTGTCAGCGGCGCCGAACTGGCCCGCGAGCTGGCCGAGCGGGAGACGGCGACGTTCCTGGTCGCCGAGGACGACGAGCGGCTCGTGGGTACGTTCGGCCTCTTCCACAACACCGGCCGGCGCTCGGCCCGGGCGGGCGAACTCATCGCGGACATGTTCTTCGTCCACCCCGCCCACCGGGGCGGTCTGGTCACCGGCAGGCTGTTCACCGAGGCCGTCGAGTGGATGATGCGCACCGGCTGCCTGGTGCTGCGGCTGACCGTCAACCCGGCCAACACCGTGGCGTTCCGGCTCTACCGGCGCGTCGGCTGTGTCTCGGTGGGCCGGGCCGTCCCCGGCGAGGACGGCAACGTGGAGCTGCACAACTACGTCCCGCTCGTCGTACGCAGCGTCTTCGCCGACCTGGGCGAGCGGGCCACGGCGGCCCTCGGCGGTCTGACCAGCTTCGCCTCCGTCACCGAGTCCCGCGACGACGAGCTGCGCTCGGACGTGCGGGTGGTGGACGGGGTCCGCACCGTCGACTACAGCCTGGCGCTCGGCGAGTTCCGGATCGACGCGTCCGTGGACGTGGACCGGGGCGCCGTGCGCGAGGCCCGCCTCACCGAGCCCGACGGCACGGCGCGGGCGCTGCGCATCGCCCGGCCCCCGTACGAGGTGCGGGCCACCCGCGGGGTGGCGCCGTACCGGTTCACCGAGTCCGCCCTCACCTGCGAGGTGGACGGCGAGGACGGCACGCTGAGCGTCCTCGTGGCCGGCCACCGCGGCCCGGTACTGGTCTCGACCTGGCCGAGCTGCCGGGCCGACCGCCCGGCCGGCTGGCGCGAGGGCGAGCCCCGCGACCTCACCCTGGAGCCCGTCCGGGGCGGGGTGCGGGTCACCGAGCGGGACGGTGACGCCACGGTCACCGGAACCTTCACCCTGGACGGCTCCGGCCTGCTCCAGGAGTTCACCCGCACCGGCTCCGCGACCGGCCGGATCTTCCAGACCGTCGGCCTGCGCCAGGGCGTCTTCACCGGTGACGACGGACAGGCGTACCCGATCGGGCTGGGCCAGGGGGTGCGCGACGCCTCCGAGATCGTCGCCGCCTCCCGGGCCGTCCCGGACGGCGCGGAGCTGACGTGGCAGGGGCGGGACGTACGCCTCTCGCTGTCGGTGGACGGGCCCCTGCGGCTGGTCCACAGCACGCTCCTGGAGCGCGGCCTGGAACCCGGCCCGGACGGCGTGGCCCGTATGCGCACCGCCATCCGCCCGAGCGGCGCGGACACCACGCGCCGCCTGGAGGTGCACGCCGCCGCGGGCGGGGTCACCGTCTGGCGGGAGGGCGCCACCAAGGTGCTGCGCAGCCCCTATCCCCGCACCCGTTCCCACGGTTACAACCCCCACTGGTCCGCGGGCCTGTGGGTGACCCGGGAGAACAGCCGCCACGACCGGGCCGCCGGGCTCGGCTGGGGGGTGCCGGCCCCCGGCGCCTGGGAGGAGAAGCACCCGCTCGGCCTCCACGCCCCGGACTCCGGCCTCGACTGGGAGATCGCCGCCGACGGCGACGGGATCCGCGTCGACGCCCGGACGAGCGGGACGGACCGCGAGACCGTCGTGTGGCTCACCCCGCAGACACCGCTCAGGACGGCCGTCGTCCTCGACTCGGACGGCGAGCGCTGGGAGCTGAGCTCCGGCGACTTCCGCCAGATGTGGGCCCGCCGGGCGGCCGTACGGCTCTCCGACGGGCGGTGGCTGCACTGCGCCCCCGCAGCCGGTCCGCACGACGAGCTGGTGCTGCGCGCCACCCCGTCGGGCCTGCTCGTCGGCGGAGTGTCCGCCGCCCGGGAGAGCGCCTGGCTGCTCTCCGTACACGACACACCCCTTTCCTTCTGAGCCACCCACCCGAAAGGCAACGACAGATCATGACCGCCACCACCATCGCCCCGGCCGTCCGCACCGCCACGGAGGACTACGCCACCCTGCGCAGCGCCGTCGGCGCGTACCGCGTCACCGCACCGCTGGTCCGGCTGACCGGCGACGACCGGCTCACCTTCCTCGACGGCTTCCTCGCCAAGTCCGCGGACTACGTGGAGCCCGACTCGGTCCGTGAGGTGCTGGCACTGAACGCCGACGGCACGCCGTTCGCGATCCTGCTGCACTTCGAGATCGGCGACGAGTCGTGGCTGCTGCCGCGCACCGCCGTCACGGCCGACGAACTCGGCGCCTACCTCGGCGGGTTCGACGCGTCCGCCGGTGTCACCGTCGAGATGTCCCCCGACGGCTGGGGCGCCACCGCCTTCGAGGGGCCCGTGGCCTGGTCGGTCGCGGCCGGCTTCGTGGACTTCGACATCTCCGGCCTGACCCTGCACGGCGTCACCGAGTCCACCCTCGACGTCCCCGGCGCCACCGCCCACCTGGCCCGCGTCGGCACCACCGGGGAGTACGGCTACCTGCTGCTGTCCGACGCCCCGCAGGCCGCGCACGAGGCGGTGCTCGCCGGGGTCGCCGACCAGGGCGGCGCCGAGATCGGCGAGGAAGGCCTCTCCCGGGTGCAGGCCGAGGCCGGGATGGGCGTGTACGCCACCGGGTTCGGCGCACTGGGCGTCGGCGAGGCCGACCTGGCCTGGATGATCGACTGGAGCCGGATCGGCGAGTTCCACGGCTCGGACGAGCTGACCGCGCCGACCGGGTCCGAGGCCCGCCTCACCGCACTCGTCGCCCCGGTCGGCAGCCGCTTCGCAGCCGGTACGCCCGTCACCGCGGCCGGTCAGGAGGTCGGCACCGTCCTGCACCAGGCGCCGGCCGCCAACCCGGAGGAGGAGCTGGTCCTGGCCCTGCTCGACACGCCCTTCTGGGTGCCGGGACTGGAGCTGACCGCCGCGGACGAGGCGGGCGACGAGCGCCCCGTGCGCACCGCGACCCTGCCCCGGGTCATCGCCCGCTCCCTCACCGTCAAGATCGCTTGAGAGGCCGGGTCATGACACCTCCGAACATCGCCCTGACGGGCCTGGGACTGATCACCGGAGCCGGTGACGACGTGGAGAAGAGCTGGTCGTCGATCGCGGCCGGCACCACCGGCATCCGTACCAACACCCTCTTCGACACCTCCGAGCTGCTCACCGACTGGGCGGGCATGGCCACCGCCGAGCAGCCCGCCGACCTGGACCGCTGCTACGCGCTCGCGGCCACGGCGATCCGCGAGGCCCTGCACGGCAGCGGTCTCGACCTGACCACCGTGGACCGCGACCGGGTGGCCGTCGTGGTGGGCTCCAGCCTCGGCGCCATGCCGACGCTGGAGGCCACCCACCGCACCCTCGTCCTGGAGGGCCGGCTGGACACAGAACAGGCCGTCGCCTCCCAACTGCCCTGCGTGGGCGACTACATCGCGACGGAGTTCGATCTGCGCGGCCCGCGCGTGGTCCTCTCCAACGCCTGCGCGGCCAGCGCCGTCGCCCTCGGCTACGCCGCCGAGCTGCTGTGGAAGGGCGACGTCGACTTCGTCGTGTGCGGCGGCGTCGACCCGCTCGCGGAGCTGTCCGCCTACGGGTTCAGCGCGCTCGGCGCCCTGGACGCCGAGCCGTGCTCGCCGCTGTCCGCCTCCACCGGCCTCACCCTCGGCGAGGGCGCCGGATTCATGGTCCTGGAGTCGGTGGAGCGGGCCGAGGCGCGCGGCGCCCGTGTCCTCGCGGAGCTGGGCGGATACGGCCTGTCCTGCGACGGCTACCACCAGACCGCGCCCGACCCCAGCGGCAAGGGCGCCTGCGCCGCCATGGCCCAGGCCCTCGACACGGCGGGCCTCACCCCCGCCGACGTCGACTACCTCAACCTGCACGGCACCGGCACCCCCGCCAACGACGCCTCCGAGCCCAAGGCGCTGAAGCTCCTGTTCGGCCAGGAGATACCGGCGGCCAGCTCCACCAAGTCGATCCTCGGCCACACCCTCGGCGCGGCCGGCGCGGTCGAGGCCGTGGTGAGCACCCTGGCCATCGACCGGGGCACCCTGCCGCCCACCATCAACACCCGGGGCGTCGCCTCGCCGTACGGCCTGGACGTCATCCCGGACACCGGCCGCGACGCGCGCCCCGAGGTGGTGGTGTCGAACTCCTTCGCGTTCGGCGGCAACAACGCCTCCGTCGTCCTCAACCGCCCCGGCCGCACCGGATCCAGGCCGCCGCGCCGCGAGGCCGTCCAGGAGGTCGTCGTCACCGGGGTCGCGGGCCTGGCCGGAACGGCGGGCGGCACCGAGGCGATCGCCGCGGCCTTCGCCGAGGGGCGGCCCTGCTTCGAGACCTTCGAGGAGGTCCCGGGCATCGGCAGGGTGCCGGTCGGCCGGGTCGACATCAAGGCCGCCTCGCGCGGTACGAACCCCAGCCGGGCCCGCCGCATGGACCCGCTGAGCCTGCTCGCCGCGTCCGCCGTGGGCGACCTGTACGCCCGCCACGGCAAACCCTCGCGGGCCGTCGCGGAGTCGACCGGCGTCGTCTTCGCCACCGGGTACGGCCCGGTGACCTCGGTCCTGCGGTTCCACGAGGGCGTGGTGCGCTCGGGCATCACCGGCGCCAACCCGTCCCTGTTCGCCAACACCGTCGTCAACGCCGCCGCCGGCCATGTCGCGATGCTGCACCGCTTCCGCGGCTACACCGCGACCATCGCCAACGGCGGCACCAGCTCCGTGCTCGCGCTCCAGCTCGCCGCCAGGGTCATCGCCCGCGGCGCCGCCGAACGGATCATGGTGGTGGTCGCCGACGAGTTCCCCGAGCAGGCACTCGCCACCCAGGCGGCGCTCCCCGGCTACGCCCGGTCCGCGCACGTCGTGCCCGGCGGGCGCACCGGCGCCGTCCTCAGCGAGGGCGCCGCGGCGATCCTGCTGGAGAGCCGGGCGGCGGCCGAGGACCGGGGCGCCGAGGTCCTGGCGCGGGTCCGCGGCTTCGGCGCCAGCGGCGAACCGGCCGGCATCGGCCGCATCGCCAGGGACGGCGAGGCCTGGGGACGCTCCCTGCGCTCGGCGCTCGCCGAGGCGGACCTCGGCCCGGAGGGGATCGGCACGGTCGTCTCGGCCGCGTCCGGCCACCCGCTGGTCGACCTGGCACAACGGGCGGCCCTGCGCCACACCGGCCTCGACGGCCGGCCGGCCCTCGCCCCCAAGGCCCTGCTCGGCGAGACCTACGGCAGCGCGGGCGCCCTCGGCCTGGTCGCCGCCCTCACCGGAGCCGGCACCCCCGGCCCCGTGCTGCTGTCGAGTTTCGCGTACGGCGGCAGCTACGCGGCGGCCGTCCTCGACCCGGAGGCGTGATGGGCGCCCTGATGGGACTGCTCCTCGATCCGGGACTGGCCGGCTACACGCTGGCGCCCGACGGGCCGTCGGCGGCGGGGGAGGCGGTGAACGTCCTGGTCTCCCGGCACCGCGGGCTGCCCCGCGACCGGATGGGGCACCGGCTGTCCGCCTCGGGCCGCTCCCTGATCGTGGGGGCGCTCGCCACGACGTACGGGGTACGGGTCACCGCCGGCGACCTGGCGCGGGACGGCCACAAGCGGTGGTCGGTGCCCTCCCTGGACCTGTCCGCCTCGGTGGCGCACGTCGGCACGTACAGCGCCGTGGCCTTCGCGCCCGCCCGCCGCGCGATCGGCGTGGACCTCCAGGACGAGCGCGACCGGCCGAACGCCCTGCGCTGGCTCGGCGACCTGCTCGGCCGTGAGGAGCCGGCCACGATCAGGGACTTCGCCGAGTGCGAGGCGCTCATCAAGGCCTCGCACCTGACGAAGGAGACCTTCGCCGGAACCCGGCTGCCCGCGTGGCAGCCGGGCTGGCGGCCCACGAACACCGGTACCTACGAGGTGCGTTCCGTCGTCCTGCGGGCCGAGGGCGAACCGCCCCTGCACCTCGCCCTCGCCTGCGACGCACCGGCCCCGGTGCGCTTCCACCACTTGGAGGAGGAATGACCCTCACCGCCGCGCGGCCGTACACCCGCCGCATCTCCCCGATCGAACGGGGCTACCTCAACGCCGCCGCCACAGGCACCCCGCAGCTCATCCAGATGGTGATCGAGGGCGAGGGCACGCTCGACGCGGTCGCGCTACGACGGGCCGCCCGCGCGGCGACCGAGGCGAGTCCCGGCCTCGCGGTACGCCGCCGGGGCGCGCTGTGGCGCGCCGCCGGCACCGTGCCCGAGGTCGTGGAGCTGCCCGCCGGCACCGGCCTCGGCCACCCCTTCTTCCACCGCGATCTGTCGGTGGTCACCGGGCCCGTCTGCGAACTGGGCCTGATCCCGGACGCGGGGTCCACCCGGCTGGTCGTCCGGGCCAGCCACATCGTCACCGACGGGCGCGGCCTGCGGCAGTGGATCGCGGACGTCTTCCGGTCCCTGCGCGGCGAGGACCTGGCCGGCTGCCCGGACACGGTGGACGACGCGCACTTCCGCACGGCGGCGGGCGACGTCCGCCCGGCCCCCGCGGCGACCCGGCTCACCGGGCTGCCCGCGATCGTCGGCGAGGGGCCCGCGGGCGAGCAGCCCCTGTGGCTGCGCCGCCGGGTGCCCGCCGCACCGTCCGGGGTCACCGCCCGCGCCGCGGCCGCCCTCTCCCGCCACCTCACCACGGACACCGGCCGCCTGATCGTCCCGGTGGACCTGCGCCGCCACGACCCCACGACGCGCTCCACCGCCAACCTGACCTCCCAGCTCGTGCTCGACCTGCGCCGTGACGACGGCTGGAAACGCGTCCACTCCACGCTGGTCCGCGCCCTGATCGCCAAGACCGAGGTCGCCGTCCTCGACCGTAACTTCCTGCGCGACAACCCGTTCGCCAACAACCTGAGCGAGGCCCGCGAGTTCGACGGCACCCGCTTCCCCTGTACGGCGATCATCTCCGACCACGGCGAGGTCGACCCGCAGGCCTTCTCGTCGCCCGCCTTCCGCGCCACCTCCTTCTCCACGCTGCCGATGCTGGTCCCGTACGCCGAGATGTTCCTGAGCGCCTGCCGCGTGGGCGACAGCACCGAGCTGACCCTGGCCTGCCGCGACCGTCCGGGCGCCCGGGAGAAAGCCGGGGCGCTCCTGGACGACATCACCGAGGCCCTGCACTCCGGCTGAGCCGAGGTCTTGGCGAGGGGCCTTGCTCGGGCGGGTGACCCAGCTCCGGCACGGCGCGCTGATCCTCGATGCGGCCGCCCCCGCTCCGACCTGCGACGCACCACCCGGCCCCGGCCCGGTCACCGCGAGCGCTCCGCTCACGGCGGGCCGTCCTGCTCCACGACGGGCCGTCCTGCTCCACGACGGGCCGTCCCGCTCCCTGCGGCCCCACCCGGTCACGTAAGCCCGTCCCCGACCCACCCCAAGTCCGATCCACCACCCACCCGAAGGACGACCCCGTATGTCCCTGGACCAGAGAACCGAGCCCCCGGTGCCGTCGACGGACCCGACCTCCGTGGCGGAGCCCGCGCCTGCGGTGGGCCCGACACCCCCGGCGGACCGCTCCACGGCGACGGACGCCCGCCCTGCCGAGCCGGCTCCCGGGGCCGACGCGCCTCCCGCCGAGGACCGAGGCCCCGCCACGGACCAAGGCCCCGCGACCGTCCGTGACCCCGCGGCCGCGGCCGCCACCCGCACCGCGATCCTCACCATCGCCGTGGCCGTGGGCGGAGCCTTCGTCGCCCAGCTCGACACCACCATCGTCAACGTCTCGCTGGCCGACACCTCCGCCCGCTTCGGCGCCATCACCCAGGTCCAATGGGTCGTCACCGCCTACCTGCTGGCCCTGGTCGCCCTGATGCCGGCCGCAGGCTGGCTGGCCTCGCGTTTCGGTACCCGCCGCACCTTCATCGCCTCCGTCGCCGTCTTCGCGGCCGGCTCGGCGGCCTGCGCCCTCAGCGCGACGCTCCCCGAACTGGTCGCCGGGCGTGCCCTGTCCGGCGCCGCAGCGGGCGTGCTCGTCCCGGTCGCCACGATCCTGCTCACCAGCGGCATGCCGCGTGAACGCCTCGGCCAGGTCCAGGCGCTGAACGGCAGCGTCATGCTGATCAGCCCGCTGCTCGGCCCCACCGTCGGCGGACTCCTGGTCAACGCCTGGGGCTGGTGGGCGGTCTACGCCGTCAACCTCCCGCTGTGCGCGGTGCTGCTGGCGGTGGCGCTGCGCCGCGTCCCCAAGGACACCCCGGCCGGCCCGGACGGTGGCCGCCGCCCGCTCGACCTGCTGGGCCTGCTGACCGCCGCCGCCTGCACGGTCGGTGTCGTCCTCGCCGTCCACGCCTTCTCCGAGACGGGCCTGTCCGCCCACCCCGCCTTCCTGGTCCCGCTGGTGGTGGCCGTGGTCAGCGGCGCCGTCTTCGTACGTCACCAGCTGCGTGCCGCAGCCCCGCTGCTCGACCTGCGCCTGTTCACGCACCGCGTCTACCGCACGGCCGCCATCAACATCTTCTGCCTCGGCTTCGTCCTGTTCTCCCCGATGATGCTGATCCCGCTGTACTTCGAGTCGGCGCGCGGCGAGAGCGCCGTCACCACGGGTCTGCTGATGTCGGCCGGCGGCACCGGAGTCGTCGTGGCGGGCCTCGCCTGCCGCCCGATCATGAAGAAGATCGGCGGCGGCACCACCGTCGTGATCGGGATCGTCCTCACCATGCTGGCCACCGTTCCGCTGACCGCCCTGTCGTCCAGCACGTCGTACGCGCTGCTGTGCGCGGCGATCGCGGTCCGGGGCCTGGGAACGGGCCTGACCATCGTGCCGGCCATGACCCGCGCCTTCGAGTCGGTCGAGCCGCGCTCCATCCCGGACGCCTCCGCGCAGCTCAACCTGGTCCAGCGGATCGGCGGCACCTTCGCCCTCGCCGTGGTCACGGTCATCCTGGACCGGGCCGCGCAGTCCCACCACGGGCTCGTACCGGCCGCGTTCGCCGATTCCTTCGGTCTGCTGCTCGCCGTGTACGCGCTCACCCTCGTCCCGGCGGTCGCGCTGCTGATCGCCGACCGGCGGGAGAAGTCGGCACGGGCCGCCGCGGCTCAGTAACGGCGCAGCGGCTGGACCCGGTTGACCGCGTCCAGCCGGGAGGTGGCGCCGAGCTTGTCGAAGATGTTCCGCAGATGGCGCTTGACCGTACCCTCGGTGATCCCCAGCCGGGAGCCGATCTGCCGGTTGCTCAGTCCCTGCGCGACCAGCTCCATCAGCTCCCGCTCGCGGAGGGTGAGGGTGTCGGCGGGCGCCGGCCCCCGCTCGGGACCCGAACCGCTCGGCGTACGCGGCAGGAACATCGTCGTGCCGCCCGCCATCGCGCTGCGGATCGCGGAGACGAGGACCTCCCGGTCGGCCTCCTTGTGGAGGTAGCCCACGGCCCCCGCGGACAGCAGCGAGTCGATGAGCTGGCGGTTGCCGTGCATCGTCAGCATGATGATCCGCGCCTCGGGCGCCGCCTGGCGGACCCCCCGCAGGTTGGCGAGCGGGCCCGGCCCCGGCATCTCGACGTCGAGCAGCACGACGTCCGGCCGGTGCAGGCCGGCCATCCGCACGCCGCTCGGCCCGTCGTCGGCCTGCGCGACCACCGTCAGCCCCTCGTACATCTCCAGGAGCTCGCACAGTGCCTCGCGCAGCAGCCGGTGGTCGTCCACGGCCAGCACCCGGATGTCGTCCGAGGCCCCCGCACCCGCGCTCATCGGGCGCCCGCCCCGGCGTCGTCCAGCGGGATGCGGAGCTGGACGCGCGTCCCCTGTCCCGGCTCGCTGATCAGCTCCAGCGTCCCCCCGAGGGCGGTCACCCGCTGCCGCATGGCGGTCAGGCCGGTGCCGTCACCCGCGCGCGGGGAGGGCAGCCCGACCCCGTCGTCGGTGACGGTGGCGTGCACGGCGTCGGGGAAGACGCTGACGAGGATGTCGATGTGGTCGGCCCTGGCGTGCGCGAAGGCGTTGCGCAGGGCCTCGCGCACCACGAGGAACAGCTCCTGGCGCGCCTGTTCGGGCAGCCAGGACTCGTCGCCGTCGATACGGGAGCTGACCTCGGCCGGCCGGTCGGAGGCGGCGGCGCTGTAGGCGTCGATCTCCTCCTTCAGGCCGTCGTGAAGTTCGTTGACGCGCAGTCCGCTGACCATGGTGCGGGTGAAGCTGAACACGTCACGCAGCGCCTGACGGGCGTCCTCCAGCCGGTCGCGGGTGGAGGTGACCCCCGTCGCCTGCTCCATGGTGTAGAGGTCGAGGCAGCGCAGCGCCAGGCCGATGCTGCTCCCGATGTGGTCGTGCAGATCGCGGGCGAGCTGGTGGCGGCGGGCGGTGCTGGCCTGACCGACGTCGCGCAGGGTCGTCGACTCGTAGCCGATGGCGGCGGCGCTGACCCGGGTGAAGATGCCCTTGTGCAGCATCCGTACGGCGGTCAGGAAGCGGGAGAGCGCGACTTCGGCGGGGAGCCGGGCGGCGGCCTCGGTCATCGTCTCGACCGCCACGTCGAACAGCACGCGGGCCGCGTGCACCGAGTCGATCGGCGAGACCTTCTCGAAGGAGCGCTGCACACCGAGCGCCATCGAGGTGAGCTCGGCCTCCGCGGCGACCTGTACGGGCGTGCCGTGCAGGGTGGCGATGCACTCGCCGAGAATCTGCCGGGCCTGTTGCTCGCAGGAGGCCCACAGTTCCGGGCGGAGGACCAGCGGATTGGAGGCCTTTCGCAGGCCGTCGGCATAACGGGCGACGGAGGAATCGATCAGACCCGGCCGGTCGGTCGCCGGATCGGCGGAAAGTTCCACGGTGCGCCCCCTCGACATGAGGAGTCGTCAGGGCCAGGACGGCACGACTCCCCAAATCATCCGTCCGGCCGGATCATAGTAGTGGCCGCACGATCAGAAGGCGAGTTCGATAAGGGGCCGAGAAGCTCAGGCCCAGATCAGCGCCGTCAGCGCGGTCAGATGGACGGCGTACTGGGTGGCCATCCAACTCCGGTACGGGGCGCGGAAATGGCGGGATTTCATCCGGGCGCCCTTCCTTCGGAGCGGCAGGCAGCGTCCCGCCACGCAGAGGGCGCCGACGGCGAAGACGACGGCCGCCGCGTCGAGCGGCAGCTCGTGCACCCACAGGGCTCCTGCCGTGAGGACCAGGGTCAGCGCCCCGCCCGAGGCGGCGCAGAAGCGCCGGGCGCTGTGCTCGCCGCGGATGACGGCCAGGGTGCGCCGGCCCGCGAGGGCGTCACCCCGGGTGCTGCCCAGATCCTTGGCGACCGCGGCGATCAGCCCCACGCCGAGCGAGAGCACCAGGGCGAAGACCGCGGCCTCGGGGGTGAGGGTGCTGCCGGAGGACGCGACCCCGGCGAGATAGGTGGTCCCCGCGGCGGCACAGGTGACCGCGGAGGCCGACCAGGAACGGCACTTGGCGGCGATCGCCGGCGCGGAGTAGGCGTATCCCAGGGCGAGGAAGACGGCGGTGGCCTCGGCCACCCGCCACCCCGCCGCACAGCTGAGCAGCAGCCCGGTCAGTGCGGTCACCGCTACGGCCCGCCGGGCCGCCTCCTCGGTCAGCCGGCCGCTCGCCAGCGGTCTTCGGGACCGGTTGGCCCGGTCCTCGCACAGGTCGCTCACCCCGTTGAACACATAGACGCTCACCGTCGCCGCCCACCAGGCGGCCGCACCGAGCAGCAGGTGCGGGGCGTCCGGCCGGTGGTGCGCGGCGGACGCCGTCAGCAGCGCGCCCGTGACGAACCGCAGGACGAACATCACCTGTACCAGCGGGCGCGCCTCCCGCAGGCACAGGTTCACGGTGCGGGCCGTGGAGAGAACGGAGGACCACCGGGCGTCGAACGCGGAGAGGACGGAAGGGGACGCGGGGGAGAGGTGAGTCGTAAGAGCCTGTGTCATGGGGGGAACCTAAAGCGGGAATTCCCGGTTCCGGAGTGTGTCTTAGGAGGTACGGCATGTGCCGTGAGGGGTACTCGCGTTGAATACGAGGGGCCCGCGCGCCTAGCGTCATCAGCGTCGCAATCACGCTGCATGATGCGGAACGTCGGGGGTGCGGGAAATGGATTTCCTGGTTCTGGGACCGGTGGAAGTGCGTGAGTCGGGGGTATCGGTCCGGCTCAGCGGAATGCGTCGCCGCCGACTTCTGGCTCTTCTTCTGCTGAACGCGCGTCATGCCGTTTCGATGGATTTCCTGGTGGACGAGCTGTGGCAGGATCCGCCCGCTTCCGCCCGCCATCAGGTGCACAACGCGATCCGTGATCTACGCGCCGCCCTGGCCGGCTCCGCAGGCGCCGGGCTCATCACGGTGGACGTCGGCTACCGCCTGGACGTGCCCGCCGACGCGGTGGACGCGCACCGCTTCACCGACGGGGTCCGTGCCGCCCGCGCCGCCCGGCGGGAGGGCCGCGACGCCGAGGCGATGCGGCTGCTGCAGGCGGCGGTCGACCTGTGGCGCGGCGACGCCTTCGACGGCATCGACTGCCCGTCGGTGACCGCGGCGGCGGCCGGTCTGGACGAGCAACGGCTCAGCGCGGTCGAGGAGTTGATGGAGCTGCGCCTCGCGTCCGGTGAGACCGGCTCCCTGGTCGCCGAACTGTCCGCGCTGACCGCCAGGTACCCGCTGCGCGACGCCCTGCGCGGCAGTCTGATGCTCGCGCTGTACCGGGGCGGCCGGCAGGCCGACGCGCTCGCCGTCTACGGCGAGGGCCGCCGGCTGCTCGCCGACGAACTGGGCCTGGAGCCCGGCCCACGGCTGCGCCGCCTCCAGGCCGAGATCCTCGCGGACGCCCCGCGGGTGCAGCGCCGCACACCGGCGCCCGCCCGGCCCGCCCCCGCCCCCGCCCGCCCCGCCCAGGACAACTACCTGCCGCGTGACCTGCCCGACTTCACCGGCCGCACCACCGAGTTGGCCCTGCTCGACCGTGCCGTCGGCGACCGGATCGCCGGTTCTCCCCGTACGGTCGTGATCGACGGCATGGGCGGCATCGGCAAGACGGCGCTCGCCGTCCACTTCGCGCACCACCGCACCCCGGACCACCCGGACGGCCAGTACTACGTCGACCTGCACGGCTTCAGTCCGGCACGCGCACCGCTCGCCCCCGAGGAGGCGCTGGGCGTGCTGCTGCGCTCCGACGGGGCGGCGCCCGACGCCCTCCCGGCCGGACTGGCCGAACTCAGCGCCATCTGGCGCTCCCGCCTCGCGGGCCGCCGTGCCCTGCTCGTCCTCGACAACGCGGCCGACGCGGCCCAGGTGGCCCCGCTGCTGCCCGGCACGGGCGACACCCTCGCCCTGATCACCACCCGCCGCAAGCTGACCGCGACGGACGGCGCCCTCTCGCTGCCCTTGGGCGCGCTGGGTGCGGCGGACGCGGAGGCCCTGTTCCGCCGCATCGCGGGAGACGCCTGCACCGGCGCGTCCCTGACCCGGACGGTCGCCCTGTGCGGGCACCACCCGCTGGCCCTGCGCATCGCGGCGACCCGCCTGCGCGACCGCCCTTCGTGGACCGTGCCGGACGTGACGGCGCGCCTGTGCACGAGCGCGGGCCGTACCGCGTTCCTGCGCACGGCGGACCGCGACCTGATGTCCGTCCTGGCCCTCAGCTATGAGCAACTGCCGTACGAGGCGCAGGAGTTCATCCGGACCCTCGCACTGCACCCGGCCGCCGTCCACGACATTCCGCAGGCCTGCGCCGCCACCGGTCTCGCCCCCTCGGCCGTGGAGTGCCTCTTCGACACCCTCCTCGACCACAACCTGGCCGACGAACCGAGCCCCGCCCACCTCGCGATCCCGCCGCTCCTGCGGGACTGCGCCCACACCTTCACGTTCCCGGCCCGCGACCCCGCCCGGCGGCTGACGGCAGTGGCCTGAGCGGGGCGGGAGCTGCCCCGCACGGCAGAGCCCTCACAGTGAATCTATGAATTGCGAAATTCTGCAATTCGATACATGCTGTGGTGGCTGTGCCGGCAGGGAGCCGCGGGCGCGGTGCCGAGCGAGACCCCGGACCGTCGGGGTGGTGAAGGGAGCCCGTGACCGTGCCGGTACCGCTGTATCAGGCCAAGGCCGAGTTCTTCCGGATGCTCGGGCACCCCGTCCGCATACGCGTACTGGAGCTGTTGCAGAACGGCCCCATGCCGGTGCGTGACCTCCTGGCGGCGATCGAGGTGGAGCCCTCGGCGCTGTCCCAGCAGCTGGCGGTGCTGCGCCGCTCGGGCATCGTCTCCTCCGCGCGAGAGGGCTCGACGGTCGTGTACGAGCTCGCGGGCGGGGACGTGGCGGAGCTGATGCGGGCGGCGCGGCGGATCCTGACCGAGATGCTGGCCGGGCAGAGCGAACTGCTCGTGGAGCTCCGGGAAGCCGAGGTCCCGGCGCGGTGAACGTCCGGCTTGCCCGGTCATGGGGCCGGGTGCGGTCCCTGCTGCCCGCCCGCGCGGACTTCGCCGTCATGGCCCGGAACCCGCGCCGTGATCTGCTGGCCGGCCTCACCGTGGCGATCGTGGCGTTGCCGCTCGCGCTGGGTTTCGGCGTCTCCTCCGGCCTCGGTGCCGAGGCCGGACTGGCCACCGCGGTCGTCGCGGGTGCGCTCGCCGCGTTCTTCGGCGGCTCCAACCTCCAGGTGTCCGGGCCGACCGGCGCGATGACGGTCGTGCTGGTGCCGATCGTCGCCGAGTACGGGCCGGGCGGGGTGCTGACGGTCGGACTGATGGCCGGTGTGCTGCTGATCGCGCTGGCCCTGCTGAGAGCCGGCCGGTACATGCGCTACATCCCGGCGCCGGTGGTGGAGGGATTCACCCTCGGCATCGCGTGCGTCATCGGCCTGCAACAGGTCCCGAACGCCCTCGGGGTCGCCGCACCCGAGGGCGACAAGGTCCTGCTGGTGACCTGGCGGGCCGTCGAGGAGTTCGTACGCACCCCCAACTGGACCGCGGCCGCCCTGGCCCTCGCCGTGGCGGCCGTGATGCTGCTGGGCGCCCGGTGGCGGTCCACCGTCCCGTTCTCGATCGTCGGGGTCGTGGCCGCGACGTCGGCCGCCCAGCTCTTCCACCTGGACGGGGCGGCACCGATCGGTGACCTGCCGTCCGGGCTGCCCGCGCCGTCGCTCGCGTTCCTCGACCTGTCCGCCCTGGGCTCGCTGCTCGCACCGGCCGCCGCGGTCGCCGCGCTCGCGGCTCTCGAATCGCTGCTGTCGGCCACGGTCGCGGACGGCATGACCGTGGGCCAGAAGCACGACCCCGACAAGGAACTCTTCGGGCAGGGCATCGCCAACCTGGCCGCCCCGCTGTTCGGCGGCGTACCCGCCACCGCGGCGATCGCCCGTACGGCCGTCAACGTCCGCAGCGGCGCGGGTTCACGCCTCGCCGCCCTGACCCACGCCGCCGTCCTCGCGGTGATCGTGTTCGCCGCCGCCCCGCTCGTCTCCAGGATCCCGCTGGCCGCGCTCGCCGGGGTGCTGCTGGCCACCGCGATCCGCATGGTCGAGGTCGGCGCACTGCGGGCGATGGTCCGTGCGACCCGCGCGGACGCGATCGTGCTGGTGCTGACCGCCGTGGCCACGCTCGTCCTCGACCTCGTGTACGCGGTCGTCATCGGCCTGGCCGTCGCGGGCGTCCTGGCGCTGAGGGCGGTCGCCGACCAGGCCCGGATGGACCAGGTCGACTTCACGGCGGACCTGCCGGGCGAGCACAGCGGCGAGGAACACGCCCTGCTGGCCGAGCACATCGTCGCCTACCGGATCGACGGACCGGTGTTCTTCGCCGGGGCCCACCGCTTCCTCCTGGAGCTCTCCGAGGTCGCCGACGTCCGCGTGGTGATCCTGCGGATGTCGCGGATCACGACGATGGACGCGACCGGGGCCCTGGTCCTCAAGGACGCGGTGCAGAAGCTGAACCGGCGCGGCATCGCCGTACTGGCCTCCGGCCTACGCCCCGGCCAGCGACGCGCCCTCGATTCGGTCGGCGCACTGGACCTGCTGCGCCTGGAGGGCCGTGAGTACGCCACCACACCGGAGGCGATCGCGGGGGCCCGCGCCCACCTCCACGAGGCCGGTCTCCTGACCGCCGCGCCCGCCACCGCACTCGTCCCCGAAGAGGCTCCCTGATGACCACCGGCCAAGGCCACCCGGTGAGCGGCCGGCCCGGAGCTCTCCCGTGGCGGCACGTGCTGACCCTGCCCGCGATGGGCTCCGCGGTGCGGATGGCGCGTGAGACCACCGAACTGGTCCTGGCCGAATGGGGCGTCAGCAGACGTCACCCCACGGTCGACCCGGCGCTGCTGATCCTGTCCGAGCTGGTCACCAACAGCGTCCAGCACGCCGCCCTGCTGTCCCCGACCGTCACCGTGATCTACGCCGCCGGCCCGGACACGTTCGCGTTCGCCGTGCACGACCGGCACCCCTACCACCCGCAGCTCTTCTCGGCGATCAGCAGCACGGGCAGCGGCGGGCTGGGCACCGTCATGGAACTCACCCTCGGTCTGGGGGGCACCGCCGTCGTCAGGAGCGACGCCGACGGCCAGGGCAAGAGCATCTGGATCACCCTCCCGTTGTGACGCCCGCCGCACGGAGCACCGAGGCCCCGGTGCACGGCGGCCGGACACCCGGCGGCCCGGCACCGAGCCCCCTTTCGCCTCGTACGCCCATTGCTAACCTTGGCGACTCCCGAGGTCATCACGGTGTGTGAGGACGCGGCGATGACCCATGGTGGAGAGTTCTGAGGTGGATGCGATGCACGGTACTCGCGCGCCGGCGGGCGTCCGGTCGCCCCGCTGTCCGGCGGCCCGGCGCCGAGCGGGGGCCGGCCGGTGAGCGCGCCGCTCTACCAGCTGAAGGCGGAGTTCTTCAAAACCCTCGGGCACCCGGTCCGCATCCGCGTCCTGGAACTCCTCAGCCAGCGCGAGCACGCGGTCTCGGAGCTGCTGTCCGAGATCGGCGTGGAGGCGGCACACCTCTCCCAGCAACTGGCCGTCCTGCGCCGCGCCGGCCTGGTCGTCCCCCGCCGCGAGGGCTCCTCGGTCTCGTACTCACTGACCAATCCACAGGTGGCGGAGCTGCTGCGGGTGGCGCGAACGATCCTGTCCGGCGTACTGACGGGCCAGGCCGAACTACTGGCCGACCTCCAGTCCACCGAACCGGAGACTCCACCGGGGCGGCGCGGGCCGGGGCCCCGGTAGGGGCTGCGGGTCACGCGACCTGCTGACCGATGATGCAGCGCGCCTCGTCCGAGGCCAGGTAGACGGCTGCGGCAACCATCTCCTCCGAGGTGCCGTAGCGCCCTGCCGGGATTTCCGGGACCCACTCGTCGGAGGGGCGGTGTTGACAGCAGTGCTGATCGCCCCACCTGCGACGACGTTCATCCGGACACCGTCGGCGGCGCTGCCAAGGCCGGCCTGTACAGCCTGGCCATCTTGACGCTGGGAACGAGGAACCTGAAGAAAGCTCTTCGACCTGAGCCTTCATGTCGCTCCGATGAGACTGATCAAGATTGCTTCTGGGAACGCACCCGAGCATGAACGGATCGATGGTGAAGTGGGCGGGCGCAGTGGCTGAGGCTGAGTTGAGTGGGCCGCTTCCTCGCCGGTGGTTGCACTCCGCCGGAGTCTCGCGGCGCGCGACCGAATTGGCTGAGCTGGTGGAGGGGGATACGGAGCTTTTGATCTCTGCAGCTGTCTTGCACGACGTGGGTACGCCCCCCGCCTGGCCATCACTGGATTTCATCCGCTGGACGGTGCTCGGTTCCTTCGTGACACCCATGCTGCGGATGAACGGCTGGTGCGGCTCGTGGCCAACCACTCGTTTGCGTTGGTGGAAGCAGAGGAACGCGGATTGCGGGCAGCGCTGGAGAAGGAGTTCCCACTTCTTGACGACCAGCGGCTTGTGGACGCCCTTGTGTACTGCGACATGACGACCACACCTGATGGCAAGGCCACTTCGGTCGATGCTCGGTTGGCCGAGATCACCGGCCGGTACGGATCCGACAGTCTGGTGGGACGGTTCATCCGTCGAGCGTCGCCGGACATCCTCGAGACCGTGGGACGGGTGGAAGCTGCGTTGGCGGCTCAGCCCAGGTAGGGGTACGTGCCGGCGAGGTAGTCGCCGATCTGCTGACGCATGCTGGGGTGGATGTCGTACTCGTCCAGGTCGTTGGGCTGGACGTACCGGACGCCGTCAGCTTCATCGTTGATGGTGGGCTCGCCGCCCACGGGGCGCCCGATGTAGGTGTTCTCGTACTGCTGACGGATTTCGCCGTCCGTGTAGGCCACGATGTGGTTCGGGTTCGTGTAGACCCCCAGGAATCCCGTGACCTCGGCGATGATCCCGGTCTCTTCCAGGCATTCACGCACGGCGCACTGGGCCGCGGTCTCGCCGATGTCCTGTGCGCCGCCCGGCAGGGCCCACTGGCCGGTGTCCCGGCGGCGCTGGAGCAGTATGGCGCCGTTGTCGTCGACGACGAGCAGGTTGTTGGCGGGGATGAGTGTGTTCGCCTTGGGGGCCTTGGGGTTGTTGTAGTACTCAGTCCTGCCCATGTAGCGAGGGCCCCTCCTGGTCCGGTGTCCAGGGCCGTGCGGTGGCCCAGACAGCTTCGAAACTCTGAGCGTAGTTGTCGAACCAGCCCGAGGTACCAGCTCTCCTGAGATGGAGGATGGGGTTGGCGCTGGCCGGCTGGCCCCAGACGTGCGGGTTGACCAGGAGGTCGTTGTCGTAGCGGAACATGGAGGTGTAGAGGGTGGTGTCGTGCAGTCTCACCTCGCAGCCTGCCTCGGGCAGTAAGGGACGGTAGTAGGTGAGGGAGGCGCGGATCTTGGCGGCAAGGGTGTCGCCGATTCCCTCCTCTTGGCCCCGGATGGCTGCTGCCTGGCCGTACGAATCACCGAAGCAGAGCCGCACTCGCACCCCGTCCGATGCCCGCTCGGCGAGCATCGTCGCGACGTGGGGGTTGGACTGGGCGAAGAAGGTGCCGGAGAAGACGAGGACACCGATCTGTTCCTGCGCGCCTTTGAGCAGCGACAGCCACGTGTCCCGTGGGACGCTCGCCCGGTTCTGGTAGGTCGTGACCAACTCCGGTTCTGACCCGGCGGACTGCTGTTGGCTACTGCGCTCCGGTGCCGGCCAAAGGAACAGCTCCTCCACCCGCAAGTGCCGCGCGACGCGGAATCGGTGGCGAGCGTGAGGAACACGTCCGCCGAGCCATCGGCCAACGGTTTTAGGGTCCACCTCGCAGATTTCGGCGAGGGACTCGGGTGGGATGCCGCGCTGGGCGAGTACGGAGTGCAGTCGCTCGTTCACAGGCGTCATACAAGCTGAAAGGGACGGGAGCGGCAAGGACGTTACGGGACGTTCTGCGGCAGGTCGACGGCATGAGCACGGTGCTTACGCTGGGTGTATGGAGCTCATCGTCCTGTGGGACATCGACCACACGCTGATCGAGAACGCCGGGGTCAGCAAGGAGATTTACGCCGCTGCCTTCACGGCACTGTCGGGGAGAGCGCCCATGGGGCCGGCGCGAACAGAAGGCCGTACTGACCGCCTGATCATGCGCGACATGTTCCATCGAAACGGTGTGGCCGAGCCGGGCTGGGCCACTGTCGAGGAGGCTCTCGCCGCCGCAGGGGAGGCGCGTCTGTCCGAACTCAGCGAGCGCGGAACAGCATTGCCCGGTGTGCGTGACATCTTGAAGGAAGCCTCCGTACGCAATGCCTGGGTCTCCTCGGTACTCACCGGCAATATCGCGGCCAACGCCCGAGTGAAGGTGGCAGCGTTCGGTCTTGATCCCCTCCTTGATTTGCGAGTTGGCGCCTATGGTGCTGATGCTCTCCAACGGCCGGACCTGGTCGCTGTCGCACGTGAGCGGGCCCAACGGCTGCGAGGTGCGCGGGGCGTCGTGCCCGTCGTGCTGGTGGGCGATACGCCCAGGGACGTTGAGGCCGCTATCGCCACGGGCTCCGAGATCATCGCGGTCTCCTCCGGCGTCCACAGCGCCGATGAGCTGTCCGCTGCCGGTGCTCAGACCGTTCTGCCCGACCTGATGGACACCGCTCGCGTGCTCGGGATTCTGGAGACTTTCGCGGCGTCCTGAGAACGTCCCAGGACGTCCTCAGAGTGTCCCGATACGCGGTGACGAGGTCCGCACCTGTCCCGCCAATATCAGGTCTCCCACCAGGCAAACGCCCGAAGGAGACCCTCGTGATCAGCGAAGTCACCGGGATCCGCAGAATCCGGATGCTGTACCTGCAGCTGCTCTACCGCTGCAACTTCGAATGCCTGCACTGCTTCCACGGCAAACGGCTCCAGCACGCCGACGCCTTCACCGCGGACGAGGCGATCAACCTCCTCACCCTCATGCGCGACCAGTACGGCACCGAGGCCGTCACCCTGCTGGGCGGCGAACCGTTCGTCTACCGGGACCTCACCCAGGTCGTCCAGTACGCCAAGCGGGATCTGGGCCTGCGGGTCGAGATCTGCACCAACGGCTACCGGATCGAGCGCCGGCTGACCGAGATCGCCCCCGACCTGGACCTGCTCCGGGTATCGCTGGAGGGCATCGGCTCGACCAACGACCACATCCGCAAGTTCGGAAGCTACCGCAGCGCGCTGAGCGCCCTCGAAATTGCCCAGCCGCTCGGTGTCCGCACCGGAGCCACCATGACGGTCACCTCACGCAACATCGAAGAGGTGCTGCCGCTCGCTCGCGTACTCCAGGGCTACGGCGTGGAACAGCTGAAACTGCACTGTCTCCGGCCGGTCGGCAACGCCGCAGCTCACCCGGAGCTCCTGATCACCGATCCCGCGGCGTACACCCGCCTTCGGGGCCGGCTCGACGCGGCCGACTTGGAGATCGAGGTGATCGTCGACGAGGACCTTTCCGAGGCCGGCGCCCCGAACGCCTGCGTTCCCGGTGACGGCCCCGTCGAGATCGAGCGGATCGAGGCCGACCCCCGCGGCGCGCTCACAATGTCCTGCAAGGCAGTTGGCAAGGACTCGCACGCCTTCTGGTACGACAAGCTGGCTGACCACATCGACCACCGGCCGTCCCCCACCGACGAGCTCACGCTCGTGGTACCGGACGTGGTGTACGCCCGTGTCTGACAGGCCACTGTTCGAGAGCCTCGAAGGGCTCCGCGGCACGGGAAAGTCGACCATCGCTCCGATGCTGGCAGCGGCCCGCCGCGCCACCCTGGTCCCGACCGTGCCTCTCTTCTACCAGCCTCTGCGCCGGGAGGTGGACCGGCAGGCAAACACCGAGGCCCGGATGTGCTTCTACTTGTCCGCGCTGTTCACCGTGACCGATGAGATCCGGCGTCTCCTTGCCGAGGGCACCTCGGTGGTCGTGGAGAGCTACTTCGCCCGCTGCCTGGCCAACCACCAGGCACTCGGATCCAGCCTCGGCGTCAGGCTCCCACCCAGCCTGCCCCAGCCGGTGACGTACCAACTGACGTGCGGCAAAGGCGAGCGCGGGCGCCGGCTCGCCGAGCGCATCAAACCGGTCTCCCGCTGGGACGTCCTGGCGGAAGAGGTGGCAGACCGCGTTTCCGACGCCTACGCCCAGTTCCCGATGCACCACGTGGACACCACACATCTGGGCCCCGACGAGGTCCTCCAGACGATCTTGTCCATCGACACGCAAGGAGCCCCCCACCGTGCAGACACAGAGCCTGTGGGAGCACACCCTCACGTTCTTCCCCCAGTTCCTCGCCGCACTGAAGGAGCGTGCCGCTCCTGACGCCACGGTCATGGTCGTGGGGGCGAGCGACGGAAAGTTCGTCCTGCCTCTGGCTGCGGCCGGCTACCAGGTGATCGCGGTAGAGCACGACCCTCTCTCCCTGCACGGTGGCGAGTTCATCCTCCCGGGTGACAACCGGGCCCACGCGATGGGCCTCGTCGACCGCCTCAAGCTCGAATCGCTCCACGACCACGTGCGGATCGTGGAGGACGACTTCCTCCAATGGGGGCCTTCGGGCACGCCCTGCGATGCCATCTGGACGAGCTGTTCCTGGCATTACAGTGCCAACCATCGACGCCCGCTCGCTGATTTCGTCACCCGCATGCAATCCGCTGTCGGCCAGAGCGGCCTGTACGGCGCAGAGTTCATGATGCCTGTCACCCGGCGCCAGCACTTGATCGAGCACTACACGTCCCCCGAGAGGCTCAGACGCCATTTCATCGGCGACTGGGACGTCCTGCTGACCCTGCGCACGAACGAGTTCACTGAACGAGCCCACATCGGCCGGCCCCAGGACCACACCCACCGTATGGGCCTGCTCCTCGCAGCCCGCACCCCCTCCTAGTACGAAGGACGAACCCGTGAAGCACGAGTACGAGGCCAAGTTCCTCGCCATCGACGTCGTCGGCCTCCAGGCTCAGCTGGCCGCCCTGGGTGCCACGCAAGCGTTCCCCCGCACCCTCCTGACCCGCAAGATCTTCGAGAACGACGCACTCGAAGGAGGAGCCTGGGTGCGGCTCCGGGACGAGGGCACCCGGTCGACGCTCACCCTCAAGCAGGTCACCGACGCCACCACGATCAACGGCACCACCGAGATCGAGACCGAGGTCACGGACCTGCACGCCATGGCCGAGATCCTGCGCAGCCTCGGCATGCGCGAGGTCCGGTACCAGGAGAACTACCGCGAGGAATGGCGCCTCGGCGAGGTCGCTTTCGACTTCGACACCTGGCCTGACCTCCCCACTTTCGTCGAGATCGAGGGACCCGACGAGGCATCGGTGCGCCAGGCGGCCGCCCTGCTCGGCCTCGACTACGCGGAAGCACGTTTCGGCAGCGTCGACGAGATCTACAAGAGCGAGGCCGGCAGGGACATTCTGGCCGAACCCACACTCCTCTTCGCCGACGCCGACAAGCAGGTTCTGTCCAGGACATCTGTCCCGAGCGAGTGATCTTGAGGTCCGAGCTGTGTTTGTGGAACTGGCCATGACTCCTCGGGTCATACCCGGCATCGCCGAGTTCGCCCGCAGCGGTCTGCCCGCCGCAGCAGACACTGACGACGGCAATACGTGGACGGACGGATTCTGCTGGCTCTACTGCGGACAGCAGTGGACCCGTGTTCTATGGATCGGCCCCGTGAGTGTGGCTGGTGCCCAGGCAGCCATGTTCGCCTGCGGCCCGTGCATCCGCGCTTTGCAGGAGCAGGTCTGGCAATCCCTTCTCCTTCACGATGAACCGGCTCGTCAGGCCCCGGTGAGCACGGCCCCCGTGCCTGAGCAACCTGGCGGACGCCGTGTCGGAAGGCATCGCGCGCGGGGCGGCCTGTTCAATCGTGAATGAGGCCGTCGGAGCCTTCGCAGTGCTGGGGTGCCCGCCATGGGCGCTTGGGCTGTGCGCCTGCTGCGCCCAGATGATGCGGCGGTACGGGCAGAACGCGGTCATGTACTGCAACGTGTGCCGGGCCGGCCGCAACGGGCGGTGCCCCACAACTGCACCCACCAACGCCGAAGGGCCCCACCTCGCGGTGAGGCCCTTCAACGTATTTCCCGGCCGGGGGGGGCGGTAGCAGCTCACCCCCGAGTCGCGTCGGACGAGAGCGAACGAGAGCAACTGCGACATCGGAGCTGGACGGCCCCGCCGGTACGGTCACTCCTTCCGGAGACGGATTGCTATCACGGTCCCGTCGGCACGGATGGACACCGCGCTCCACTGCTCCGATGCACTGCGGTCCGGCCATTGGCCTCGAAGGGCGTGTACTTCGCGTCGGTATTCGTTGACGCGCCCGTGGTGGAGGTGCGTGTACAGGCTCTTCTTGAGCCCGGAGAACGCCTCTACACGGGTGCCATTGAGGCGGTAGATGTGGTCGGTGCCGAGGAAGTCGATGTCGTGGATGCGGTGCTCCGCATCTCGCATCCTGTCCGTGTTGGCGTGCACGTCGTGCTGGAAGTGGCGTTGCCCTTGCTCCTTGGTCAGGTACTGGGCGGTCGGTTTGCCACCTCCGGTGAAGGCAGTCAGCGTGGCCGCCTCTGTCCGCGCCAGCACGACGCTGAACCAGGCGAACGATTCGGGCAGTAACTGGAATCCGGGGATGGTCGTGCGTTCTCGTTCGGCGTACCGCACGACGTCGGCGACGCGGTTCCTCTGGTCCAGGGTGAGATCAGGATCGGCTTCTTCTGCGTCTCCGGACGGGCGGAGGACGGTCGCGCCCGGCCCTTCCAGGACATGTAGGGCGAGGCTTTCCTTCTTGGGGATCTCTGTCCCTATGAGCAGGTAAGGAACAGTGCCGTAGGGCCCGATGTGCACGGACTCCACGTGAGCACTGGCAGTGCTGAGCTGCTTGTGCACCTGCTGAACGCTGCTGTGCGTGCCCTTCGAGGAGACCAGGATGACCTTGGACGGCTGTCCTGGTTGCCAGGCTTCGACGAAGAAGTGGGGTCGTCGCTGCAGCGGCTCCGGGCGGGCGCCCGTACCGGAGGTGCTGCGGAGGGCCCAGCCGGCCTTCAGGGCGACATCCGCCGGAATCACGGAGACAGAGTGGTCGGGGTACCTGGTCCTGACCAGCTTCTCGGCCAACAGAGAGGCGAAGCCGGTGCCGATCTCCCCGGACTGGGTGGCCTTGTAGAAGCGCAGGAGATCGCGTCCCTCGGACGACAGCCGCAGGTAATCGCCCTGGTTGGCCTCCAGAGCTTGGTTGTAGCGCAAACTCCCCCAGTGCTCGGCCAGCCCCCGTCCCGCGCCCTGACGGGCCGAGGCTGCTCCGAGACCGATGGCGTGAATGACCTGCCAGGGAGTGAGGGTCAGTGATCGCGGCGCGTTTCGGATAGCCCTGTAGTCGGTGCGCCGACGAAGCGGTCCCTGCCCTTTGCCTATCCGCTTCTCGTCCTCGTCCTCTGCGGCTTCGGAGACGTGGACGGCCAGTTCGGTGGACGAGCGGACCTGGACGTGCGAGGTGTTGCTCAGCTCGTGGAGGATCTCGCTGACGGCTTTGGATTCGTCCTTGTTCACCGGCTGCCCTTCCGTCGATGCCGTGTGGCGTGAGCTGAAGGACGGTAGGACCCGGCAAGGGAGCGCAATCAAGTGCGCACGAGGGGGCGCAGACCGCTATTCGGCCATCCCTCCGGACAGCTGCTGATGCGGTACCACGGTGCGGGGCTGTCGATGGATCTCCGCCGGGACAGGGTGAAGCCGCTGTGGGGGTGTCCACTTGGGTACTGACTTCGATCAGAAGGAGCGGCAGAATTCGCCCCCGCTCGTCGCTCTGGGCCTAGACGTCCCCACTGGCTGAGTATGGGAAGTGCCGAGGCGATGAAGGCCATGTACGAGGGGCCTGCCGGCGACGGTGACCAGGGAGAGACGCGTGAGCGACAACCAGCAGGCGATCACGGAAGACCAGCGGCGCCGGGCGGCACTGATCTGGAACTACCACCAGATGCATCATCGGCTGCGGCCCGTCGACGTGGCGATCGGGCTGGGCAGCCACGACCTCGGCGTTGCCACCCACTCCGCCGAGCTGTACCGGGCCGGGCTGTTTCCGACCCTGGTCTTCACCGGAGGCAACAGCCCCACCACCGCCAAGGTCTTTCCGCGCGGCGAGGCCGTCCACTTCCGGGAGCACGCCATCGCCCTCGGCGTCCCCGACGAGGCGATCCTGCTGGAACCGGAGGCCGGCAACACCGGGCAGAACGTCACTCTCTCCAGAGGGGTCCTTGCCGCTGCCGGCATCACCCCGGCGACGGTGCTGCTGGTCTCCAAGCCGTACATGGAGCGGCGGTCGTACGCGACCGCCCGCAAGTTGTGGCCCGACGTCGAGATCCTCTGCGCGTCGGAGCCGCTGGAGTTCGACGACTACGTGAAGTCCATCGGCAACGAGAAGCTCGTCCTGGACATGCTCGTAGGCGATCTTCAGCGGGTCGTCGAGTATCCGAAGCTTGGATTCGCCATCGAGCAGGCAGTCCCGGAGGACGTACTTGGAGCGTACGAATCCCTCATCCACGACGGCTTCACCACCCGCCTCATCGCTTCCTGACCTGCCGGATCCGGACGGACTGTGCACGGCGGATGCCGACGCAACGGTCAGGGGACCCCACGCTGATCCTGCCTGTCGAGCGGGCTGCCGCCTCTGCGGCGCTGGGCTGCCCGCCCTGGGAGCCGGGGCCGTGCGTCACGACGGCCCGCTGGCGGCGACTGCACCCGGCCCGCCAACGCCGAAGGGCCCCACCGCGAACGGTGGGGCCCTTCGACGTATTGCCCGGTGAGAGCAATGGCGGAGGATACGAGATTCGAACTCGTGAGGGGTTGCCCCCAACACGCTTTCCAAGCGTGCGCCCTAGGCCACTAGGCGAATCCTCCGCGGCAAACAATACAAGACGTTGGAGGGTGCTCGCGAACACGTTCCCCAAAGATCGTTCCGGACCGTCCTCCGGGAGGGGTGAAGGCGGGGAGCGGGTGGACGGCAGGGGGCTGGGATCGGTTAAGGTGGGCGTCAGCCCCTCACGTGGCGCTATCTGACTGAACTCCCCCAGGGCCGGAAGGCAGCAAGGGTAGGTTGGCTCTGGCGGGTGCGTGGGGGGCCCTTGTGTGTCCGGGGTGTGGTCTCCCGCCGGGCGCCCGGTCCGGGGCGGGGCCGGTTGTCAGTCGGCCCCGATAACCTCGTAGGTGTGTCGTCCCTTGCGCTCTACCGCCGCTATCGCCCCGAGTCCTTCGCCGAGGTCATCGGTCAGGAGCATGTCACTGACCCGTTGCAGCAGGCCCTGAGGAACAACCGGGTCAATCACGCGTACCTGTTCAGCGGGCCGCGTGGCTGTGGAAAGACGACCAGTGCGCGCATCCTGGCCCGCTGTCTGAACTGCGAACAGGGGCCCACGCCGACTCCTTGCGGGGAGTGCCAGTCCTGCCGGGACCTCGCGCGCAACGGGCCGGGTTCGATCGACGTCATCGAGATCGACGCCGCGTCCCACGGTGGCGTGGACGACGCCCGTGACCTGCGGGAGAAGGCGTTCTTCGGGCCCGCGTCGAGTCGGTACAAGATCTACATCATCGACGAGGCGCACATGGTCACCCCGGCCGGGTTCAACGCCCTGCTGAAGGTGGTCGAGGAGCCTCCGGAGCACCTCAAGTTCATCTTCGCGACGACCGAGCCCGAGAAGGTCATCGGCACGATCCGGTCGCGTACGCACCACTACCCCTTCCGGCTGGTGCCGCCCGGGACGCTGCGCAGCTACCTCGCGGAGGTGTGCGGCAAGGAGAACAGCGCCGTCGAGGACGGCGTGCTGCCGCTCGTCGTGCGGGCCGGTGCCGGGTCCGTGCGTGACTCGATGTCCGTCATGGACCAGCTGCTGGCCTCCGCCGCCGACGACGGTGTGACATACGCCATGGCGACCTCGCTCCTCGGTTATACGGACGGGTCCCTGCTGGACTCCATCGTGGACGCCTTCGCGGCGGGTGACGGGGCCGCGGCCTTCGAGGTCGTGGACCAGGTGATCGAGGGCGGCAACGACCCCCGGCGCTTCGTCGCGGACCTCCTGGAGCGGCTGCGTGACCTGGTGATCCTGGCCGCCGTGCCGGACGCCGGGAACAAGGGACTCATCGACGCGCCCGCCGATGTGGTGGAGCGGATGCAGGCGCAGGCCGCCGTGTTCGGGGCCGCGGAGCTGAGCCGGGCCGCCGACCTGGTCAACGAAGGGCTCACCGAGATGCGCGGGGCGACCTCGCCCCGGCTCCAGGTGGAGCTGATCTGTGCCCGGGTGCTGCTGCCCGCCGCCTTTGACGACGAGCGTTCGTTCCAGGCCCGGCTGGACCGGCTGGAGCGCGGCGGAGCTTTCGCCGCGGCCGGTGCCGGCCCCGCCATGGGCTACGTACCGGGGCCTGAGGCCCATGGGCCCGGGGTCGGTATGCCCGCCGGCGGCGTCGGTGGCCCCGCCGCTGCCCGTGCGGCTGTCCGGGGCGATGTTCCGGGCGGCGCCCCCGCCGATCTCCAGCGGCCCGCGCCCGCGCCGGCCGCCCCGGCACCCGCCGAGGCCGTGGCGCCTCCGGCCCCCCAGCAGCCCCAGCCGGCGGCACCACAGGAAGTGCCCGCGGCCCAGCAGCCGCCCGCCGCCGCCCCCGCCGGGCAGCGTCCCGGTGCCTGGCCCGCTGCGGCCGGAGCCGGCAGCGGTGCGGGCGGCGCCGACGGTGCGGAACCGGCGCGCAGGCCCGGTGGCTGGCCGACCGCCTCCGCGCCCGGGAGCGGCGTACCCCAGTCACCCGCCCCGGCAGCGCCTGCGGCCCCCGCCGCTCCCGCGCAGGCCCCGCAGGCGCCCGCCCCCGGTGGGCAGGACATGATGCAGGGTGCCGCCCAGGTGCGGAACATGTGGCCGGACATCCTGGAGGCGGTGAAGAACCGCCGCCGCTTCACCTGGATCCTGCTCAGTCAGAACGCCCAGGTCACCGGCTTCGACGGCGCCACCCTGCAGCTCGGCTTCCTCAACGCCGGCGCCCGCGACACCTTCTCCAGCAGCGGCAGCGAAGAGGTGCTCAAGCAGGCTCTCGCCGAGCAGTTCAACGCGAAGTGGAAGGTCGACGCGGTCGTCGACCCCTCCGGTGGAGGTGGTGGCGGTGGCGGCCAGCCCGCGCCGAGCGGTGGCGGCGGTGGCGGCAGGCCTCCGGCCGCCCCGTATCAGCCGCCGCCCGCGCCGCCGGCTCCCTCGTACGAGTCCCGGCCGTCCGCCCCAGCCCCGCAGTCCCCGCCGCCCGCCCAGCAGCAGCCCCCGGCGCAGCAGTCCGGGCGGCCCGAGCAGTCCTCGTACGACCGTGCCGCCCCCGAGCCGCCCAGATCGGTCGCGCCCGAGGACGACACCGCCGAGGCGGACGACCCCGACCTGGTCGACTCCGCGCTCTCCGGGCACGACCTGATCGTCCGCGAGCTGGGCGCCACGGTCGTGGAGGAGTTCACCAACGAGTAGCGGGCACCCGGCGGCCGGCCCACAGCCACGCGCCGGGATGCCCTGGCCCACAGCTACGCGCCGGTATGCCCTGGTCGACCGCACGCCCGCCCGTACGCCGCCCCTGCCGTCGGCCACCCACGCACGGGGACGCCCCGGCCGATCACACACCCGTACGCGCCTGCCGTCGGCACCGGGATGCCCTGGCCGACCACCCGCCCGTACGGCCCCGGCCCCACCCACGCACCGGGAATGCCCTGGCCGCCGCCGCACCCCCGTACGCCCCGCCCCCGGGCCGCGCGCCCCGCCCGCCCGTGCCTGCCCTGTCCACGGGACTGTCCACGGACCTGCCCACGGACCTGTCCACGGACCGGCGCCCGTCGAGGCGGCCCGCCCCCGGCGGTTAGGCTGCACCCCGTGAAGGTCCTCGTCATCGGCGGCGGCGCCCGCGAACACGCCCTGTGCCGCTCTCTCTCCCTCGACCCCGATGTCACCGCTCTGTACTGCGCCCCCGGCAACGCCGGAATCGCAGAGGTGGCCGAACTGCACCCGGTCGACGCGCTCGACGGTGAAGCCGTCGCGCGTCTCGCGACCGAGCTGGGTGCCGAGCTGGTGGTCGTCGGCCCGGAGGCACCGCTTGTCGCCGGTGTCGCCGACGCCGTGCGCGCGGCCGGCATCCCCTGCTTCGGCCCCTCGGGCGAGGCTGCCCGGCTCGAAGGCTCCAAGGCGTTCGCCAAGGACGTCATGGCCGGTGCCAACGTCCCGACCGCCCGCAGTTACGTCTGCACCACGCCGGCCGAGATCGACGCGGCCCTGGACGCCTTCGGGGCTCCGTACGTCGTGAAGGACGACGGTCTCGCGGCCGGCAAGGGCGTCGTCGTCACCGACGACGTCGAGGCCGCGCGTGCCCACGCCCTGGCCTGCGACCGCGTGGTCATCGAGGAGTTCCTCGACGGCCCCGAGGTCAGCCTCTTCGCGATCACCGACGGCACCACCGTCCTGCCGCTCCAGCCGGCCCAGGACTTCAAGCGCGCCCTGGACGGCGACGAGGGCCCGAACACCGGTGGCATGGGCGCGTACTCCCCGCTGCCGTGGGCCGACCCGAAGCTGGTCGACGAGGTCATGCGGACCGTCCTCCAGCCGACCGTCGACGAGCTCCGCCGCCGCGGCACCCCGTTCTCAGGGCTGCTGTACGCGGGCCTCGCGATCACCTCGCGCGGCGTCCGGGTCATCGAGTTCAACGCCCGCTTCGGCGACCCGGAGACCCAGGTGGTCCTGGCCCGGCTGAAGACGCCGCTCGCCGGGCTGCTGCTGGGCTCGGCCAACGGCACGCTGGACGCCGTACCCGCGCTGACATGGCACGACGACGCCGCCGTCACCGTGGTCATCGCCTCGCACAACTACCCGGGGACGCCGCGCACGGGAGACCCGATCGAGGGCCTCGCCGATGTGGTGGCGAAGGATGCGCCGCACGCGTTCGTGCTGCACGCCGGCACCCGGCAGGACGGCGACGCGGTCGTCAGCGCCGGAGGGCGCGTGCTCTCCGTCACGGCGACGGGCAAGGACCTCACGCAGGCCCGGGAACGTGCCTACGCCGCCGTGGGCCGGATCCGGCTCGACGGCTCCCAGCACCGTACGGACATCGCCCGTAAGGCCGCCGAAGAGGCCTGAGAACCGTTCGTACCCGGTGCCCGGCCCTTCACAGAGGCGCCGGGCACCGGTGTGTCCAGGGTCTTCCTGGCGCGTCCAGGAGCCTTTCAGGGGCCCTCCAGGATCCCTGTAGGAGCCCCCCGGGAGAGGTCGCGGTATCACCGAACGCCCGCCCGCCGACCCGTCAGCAGCTTTGCCCAAAGCCATTCCATCGGGTGACGGCTCGGCCATCCGGATGACGCCCGCCGAGGCCCCAACTAGGGTGCGGCGCAAGCGTTCCGGCACTTGGCCCACCGGCATTGCGATGTCAGTGACGGGTGCCACAGTGGGGGAGTGACCAACACCGTCGCGGGGGCAGAGGGGGTGACGTCCAGCCGTGTCCGGTACCGGTTCGGTTGAGGAGCTGGGTGCGCACGCAGCGCGGGCCAGGGCGATGGCCCTGCTGCGCATCCGGAGCAGAGCCACGGCCCTGGCGATCCTGCCCGCGGCCGCGGCCGTCGTGCTGCTCGTCGCGGTCGCCCAGGGACACATCGGCCCGGGTGTGTGGTCCACGGTCAGCTGGACGGTGGCGGCCTGCGCCGTCGTGATCCTGCTGCTCGCCGCGGCGGTCGCCGTGGCGGTGGCGCGCGCCAGGCCCGCCGTCAGTCCGACCGTGCCTCTCACCGAGGCCGCGGCCCCCGATCTCTACCGGCTGGTCAGGGACCTCGCGGACCGGCTCGACGTCCCGGCGCCGTCGGCCATAGCGCTGACCCCGGACTGCGACAGCTGGCTGGAGGACCGTACGCACCCCGCCAACCGGCCGGGCGCCGAGGACCCGGGCGAGGGAAGCGGGCGTGGCCGCCGGACGCCGGCCGCGCCGGTCCTGGTGATCGGGTCGCCCTTCCTGTGGTGGATGAGGGTCGCCGAGCTGCGTGCGGTGCTCGCCCCGGTCGTCGCCGGCACCGGCCCGTCCGCGAACCCCGACATAGCCGCCGCCCGCCGCTTCGTCCGCGGCCTGGACGCGGCGGTCGCCGACGCCGCCGTGCCCGGGCAGGGACGGATCCGGAGGATCCCCACGGCCTTCGTGGGATGGATCGCCAAGCTGCTGCTGCGCGGCTGTCGCGGTCACGCCGCCGAGATGGAGCGCTGTGTCGCCGCCGCCGCCTCGGGCCGCGCCCAGGAGGTCGACTACGGGCTGCGGATCGCCGCCCAGGAGCAGGTCGGCCTGGCCTACGCGGGCTGGGACCGGCTGCTGACCCGGGTCGCGCTGCCCGCCTGGCGGATGGGGCGCTGGCCCTCGCGGCTCGACGCCGGCGTCGTCTCCGCGCTCACGGAGCTCTCCCGGCGCGACCGGCTGGCCGAGGGCTTCACCTCGCGGCTGGGGGAGCGCCCCGCCTGCGATCTCATCGAGGAGCCCGGCGCGGCCGACGAGGCGGCTTCGCTGCTCGCCGCCCGGCTCTTCCACGGCGGCCCGGCGGAGGCAGGTCCCGGCTGGTCGCCGGTCGACTGGCAGCAGTATCCGGAAGAGGTCGTGGACCGTAAGTGGCGTACGGAGGCGGCCCGCCTGCACCGGGTGCTCGACGCCATGGGGGTGGCCAGCAGCGTCACCGTGGGAGCCCGCTCGGCGGCCCCCGGCGGCGCCCCGGTGCCCACGCTGGCGCGTGTCATCGACCACCTCGCCTCCCCGGGCGCCGACAGCGAGGCCCTCGCGGCCGGGATCGGCGCGGCCGTCGCCCGCGACGAGGAGAAGGCGGCCCCCGGCCCCCGTGCCGAAGGCCCCCCTCCGGACGCCGGCGCGGGCACCGACCCCCTCGACCTCTGGGGGCCCGTCCCGCTCCCGCTCTTCCCCCTCCAGCCGCCGCGTACGGGCACGGAGCTGCTCGCCGACCACGTCGTGGCCATGGTCTGCTGCGCCGCCGTGGACACGGCCGGAGCCGCGCCCGGGCTCGACTGGCTCGACGGGCCCGCGCTGCTGGTCGACGGCGGCCGCAGGTCCGACCTCGGCGCACCGGTGCTCAGCCTCGTCGAGGAAGGGGACGCGGAGCCGCTCCGGTCCTGGCTCACGGCGGTGGGCGTGCGCACCGACAAACCCGTACGTCTGGGCTGAGAGGTGCGCAGGGGGCCGGGAGCTGCGCGAGTTGAACGGCCGTCCGTCCACTTAGGTGGCGAAATGCCCCTGATATCCCCCTGATATCCGGGAGCGGGGGCCACGGTCGCCCCAAATCGCGACGAACGGTAACGGAGTGCGTGCGTTATGTGATGTGCTTGGGGGCGGCGCCGGCACCGGTGCGGCAGACATGTCGGGGGACGAGGGAGGGGCGCGGTATGGGGGCGGAGCAGATCCGGCGGTGGGAATCGGGTGCCCTCGCGCATGCCGTGAGCGACCCCTTCGGGCAGGGCCCGCTCCCCTGGCTGCGCGGCAGCGAGAACTACTTCGACGACACCGGCCAGGTCGTCCCCTGGTACGCCGACCCCGACCTCGGCCGCAGCGGGAGCGGCGGCGGCACGCGCACGGCCGACGACGTGCACCAGCAGATCAAGGGGTTCGTGTCCCCGGGAGCGGCGGCACCCGGCGAGGCGATCGACTTCCACATCACCGTGGACCCGCCCCAGCAGTTCTCCGTCGACGTCTACCGCATCGGGCATTACGCGGGCGACGGCGCCGCCAAGATCACCACCAGCCCGCGCCTCTCCGGCATCGTCCAGCCGGCCCCGATGGCCGCGGAGCGGACGGTCTCCTGCCACCACTGGTGGCTCTCCTGGCGGCTGCAGATCCCCAGCTACTGGTCGGTCGGCGCGTACGTCGCCGTGCTGACCACCGCCGACGGCCACCGCTCGCACGTCCCCTTCACGGTCCGCGACGACCACCCGGCGGACCTGCTGCTCCTGCTTCCCGACGTCACCTGGCAGGCCTACAACCTCTATCCGGAGGACGGCCGCACCGGCGCCAGCCTCTACCACGCCTGGGACGAGCAGGGCCGGCTGCTGGGCGAGGAGGACGCCGCCGTCACCATCTCCTTCGACCGCCCCTACGCGGGCGCGGGCCTCCCCCTGCACGTCGGCCACGCCTACGACTTCATCCGCTGGGCCGAGCGCTACGGCTACGACCTCGCGTACGCCGACGCCCGCGACCTGCACGCCGGCCGCGTCGACCCCAGCCGCTACCGGGGCCTGGTCTTCCCCGGGCACGACGAGTACTGGTCGATCCCCATGCGCCGTACCGCCGAGCGGGCGAGGGGCATCGGCACCTCGCTCGTCTTCCTCTCGGCCAACACCATGTACTGGCAGGTCGGCCTCGGCCCGTCCCCCTCCGGCGTCCCCGACCGTCTGCTCACCTGCCGCAAGCGCCGCGGACCGGGAAAGCCCGCCCTGTGGCGTGAGGTCGACCGCCCCGAGCAGCAGCTGCTCGGCATCCAGTACGCGGGCCGGGTCCCCGATCCGCACCCCCTGGTCGTGCGCAACGCGAGCCACTGGCTCTGGGAGGCCACCGGCGCGGCCGAGGGCGACGAGATCGACGGACTGGTCGCCGGCGAGGCCGACCGCTACTTCCCGCGCACGGCGTTGCCCGAGCACGAGAGCCGCATGCTGCTCGCGCACTCCCCGTACGCGGACGGCGACGGGGCGACCCGGCACCAGGAGACCTCGCTGTACCGCGCCCCGTCGGGTGCGCTCGTCTTCGCCTCGGGCACCTTCGCCTGGTCCCCGGCCCTGGACCGCCCCGGCCACATCGACGCCCGCGTCCAGCGGGCCACGGCCAATCTGCTGGACCGGATCTGCAAGCGGGACTGACGGACCGGGCCGGACCTGCGCGCACGGCCGCGTCCACGGGGTGACCCCTGGCGGCGTGGCTCCTCCGTATGCGGGACAATCGGAACGACTCCTGGATCAACCTACGCGGAGGCAGCGTGTCCGGTTTCGTAGAAAAGCCCGAGCCCGTGCAGGTGCCGGGGCTCACCCACCTGCACACCGGCAAGGTGCGCGACCTGTACCGGAACGAGGCGGGTGACCTCGTGATGGTCGCCAGCGACCGTATCTCCGCGTACGACTGGGTCCTTCCCACCGAGATCCCGGACAAGGGCCGTGTGCTCACCCAGCTCTCGCTGTGGTGGTTCGACCAGCTCGCCGATCTCGTCCCCAACCATGTGCTGTCGGCGGAGCTCCCCGCCGGGGCGCCCGCCGACTGGGCCGGCCGGACCCTGATCTGCCGCTCGCTGCGGATGGTCCAGGTCGAGTGCGTGGCGCGCGGCTATCTGACGGGCTCCGGCCTGACCGAGTACAACGCGACCCGGACGGTCTGCGGGCTCGGTCTGCCCGAGGGCCTCGTCGACGGCGCCGAGCTCCCGGGGCCGATCTTCACCCCCGCGACGAAGGCCGCGGTCGGCGATCACGACGAGAACGTGTCGTACGAGGAGGTCGCCCACGAGGTCGGCGCCGAGACGGCGGCCCTGCTGCGCCGGACGACGCTGGACGTCTACGGCCGCGCCCGGGACATCGCCCGTGAGCGCGGGATCATCCTCGCCGACACGAAGTTCGAGTTCGGCTTCGCGCCCACCGAGGACGGCGGCGAGGAGCTGATCCTCGCGGACGAGGTGCTGACGCCCGACTCCTCGCGGTTCTGGCCGGCCGAGAGCTGGGAGCCCGGCAAGGCGCAGCCGTCGTACGACAAGCAGTACGTGCGCGACTGGCTGACCTCACCGGCCTCCGGCTGGGACCGGCACGGCGAGCAGCCGCCCCCGCCGCTGCCGCAGGAGATCGTCGACGCGACCCGGGCCAAGTACCTCGACGCGTTCGAGCTCCTGACGGGCACGAACTGGCCGCCCCAGGGGATGTGACAGCAAGAAGGCCCCGGTCGTGATGACCGGGGCCTTCTCGTATGGAGCGGACGACCAGGTTCGAACTGGCGACCTCAACCTTGG
>NZ_JAERUC010000040.1 GCF_016745505.1 Streptomyces silvae | reverse complement strand
TGGTCACCGGCGCCCCTCCTTCCGCATGCGGCGGATGTTGAACAGCATCACCGGGATCACCAGCAGCAGCAGGAGTACGGCGATGGCGCTGCCGACCCCGAGGTCCGCGTCCGTGCCGAACGAGGAGCGGTACAGCTGGAGGGCCAGGACGTTCGCGTCGTCCTGGGAGGAGCCCGGAGCGATGATGAAGACCAGGTCGAAGATCTTCAGGACGTTGATCATCAGGGTGACCAGGACCACCGCGAGCACGGGGGCCAGCATCGGCACCGTGATCCGCCGGAACACCTGCCACTCGTTCGCACCGTCCACCCGGGCCGCTTCGAGGAGTTCGCGGGGCAGCCCCGCCAGGCCGGCCGCGATCAGCACCATCGCGAATCCGGCCCACATCCAGACGTAACTGCCGATGATGCCCGGCGTCACGAGGGACGGTCCGAGCCAGTCGACCCCGTTGTACGGCTCCCGGAAGTTGTCCGCCGGAAGCCGGAGCAGGGAGCCGTCGGCCGAGGCGGGCAGGGTGAACACCCCGTCCGCTCCGGCCGTCGCCGAGGCGACGACCTTGCCGTCCTTCACCGCCTCGACGGTGATGCCCTTGAGGCCGAGCTCCTTCGGGTCGACGACGTTGGGCTTTCCGCCGCCGCCCCTGGTGAAGTCGAGCCAGGCCGTCCCGGTGATGCCGTCACCGGACGCGGTGGGCGCCTTCGCGGGCTTCGCGTCGCCGGGCATCTTCGCCGGGACGACACCGACCAGCGGCAGGTTCACCGGCTCCCCGGCGCGCACCGGTTCCTTCGTCACGAAGGAGCCGCCGCCACCGGCCTTCAGCGGATGGACGGGCAGCGGGTGTGCCTTCGGGAAGCCCGAGGACTGCGCGAACGTGTCGTGCACCCCCACCGCCACGGCGTTGGCCACGCCGCGCTCCGGCGCCTGCTCGTACACCAGCCGGAAGATGATGCCGGCGGCCAGCATGGAGATCGCCATCGGCATGAAGACGATCAGCTTGAACGCCGTGCCCCACCGGATCCGCTCGGTCAGCACCGCGAAGATCAGGCCCAGCACGGTGGCGACCGTCGGCGCGAACACGACCCAGATCGCGTTGTTCTTGACCGCGGTCCGGATGGTGTCGTCCGTGAAGAGCGCCTTGTAGTTGTCCAGGCCCGCGAATCCGGTGCCGGACTGGTCGAGGAACGAGCGGTAGACCGAGTACACGATCGGATAGACGACGAGGGCGCCGAGCAGCACCAGGGCGGGCAGCAGGAACGCCGCCGCGACCGTTCTGCGGGTGCCGGTCACGCTTCCGCGCGGGCGCCTGCCCGTGCCCGTGTCAGGACGCTTGTCGGCGGGGGGCGCGCTCTCCGCGCCCCCCGCTGTCGCTGTGGTCATCCCGTCAGCTCGTGTACGCCTTGGCCGCGTCGGACTCCAGCTTGGCTTGAGTCCCCGCGATGTCCTTCGGGTTCTTCAGGAAGTCCTGGAGCGTCTTCCACTCACCCTTGCCGGGCGTCCCGCCGAACGACTGCGGGGCCTGGTCGGACATGTCGAACCGGACGTCGTCACCGGCGTCGATCAGCGCCTCGGCGATCTTGCGCTGCACGTCGTTCGGGTAGGCGGACGCGTCCAGCTCCTTGTTGGGCGAGATGAACCCGCCGGCCTCGGCCCAGATCTTCGCCGAGTCCTTCGAGGCGAGCCAGGTCAGCAGGGCCTGGGCGCCCTTGGTGTCCTTGAGCGCCACGGCCGCGTCGCCGCCCGTCACCACCGGGGAGTCCGCGCCGACCGCGGGGAACGGGAACACCTTGGCGTCCGTACCGATCTTCGCCTCGGTCTGCGCGATGTTGATGGAGACGAAGTCGCCCTCGAAGACCATCGCGCCCTTGGGCTGGTCGCCGCCGGTGAACGTCTGGGTGACCGACACGGGGAACTCGGTCTGCAGTGCGCCGTCGGCGCCGCCGGAGATCAGGGCGGGCTTGCCGAAGAGCTCGGCCAGGGTCGTCAGGGCGTCCTTGACGGACGGGTCCGTCCACTTGATCTCGTGCTTGGCCAGCTGGTCGTACTTCTCCGGGCCTGCCTGGGAGAGGTAGACGTTCTCGAACCAGTCGGTGAGGGTCCAGCCGTCCGCGCCGCCGACCGAGACCGGGGTGACGCCGGAGGCGGAGACCGTCTCGGCCGTGGCGATGAAGTCCTTCCAGGTCTTCGGCTCGCTCGCGCCCGCGTTCTCGAACGCCTGGGCGTTGTACCAGACCAGGGACTTGTTGGCGGCCTTGAAGTAGACGCCGTACTGGGTGCCGTCGACCGCGCCGAGGTCCTGCCAGACCTGCGCGTAGTTCTTGCCCAGCTGGGCCTGCGCCTCCTTGCCGACCGGCTTGGCCCACTTCTTGGCCACGGCCTGCTGGATCGCGCCCACCTGCGGGATCATCGCGACGTCCGGGGGCTGGCCGCCCGCGATCTTCGTACCGAGGAAGTTGACGATCGGGTCCTGCGCCGGGACGAAGGTGACCGTCGCACCCGTCCGCTTCTCGAACTCGTCGAGGACCTTGGTGAAGTTGGCCTGCTCGGGTCCGGTCCAGACCGCGGCGACCGATATCTTCTCGCCGTCGAGCTTCGGCAGGGTGACGGTCGACGCGCTGTCCTCGGTCGTGCCGGACCCGTCTGCCGCCTTGTCCTTGCCGTCACCGTCGTCGCCGCACCCGGCGAGGGCCAGCGCCCCGATCGCGGTGAACACCACTGCGGCCCTACGCATGCGAAGGGTTCTGCGCATTCCCTGCCCCGTCTCTCCTGCGCGCGCATGAGGCCCGGACGGCACCAACGGTGGGACTCCGCAGTGCCGTTCACGTCTCACGTCGTGCGGTTCACATCGTCCGTGCGCACAGTCCTATGCCCGGCGCACCGGAGCCGCAATACCGCTGTCCGCGCCAACTCCGTGATCGTGATGGGCTCGTGACGTCGCCCCGGGCCGCAGTGCCCAGGGGAACAGCGGTGTCCGGGGACCAGCGCAGTCCGGAGACCAGCGCCGTCCGGGGATCAGCGCTGTCCGGGGATCAGCGGCGGGAGCGGCTCCGCGTTCACCGAACGGGCCGCCCGGTCCAGGGCGCTGGCCAGCAGGGCCAGGTCGGTGGGGCCGTTGCCCAGCTCGCGGACCGGCCTGCGGGCCGGCGGATCGCCCATCCGCTCCCACTCCAGCGGTACGACGGTGGGGCGCAGGGTCGCCGTACGCGGGATGCGGCCGGTGACCCGGCCGCCCTGGAACGGCGTCACCCGGCCGTCCGGATGCCCCAGCCGCCCACGGCCGGGGGCGGCCTCGTCCGGGGACGGGGGGACGACGGGCGGGTCGAGCACGATGCGCAGCCGCGCGCCCCGGGCCAGCTCCGTGTCCTCGGTGCGGTCCGGGCGGGCGGAGGTGGCGACCAGATGGACGCCGAGGCGCCCGCCGTCCCTGGCCACGGCCTCCAGCACCCGGACGACGGATCCGGCGGACGGGCGGCCGGGGCTGCCGAGCGCCGGGGCCACCAGGGCGTCGAAGTCGTCGGCCAGGACCACCAGCCGGGGCAGGGGCGAGGGCCCGGGGTCCATCGGGCGGGAGGCGGCGGGCCGCAGCCGCAGCGTGCCGCTGGCGGGCGATTCGAGGTCGCCGCGCTGCTCGGCGGCGCCGCCGGCGCGCCGGCCGGTGAGCCCGAGCGACTCCTCGTACCGCGCGTGCCACGCGTCGAAGTCCAGGGTGCCCAGCAGCTCCGCCCGGCGCTTCAGCTCGCCGCCCAGCGCCTGGGCGAACTCCCGCATCCGTACGGGGTCGGAGGCCACCAGGTGGGTGAAGACGTGCGGCAGTTCCGTGCAGGGGCGGAGTCCCTCGCCCCGCTCGCCCTGCTCGCCGGCCGCGCCGTCGATGAGGAGGATGCCGAGCCGGTCGGGGCGGGCGGCGGAGGCCAGGGAGGCGGCGGTGGCGCGCAGCAGCTCCGTACGGCCGCTGCCCGTGGGGCCCTCGATCAGCAGATGCGGTCCCTCCTCGGCGAGGTCCACGGAGAGCGGGCCCCGGGGGCCGGCGCCGAGGACGATCACGGGCCGTCCCGCGTAACCCGGGCCGCCCGGGGCGGTGGGCGCCGGGGCCCCGCTGTCGCGCCGCTGCGCGCCGATCCGGGGGGAGCCGGTGCTCGCGGGGGCGTACGCGGAGGAGCCCGAGCCCGAGCTGGTCGGCCCGCTGCCCCGGAACGGGGTGTGCCCGGCGTCGGGGGACTCGCGCTGCGCGCCCACCCGGGGCCCGGTGCTCAGGGTGCGCCCCGAGCTCGTCGTGTCCAGGTCGCCGGAGCCGGAGGCGGCCGTGCGCACCGTCGCGCCCGGCTGGACCTCGGCGGTGGAGGCCCAGCGCGCCATCAGGGAGGCCGGGGTCGCCCTTGCGAGGCCCAGCTCGTCCAGCAGCCGGGCGGACGGGGGCAGCGCCGCCGCCACGGGCCGGCCCGGCAGCGTGGCCGTGCCCTCGTCCCGCAGCGGTGCCAGGGCGCGCCCGAACCGTTCGGCCCAGGCCGCCGACACCGCGTCCACCGCGGCGACGGTGCCGTGGCCCGCCGCCTGGCCGCCCGCCGTGCGCAGCAGCCGCAGCGCGGTCGCCACATCGCCGCTGAGCATCGCGACCGCACCGCACTCACCGAAGGCGATCGAGGCCCGGCAGGCGGTGTCGTACGTCGCTGCGACCGGGGAGGTGGGGGAGGCGGCCGGGGTCTCGGCCAGGCAGATCAGATGGATCCCGGCGGCTGCTCCGGCACCGGCCAGCCCGGCCGTGGTCTCGCGCAGCGCCGCCGAACCGGGGTCGCCGTCCACGATCACCACGGTGTGCGGCCCGGTGTGCTGCCGGGCGGCCTCGGCCACCGAGGTCCGGTCGGCGCTCGCCCAGCCGGGCCCCAGCGGCCCTTCCTCCATGCGGCGCACCAGCTCCGCCGCGCGGGCGGCCGCCTGCTCACGGTCGTACGCGAGGAGCAGCCGGCAGTCCTGGCCGTGCATGGGGCGCAGATGGGGCAGCCAGCCGAGCCAGGACCACTCGCGCCGCCGCTCATCCAGGCTCCGGGTGCGGTCCGTGCTGATCAGCACGATCTCGACGTCGAAGGGGGAGTGGAGCGCGGCGAGCTGCGCGACGGTCGAGCGGGCGAGCCCGGCCAGCCGGGCCCGTGGACCAGCGAGCCCCAGCGAGCCGGCCTCCCGCAGCCCCACGGTGACCGGCACGGCCGGCAGGTCGGCCCGCTCCGTCGTCCCGAGGCGTACGACCAGGGCCTCGGGGTGCGTCGTGTCGCGCTCCCAGAGGCGGGGCCCGGGGCCGAGCGCCGTGAGGAGCACGGTGGCGGGGTCCGGCCAGGTCCCGGCCGGGGCCGAGGGTGAGTGCGGGGGTACGGAGGGGGCGTGCGGGGCGGCCCCGGGCTCCGGGCCTGTCGCCGGTGAGCCGTCGGGCATCCCGTGCGCCTGCTCTCCCCTGCCGCCCTTGAGCCGCCGGGCCCAGGCGGCTATGCCGCCGCGTCTGGCGGCCTCCCCGGGGGCGAGCTCGGAGCCGCGGCCGTGGGTGACGTGCGGGGCGGACCCACCGTGCGGGGCGGAGGGGCCGTCGCCGTGGGCCTCGTACGGGACGTGACCCGTAGAGGCGGGGGAGGCGTCACCGGTGCCGGTGTGGCCGTGACCTCCTCCTCCGGCGGAGGCGTCTCCCCCGGCCGTGTCCGGGTCCGGGCCGGGAGCCCCGTCCGTCCCGGGGGCGCCGCCCACCGCGTCCGCGCGGGCCACCCGCAGGTGGCCCTCGCCGTCCGGTGTCGTCGTCAGCGTGGGCGTACGCGTGCCGGGCGTGAGCCGGAGCGTGGACTCGCCGAGCCTGAGCAGGGCGCCGGGGACCAGCCGGACCGGGCGGTCCGTGACGTCCGCGCCGTCCAGCGAGGTGCCGTTGGTGGAGCCCAGGTCGGCGACGGACACCCGGCCGTCGTCCGTGACCGTCACCGCGCAGTGCAGGCGTGACACGTCGGGGTCGTCGAGCGGGACGTCGGCCTCGGCGGAACGGCCGATCCGGATCTGCCCGCCGTGCAGCAGGTGGACACCGCCGGCGTCCGGCCCCGCGATCACGTGCAGCCGCGCCGGCACCGCGTCGTCGGCCGCCTCGTCCTCGCCGGGCATCTGGAGCGAGAGCACCGTGCCGTCCACCAGGGGCGGCTCGCCGAGGGCGCAGCGCTGGGGGTCGAGCCGCTCGCGCCCGGCGTACAGCACGGTGGCGCCGCCGCCCTGGGAGCTCTCGGGGCCGGAGACCGCGGCGGCCAGGCTGGAGGCGACAGCCGCGAGGGCCGTCCCCGCGGGGGCGGTCACGAGCACGTCGCAGGCGCGCGCCGGGGTCTGGCCGCTGCGCGGCGCGAGGACGGTCAGCCGGATCTGCATCGCCGTCAGCGGTCCCTTCTGCGCGGGGTGCCCGGCAGGGGAAATGCCCTGTGATTCCCCCCACCCGGCACGGACGCGTCGTCCGGTACAGGTCGTCACGGACCGTGAGGCTCCCGACCTGACGGTTCCGTGCTGCAGGCATCCTCGCACCTGCCACTGACAACACGCCCGGGGGTGACCGCTTAGTGATCTTGAATGGCCGAGTGTGGGTGTAAAAGTGCCTGCTTGGTCCTGCCGGGGACGTGCTGCACACTCGTTCGGCAACCAACTCTTCCGTGGAGACGTCTTCCCGCTGGCACAGTGGCAACACGGCCGGAGGACGACCGGCCGGTGCCCCGTACGGCGGCATTAGAGTGGGCCGGGACATCCGGCGGGCCCCGGGGGACCGCAAGCACATCGACCAGCAGGGAGCGCGTGACGTGCGGCCAGTCGGCAGCAAATACCTGCTCGAGGAGCCGCTCGGACGCGGCGCCACGGGCACCGTCTGGCGAGCCCGCCAGCGGGAGACCGCGGGCGCCGAGGCGGCCGTCGCCGGGCAGCCCGGCGAGACCGTCGCGATCAAGGTGCTCAAGGAGGAGCTCGCCAACGACGCGGACGTCGTGATGCGGTTCCTGCGCGAGCGCTCCGTGCTGCTGCGGCTCACCCACCCGAACATCGTGCGCACCCGGGACCTCGTCGTCGAGGGCGATCTCCTCGCCCTGGTGATGGACCTCATCGACGGGCCCGACCTGCACCGTTATCTCCGGGAGAACGGCCCGCTCACCCCGGTCGCCGCCGCGCTGCTCACCGCCCAGATCGCGGACGCGCTCGCCGCGAGCCACGCCGACGGCGTCGTCCACCGCGACCTGAAGCCCGCCAACGTGCTGCTCGACGAGCGCGACGGCGGCATGACGCCGATGCTCACCGACTTCGGCATCGCGCGCCTCGCGGACTCCCCGGGGCTCACCCGGACCCACGAGTTCGTCGGCACGCCGGCCTATGTGGCTCCCGAGTCCGCCGAGGGACGTCCGCAGACCTCGGCCGTGGACGTCTACGGCGCGGGCATCCTGCTGTACGAGCTGGTCACCGGCCGTCCGCCGTTCGCCGGCGGCACCGCGCTGGAGGTCCTGCACCGGCACCTCAGCGAGGAGCCCCGGCGCCCCAGCACCGTCCCGGAGCCGCTGTGGACGGTCATCGAGCGCTGCCTGCGCAAGGACCCCGACCAGCGGCCCAGCGCCGTGAACCTCGCCCGGGCGCTCCGCACCGTCGGCTCCGGCATCGGCGTGCACGCGAACTCGGCGCAGATCGCCGCCGCCGAGGGCGTGGGCGCCCTGCTCGCCCCCGACCCGGCGCCCGCCGCCGTCCCGGAGACCCCGGGCGCGGCCGACCCGACACAGGTGCTGCCGAGCACCGCGGGCTCGTACGACCCGGCGGCCCCGACCAGCGTCATGCAGCAGACCCCCGGCGGGGCCGGCCAGGCCGACCCGACCGCGATGATGCCGCCCGTACCGCCGCGCCCCGACGGCCCTCCCGGGCCCGACGAGCCGCACCCCTGGCAGTCCCAGCTCAGGGCCGCCCGGGACCGTAACGAGCAGACGCAGGTCCAGTACCTCGACCCGAGCCAGGACCCGCTGCGCCGCCGCCCCCAGCGCCAGCAGCCGCCCCAGGACCGGCAGCCCCAGCGCCAGCAGCCGCAGCGCGCGCAGCAGTACCCACCGCAGCAGCAGCCCCAGCGCTACCAGGCGCCGCCCCAGCAGCAGCAGCGGCCCCAGCCGGCGCAGCGGCAGCAGTACGCGCCCCCGCAGCAGCCCGCACCGCAGCAGCCGGCCCCGCGCCAGCCGAGGCAGCGCAGCGCCAACCCGATGCGCATCCCCGGCCTCGGCTGCCTCAAGGGCTGCCTGTTCACGGTGGTGCTGCTGGTCGTCGCCGCCTGGCTCATCTGGGAGCTGACACCGCTTCAGGACTGGGTCGCCCAGGGGCAGAGCTTCTGGGACGCCATAGGGGACGGCATCGGTAAGGTCACCGACTGGTTCAAGGACATCGGCGGAAGCGGCTCCGGCGGCACAACCGGTCAGTAACCGCCCCCGGTCCGTGTCTTTGTCGACTTCTGCGGGCCCAATTCGCCCGCAGAAGTGAAGGTTGGCGCCATCCAGGGCACGCAACACCCCGTTCGCCGCGTAACTTTGTCGACCGGGGGTCAACGCCAGCCGCTGAGGGAGCAGTCTTGGCACGGAATATCGGCAGCCGGTACACCGCCCACCAGATCCTGGGGCGCGGCAGCGCCGGAACGGTGTGGCTCGGCGAGGGGCCGGAAGGTCCCGTCGCCATCAAGCTGCTGCGGGAGGACCTCGCGTCCGACCAGGAGCTCGTGGGCCGCTTCGTCCAGGAGCGCACCGCGCTGCTCGGGCTCGGCCATCCGCACGTCGTCGCCGTACGCGACCTCGTGGTGGACGGCACCGACCTGGCCCTGGTCATGGATCTCGTGCGGGGCACGGATCTGCGCACCCGGCTGGACCGGGAGCGCCGCCTCGCGCCCGAGGCCGCAGCGGCGATCATCGCGGACGTCGCCGACGGCCTCGCCGCCGCGCACCGCGCCGGGGTGGTCCACCGCGACGTCAAGCCGGAGAACATCCTGCTCGACATGGAGGGCCCGCTCGGCCCCGGCGGTTCGCACCCCGCGCTGCTCACCGACTTCGGCGTCGCCAAGCTGATCGACACCCCGCGCCGCACCAAGGCCACGAAGATCATCGGTACGCCGGACTACCTGGCCCCCGAGATCGTCGAAGGCCTGCCGCCGCGCGCCGCCGTGGACATCTACGCCCTTGCGACCGTGCTCTACGAGCTGCTCGCCGGCTTCACCCCCTTCGGCGGCGGTCACCCCGGGGCGGTCCTGCGCCGCCATGTCACCGAGACGGTCGTCCCGCTCCCGGGCATCCCCGAGGAGCTGTGGCAGCTCCTGGTGCAGTGCCTGGCCAAGGCCCCCGCCTCCCGGCTGCGCGCCTCGGAGCTGGCGACCCGGCTGCGGGAGCTGCTGCCGCTGCTGGCCGGGATACCCCCGCTCGACGTCGACGAGCCGGACAACGAGACCGAGCCGCAGACGTACGACGAGCAGCAGTACACCCCGGCCCCCGAGGAGCCCCGCCGCCGCGGCGCGGTCCCGCTGGTGCCCGGATCCTCCCCGGACTCCAACCGGGACACCCACACGAGCATGCGCGTTCCCGCCCCCGACGAGCTCTCCGGAGGCCCCCTCGGTACGGCCCGCGCCCCCCGCGCGCCCGGCCGGCCGCGCCCCGGCTCGGCCCGCAACAAGTCCGCGGCGGTCCGCAAGCGCCGGATCACCCTCGGTGTGGCGGCGGTCGCCCTGTGTGCGGCGATAGGGGTGGGCGGGTGGTTCGCCACGAGCGGCGACGACCCCGGCAGCCCCCCCGACGACACGCGGAATTCAGCGCCCACGATCCCCTGAGAGCAGCCCCGGAGGGGGTGCGGGATCGGGGGAGGGACATGTTCACCCGTCCAGCCGTTACGCTGGACCCGTGGCAGTCGTCGATATTTCCGAAGAGCTGAAGTCCCTCTCCTCGACCATGGGGTCGATCGAGGCCGTCCTGGACCTGGATGCGCTGAGGGCCGACATCGCCGCGCTCGAGGAGCAGGCGGCGGCGCCGTCCCTCTGGGACGACCCGGAGGCGGCGCAGAAGATCACCAGCAAGCTTTCGCACCTCCAGGCCGAGGTCCGCAAGACCGAGGCCCTGCGCAGCCGTATCGACGACCTCGAAGTCCTCTTCGAGCTCGCCGAGGACGAGGGTGACGCCGACGCGCGCGCGGAGGCGGAGACCGAGCTGGAGTCCGTCCGCAAGGCGCTGGACGAGATGGAGGTCCGCACGCTCCTCTCCGGCGAGTACGACGCGCGCGAGGCCCTGGTCACCATCCGCGCCGAGGCCGGTGGCGTCGACGCCGCCGACTTCGCCGAGAAGCTCCAGCGCATGTACCTCCGCTGGGCCGAGCGGCACAACTACAAGACCGAGGTCTACGAGACGGCCTACGCCGAGGAGGCCGGCATCAAGTCGACCACCTTCGCGGTGGAGGTTCCGTACGCCTACGGCACGCTCTCCGTCGAGCAGGGCACGCACCGGCTCGTCCGGATCTCGCCGTTCGACAACCAGGGCCGTCGCCAGACGTCCTTCGCGGGTGTCGAGGTGCTGCCCGTGGTCGAGCAGACGGACCACGTCGAGATCGACGAGTCCGAGCTCCGCGTCGACGTGTACCGCTCGTCGGGCCCCGGCGGCCAGGGCGTCAACACCACGGACTCCGCGGTGCGCCTGACCCACCTGCCCACCGGCATCGTCGTCTCCTGCCAGAACGAGCGCTCGCAGATCCAGAACAAGGCGTCCGCGATGAACGTCCTCCAGGCGAAGCTCCTCGAGCGCCGCCGCCAGGAGGAGCAGGCGAAGATGAACGCGCTCAAGGGCGACGGCGGCAACTCCTGGGGCAACCAGATGCGTTCGTACGTCCTCCACCCGTACCAGATGGTCAAGGACCTGCGTACGGAGTTCGAGATGGGCAACCCCGAAGCGGTCTTCAACGGCGAGATCGACGGCTTCATCGAGGCCGGCATCCGCTGGCGCAAGCAGAGCGAGAAGTAGCCTCGGCCGTACGGTTCCGGGCCCGGACAGGATCTCCTGTCCGGGCCCGTCCGCGTTCCCATCCGGGCGGGGGCGCAGGGGAGTTGGGGTGAAGGTGTGGCGAATGAGTCACAGTCGTGATTCCGAATACCCGTCAAGAACCCCCATAGCGGCCCGTATGCCCCCGGAACGGCCTTGACGTAGTCCTTATCTCTGGACAGGGTGCTAGAGCAGCACGCTTATGTCTGGGACAGGTGTGAACGGGGGCGGGCGGGATGACCACGGTACGGCGTGGCCCTGCAGAGTGTGTGACCCCGCAGGGCCGTGGACCGCATAGGGCTGCTCCATCGACAAGATCAGCTACTGGGGGTAGCAACAGATGACCAAGAAGACGCGAATCCGCGTCGCGCGGATAGCCGCTGGTGCGGTTATCGCCGCGGGTGCCTCGCTGACCGCCGCCGGTGCGGCGCAGGCGGCGGGCATCGGCCTCGGCCTCGGGGTCGACGACACCGAGGTCAGCGTCGGCCTGCACATCGGTGACGACGTGCCGGACGACCCGACCAACCCGGGCGGGGAAGACCCGACCAACCCGGGCGGGGAGGACCCGACGGACGAGCCCACCGATGAGCCGACCGACGAGCCCACCGATGAGCCGACGGACACGC
>NZ_JAERUC010000039.1 GCF_016745505.1 Streptomyces silvae | reverse complement strand
TGGGCACCCTCAACAAGAAGGTGCTCAAGGAGTACGGCCTCGAAGGTGAGTACGAGGTGGTCTCCTCCAGCACCTCGTCGATGCTGGCCGAGCTGAACCGGTCGATCAAGAAGAAGGAGCCGGTCGTGGTGACCCTGTGGTCGCCGCACTGGGCCTACGGAAAGCACGACCTGAAGAAGCTCGAGGACCCGAAGGGTGCCTGGGGCAAGGGCGAGCAGATCCACACGGTCGCCAAGAAGGACTTCGCCAAGGACTTCCCGGAGCTGACCGGGTGGCTGAAGGACTTCAAGCTCAGCGAGGCGCAGCTGGCCTCGCTCGAGGTGGAGATCCAGAAGGGCGGCGCCGGCAAGGAGAAGGAGTCCGCCCGCCGCTGGATGGACGCCAACCCGGACGTGGTGGCGAAGCTGACGCCCGTCGGCAGCTGACCCGCCTGTCGACCACCCCGTCACGGTGAAGGGGACGGCCCCGGTAGCGAACCGGAGCCGTCCCCTTCAGGCTGTTCAGGAGGGGATCCCCGAAGATTTCCCGTCCGTCCCCGTCCGCCGGCTCGCCCTCCGTACCTCAAACGACATGCGTAGGGTGCTGGCAACCGGGAGGATGGCGATCCGGGGAGGGAGCCGGACATGGACGAGAAGGAAGCACTTCGAGTGGGTGCGGCGGTTCGCCGACGCCGCAGGACCCTGGGACTCACCCTGGCCGCGGTGGCCGGGCGCAGTGGACTGTCCGTACCGTTCCTCAGCCAGATCGAGAACGAACGGGCCAGACCCAGTCCCCGGTCCCTGCACCGGGTGGCCGAGGCCCTGGAGACCACGACCGAGCGGCTGCGGGCCGCGGCGGACTCGGCACGCGCAGTGGACGTCGTACGGGCGGACGACGAGGACGGCGTCCGCAGGCTGGTGCGTGGACGGCACCAGCTCAGCGCGCTGGAGTTCATCGGCGAGCAGGACCTCGGGCGCGAGTTCCAGCACCGCAACGACGAGGTGATGTACGTCGTGGAGGGCGCCGTCGAGGTCGAGGCGGAGGGCCGGGCCCACCGGCTGGGCCGGGGCGACACGCTCTTCCTCTCCGGCGGGGTCAGGCACCGGTGGCGGGCCACCGTACCGGCCACCCGGCTGCTGGTCGTCTCCGTCGCCGAGCACATCGACGCGACGTACGACTCGCGCCGCTGACGGGGGAGCCGATGCGCGTCGTCTCCCTCGTCCCCTCGCTCACCGAGGCCGTCGCCGTCACGGCGCCCGGTCTGCTCGTCGGTGTCACCGACTGGTGCACGCACCCCGCCGGACTGACCGCCGCGCGGATCGGTGGCACCAAGAACCCCGACACCGCCGCGGTGGCGGCCCTGCGCCCCGACATCGTCCTCGCCAACGAGGAGGAGAACCGGGAGCCCGACCTGGCCGCGCTGCGGGCCGCCGGGCTGGACGTCCTGGTCACCGAGGTCCGCACCCTCGGCCAGGCCTTCGCCGAGCTGGAACGGGTCCTCACCGCCTGCGGCCTGGTCCGGCCCCGCTGGCTGGAGGAGTCCCGGGCCGCCTGGGAGGCGCTGCCGCCCGCGCCCGCGCCACGTCCCGCGATCGTGCCGGTCTGGCGCAGACCCTGGATGGTGCTGGGGCGTGACACCTTCGCCGGTGACCTGCTCGCCCGCCTCGGGGTGCACAACGTGTACGCCGGCCACCACGAGCGCTACCCTCGCGTCCCCCTGACCGAGCTCAACGCCTCCGGTGCCGAGCTGGTCGTCCTGCCCGACGAGCCGTACCGCTTCACCGCCACCGACGGGCCCGAGGCCTTCCCCGGACTGCCCGCCGCCCTCGTCGACGGGCGCCACCTCACGTGGTACGGACCGTCACTGGCCGAAGCGGCCGGGGCCCTGCGGGCAGCGCTCCGCTGAACAGCCCGCCCAGCGTCCGTACACCCGCGAACGCCCAGGCCGTCACCAGCAGCGCGTACAGCGCCACGGCCAACCACGTGAACGCGTCCAGCCCGGTGTGCCGGGCCAGTCCCGCCGCGCCCGTGACACACGTACCGACCGGGAAGGTGAACCCCCACCACGTCATCGTGAACCCCATGCCCCGCCGCACCGCACGCACCACCATCGCGGCCGACAGGGCCAGCCACAGCAGCGCGAACCCCATCACCGGCACCCCGTACAGCACGGCGAACGCGCCGAAGGCCGAGGCGTACGGTGCCGGGACCGCTCCCGGTGCCACATCGGCCAGCTGGTTGACGGCGGTCGTGGACTGGCCCAGCGGCCCGAGCACCAGGAACAGCGTCGGGGTCAGCGCGAGCGGCAGCGGACCGTGGTGGACCAGCCGACCGAAGACCAGCGGGACCACCACCAGGGTCGCCAGCAGCGACAGCCCGAACATCGCGTAACAGGCGAGCAGCAGCGCCTCGCGCCCCTGGCCGGGCGCCAGCTCGGGCACCAGCAGGGGCCCGACCGCGGCGGAGACCATCGGGGCCACCAGGGGAAGCAGCCAGACCGGTGACGCGGTGCCCGGCGCGAGCCGGTGGCGTACGACCATGAGGTACGGGATCGCCACGGCGGCGGCGAGCCCCGCGACCGTGCCCGCCGTGAAGAGCACCGCGTCCACGGCGACGGCGGCCGGATGCCCGATGACGTCCCGGCCCACCACCAGGGTGCCCGCGCCCACGGCGAGCAGCGCCATGGACAGACAGCCGTGGAAGGGCGCGACGGCGGGGTCCAGGAGGTCGGCGCGGGCCTGGTCCCGGTGCAGGACCCAGTGCCCGGCACGGGCCGCCAGCACGACGGCCAGCAGCACCGAGGACACGGCCCACACCACGACACAGGCGGTCCGCAGACCCGGCACGTCCACCGGCAGCGCGGCACCCGCGGTCGCGACGATGGCGGTCCCCATCACCGTCGCGTACCAGTTGGGGCCGAGATGCCGCAGGGACGGGAGCCGGTGGGCGGGGGCGGCGGAGGCGGGCGCCCCGGTCTTGGTCTGCGGAAAGATGGCCATGCCACGATTCTCGGCGGGCGGACCGCCGCCCACCAGGGAGCGCGCGGCTATGAGGTCATAGGCTGGGGTTATGACCGGTCCAGTGCCCCCGCGCGCCTCCCTGCCCCACCGGGTCCCCGACCTGGGAGCCATGGTGCTGCTCCTCGCGGTCGCGCGGCACGGGAGCCTGGGCCGGGCGGCGCGGGACGTCGGCATCAGCCAGCCCGCCGCCTCCGGCCGCATCCGCTCGATGGAGCGGCAGCTCGGTGTGGCGCTCCTGGACCGCTCACCGCGCGGATCCCGGCTCACCGACGCGGGCGCGCTCGTCACCGACTGGGCGCGCAGGGTCGTCGAGGCGGCCGAGGCGTTCGACGCGGGGACCCAGGCGCTGCGGGACCGGCGGGACTCCCGGCTCCGGGTCGCCGCGAGCATGACCATCGCGGAGTACCTGCTGCCGGGCTGGCTGATCGCACTGCGCGCCGAGCGGCCGGACACCGCCGTCTCCCTGCTCGCCGGCAACTCCGCGGCGGTCGCCCTGCGGCTGCTGGCCGGTGAGGCGGACCTGGGCTTCGTCGAGGGGCTCTCGATACCGGAAGGGCTCGACGGCACCGTCATCGCCCACGACCGGCTCGTCGTCGTGGTCGCCCCCTCCCACCCGTGGGCACGCCGGGCCACGCTGACCCCGGGGGAGCTCGCCCGGGAGCCGCTGATCCTGCGGGAGCACGGTTCGGGCACCCGGCAGGTCCTGGACGCGGCGCTCGCCGTGCACGGCGGACTGGCGCGCCCCCTGCTCGAACTCTCCTCGACCACCGCGGTGAAGGGGGCCGCGGAGAGCGGCGCCGGCCCCTGTGTGCTCAGCGAACTCGCGCTGGGCGAGGAGCTCTCCGCGCGGCGGCTGGTCAAGGTCCCGGTCGCGGGCGTCCGGCTGCGCCGTCAGCTGCGCGCGGTCTGGCCCGCCGGCCACCGGCCCACGGGCCCGGCGCGTGACCTGCTCTCCCTGACCGCGCGCGAGACCTGACGGCCCGTGCTGTGGGGCCCGCTCCGGTGGCCCCCCCGGGCCTCAGGTGGTGGGCACGGACGCCGCGGCCGTGGCCGCCGCCACCAGGGCCCGCATGATCCGCAGGTCGTCGCCCATCTCCGGGTGCCACTGGACGCCGAGCACCCACTGCGCGCCGGGCAGCTCGATCGCCTCGACCGTGCCGTCCGCCGCGTACGCCGAGGCCACCAGACCCGGCGCGAGCCGGTCCACGGCCTGGTGGTGGTACGTCGGTACGGACGCCTCCTCGGGCACGAGCGAGGCGTACAGCGTCCCCGGAACCGGTGTCACCGCGTGCTCGCCGAGGACCCCCGCCTTGCCGAACGGGCCCGCGTGGCCGTCCAGATGCTGGGTCAGCGTGCCGCCCAGCGCCACGTTGAGCAGCTGCATGCCGCGGCAGATGCCCAGCACCGGGGTGCCGGTCTCCCGCGCCGCGCGCAGCAGGGCCACCTCCCAGGTGTCGCGCTCGTGCGCCGGCGGACCCGTCCTGAAGTCGCGCTCCGCGCCGTACAGCCCGGGGTCGACGTCGGCGCCGCCCGCGATCACGAGACCGTCCACCCGGGCCACCGCGGCCCTCGCCCTGGCCGGGTCGTCCGGCGGCAGCAGCGCGGCGAGCCCGCCGGAGCGCTGGACCAGCGCGGGGTAGGCGGAGGGGAGCACCGCCGCGGGGAGTTCCCAGACGCCCCAGCGAGCCGCCGGCTCCAGATAGGTCGTGACGCCGATGAGCGGTTCGTGCATGGTGCGGTCCCTCCGGCGGCCGGTCTGCGGGCCGGCCCGGTGCAATGGTGTTACGTCATACCTTTGTTCGTACGGAGCCGTCACGCAAGAGCAGTGATCCGGAAGGGCGGGTTCAAGCCAGGAAGCCTCGGAGGAGCGCTGCCGTACCCGCGCAGTGCTCGCGCATCACCGCCCGCGCGCCCTCCTCGTCGCCGTCGAGCACCGCGGCGACGAGCACCGTGTGCTGGTGCTGCGAGTGTTCGAGGTTCCGTACGAGCAGGGGGATGCAGTCCAGCAGGTCGTTGACGCGGGCCCGCACCGACGCGTACCGGGCGGCGAGGGAGGGGGAACCGGAGAGCTCGGCGAGCGTCAGATGGAAAAGGGTGTCGATCCTGCGGTAGTCGGGCAGAGGTGCCTCGTGTGTCGCCGCCAGAGCCGTACGCAGCCGGTCCGCCCCCTCGTCGTCGAGGCCGCGCGCCGCGCACAGCCCGGCCGCCCCCGACTCCAGGACCTCGCGGAACAGCAGGACGTCCTCGATGTCGACGTCCGCCACCCGGCGGCGCAGCTCGTCACCGGCGTCCGGGCCCGGGTCCCGGGGCAGCACGAACGTACCGCCGTGCCGGCCGCGTCTGGCCTCGATCAGGCCCTGGTCCTGAAGGACCCTCAGGACCTCGCGCAGGGTCACCCGGCTGATGCCGAGCAGCCCGGCCAGCTCACGCTCCGCAGGCAGCCGCCCGCCGCCGGGCACCAGGCCGAGCCGGACCACCTGGAGGATCTGCTCCAGCGCCTCCTCGAAGCCGTTGCCCGCGCGGACCGGCCGCAGGGCGCTCAGCAGCCGGCCGGAGTGCCCGGGCTCCCCGGTCTCTTCCGCCACGTCCCGATTCCCTTCCCCCCAATGGTTTTCCCCCATACCTTAGGCCGACCGGCAAGCCTCCGGCCGACCGAACGAGGAGTATTCCGTGGCAGACCGCACACCCCCGCTGGGGACCGACGAGCTGCGCGTGCTGGTGGAGCGCGGTGAGGTCGACACCGTCGTCCTCGCCTTCACCGACATGCAGGGCAGACTGCAGGGAAAACGGTTCGCGGCGTCCTTCTTCCTCGACGAGGTGCTGGAACACGGCACGGAGGGCTGCAACTACCTGCTCGCCGTCGACACGGACATGAACACCGTCGACGGGTTCGCCATGTCGTCCTGGTCCAACGGCTACGGCGACTTCGCGATGCGCCCCGACCTCACGACCCTGCGCCGCATCCCCTGGCACGAGGGAACGGTCCTGGTCATGGCCGACCTCTCCTGGGAGGACGGCTCACCGGTCGTCGCCGCGCCCCGCCAGATCCTGCGGCGCCAGCTGGAGCGGCTCGCCGCCCACGGGCTGACCGCCCACGTCGGCACGGAACTCGAGTTCATCGTCTTCAAGGACACCTACGAGCAGGCCTGGGACCGCAACTACCGCGGCCTCACCCCCGCCAACCAGTACAACGTCGACTACTCGGTCCTCGGCACCGGCCGCATCGAACCGCTGCTGCGCCGCATCCGCAACGAGATGGCGGCCGCCGGGCTCACCGTCGAGTCCGCCAAGGGCGAGTGCAACCCCGGCCAGCACGAGATCGTCTTCCGCTACGACGAGGCCCTCGTCACCTGCGACCAGCACGCCGTCTACAAGACCGGCTCCAAGGAGATCGCCGCCCAGGAGGGCGTCGCCCTCACCTTCATGGCCAAGTTCAACGAGCGCGAGGGCAACTCCTGCCACATCCACCTCTCGCTCCAGGACGCCGGAGGGCGCAGCGTCATGGCGGGGGAGGACGGCTCGATGTCCCCCGTGATGCGGCACTTCCTCGCCGGCCAGCTCGCCGCCCTGCGCGACTTCTCCCTCCTGTACGCGCCGAACATCAACTCCTACAAGCGGTTCCAGCCCGGCTCCTTCGCCCCGACCGCCGTCGCCTGGGGCCACGACAACCGCACCTGCGCGCTGCGCGTCGTCGGACACGGCCGCTCGATGCGCTTCGAGAACCGGCTGCCCGGCGGCGACGTCAACCCGTACCTGGCGGTCGCCGGCCTGGTCGCCGCGGGGCTCCACGGCATCGCACACGAACTGGAACTCCCCGACGCCTGCGAGGGCAACGCCTACACCGCCGGATACGACCAGGTCCCCACCACGCTCCGCGAGGCCGCCGCCCTCTGGGAGGACAGCGAGGTGGCCAGGGAAGCCTTCGGCGACGACGTCGTCGCGCACTACCGCAACATGGCGCGCGTCGAACTGGAGGCCTTCGACGCCGCCGTGACCGACTGGGAGCTCCGCCGCTCCTTCGAACGCCTGTGAGGAGCCCCGTGATCCACGAGCACCGCGTCCTGAACCCGGCCACCGAAGAGCTCGTCGCCACCGTCCCCGCCACCACTGCCGAGGAGGTCGCGGTCGCCGTCACCCGCGCCGCGGCCGCCCAGCGCACCTGGGCCGCCCTGGCCCCCGCCGACCGCGCCCGGCTGCTGCGCCGCTTCGCCGTCCTCGTCGACGAACACGCCGAACGGCTGGCCGAGCTGGAGGTCACCGAGGCCGGACACACCCTGGGCAACGCCCGCTGGGAGGCCGCCAACGTCCGGGACCTCCTGGACTACGCCGCCGGGGGAGTGGAGCGGCTGACGGGGCGCCAGATCCCCGTACCCGGCGGGATCGACGTCACCTTCCTGGAGCCGCTGGGCGTCGTGGGCGTGATCGCCCCGTGGAACTTCCCCCTGCCGATCGCCGCCTGGGGCGCCGCCCCCGCCCTCGCCGCCGGCAACGCCGTCCTCCTCAAACCGGCCGAGACCACCCCGCTCACGGCCCTGCGCCTGGCCCGGCTCGCCCTCGACGCCGGCCTCCCCGAACACCTCTTCCAGGTGCTGCCCGGCGCCGGCGACGTGGCGGGCAACGCCCTCGTCGAACACCCGGGCGTGGCCAAGATCGTCTTCACCGGGTCGACCCGCGTCGGCAAGCAGATCATGGCCCGGTGCGCGCAGCGGGTGAAGCGGCTGACCCTCGAACTCGGCGGCAAGAGTCCCAACATCGTCTTCGCCGACGCCGACATCGAGGCCGCCGCGGCCGCCGCACCCATGTCCTTCCTGGACAACGCCGGCCAGGACTGCTGTGCCCGCACCCGCATCCTGGTCCAGCGGTCCGTGTACGACCGGTTCCTGGAGCACCTCGTCCCGGCCGTCGCCTCCGTCGCCGTGGGGGACCCCTCGGACGAGAAGACCCAGATGGGCCCCCTGATCTCGCGGGCCCAGCTGGAGCGCGTACGGACGCTCGTCCCCGAGGACGCGGACGGCATCCGGGGCAGCGCGCCCGGCGGCCCCGGCTTCTGGTTCCCCCCGACCGTCCTCACCGGGATCGCCCCCGACGCGCCCGTCGCCACCGAGGAGGTCTTCGGCCCGGTCGCCGTCGTCCTGCCCTTCGAGGACGAGGACGACGCCGTACGGCTGGCCAACGCCACCGAATACGGCCTGGCCGGCTCGATCTGGACCCGTGACGTGGGCCGCGCCCTGCGGGTCTCCCGGGCGGTCCGGGCCGGGAACCTCTCCGTCAACTCCCACTCCGCCGTGCGCTACTGGACCCCGTTCGGCGGCTACCGGCAGTCCGGGCTCGGCCGCGAACTGGGGCCCGACGCCCTCGCGGCCTTCACCGAAACCAAGAACGTCTTCATCGGCACGGAGGCCTGAACAGACATGACGACCGACTCCGGGAACATCTGCCGCCGCCTGACCGGCCGCACCGCCGTCATCACCGGGGCGGGCAGCGGCATCGGCCTCGCCACCGCCTGCAGGCTCGCCTCCGAAGGGGCGAACGTCGTCTGCGGCGACATCGACGCGGATGCGGGCAGGGCCGCCGCCAAGGAGGCGGGCGGAACCTTCGTGTCCGTCGACGTCACCGACCCCGACCAGGTCGAGGCGCTCTTCGCCACGGCGTACGCCACCTACGGAACCGTGGACATCGCCTTCAACAACGCCGGCATCTCGCCGCCCGACGACGACTCCATCCTCACGACCGGTCTCGAGGCCTGGAAACGCGTCCAGGACGTCAACCTCACCTCCGTCTACCTCTGCTGCAAGGCCGCCCTGCCCTACATGAGGCGCCAGGGCCGCGGCTCGATCATCAACACCGCGTCCTTCGTGGCCAGGATGGGCGCGGCGACCTCCCAGATCTCGTACACCGCGTCCAAGGGCGGCGTCCTCGCCCTCTCCCGCGAACTCGGGGTGCAGTTCGCCCGCGAGGGGATCCGGGTCAACGCCCTGTGCCCCGGGCCGGTCAACACCCCGCTGCTCCAGGAGCTGTTCGCCAAGGACCCCGAGCGGGCGGCCCGCAGGCTCGTGCACATCCCGCTCGGCCGGTTCGCCGAGGCGACGGAGATCGCCGCCGCCGTCGCCTTCCTGGCGAGCGACGACTCCTCGTTCGTCAACGCCACCGACTTCCTCGTCGACGGCGGGATCTCGGGGGCGTACGTGACCCCCCTCGACTGAGGCTCCCTACAGTGGTGGCATGACCCACGCGACCCCGCCCGGCTGGTACCCGGACGTGAACATGCCCGGCACCGAGCGCTGGTGGGACGGCACGGCCTGGACCGGATACACCCGTTCCGCCGCCGCCACGCAGCCGGTGGCACCCGCTCCGCAGCCCGTACGGCGCGGAGCGGGCACCACCACCCGGACCGTGGCCATGACCGTGGCGGGCCTGCTCGTCGTCGCCGCCGTCACCGGCTTCCTGGTGCTGGGCGGGGACGACAGCGGTACGCGACCGGTCTCCGGGGCGAGCACCGGCGCGCCGCCCACCGCCACGGACAGCGCGAGCGCGCCCGGCCCGACGCCCGCCGAGGGCCCGGAGGACGACCCCACGGTGCTGGTCGACCAGCTCGACGGGGTCACCCTCCAGGTCCCCGAGGGCTGGGAGAAGCCGGAGAACACCCTCGACGACGCCTCCACGATGCGTACGGCCGGGTCCTACACCTGCCCCGGCGACTCGGGAAGCTTCTGCTACCACGGCACGGTCACCGTCCGGACGGCGGGCGGCACCGACCTCACGGACATGAAGGCACTGGCCGAGGCGGACATCGGGACGGCCGCCGACCGCGCCTACGGCAAGAACACCGTCGGCGACCTCATCCACGGCGGCATCAGGTCCCACAAGGACCTGGCGTCGAAGCCGGTGACCGTGGCGGGGCGCACCGGATACCTGGTGCGCCGGCAGGTCACCACGGGCAAGGGGCCCGGCGGGTACGTGCAGTCGCTCGTCTTCCCGTCCGCCGTGGGCAGCGAGACACCCGTCATCGTGCGGTTCGCCTTCGACGCGGGCCAGGACGCGCTGCCGCTCTCCCTGATGGACACCATCACCCGGGGCATCCGCCCGATCGGCGACGCCACCGGCGGCGGTGTGGGCAGCACCGTGGCGCCCTGACGCCCGCCCTAGAGGAAGGTGCGCCCCTCACCGCGGTACGTCGGCACGGTAGCCGTGATCCGGTCGCCCTCGATCAGCCGCAGCTCGTCGAAGCGCTCGCACAGCTCACCCGCCTTGGCGTGCCGGAACCACACCTTGTCGCCGATCAGCAGATCGTCCGCGGGGGTGCCGAGCAGCGGGGTCTGGACCTCGCCCGGCCCCTCCTGCGGGTCGTAGCGCAGTCCCTCGGGCAGATACGGCACCGGCAGCCGGTCCGGGCCCGCCGCTCCGGACGCCGGATAGCCGCCGCCGAGCACGGTCACGACGCCCACGCCGGGCCGCCGCACCACGGGCTGGGCGAACAGCGCCGCCGGACGGCCCCTGAACGAGGTGTAGTTGTCGAACAGCCTCGGTACGTAGAGCCCGGAACCCGCCGCGATCTCCGTCACCGCGGGCTCGGCCGCGGTGTGCTGCACACTGCCGGTGCCACCGCCGTTCACGAACTCCAGGCCGGGCGCCACCGCGCGGACCGCCCGCACGACCTCCGCGCGCCGGGCCGCCAGCTCCTTGCGGGCCGTCGCCTGCATCAGCCGGATCGCACGCGACCGCAGCGGCCGCCCGGCCACCGAGTCGCCCACGCCCGCGACATGGCCCTCGTACGCCATCAGGCCCACCAGCCGGAACCCGGGCCTGCGGTCCACCGAGCGGGCCAGCTCGGCCAGTTGGGCGGGGGAGCGGAGCGGGGAGCGCAGGGCGCCGATCCTGACCCGGCCGCCGAGCAGCCGCAGCGAGGTGTCCAGCTCCAGGCAGACCCTGATCTCCTCGGTGCCGCCCGCGCGCGCCGCGTCGATCAGCTCCAGCTGCGCGTGATCGTCCACCATCACCGTCACGGCCGCCGCGAGCTTGGGATCGGCCGCCAGCTCGGCGTACGCGGACCGGTCGGCCGACGGGTAGGCCAGCAGTACGTCGTCGAATCCGGCGCGGGCCAGCCAGAGCGACTCCGCGAGCGTGAACGACATGATCCCCGCGAACCCGGGGCGGGCGAGCACCCGCTCCAGCAGGGCACGGCAGCGCACCGATTTGCTGGCCACCCGGATCGGCTTGCCGCCGGCCCGGCGTACCAGGTCGTCGGCGTTGGCGTCGAAGGCCTCCAGGTCGACGACGGCCACCGGGGCGTCGAGATGGGCGGTGGCGCGGTCGTAGCGGCTCCGGTCAGCGGCGCGGGCAGTCATGGGCGCAGCTTGCCAGACGTCCGTACCACTGGGTAGGGGACGTTCGGTGCAGATCGTCACGCACCCTCCCGCCCGTTCCCACGGGGTGCCGTCCACCCCGTAGAGTGACCGTCACACGATCGACCGACGGGCCCGTGCGCAACGGTGGTCCGTGGGCGGTGCGGGGACGTGGACCAGGGGGACGGATGAGTACCGAAGCGCAGCGCGCTCCCGTGCCACCCCGTCCGACGACCCCGCCCCCTGTGCGGGCCGACGCCGCCACCCCGCCTCCTCCACGCCCTGAGCAGAACCCGCCGGGCGCACCGGGCGCACCCGCACCGCAGGCCCCGGGTGCTGAACCCGCCGCGCAGGCCCCACAGGCCCCTGGTGCCACCCGCGCACCGCAGGGCACGTCCGCCACCCCCGCCCCGCAGGCCCCGCGCCCCGGGACCGCCCCGCAGGCGCCCGCCGGGTCTCCCGCGCCCGGTGCCCCCGTGCCGCCGGTCGAGACCACGGCCCGGCTCCGGCCCGTACCGCCCGCGCCGGCCGCCCGTCCCGGGCCGCCGCCCCCGCCCGCCGCCACCCGGCGCAGGCCCGTCGGCGCGGTGGACCTCACCCCGCGCCCCGGTGCCACCCCCGCCCCGCCCGGCGCCTACTACGCGTACGCCGAGACGCCCGCCGAGACCACCACCCGGCTCCGCCCCGTGCAGGCCCGGAACCCCGCCAGGACCGTGGCGGCCGCCGTCTGCGCCGTGCTCGGCCTCGGGCTCATCGGCGGTGCGGTCACCGGCAGTTGGCTCACCGGTGACTCCGCCGCCGAGCCGGGCGCCGCGAGCGCGTACACCGTGGGCCGCTCCGCCTGGCACAGCACGCCCGTCGACACCCTCTTCCCGCGCACGCTCAAGGGCGAGGGCGCGGGACCGGGAGCCACCGACCGCGTCTGGACCAGGGTCGCCGTCGCGAGCGACAGCGGCTGCGCGGCCGGCCTGGACCCGCTGCTGCTCAAGACGCTCGGCCCCGTCGGCTGCGAACGCCTGGTGCGCGCCACCTACACCGACGCCACCCGCAGCAGCGTCACCACCGTCGGCATGGTCTTCACCGAGGCCGACACCGAGGCGATGGGCGCGCTCGACACCCGCTTCACCACCCAGCACCTGGCGAACCGCTCCGACCTGATGCCCCGCACCTACCCGGTCAAGGGCACCGTCGCGGAAGGCTTCGGCGACCCGCAGCGCGCCAGCTGGACGGTCCACGTCCTGACCGAGCTGCCCGTCGTCGTGTTCGCCGTCTCCGGCTTCGCCGACGGCCGCGCGGTCACCGAACCGCAGCCCGCCGCAGCGGCCATGGCCGCCGACGCCACGACCGCCCCCGCCCAGGCAGGACTCGGCCACGAGGCGAAGGGCATCGCCGACCGGGTGGAGCGCACCCTGCGCAGGACCGTCACCGACCTCACGGAGAAGCCGGCATGACCCGTCCCCGCCGGCTCCGGGCGCTCGCCGCCGTGGCCACCGCCACCGCCTTCGCGCTGTTGCCCGCCGTCCCCGCCCGGGCGGACGCCATCCGCGACCAGCAGTGGGGTCTGGAGGCGCTCCACACCGGCACGGCCTGGCAGACCACCAAGGGCAAGGGCATCACCGTCGCGGTCCTGGACACCGGGGTCGACGACGACCACCCCGACCTCGCCGGCCAGGTGCTCCCCGGCAAGGACCTCATCGGCTTCGGCGCCGAACCCGGCGACCGCTCCTGGGCCCTGCACGGCACCGCGATGGCCGGCATCATCGCCGGGCGCGGGAACGGCCCGGGGCAGGGCGACGGCGTGCTCGGCGTCGCCCCGGAAGCCAAGATCCTTCCCGTACGGGTGATCCTGGAGTCCGGCGACCCGTCGCGCGGCAAGGCCCGTGAGACCCGCGGCACCGCGCTCGCCGACGGCATCCGCTGGGCGGCCGACCAGGGCGCCGACGTCATCAACCTCTCCCTCGGCGACGACAGCGAGTCGGCCCACCCGGAACCCGGCGAGGACGCCGCCGTGCAGTACGCCCTCGGCAAGGGCGTCTCCGTCGTCGCCTCCGCCGGCAACAGCGGCGAGAAGGGCGACCGGATCTCCTACCCCGCCGCCTACCCCGGAGTGATCGCCGTCGCGGCGGTCGACAAGTACGGCACGCACGCCGCGTTCTCCACCCGCCGCTGGTACGCCACCGTCAGCGCGCCCGGCGTCGACATCGTCGTGGCCAACCCGGACCAGCACTACTACATCGAGTGGGGCACCTCCGCCGCCTCGGCGTTCGTCTCCGGCGCCGTGGCCCTCGTACGCGCCGCCCACCCGGGCCTCTCACCGGCGCAGGTCAAGGCCCTGCTCGCGGACACCGCGGGCGACGCCCCCTCGGGCGGACGCGACGACTCCAGGGGCTACGGCATGGTCGACCCCGCCGCGGCGATCGAGGCCGGGGCGAAACTGCGCCCCGACGACCTGAGCGCGCAGTCCGCCCGGGCCGGCTACCGCGAGGAGTACTTCGGCTCCGGCCCCACCCCGCGCGGCGACGACGGAGGCCCGGCCGGCTGGCTGGCCCCCTCGGCGGGCGGTCTCGGAGCGGTGCTCCTCGCCCTGGCGGTGGTGCTCTGGCGCGGCAGGAACCCCGGCGGCAGGAACCCCGGCGGCAGGACCCCGGGCGGCAGGACCCCCGGAAGCTGGGGACCCGGCAGCGGGAGCCCCGGCGGACCCGGCCCGTACACCGGCGGGAACCCGCCCCCGCCCGGCTACAGCCCGTTCCCCGCCGGCCCCCGCCGCTGACCGGAGGGCGGCGGGGCTCCGCCTCCGGCGCCCCGCCCTCAGTCCGGCCCCGCCGCGCCCGGCCCTCAGCCCGACCCGCCCGCCGCGTCCGTCACGGCGACCGCCGCCTTCGCCACGGTCTCCACGAGGTCGATGCCCGCCTCCTGCGTCGCGTGTCCGCGCGACAGCACCGCCACCAGCACGGTGTGCCCGCCACTCCGTACCCGCCCGATGCTGTTGACGTCCCACAGCCCCGTCGTCGTCCGGGGCATCCAGCCGTTCTTCAGCACGGCGTCGGTGCCCGCCGCCGACACCCCCCACCGCTGATCCGCCTCGACCTGGCCCATCAGCTCCGTCAGGTACGCCCGCGAGGCCTCCGACAGCACCGAGTCCGCCCCGGACACCGCCTCCAGCAGCCGTACCTGGTCGGCGGCCGTGGTCTGGGTCAGCCCCCACGCGTGCACGGCCCTCGTCCCGGTCAGCCCCAGCCGTACGTTGGCCGCGTCGAGGCCCTCCTCCCCGCCGATCACCTTGAGCAGCTCGGTGGCCGAGGTGTTGTCGCTGCGCCGGATCATGGCCTCCGCGTACGCCTGCTCGGCGCCGTTCAGCTCACGGTCCTCGTCCTGCGCCTGGAGGAGCAGCGCCGCCAGGATGTCCACCTTGACGATGCTGGCGGCGTCGTACGTCCCGTCCCCGTAGGCGGCGCTCGCCCCGCTCTCCGTGTCCAGCACGGCCACCGACACATCGGCGCCGTCCGCCAGGGGCGCCAGCGCGTCGGCCAGCTCCGCGTCGAGATCCACCTCGGACTCCTCGCTCGGGCCCGTCGTGGCCGACGGGCTCGAGGCGGACGATACGGCGGCCACGGCCGGTGACGCGTCATCCGGCCGGTGACCCACCAGATACGCACCACCGGCGGCGGAACAGGCCAGCAGCACGACGGCGGCGGCCACCGGGCCGGACAGCGCGGACCTGCGCGTTCTGTGACGGGGCATGGCCCGGACGCTAGGCAGCCCAGCTGGCAGCAGCCTGTGTCCGACCTGTCGCCCAGGTGAGAGAACCGACCCACTACGCTCGTCGTGTGGCGCTCAAGAACATCCCGGACCCCGGTTTCTCCGACGACGACGGCACTGCCTCGCCCGAACTGACGGCGGCCCTCGCCGCCTGGGCCGAGGACCGGACGGCCGTCGGACCCGTCCTCGCGGCTCTGCGCGACGCCCGGCTGCTCGTCCCGGTCGTCGCTGTCCTGGGCGAGGTCGAGGAGGACGAGAACGGCCTGCGCCGCGAGAAGACCAGCGACATGGCCGTGCCGACCCTCCAGGCCGGCGACCGGCGTGCCCTGCCCGCCTTCACCTCCACCGCCTCGCTGGCCCGCTGGGACCCGCAGGCGCGCCCCGTCGCCGTACCCCTGCACCAGGCGCTGCAGGCCGCCGCGCACGAGAAGGCGGACACGGTGGTGCTCGACCTCGCCGGGCCCGTGGCCTTCGAGCTGACCGGCCCGGCACTGCTGGCCCTCGCCGAGAACCGCACCAGCGCGGACCCGCTCGACGACCCCGCCGTCGTGGCCGCCGTACGGGACGCGGTCGCCGCCGAGCCCGCGGTGCTGCGCGCCCACCTCGGTCCCGGCCGGGCCGACGGCACCCTCGCCCTGGTCCTCACCCGGGACGCCGTGGTCGCCGACGCCGCCCGCCGGGTCGCCGACGCGCTGTCCGCCAGCGAGGTGCTCCGGGCCCGCCTGGTGCGCGGGATCGATCTGGCGCTGCTGCCCGCCGACGCAGAGGCCCCCGGCGAACCGCTGTTCACCCGCTGACGCGCAGGAGCCCGCCGCCTGTCGCAGGCGGCGGGCTCGAAAAGCTGCGGGGGGACTAGCCGTAGACGGGACCGGTGTACTTCTCGCCCGGCCCGTGGCCCGGCTCGTCCGGTACGAGCGAGGCCTCACGGAAGGCCAGCTGGAGCGACTTCAGGCCGTCGCGCAGCGGCGAGGCGTGGAAGGTGCTGATCTCGGTGGCGCTCGCGTCGAGCAGCCCGGCCAGCGCCTGGACCAGCTTGCGCGCCTCGTCCAGGTCCTTGTGCTGCTCGCCCTCCTCGGTCAGGCCGAGCTTCACGGCAGCCGCGCTCATCAGATTGACGGCGACGGTGACGATCACCTCGACCGCGGGAACCTCCGCGATGTCGCGGGCCATGTCGTCGAAGCCGGGATTCCCGGTGCTGGGGGTGGTCGCGTCGCTCATGCCCCACACGATAAGGCCACGTCGGCCCGGCTCCTCCTGCGGGAGCCGTCCCGACAGCGGGTTCGCCGTAGCCCCGGGGAGCTGCTAACCTTGTGTAACGACCGGCCGGACACCTATGTGCTCGGCCCACAAGTGGAGGCTCCGATCTCCCACCTGACCGTCCTCAGGGACGGCGGGTCACCGGTCAGGTGGTAGCCATCGTTCCGTACGGACGATGGGGCCGCCCGATTTGCGCCCCGCGGTAGCACGCGACGGTGTTCCGGTAGTTCCTGGAGCCCCGCCTGTGTCCCGTCCGGGGCGTTTCTGATTTTCCCGGTTCGGTTGGTCTCAACAGAAGACGTTACGCGGCTGTCCGCCAGGCGGTCGCGTGGTGCTACCGAGGAGGATCCATCAGCGCCGAGCCCCGCATCAACGACCGGATTCGCGTTCCCGAGGTGCGACTTGTCGGTCCCAGCGGCGAGCAGGTCGGGATTGTTCCGCTTGCCAAGGCCCTGGAGCTCGCACAGGAGTACGACCTCGACCTGGTCGAGGTGGCGGCGACAGCCCGTCCCCCCGTGTGCAAGCTCATGGACTACGGGAAGTTCAAGTACGAGTCGGCCATGAAGGCCCGTGAGGCGCGCAAGAACCAGGCGCACACGGTCATCAAGGAAATGAAGCTCCGGCCGAAGATCGACCCGCACGACTACGACACCAAGAAGGGTCACGTCGTCCGGTTCCTCAAGCAGGGGGACAAGGTCAAGATCACGATCATGTTCCGCGGCCGTGAGCAGTCCCGCCCCGAGCTGGGCTTCCGACTGCTCCAGCGTCTCGCTTCGGACGTCGAGGACCTCGGCTTCATCGAGTCGAACCCGAAGCAGGACGGCCGGAACATGATCATGGTTCTGGGCCCGCACAAGAAGAAGACCGAAGCCATGGCCGAGGCCCGCGAGGCCCAGGCCGCCCGTAAGGCGGAGCGTCAGGGATTCACCCCCGACGCCGAGTCCGAGGGTGACACCGCTGAGGCCCCGGCCGCAGCGGCCGAGGCTCCGGCCGAGACACCTTCCGAGGCGTGACCTCCGGGGGTCGCCATCCAGGCGCCCCCGGGTCCCTCGGAAACCACCCAAAGATCTGACGCCCCTGCAGTCCGGTGCCCGCACCGAGAGGGGCGCCACTGACGAGGAGATAACGGCGCGATGCCGAAGAACAAGACGCACAGCGGTGCCAGCAAGCGCTTCAAGATCACGGGCTCCGGCAAGGTGCTGCGCGAGAAGGCCGGCAAGCGCCACCTGCTCGAGCACAAGTCCTCGAAGAAGACCCGCTCGCTGACCGGCACGGTCGTCGTGGCTCCGGCCGACGCCAAGAAGGTCAAGAAGCTTCTCGGCAAGTGAGGCGCCGCCTCCGGTGAACCCGGGGGCACGACCTCGATCCGACCGGGACCAATTCGTTTCCGGGCCGGGTGAGTCTCCACTGCGACCACCCGACCCCGCTGCAAGGAGTTAAAAGTGGCACGCGTCAAGCGGGCAGTAAACGCCCACAAGAAGCGCCGGGCGATCCTCGAGGCCGCCAGCGGTTACCGCGGTCAGCGTTCGCGCCTGTACCGCAAGGCCAAGGAGCAGGTCACCCACTCCCTGGTCTACAACTACAACGACCGCAAGAAGCGCAAGGGCGACTTCCGTCAGCTCTGGATCCAGCGCATCAACGCGGCTGCCCGCCAGAACGGCATGACGTACAACCGCCTCATCCAGGGTCTGAAGGCCGCCAACATCGAGGTGGACCGCAAGATCCTGGCCGAGCTCGCGGTCAACGACGCCAACGCGTTCGCCGCCCTCGTCGAGGTTGCCCAGAAGGCCCTCCCGAGCGACGTCAACGCCCCGAAGGCCGCCTGATCCAGGCAGTCCTTCCGACGTTCCAGCGTTCGAGCCGGACCCGCAGGCGTGTGCCGTCTGCGGGTCCGGTGCGTTGCAGCACGTGTCGCGTACGTAGTCAGCCGTACGCGGAGAAACGTACGCAGAGAAGCTGACTTACGCAGAGAGGCTCGCCGCCGACCATGGGCACCCCCGAACTGATCTCCGCGCGGTCGCCGCGAATCGCCGCCGCACGCCGGCTGGCCAGGCGGAACTTCCGCGGCAAGGAGCGCAGGTTCATCGCCGAGGGGCCGCAGGCCGTGCGGGAGGCCGCCGCGCACCGGGGCACCGACGGCGAACCCACGCTCACCGAGCTCTTCGCCACCGTCGAGGCCGCCGACCGGTACGCCGACATCATCGACGCCGCCCGTGACGCGGGTGCCCGGGTGCACCTCGCCGACGGCGACGTGCTCGCCGACGTCTCGCAGACCGTCACCCCCCAGGGCCTGATCGGCGTCTGCCGGTTCCTGGACTCGCCCTTCGAGGAGATCCTCGCGGCGAAGCCCACCCTGGTCGCCGTACTCGCCCACGTACGCGACCCCGGGAACGCGGGCACCGTGCTGCGCTGCGCGGACGCCGCCGGCGCCGACGCGGTCGTGCTCACCGACGCCTCCGTGGACCTCTACAACCCCAAGTCGGTCCGCGCCTCCGTCGGCTCCCTCTTCCATCTGCCGGTGGCCGTCGGCGTAGCCGTGGAACAGGCCGTGCAGGGGCTCCGGGACGCCGGGGTGCGCATCCTGGCGGCCGACGGCGCGGGCGAGGACGACCTCGACGACGAGCTCGACGCGGGCACCATGGGCGGGCCCACCGCCTGGGTCTTCGGCAACGAGGCCTGGGGCCTCCCCGAGGAGACCCGCGCCCTGGCCGACGCCGTGGTCCGGGTCCCGATCCACGGCAAGGCCGAGAGCCTCAACCTCGCCACCGCCGCAGCCGTGTGCCTCTACGCCTCCGCGCGCGCCCAGCGCCCGGCACGCTGACCCACGCTGCCCCCTCCGCCGACCGATACGCGTCACTCCCCGCCGGGCCCGCCCCCAAGGGTGTCGCCCGCCCGCCAAGCCCTAGTAGGGTGACGAACTCGGGGGCCCACTGCACCGGTTCGAGAGGTGGGGTACGGGAAGATGGCTGTCGGCATGAGCAGGCCGCGAGCGGCACACACGGCCGCCGTGCGCGCCCTCTCCGACGGAGCCGGCGCGAGCCCGGTCCTCGGGGACCCCGCGGCGGGCATCGGCCCGGACGACCTGCCCGACGGCCTCGTCGTCGCCGACGAGAACGGCAAGGTCATCTGCTTCAACACGGCCGCCGCCCGGATCACCGCCACCGCCGTGTCCGACGCGCTCGGCCGCTCCCTGGACGAGGCACTGCCCCTGGAGGACCTCAAGGGGCGGCGCTGGTGGGAGCTGACCGACCCGTACGGCGGGCTCGCCACCCGGGTCGGCCAGCCCGAGCGGAACCTCCTGCTCCCCGGCGGCCGAGAGGTCCTGGTCTCCGCCCGTTACGTACGCGAGAGCCCGACCGGCCCGGTCCGCCGGCTCGTCGTGTCACTGCGCGGCACCGAGGCCCGCCGGCGCACCGAGCTCAGCCACGCCGAGCTGATCGCCACCGTCGCCCACGAGCTGCGCTCCCCGCTGACCTCGGTCAAGGGCTTCACCGCCACGCTGCTGGCCAAGTGGGAGCGGTTCACCGACGACCAGAAGCGGCTGATGCTGGAGACCGTCGACGCCGACGCCAACCGCGTCACCCGGCTCATCGCCGAGCTGCTCGACATCTCCCGCATCGACTCCGGCCGGCTGGAGCTGCGCCGCCAGCCCGTGGACATCTCCGCGGCCGTCGAACGCCACGTCCAGGCCCTCGTCGCGGCGGGCCAGGCGCCCGACCGGTTCCTCGTCAGGACCGGCCGGCCGCTGCCCGCGCTGTGGGCGGACCCGGACAAGGTGGACCAGGTCCTGGGCAACCTCCTGGAAAACGCGGTGCGCCACGGCGAGGGAACCGTCACCATCGATATCGCCCCGGCGCCCGCACCGGGCAAGGACGACGAGAGCGGAACGGCAGTCACCGTGAGCGACGAGGGTCCCGGCATCCCCGAGGAGTCGATGGGCCGCGTCTTCACCCGCTTCTGGCGGGGGAGCAAGCGCGGCGGGACCGGCCTGGGCCTGTACATCGTCAAGGGCATCGTCGAGGCGCACGGCGGGACGATCACCGTCGCCCGGGGACCCGGCGGCGGCGCCGAGTTCCGATTTATCCTGCCCGTGAGCACGCCGGCCTACCTGGTCTGAGCGGCCCACGGGCTTCTTCGCCTCCCGGCGGCCCGTAGACTCGACTTTTGGCACCTTTGCGTCCTCAGTCGTCGAACCAGGGTCGCCACCAGCCAATCGGAAGCACGGGAAGAGATGTCGGCACCGAACAAGTCGTACGACCCAGTCGAGGTCGAGGCACTGAAACCGGAAGAGATCGAGCGCATGCGGGACGAGGCGTTCGCCGCCTTCGCCGCCGCCGGCGACCTCGACGCGCTCGCCCAGGCGAAGACCGCGCACACCGGTGGTACCTCGCCCCTGTCGCTCGCCAACCGGGAGATCGGCGCCCTGCCCCCGCAGGCCAAGGCCGAGGCGGGCAAGCGCGTGGGCCAGGCCCGCGGCGCCGTCTCCAAGGCGCTGGCCGCCCGCCAGGCCGAGCTGGAGGCCGAGCGTGACGCCCGGGTGCTGGTCGAGGAGGCGGTGGACGTCACCCTGCCCTACGACCGCGTCCCGGCCGGCGCCCGCCACCCCCTGACGACCATCATGGAGCGCGTCGCCGACGTCTTCGTCGCCATGGGCTACGAGATCGCCGAGGGCCCCGAGGTCGAGGCGGAGTGGTTCAACTTCGACGCCCTGAACTTCGTGCCCGACCACCCGGCGCGCCAGATGCAGGACACCTTCTTCGTCCAGGGCGCCGACGGCGCGAAGAGCGACGAGTCCGGAGTCGTGCTGCGTACGCACACCTCGCCGGTCCAGGCGCGCTCGCTGCTCAGCCGTAAGCCCCCCGTCTACGTGGTCTGCCCCGGCCGGGTCTACCGCACCGACGAGCTCGACGCCACGCACACCCCGGTCTTCCACCAGATCGAGCTGCTCGCCGTCGACGAGGGCCTCACCATGGCCGACCTCAAGGGCACCCTCGACCACATGGTCCAGGCGCTCTTCGGCCCGGACATGAAGACCCGGCTCCGGCCGAACTTCTTCCCGTTCACCGAGCCGTCCGCCGAGATGGACATGGTCTGCTACGTCTGCCGCGGCGAGTCCGTCGGCAACCCGGACCGCCCCTGCCGCACCTGCGGCAGCGAGGGCTGGATCGAGCTCGGCGGCTGCGGCATGGTCAACCCGAAGGTGCTCGTCGCCTGCGGCGTCGACCCCGAGAAGTACAGCGGATTCGCCTTCGGGTTCGGTATCGAGCGGATGCTGATGTTCCGCCACAACGTCGAGGACATGCGAGACATGGTCGAGGGCGACGTCCGGTTCACCCGGCCGTTCGGGATGGAGATCTGATGCGCGTCCCGCTTTCCTGGCTGCGGGAATACGTCGACCTGCCGGCGACGGAGACCGGCCGTGACGTACAGGCCAAGCTCGTCTCCGTCGGCCTGGAGGTCGAGACCGTCGAGCAGACCGGGGCCGGCCTCAAGGGCCCCCTGGTCGTCGGACAGGTCCTGACCATCGAGGAGCTGGAGGGCTTCAAGAAGCCCATCCGCTTCTGCACCGTCGACGTCGGCACCGCCAACGGCACCGGCGAACCGCAGGAGATCGTCTGCGGCGCCCGTAACTTCTCCGTCGGCGACAAGGTCGTCGTGGTCCTCCCGGGCGCCGTGCTGCCCGGCGACTTCGCGATCGCCGCGCGCAAGACGTACGGCAAGACCTCGCACGGCATGATCTGCTCGACCGACGAGCTGGGCATGGGCGACGACGGCACGCACGGCATCATCGTGCTGCCGCCGGAGTACGAGCCCGGCACCGACGCGATCGAGCTCCTGGAGCTCGTCGACGAGGTCCTCGACATCGCCGTCACCCCGGACCGGGGCTACTGCCTCTCGATGCGCGGCGTCGCCCGCGAGACCGCCATCGCGTACGGGCTTCCGCTCCGCGACCCGGCGCTCCTGGACGTGCCCCCGCCCAACGCCCACGGCTACCCGGTAAAGGTGTCCGACCCGTTCGGATGCAGCAACTTCACCGCGCGTACGGTCACCGGGCTGCGGCCCGAGGCGCGCTCCCCGATCTGGATGCAGCGCAGGCTGCAGAAGGCCGGGATGCGCACCGTCTCGCTCGCCGTCGACATCACCAACTACGTGATGCTGGAGCTGGGCCAGCCGCTGCACGCCTACGACCGCTCCCGTGTCACGGGGACGATCGGGGTGCGCCGCGCCCAGCAGGGCGAGAAGCTCACCACCCTCGACGGTGCCAAGCGCGTCCTGGACTCCCAGGACCTGGTCATCACCGACGACCGCGGGCCGATCGGCCTCGCGGGCGTCATGGGCGGCGCCGACACCGAGATCGCCGACCACGCCGAGGACACCGGGACCACCGAGGTCGTCATCGAGGCCGCGCACTTCGACGCGATCGCCATCGCCCGGACCGCGCGCCGCCACAAGCTGAGCTCCGAGGCGTCCAAGCGCTTCGAGCGCGGCGTCGACCCGCAGGCCGCCGCCGCTGCCGCGCAGCGCACGGTGGACCTGCTGGTCCTCCTCGCGGGCGGTACGGCCGAGGCCGGTGTCACCGAGATCACCGCCCCGTCCGCACCCCGCACCATCGCGATGCCCGCCGACCACCCCGACCGGGTGGCGGGTGTCGCGTACGGCCGCGAGATCGTCGTACGCCGCCTCCAGCAGGTCGGCTGCGACGTCTACGGGCAGGACGAGCTGATCGTCACGGTGCCGTCCTGGCGCCCCGACCTCGCCGAGCCGAACGACCTGGCCGAGGAGGTCATCCGGCTGGAGGGGTACGAGAACCTCCCCTCCACCCTGCCGACGCCGCCGGCCGGCCGCGGGCTCACCGACCGCCAGCGGCTGCACCGCCGCATCGGCCGGGCGCTGGCCGGCGCCGGTTACGTCGAGGCGCCCAACTACCCGTTCATCGGTGACGCCGTCCTCGACCAGCTCGGCCTGGAGAAGGACGACGCCCGCCGCCGCACGGTCACCCTCGTCAACCCGCTCTCCGACGAGGAGCCCGCGCTGCGCACCACGCTGCTGCCCGGCCTGCTCGGCGCACTGCGGCGCAACGACGGCCGTGGCAGCCACGACCTGGCGCTCTTCGAGACCGGGCTGGTCTTCAGGCCCACCGGCGAGGAGACCAAGGCCGTACGGCTGCCCGTCGACCGCCGTCCCACCGACGAGGAGATCGCCGGGCTGGACGCGGCGCTCCCGCGTCAGCCGCGCCGCGCCGCCGTCGTCCTCGCGGGCGCCCGCGAGCAGGCCGGCTGGTGGGGCAAGGGCCGCCCCGCCGACTGGGCGGACTCCGTCGAGGCGGCGCGCAGCATCGCCCGCGAGGCGGGCGTCGAGGTGACGGTCCGCGCCGACCGGCACGCACCGTGGCACCCCGGCCGCTGCGCCGCGCTGTACGTCACGGTCGACGGCGAGGAGACCCTCTTCGGGCACGCGGGCGAACTCCACCCGCGCGTCGTCAAGGAGCTCCACCTCCCCGCGCGGACCTGCGCCATGGAGGTCGAGATCGACGTCCTGGAGCGGGCCGTCGACGGTCCGCTCCAGGCGCCCCGGATCTCCACCTTCCCGGTGGCGACCCAGGACGTCGCGCTCGTCGTCGCCGCGGACGTGCCCGCCGAAGCGGTGGAGAAGGCGCTCCGCGAAGGCGCCGGCGACCTGCTCGAATCGCTGCGGCTGTTCGACGTCTTCACCGGCGAGCAGATCGGTGAGGGCAACAAGTCCCTGGCGTACGCGCTGCGGTTCCGTGCCCCGGACCGCACGCTGACGGTGGAGGAGGCCTCCGCGGCCCGTGACTCCGCGGTCGCCCTGGCGGCCGGACGCACCGGCGCGGTGCTGCGCGGCGCGTAGGACCCACGGCAGTGAGAAGGGGCGTATCCGGCCACCGGGTACGCCCCTTCTGTTCTCGCCGGACGGCCCGGGGACCACAACGCACCCGGCTGTCATCGGGGCAGTGGGCTGTGCGGTCCGGCGCCGCCCGCCCTGCCACGGAGTGTCGGGCAGGCCGGCAGAACGAACGGCGCGGGGGCGGGTCGTCGAACTGTTACGAGGGGGAGCCGACGACCCGGCCGCCTCTTGCGAGGGACTCATTCAAGCGAGCGGCGCCCCGGCGCGGCAGAGCGCACAGCAGGATGGTTCGGGCATTCCGTTCACACCCCGTGTGAATCGTGCTCCACTTGGACCGTCCGGCACATGGTGGGTGGCGTCGCGGGGCTGGGCACGCGCTCCCCAAGGCCTTAAGGGCCAGGGGGACCCCATCGGCGTTGTCGTCAATCTTCCCCAAGGTCTCGGCTTCGCTCGACCAGGGGAGGCCCCAATCGCTCCGCGTTGCTTCAATCCTCCGCCTTGCAGCTGCACGCACCCAGCTCCGCTCCTTCTTCCACCCACCATGTGCCGGACGGTCTAAGCTCATTGCGACGCGCACATGGGGGGGCAATGGAGCCCAACGTCCTGCTCGAATCCCTGATCGACGAGGCGGGTGTGTCCCGCGCCGGACTCGCCGGCCATGTCAACCAGGCCGGCCGTGCCCGCGGGCTGTGCCTGCGCTACGAGCACACAGCGGTCGCCCGCTGGCTCAAGGGCCAGCGCCCGCGCGGACAGGTCCCCGACCTGATCTGCGAGGTCCTGGCCGGCCGCCTGGACCGGCCCGTCACGCTCGACGACATCGGCATGGGGATCCCCGGGATGCACACGGCGGCCCAGGGCGCCGGACTGTCCGGCTTCGTCGAGCACGCGACGGCCCTGTGGCGCTCCGACGAACAGCAGCGACCGCACCTCGCCACCGCGCCCGCCGTCACCGGCACGACCGCGGTGATGCCGGTCTGGGAGTGGGAGAACCCGCCCGAGGACGCCGATGTCGCCCGCCCCGGGCCCTGCCGCGTGAGCATGGCGGACATAGCGATGCTCCGCGCGGCCCGCGCGCACTACGAGCAGATGTACCGGAAGGCCGGCGGCATCGCGACCAGGTCCCGCATCGTCGGCTTCCTCAACGCCGAGACCGCGCCGCTGCTGCGCGGCGGGTACAGCGACGCCACGGGCCGCCAGCTCCACCGCGCGACCGCCGGGCTGGTGGCCGTCGCCGGCATCTGCGCCTACGACTCCGACGCCCACGGGCTGGCCCAGCGCTACTTCCACCAGGCGCTGCGGCTGGCCAAGGCCAGCGGGGACCGGGGGCTCGGCGGCTATGTGATCGCACTGCTCGTGAACCAGTCGCTGTACCTGGCCGAATTCCGCCGGTCCGTCGCCTTCGCCGAGGCGGCCCTGCGCGCGGCGGGCCCGCACATCACCCCGGCGCTGGCCACCGATCTGCACGCGATGCAGGCCAAGGCGTACGCCCAGCTCGGCGACCACCGCAGCGCCCTGGAGTGCATCCGCCGCGCCGAGAGCGAGTCGGGCCGCATCCGCAGCGGAGGTGAACCGGACGAGACGGGGTACGTCCAGCCGGGCCTCGTCAACGTCCAGGTGGCGGAGGCGCTGCTGTGCCTCGGCGATCTCGCGGGCGCCCGGGAGCACGCGGCGGCGGCCGTACGCTCCCCGGCGCACGACCGCGGGACCGTGCACCGGCTCGCCATGCTCACCCGTCTCGAACTGCTCCAGGGGGAGGCGGACCGGGCGGCCCGCACGGCCTCGGAGATGGCGGAACGCGCCCGGGGCATGGAGTCCCAGCGGCTCCGGGACCGGCTCCGCTCCGTACGGAAGCAGCTGGCCGCCAGCGGCAGTGCCGACGCCGCGGCGGCGGCCGGCGTCATCGACGGGGCGCTGCGCGTGCCCCTGTGAGCCTCGTCCCAGGAGCCTTCACGCGTTCCCCTGCGAGGCGGACCCTGCTCCGATGTTGCCATCGACCAGTCGGAAGGTGGCAGAACCGTGCAGTGGACGAACTTAAACGAACAGACCGTGTATGAGAATCGCTGGTTCCGGGTCAACCTGGCGGACGTCGTTCTCCCCGACGGCCGGCACCTGGACCACTTCCTCATACGGCTCAGGGCCGTCGCCGCGGCGACCGTCGTCAACGACGCCAACGAGGTCCTGCTCCTGTGGCGGCACCGCTTCATCACCGACAGCTGGGGCTGGGAGCTCGCTGCGGGCGTGGTGGAGGACGGCGAGGACATCGCCGCCGCGGCGGCGAGGGAGATGGAGGAGGAGACCGGATGGCGCCCCGGCGAGCTGCACCCGCTGATGACCGTGGAACCGGCCAACGGCCTCGTCGACGCCCGGCACCACCTCTTCTGGTCCAGGGAGGCGACGTACACGGGTCATCCGGCGGACGACTTCGAGTCCTCGCGCCGCGAGTGGGTCCCGCTCAAGCTCGTGCCGGACATGATCGCGCGCGGTGAGATACCGGCGGCCAACATGGCGGCCGGACTGCTGATGCTCCATCACATGCGGCTGGGCTGACCACACCTACCGGTGCGGCGGGCGTCCCGGCCCGAAGGCTCCGGCCGCCCGCGGCACCGGCGGAAGCGGTTCACTCGTACGGGTAGAAGCCCGAACCCGTCTTGCGGCCGAGCCGGCCCGCGTCGACCATCCGCTGGAGCAGCGGGGGAGCGGCGTACAGGGGCTCCTTGTACTCGGCGTACATGGAGTCGGCGACCGAGGCCACGGTGTCCAGGCCGATCAGGTCGGCGAGCTTGAGCGGGCCCATCGGGTGGGCGCAGCCCATCTCCATGCCGTTGTCGATGTCCTCGCGGCTGGCGATACCCGACTCGAACATCCGGATCGCCGAGAGCAGGTACGGGATCAGCAGGGCGTTGACGACGAAGCCCGACCGGTCCTGGGCGCGGATCGCGTGCTTGTCCAGCACGTTCTGCACGACGGCCTCGGCACGCTTTATGGTCTCGTCGGATGTCGTCAGCGCGGGGATCAGCTCGACGAGCCGCTGCACCGGGGCCGGGTTGAAGAAGTGGATGCCGATGACCTGGTCCGGGCGCGAGGTCGCCACGGCCAGCTTCACCAGCGGGATGGAGGAGGTGTTCGAGGCGAGGATCGCGTCCGGACGCGTCACCACCTGGTCGAGCACCTGGAAGATCTCGGTCTTGACCTGCTCGTTCTCCACGACGGCCTCGATCACGAGGTCGCGGTCGGCGAACTCGCCCAGGTCCGTCGTGAAGCTGAGACGGCCGAGCGTCTCGTCGCGCTCCTCCGGGGTGATCTTGCCGCGCTCGGCGGCCTTGGAGAGGGAGTTGTGGAGCCGGGTACGCCCTATTTCGAGGGCCTCGCCGGTGGTCTCGGCCACCATGACATCGAGGCCGCTGCGGGCACACACCTCCGCGATGCCTGCGCCCATCTGGCCACAGCCGACCACTCCGACGCGTGCAATGTCGGCCATAGAGTCCGTCACCTCGTGCCTTTCGCTGATCTTCGTGCGGCAGTCCCGTTTGATTCCGGTGCCCGCCTCGACCCCACGACGTTACTCCGCGACGCGGCTCCGGTGAGCTGCGGGTCGGGGAGCCCGGGGGCGGGCATGATCTGTGTCACGCACAGCCGACGGGACACACGCGAACCGATGAGCGAAAGGTGCACACATGCGTCGTATGGGCCGAAGGTCCCTGGTGTTGGGTGCGGCGAGCACGGTGGCCGCGCTGATGACGGCGGGTGACGCCGTCGCCGCGCGCGGGCCCGCCTCCCCTCCGCACCGGCGCCGCCGCAGAGCGGACACGGGCGAGCTGCGCGGTGTGTGGATCGCCACGGTCGCCAACCTGGACTGGCCCTCGGCGCCGGGGCTGAGCGCCGCGGCCCAGGAGGCGGAGCTGATCGCGCACCTGGACCGGGCGGTCGCCCTGAAGCTCAACGCCGTGGTGCTCCAGGTCCGGCCCAGCGCGGACGCCCTGTGGCCCTCCTCGTACGAGCCGTGGGCCGAGTGCCTCACCGGGGTCCAGGGCAAGGACCCGGGCTGGGACCCGCTGGGCACGGCCGTGCGCGAGGCGCACGCCCGGGGGCTCGAACTGCACGCCTGGTTCAACCCGTACCGGGTCGCGAACCACACGGACCCCTCGCGACTGGTCGCCTCCCACCCGGCCCGGCAGCACCCGGACTGGGTCCTGCCGTACGGCGGGAAGCTCTACTACAACCCCGGGCTGCCCGAGGTCAGGGAGTTCGTCCAGGACGCGATGCTCGACGCGGTGAGCCGCTACGCCGTCGACGCGGTGCACTGGGACGACTACTTCTACCCGTATCCGGTGGCCGGCCAGGTCTTCGACGACGACGCGGCGTACGAGGAGTACGGCGAGGACTTCGCGACCAAGGCGGCCTGGCGCCGCGACAACACCGACCGGCTGGTGCGGGAGACGGCCGAACGCATCAAGGAGGTCAGGAGCGGCGTCCGCTTCGGGATCAGCCCCTTCGGTGTGTGGCGCAACGCCTCGACCGATCCGCTGGGCTCCGACACCGCGGCCGGTGTGCAGACGTACGACGACCTGCACGCCGACACCCGGAAGTGGGTCAAGGAGGGCTGGATCGACTACATCTGCCCGCAGCTCTACTGGAACATCGGCTTCGCCGCGGCCGACTACGCGAAACTGCTGCCCTGGTGGGCCGAGACGGTGCGCGGCACCGGCGTCGGCCTGTACATCGGTGAGGCCCTCTACAAGGCGGGCGACCCCGCCCAGCCTGCCGCCTGGCAGGACCCGGCCGAGCTCTCACGCCACCTGGACCTGGCCTCCGGCCATCCGGAGGCGGGCGGGCACGTCTTCTTCTCCGCGAAGCAGGTGAAGGCCGACCCCATCGGGGCCATGGCCCGGGTCGTCGCCGACCACTACCGGACCCGCGCCCGCACCCCGCACTGACCGGAGCCGGCCGCCCGCCCGCGCCGTACGGTCCGGACGCGGGGGCCGGGGACCACTCGTGCCCCCGGCCCCCGCGCGCTCTACCGGTCCCGGTCCTCGGGGGCGGTGTGCTGGACGACGCTGTCCGGGCCCGGGGACCTGATCGATTCGTGCCCGTCCTCGAAGCGCAGGCGGTACGGGGGACTGCCCCCGTCGCCGAGCACCTCGATGATCTCTGCGACCCGGTCGTGCTGTCCGACGGTCCTGCCGTGCGTCAGCAGCCGGTCGCCCGTGTGTGCCTCCATCGGGAGTGACCTCCTCACGGGTGGCGGTCCATGTCGACAAGTCTATGACCCGACGGGCGCCTCGGCCCTCGCGCGCCGCCCGCCGCGCCGTCCCGCGCGTTGGGTGACGGCGATGCAGACCAGCACCGCCACCGCCGCCACCGGGGCGGCGGGTGACACCTCCTCGCCGAGGGCGAGGAACGACCAGACCAGGGTGAGCAGCGGCTGCGCCAGCTGGAGCTGACTGGCGCGCGGGACGCCGATCTCCGCCATCCCCCGGTACCAGACGTACAGCCCGAGGAACGTCGACCCGGCGGCCACCCAGACCAGCCCGACGATCCCGTGCGCCGTGAGGTGGACCGGTTCGAAGGGCAGCGCCACGGCCGCTCCGGCCACCGCGAGCGGCAGGGCGAGGACGAGGGCCCAGCCGATCACCTGCCAGCCCGGCATCACCCCGGCCAGCCTGCCGCCCTCGGTGTACCCCGCGGCGCAGACCAGCAGGGCCCCGAAGAGATACAGATCGCCGCCGGACAGCTTCCCGCCGCTCTGCTGGACCGTGAAGGCGATCACCACGGCGGCCCCGGCCAGCGCCGCGACCCAGAAGGCGCGCGGCGGGCGGGAGCCGGTGCGCAGTGCGGAGAAGAGCGCGGTCGTCAGCGGCAGCAGCCCCACCACGACCGCCGCGTGCGAGCTCGTGGAGGTCTGGAGGGCCAGCGTGGTCAGCAGCGGGAACCCCACCACCACCCCGCCCGCGACGACGGCGAGCCCGGCCCGATGGCGGCGCTCGGGCACCGGGACCCGGCCCGCGAGCAGCGCGCAGCCCGCGATCAGCGCCGCGAGCACACTGCGGAGCGCGACCAGGGACCACGGGCCGAAACTCTCCAGACCCCACACCGTCGAGGGGAAGGTCAGCGAGAAGGCCAGGACACCGAGCGCGGCGAGCACGACACCGCTCCCGGGGCCCCGGCGCACCGCCTGCCCAGGAGCGTCAACCGCTATCGTCAGCTGATCGGTAGTGCTATCATGTGCTGTCATGCATGAGCGTAGCAGCGCGGCTGACCTGGTTGCTTCCCTGAGAAGCGAACTCAACCGCTACTCACCCGGTGGAAAGCTGCCGTCGAGCCGGACGCTCGTCGAGCGCTTCAAGGTCAGCCCGGTGACCGTCTCCCGGGCCGTCGCGCAGCTCGCCGCCGAAGGGCTCGTCGTCACCCGCCCCGGCTCCGGCGCCTTCCGGGCCGAGACCCGCACCCCCGCACCGGCCCCGGGTGACACCTCCTGGCAGGAGGTCTCGCTCAGCGGGAGCGGCGGACCCGAGGTCGTGCCCCGCACCGTCGACGCCTCGGGCGTTCTCGTCACGCTCGCCGAACCCCCGTCCGGTGTCATCGAGTTCAACGGCGGCTACCTCCACCCCGGCCTCCAGCCCGAGCGGGCCCTCGCCGCCGCCCTGGCCCGGGCCGGCCGCCGCCCCGGCGCATGGGGCCGGCCGCCCACCTGCGGACTGCCCGAACTCCGCGACTGGTTCGCCCGCGAGATCGGCTCCCCCTTCACCGGCTCCGACGTCCTGGTCACGGCGGGCGGGCAGAGCGCCCTGGCCACCGCGCTGCGGGCGCTCGCCCCGCCCGGCGCCCCCGTCCTCGTCGAGTCACCGACGTACCCGGGCATGCTGGCCGCCGCGCGCGCCACCGGACTGCGGCCGGTGCCCGTCCCCATGGACGCCGACGGGGTCAGGCCCGACCTGCTGGAGGCCGCCTTCCGCGCCACCGGGGCCAAGGTCTTCGTCTGCCAGCCGCTCTTCCACAACCCGACCGGCGTGATCCTCGCCCCCGAGCGCCGTGAGCGCGTCGTACGGGCCGCACGGCAGGCCGGCGCCTTCGTCGTCGAGGACGACTTCGCCCGCCGCCTCGTCCACGACGACGCCGGACCGCTGCCCGAGCCGCTGGCCGCCGACGACCCGGACGGCGTCGTGATCCATGTGCGCTCCCTCACCAAGATCACCTCGCCCAGCCTCCGGGTCGGGGCGCTGGCCGCCCGCGGACCCGTCCGGGAACGGCTGCGCGCGATCCAGGTCGTCGACAGCTTCTTCGTGCCCCGCCCGCTCCAGGAGGCCGCACTGGAATTGGTCGGCTCCCCGGCCTGGGAGCGCCATCTGCGTACCGTGGCCGCCGAACTGGGCAGCCGGCGCACCGCGACGGTCGCCGCCGTACGCGGCCGGCTGCCCGAACTCACCCTGGCGCACGTGCCGTCGGGCGGCGGCAGCCTCTGGCTCAGGCTCCCCGGGCCGGGCGCCGAGGAGCCCGCCCTGGTCTCCGCCGCCCTGCGCGCCGGTGTCGCCGTCGCCCCCGGCCGCCCCTACCACTGCGCCGAACCCCCCGCCGGACACCTCAGGCTGAGCTTCGCGGCCGTGTCCGGGCCCGCCGAGATCGCCGAGGGCGTACGCCGGCTCCGCACCGCCGTCGACGAGCTGCGGGCGCCGGGCGATAGCCTCCCCGGATGAACGACGACGGCGGCGCCGAGCGGCGCTACGAGATCTCCGACGACCCCGCCCGGCTCGACGCGGCCCGCATCCACCACTGGCTGTCCACGGACGCCTACTGGGCCCTGGGGCGCAGCCGTGAGCAGCAGGACCGGGCGATCGCGGGTTCGCTCAACTTCGGTGCCTACGAAGCCGGTTCCGGCGAACAGGCCGGCTACGCACGGGTGATCACCGACCGTGCCTCCTTCGCCTGGATATGCGATGTGTACGTCGACCCCGCGGCCCGTGGCCACGGCCTCGGCACCCGGCTCGTCGCCACCGCCCGGGACCGGCTGGCCCCGCTCGGGGTGCGCCGCTTCCTGCTCGCCACCAAGGACGCCCACGGGGTGTACGCGAAGCTCGGGTTCACCCCGCTCGCCGAGCCGGAGATGTGGATGTCCCTCCAGACGGGCTGAGGCAGGGTGGACGCATATGGCCGGGTGTCCTCTTGACCGGCGCGGCGCCCGGCCCCACGATCGCGCCCATGAGTGTCCGGGTGTCCCTCGTCGCCGCAGCACGAAGTTCCGCCCTCCTCGCCGAGCGTTTCGACGACGACCGGCCGCTCGACCACGCCGGCTGGCGCGAGGTCCAGTTCGCCGCCCACAGGCTGGTGCCGCTCGGCGCCGCCGAACTGCGCTACTGCTCGCCCACCCCGCGCAGCCGCGCCACCGGCGACGCCCTCGGCTTCGCGCCCCTCGTCCAGCCAGCGCTCCGCGACTGCGACATGGGCCGCTGGCGGGGCATGACCCTCTCCGAGGTGGCCGCCCAGGAGCCGGCCGCCGTCGGCGCCTGGCTCGCCGATCCGCGCGCCGCCCCGCACGGCGGCGAATCCCTGCTCGCCTTCATATCCAGGGTGGGGAGCTGGCTCGACACCCGCCCGGTCCGCGAGGGCGCGCTCGTCGCCGTCGCCGAACCCGCCGTCGTCCGCGCGGCCCTGGTGTACGCCCTGAACGCCCCGCCGTCGACGTACTGGAACGTCGACGTCCACCCGCTCTCCACCGTGACCATCACCGGACTGCCCGGCCGCTGGAGCCTCAGCCTCGAATCGGTCCCGCACTGAGCCGGAAGCCGGGGTCACCCGGTCGAAGGAACGGCGCGTACGACGTCTTCCCGCCAGTCCGACCAGTCGGTACGGTGCGTGGACCGAGACGAGGAGAGAAGCCCGTGCCGCAGATCCAAGGCCACTGCGACGACCGGTTCGCCGCCGTGCGCGAGGCGTTCGCCGCGAACTTCGCCGAACGTGACGAGCTGGGCGCGGCGGTCACCGTCCTGCTCGACGGCCGTCCGGTCGTGGACCTCTGGGGCGGCTGGGCCGACGGGGAGCGGAGCCGCCCCTGGGAGCGCGACACCGTGGTCAACGTCTGGTCCACGACGAAGGGCCCCACCGCGCTCTGCGCCCATGTCCTCGCCGACCGCGGCCTCCTGGACCTGGACGCCCCGGTCATCGCGTACTGGCCCGAGTTCGGGGCCGCGGGCAAGGAGTCCGTGCGCGTACGCCATCTGCTCTCGCACCGCTCCGGGGTCGCGGGCCTGCGCGATCCGCACACCCTGGCCGAGCTCTACGACTGGGAGCTGACCACGGCCCGCCTCGCGGCCACCGAGCCCTGGTGGGAGCCCGGCACCCGCTCCGGCTACCACGCCATCTCGTACGGCTTCCTCGTCGGCGAGGTCGTCCGCCGGGTCAGCGGCCTGCTGCCCGGGGAGTTCCTGCGCAAGGAGATCACCGGACCGCTCGGCATCGACTTCCACGTCGGGCTGCCGGAGAAGGACGCCGGCCGCGTCGCCGAACTGGTCCAGCCGAAGGCCGTCTCCCGCGAACAGGCCGCGCTCTTCGCCACGATGGAGCCGGTCGCCATCGCCTCGCTGCTCAACCCCGGCACGGGCACCGCCGCCGCGAACACCCCCGAGTGGCGCGCCGCCGAGATCCCCGCGGCCAACGGCCACGGCACCGCACGCGGGGTCGCCGCCCTCTACGGCATCCTCGCCGGACGCGGCAGCCTCGACGGCCGGCGGATCCTCTCCGAGGAGGCGGCCGAGCGGGTCCGCGAAGGCCAGGGCAGCTGCCGGGACCTGGTGCTGGGAGCGGGCTTCGCCCACGAGACCGAGCTGGGTCTCGGCCTCTGGCTGAGCGGCCCGAACGCGTCGTACGGCCCCAACCCGCGTGCCGTCGGCCACGACGGGGCGGGCGGCTCCTGCGGCCTCGCCGACCCCGAGGCGGGGATCGCGCTCGGCTACGTCATGAACCGCATGGGCCCGCACATCGCCGACGACCCGCGCAAGATGGCCCTGGTCGACGCGGTATACGCCGCCCTGTGAGCGTGGCCCGCCGGCCGCCCTCAGTAGCCGGCCGGGCGCACCAGCCCCGACTCGTACGCGAACACCGCCGCCTGGGTCCGGTCGCGCAGCCCCAGCTTCACCAGGATCCGGCTCACATGGGTCTTCACGGTCTGCTCCGCGACCACCAGGCGCACCGCTGTCTCCGCGTTCGACAGGCCCTGCGCGATGAGGGACAGCACCTCCGTCTCGCGCTCCGTGAGAGCGCCGACGCGCTCCCTGCCGGGAGGGCGCGGTCCCCTGCTCACCCGGGAGAACTCGGCGATCAGGCGCTTGGTGATGTTCGGGGCGAGCAGGGCGTCGCCGGCCGCCACCACCCGTACGGCCTGGGCGAGTTCGGCGGCGGAGGCGTCCTTCAGCAGGAAGCCGGAGGCGCCCGAGCGCAGCGCCTCGTAGACGTACTCGTCCAGGTCGAACGTGGTCAGCACGAGGACCCGGACGGTCGCGCCCGGAGCCGCGGTCAGCCGCCGGGTGGCGTCGATGCCGCCGAGGCGCGGCATCCGTATGTCCATCAGGACGACGTCCGGGGCGAGTTCGGCCGCCTTCTCCAGCGCGTCCACGCCGTCCACCGCCTGACCGACGACCTCGATGCCGGGCTCGGCGTTCAGCAGCACCGTGAAGCCCTGGCGGACCATCATCTGGTCGTCGGCGATCAGCACGCGGATGGTCATGCGGGGCCCTCCAGGGGGAGCGTCGCCAGTACTTCGTAACCCCCGCCGGGGGTACGGCCGTGAATGAGGTCACCGCCCAGCATGGCGGTGCGTTCGCGCATGCCGAGCAGCCCGTGCCCGACTCCGCCCGCGCGTGGGGCGGGCGCCTCCGGAGCGGTGTTGGTGACCCGGACGGTGACGGCGGCGGAGTGGTAGCCGACCTCCACCCGGGCGCGCGCCCCGGGGGCGTGCCGCATCACGTTGCTGAGCGCCTCCTGCACGATGCGGTACGCCGACAGCCCGACCCCCGGCGCCAGCGGCCGGGGCGTGCCCGTCGTCTTCGCCGTGACGCCGACGCCCGCGCGCCGCACCGTGCCGATCAGCTCGCCCAGGCTGTCCAGGGAGGGCTGAGGGGCGTGCCGCACCCCGTCCGCCACGGCGTCCTCCGAGCGCAGCACACCGAGCACCCGGCGCAGTTCGGCCAGCGCCTCCACGGCGTTCTCCCATATGCCGGCGAGGTTCTCCCGGAGCTCGTCGGAGGGAGCCTCGACCAGATGCGGGGCGACCTGCGCCTGGATGGAGATCACCGACATGTGATGGGCGACCACGTCGTGCAGCTCACGCGCGATCCGGTTGCGCTCCTCCAGGAGGGTGCGCCGCGACCGCTCCTCCTCCGTGAGCCCGGACTGCACGACGAGCTGGCTGCGGGCCACCTTCAGCGCGCGCAGCGCCGCGCCGGTCCCCACGGCCGTGATGACGACCGGCGCGCCGACGTCCAGGGAGTAGTGATGGGCCTGGGTGGTGAAGGCGCTGCTCACCAGCCCCGCCAGCAGACTCAGGCCGAGCGCGAGGACCGCCCGGCGCGGATGGACCCGGAGCGCCAGCAGGAACAGCGCCCCGCCCTGCAACGCCATCTCGGGACCGGTCCACGGGAACAGCTCGCCGGGCGTCATCGCGGACTCCGCGATCCGCACGCTGACGGCCATCAGGCCCAGCGAGGCCCACCAGGCGTACAGCGGCTGCCACATGCCGGCGAGGAGCGCCAGCGCCTGGCACACGACCAGGAGCACCGCGTACTCGGGTACGGCGGCACCCCGGGGCACCAGGTCGGGCACGTGCCATACGGCCACGAGCGTCGCCCCGAGCAACAGCAGCATCCCGAACGCGGGCCGCCAGACCGGCGATCCGGGCGCGCCCACGGGCGGTACGGGATCGACGGGAGCGGTCCACAGGTCCTCGCGCAGCATCCGCGGCAGCCCGCGAAGCACCCCCCTCACCCGTACCCCGACCCCCGTCATGGCGCTCAGCTTAGGCATGGTGCGACTCCGGGGTCCGGGCGGGGGAATGGGACCGTACGACCGCCGAACGGCCGCCGCCCCGCCGCTCGTACGCCCCGAACGCGGCCCGGCAGACCGGCAGCACCAGGGCGAACACGGGCAGCCAGGCCGGCCGGGCGAACACCCAGCCGGGGGTGTCGGGGACCGTGTGCAGGCCGGGGAGCGGGCCGTACAGGAACAGGGCGCTCGCCGTGACCACGATCATCGCGGTCTGGTGCCACAGGAACACGGTCATCGCGGACAGGTTCAGCAGGGCCACCACCGCCCACACGGCGGGCCGTGCGAGCGCCCGCCGGAGGCGTCCGAGCAGCAGCAGGGCCGCACCGCACTGGGCGAGGCCGAAGGTCACGACGGCCAGGGTCGGCGGGTCGAGGTTGGAGAGCGTGGAGCCCGGCACCCCGACCATGGAGGCGGGATACCCGGCGAACAGCACCAGCCCCGCCGTGGTCACCGTGCCTCCCGCCAGCAGCACCCACCCGGTCCGGCGGTCGCTAAGCCCGCCGCGTGCCCAGGCCGCCCCCAGGCAGTAGGGGACCAGCCAGCCCGCCGCCACGTTGATCCAGCCCAGGGCGGCCGGTCCGTCGAGCCCCAGCCGGAACAGGTCGACGTACAGGACGACGGTGAGCGGCCAGAGCGGGTGCAGCCGGGCCACCAGCGGGGTCGCCGCGGTCAGCACCGCGAACACCAGCAGGAACCACAGCGGGGACCAGACCAGCTTGCCCAGCGCGCGTACCGTCCCCGTGTCCACCCCCGAGACCAGCATCACGCCGGCCGCCACGGCCCATACGGCGGTGACGACGGCCACCGGCCGGAACAGCCGCAGCATCCGGACCCGCAGCCAGTGCCCGTAGGACTCGCCCCTGGCCCGGGCGGACGCGTACCCCTTCGCGCCCACCTGGCCGCCCACCAGGAAGAAGACGGCGAGGGTCTGGAACACCCAGGAGACCGGCGCGAGCCGGGGCATGTACCGGAGCGGGCTCGCGCCGTGCACCGTGCCGCTGTCGGCGACCAGCGCGGTCACCAGCCAGTGGCCGCAGACCACGCCCAGGATGGCGAAGGCGCGCAGCGCGTCGACCGCACGGTCACGGTCCCGGGGCGTCGCCGCGTCGATCCGCCGCACCAGGGCGCGCACACCGTCGCGCCGTACGAGGTCACGCATGGCCGCCCCCGGCCGTCCCCGCGACGATCCCGGCGATGCTGCGCAGCGAGACCGAACCGGGCTCCAGATAGCCGCTGTGCCCGGCGCCGCCCGCGTCGAAGACCTCGGCGCCGAACTCCGGGGCCACCGGGTCCGTCCCGAAGCCGGCCGTGCCGTACGGCAGCGGAACGGCGACGTGCGGGACCCGCGCGATCCAGTCGTCCCCGCCCAGGCCCGCCCGCACCGTGGCCCGGGTGTGCAGGGCGGCCGCGCTCCCGGCACCGGTGCCGGGGCTCCCGTACAGCACGAGGTCCGCGACCTCCAGCCCGGACGCGGCCCGGGCGCAGACCACCGAGCCGTAGGAGTGGCACAGCAGGGAGACCCGGGCCGAGGGCTTGGCCGCGCTCAACTCCCGTACGAAGGACCGCAGGGCGGGAGCCGCCTCGTCGGCCCGGCCCGGGGTCATGGCCGCGGGGCTGAGCATGGCGGGCGTCCGGTAGCCGAGCCAGACGACGACGGCCGACCCGCTGCCCAGCTCGTCGAGCAGAGCCCCGGCGCCCCGCCGTAAGCGCCCGTAGTGATCGAGGTCCACGCCCGCCCCCGGCACCAGTACGGCGATGCGCCGCGCACGGGACAGATCGCCGACGACCTCGACGCCCCGCCCGCCGTCGCGCCCGTCGAACATCAGGAAGGTGCGGCCCGGGCGCGCCATGGCGGTGAGCGCGGTGGCCCGGCGCCGGTCTCCGTGGCGGGCCGCCATGTCCCGCGCCGCCCGGATCTCCGCCCGCCCGGCCGCGTACCTGGCCTCCAGCGCGGAGGACCCGGCCGAGTCCAGCGGGGCCACGGCGGCCGGGGCGGGGGCCGCGACGGCCGCGGGGCGGGCCGCACCCGACACCGGCAGCGCCACGGACGCGGTGACGAACGCGGTGAGCAGGGCGCGCCGCGCGCGACCGCTCCGGGGGCTGGGCGCCATGGGAAGTCCTTCCGTACCGGGTCTCGTCGAATCCGGTACCGAAGGTAGGGAGCGGGCAGCGTGGTCGGCGTCCCGCTCAGGAGCGCACCTGGAACGTAGCTCCGAAGTACTACGGGTAGGGGGCGCCCCGGCCGCTCACCGGCTGCGGCGGGGCTTTCCGCGCTTCGCGCCGCCCTTGGGGTTCTTCGCCCCGCCCTTGGGATTCGCGCCGCCGGCGCCGCCCCGGGAGGTCTTGCCGGCCGCCGGCTTGCGCGGGGCGCCGCCGCTCTTCTTCGTGGCGCGCGCGGCCTTCGGCTGCGGGGGTGTCGGAGGGCGCCCCCGGGTGCTGTTGACCGTCCGGCCCCGGACGATCCCGATGAACTCCTCCACCAGATCGGTCGTCCGCTCCTCCGGCCAGGACAGCGCGATCCGGGACTCGGGGGCACCGGTCAGCGGCCGGTAGGTGAGGTCCTTGCGGTGGTACAGCCGGGCCAGCGACTGCGGGACGACGAGCAGCCCCACCCCCGCGGCCACCAGCTCCACGGCGTCCTCCGTCGTGGTGGGGCGCTCCAGCGCGGGCCGGCCCGGCGGGCGCTCCCAGTCGAGGGTGTCGTCGAGGGGGTGCAGCACCGTCTCCTCGGCGAGATCCTCGGCCGACATCTCCTCGACGGCCGTCGCGGCGTGGTCCTTGGGGATCACGACCACGGTCGTCTCGGTGTAGAGGGGGATCGCGCTGAGGTCCGTACGGTCCACGGGCAGCCGCACGAAACCGGCGTCGGCGCCGCTGTCGCGCAGCAGACCGGCGGCCTCCGCGGCGGGCACGCCGACGAGGGTCAGCGGGGTACCGGGCAGTCGCTCGTTCCAGATCCGCACCCACTTGGTCGGGGTCACGCCCGGGACGTAGGCGAGCCGGAACGCAGGGGGTACTTCCGAGCCTGTCACCCCGCCAGGTTACCGGCCGTGGTCGGAGGCGGCGCACATGGTCGATACCCTGGACAGCATGACGTCGCACCAGACCACCCAGACGATGAAGCCCGCCACCGCGGCGAAGAAGCTGGGTGTGTACCTCGAAGCCACCCCCGCCGAGTTCCAGGAGGGCGTCGTCTCGCGCGCCGAGCTGAACGCCCTGCAGACCGACCCGCCGGAGTGGCTGCAGGAGCTCCGCCGCAACGGCCCGCACCCCCGGCCGGTGGTCGCCTCGAAGCTGGGCGTCTCCATCGCCGGTCTCGCGCGCGGCGGGGTCACGGAGCCCCTCACCACCGAGCAGATCGACGCCCTGAAGCAGGAGAGCCCCGAGTGGCTGCAGAAGGAGCGCGCCACCCAGGCCGACGTCCGCAAGGAAGCGGCGCGCATCAAGGAGCGCGACGCGGCCCGGGCCGCGCAGGCCGACCGCGACTGACCTCGCCCCGCCCACGCGTGCGGCCGGCCGGGCGTCGGACCGGGCCGGCCGGGCACGCGGGACCTCTCAGCACATGCGCTAGGCCCCGGTGTAGAACTCGATGGTCGCCACCGTCGTCGCGGTCACCGTCTCCGGGTCCGCGCCCGAGGCGGCGAACGCACGGCCCCACTCCTCGCCCGACCTGGCCACGAAGGCCTTCGCCTCGGGTGAGGTCTGCCACTCCACGGCGTCCTCCGGGCTGAGCCCCTCGCCCGCCAGGTGCCACCCGAGCCCCAGGAACGCCAGGTCCCAGCCGATGCCGACCGCGCCCGGTCCGTACTGGCTCCGGAACTCCTCGGGGACCACGGCCACGTGCTCCAGCTCCAGGACCGTCCGGTCACCGCCCTCCGGCGCCGGCGCCAGGCGCACCTCGACCTCGCTGAAGCCGGGGTCGGGGCCGAACAGCCAGGACACGCGCAGCCGCTCCCGGGGCAGGCACTCCAGGATCTCGCCGCCGGCGTTCCCCTCCAGCTGGTAGTGACCGCCCACGCGGAACTCACCGGTCACCGGAAGGAACCACCGGGCGATCCGCTCCGGTGAGGTCACCGCGTCCCAGACCTCGGCGGGCCCGGCGTCGAAGGTGCGCCGCAACAGCACCGTCCCCGCCTCCTCCGACCCCACCCGTCGCGTGCCGACCTCCCGGTGCACACGGCTGATCTCGTCGACGATCTCACCCATGGATGCTCACTCTCCTTCTCCGTGCCGCCGCTGGTGCTGTAACGATGTTCTGCCGTATCGAGGGTCACCGCGCGCGGGACGCACCCGCCCACTCTTTGCATAAAACTGCATAGATGCGTATAGTCATGCCATCGATGAGGAGGAATTCCGATGGTGGTACGTGCGGCAGTGGCAGGGGCGAGCGGATACGCCGGCGGGGAACTGCTCCGCCTGCTCCTCACCCACCCACAGGTCGAGATCGGGGCCCTCACCGGCCACTCCAACGCGGGAGAGCGGCTCGGCGCGCTGCAACCGCACCTGAGGCCGCTCGCGGACCGTGTGCTCCAGCCGACCACGGCGGAGGTCCTCGCCGGACACGACGTCGTCTTCCTGGCCCTGCCGCACGGGCAGTCCGCCGCCGTCGCCGAACAGCTCGGTGACGAGGTGCTCGTGGTGGACATGGGCGCCGACTTCCGGCTGGAGAACGCCGCCGACTGGGAGAAGTTCTACGGATCGCCGCACGCCGGCACCTGGCCTTACGGCCTGCCGGAGCTGCCCGGGGCCCGCACGGCACTCGAAGGAACCAAGCGCATCGCCGTACCCGGCTGCTACCCGACGGCCGTCTCCCTCGCACTCTTCCCGGCGTACGCGGCCGGCCTCGCCGAACCCGAGGCCGTCGTCGTCGCCGCGTCCGGCACCTCAGGCGCGGGCAAGGCGGCCAAGCCGCACCTGCTCGGCTCCGAGGTCATGGGCAACATGACCCCGTACGGCGTCGGAGGGGTCCACCGGCACACCCCCGAGATGATCCAGAACCTGGGCGCCGCCGCCGGTGAGCCCGTCTCCGTGTCCTTCACGCCGACCCTCGCGCCCATGCCCCGCGGCATCCTCGCCACGTGCAGCGCGAAGGCGAGGCCCGGGGTGAGCGCGGAGTCGCTCCGCGCGGTGTACGAGAAGGCCTTCGCCGACGAGCCGTTCGTCGACCTGCTGCCCGAGGGACAGTGGCCCGCGACCGCGGCCGTGTACGGATCCAACGCCGTGCAGATCCAGGTCGCCCACGACGAGGCGGCCGGCCGGATCATCGTGATCAGCGCCATCGACAACCTCGCCAAGGGCACCGCCGGAGGCGCCCTGCAGAGCATGAACATCGCCCTCGGACTTCCCGAGAGCACAGGTCTTTCCACGATCGGAGTCGCACCGTGAGTGTCACGGCAGCCAAGGGATTCACGGCGGCGGGCATCGCCGCCGGGATCAAGGACAGCGGTAATCCCGACCTGGCCCTCGTGGTCAACAACGGGCCCCGCCGCGCCGCCGCGGGTGTCTTCACCTCCAACCGTGTCAAGGCCGCCCCCGTCCTCTGGTCGGAACAGGTCCTCAAGGGCGGCGAGGTGACCGCCGTCGTCCTCAACTCCGGTGGCGCCAACGCCTGTACGGGACCCCAGGGCTTCCAGGACACCCACGCCACCGCGGAGAAGGCCGCCGAGGTCCTCACCGGCCACAGCGCCGGGGAGATCGCGGTCGCCTCGACCGGGCTGATCGGTCTGCTCCTGCCCATGGACAAGCTCCTGCCCGGCATCGAGAAGGCCGCGGCGGCCCTCAGCGAGCACGGCGGCGAGAAGGCCGCCATCGCCATCAAGACCACGGACACGGTCCACAAGACCGCCGTCGCGGGCGGCGACGGCTGGACCGTCGGCGGCATGGCCAAGGGCGCGGGCATGCTCGCCCCCGGCCTCGCCACCATGCTGGTCGTCCTCACCACCGACGCCGACGTCGAGGCGCCCGTGCTCGACGCCGCGCTGCGCGACGCGACCCGCACCACCTTCGACCGGGTCGACTCCGACGGCTGCATGTCGACCAACGACACCGTGCTGCTGCTCGCCTCGGGCGCGAGCGGGATCGCCCCCGGGCAGGCCGAGTTCGCCGCGGCCGTCCAGACCGTCTGCGCCGACCTCGCCCGGCAGCTCATCGGCGACGCCGAGGGCGCCTCCAAGGACATCCGGATCGAGGTGGTCAACGCGGCGACCGAGGACGACGCCGTCGAGGTCGGCCGGTCCATCGCCCGTAACAACCTCCTCAAGTGCGCCATCCACGGCGAGGACCCCAACTGGGGCCGTGTCCTCTCCGCGATCGGCACCACGAAGGCCGCCTTCGAGCCCGACCGGCTGAACGTCGCGATCAACGACGTCTGGGTCTGCAAGAACGGCGGCGTCGGCGAGGACCGCGACCTGGTCGACATGCGCTACCGGGAGGTCAAGATCACCGCGGACCTCTCGGCCGGGGACGAGTCGGCGGTCATCTGGGCCAACGACCTGACCGCCGAGTACGTCCACGAGAACAGCGCGTACAGCTCATGAGTGCCGCGAGGAAGCACACCGCGCTGCCCAAGGCGCAGATCCTCATCGAGGCGCTGCCCTGGCTCACCCGGCACAACGGCAAGACCGTCGTCATCAAGTTCGGCGGCAACGCCATGATCGACGAGGAGCTGAAGGCCGCCTTCGCCCAGGACGTCGTCTTCCTGCGGCACGCCGGACTCAAGCCCGTCGTCGTGCACGGCGGGGGCCCGCAGATCAGCGCCCAGCTCGACAAGCAGGGCCTGGTCAGCGAGTTCAAGGCCGGCCTCCGCGTCACCACCCCCGAGGCGATGGACGTCGTCCGGATGGTGCTTGCGGGGCAGGTCCAGCGTGAGCTCGTCGGCCTGCTCAACCAGCACGGCCCGCTCGCCGTCGGCATGACCGGCGAGGACGCCCACACGATCACCGCCACCCAGCACCGCCCGATGATCGACGGGACGGCGGTCGACATCGGCCGGGTCGGTGAGATCACCGCCATCGACACCGGGGCGATCCAGGCGCTGCTGGACGACGGCCGGATCCCGGTCATCTCCTCCATCGCGCGCTCCGCCGAGGACAACCACGTCTACAACGTCAACGCCGACACCGCGGCCGCCGCACTCGCCGCCGCGCTGGACGCCGAGACGCTGATGGTCCTCACCGACGTCGAGGGCCTCTACGAGGACTGGCCGAACAGCGACGACGTCATCAGCCGGCTCACCGCCACCGAGCTGGAGAAGCTGCTGCCCGACCTCTCCAGCGGCATGGTGCCCAAGATGCAGGGCTGCCTCCACGCCGTACGCAACGGCGTCGAGACCGCCCGTGTCATCGACGGCCGGGTCCAGCACTCGATCCTGCTGGAGATCTTCACCGACGAGGGAATCGGCACGATGGTCGTGCCCGACGCGGCACCCGCCGCACCGCACGACGCAGAGGGGGAGTCATGACCGGCAACGAGGAGTTCGCGCGGCGCTGGCAGGGCGCGCTGATGGACAACTACGGGACACCGCAGCTGCCGCTGGTGCGCGGCGCGGGCGCCCGGGTGTGGGACGCGGAGGGCAACGAGTACCTCGACTTCGTCGGCGGCATCGCGGTCAACGCGCTCGGCCACGCCCACCCCGCGGTGGTCGAGGCCGTCTCCATGCAGATCGCCTCCCTCGGCCACGTCTCCAACCTCTACACCGCCGAGCCGCCCATCGCGCTCGCCGAGCGGCTCCTGGCGCTCTTCGGGCGTCAGGGCAGGGTCTTCTTCTCCAACTCCGGCGCCGAGGCCAACGAGGCGGCCTTCAAGATCGGCCGGCTGACCGGGCGTACGCACATGGTCGCCACCGACGGCGGCTTCCACGGCCGGACCATGGGCAGCCTCGCGCTGACCGGCCAGGCCGGCAAGCGCACCCCGTTCCTGCCGCTGCCCGGAGACGTCACCCATGTGCCGTACGGCGACGTCGAGGCGCTCCGCGCCGCGGTCACGACCGACACCGCGCTGCTGATCATCGAGCCGATCCAGGGCGAGATCGGCGTCGCCGTCCCGCCCGCGGGCTATCTGGAGGCGGCCAGGGAGATCACGCGGGCCACCGGCACGCTGCTCGTCCTGGACGAGGTGCAGACCGGGATCGGCCGCTGCGGCCACTGGTTCGAGCACCAGGCCCACCAGGGTGTCGAACCCGACCTGGTCACCCTGGCCAAGGGGCTCGGCGGCGGGCTGCCGATCGGCGCCACCGTGGCCTTCGGCGCGGCGGCGGACCTGCTGAAGCCCGGTCAGCACGGCACGACGTTCGGCGGCAACCCCGTGGCCTGCGCCGCCGGTCTCGCGGTGCTGGACACGCTCGCGGCCGACGGGGCGCTGGACACCGTGAAGCGCCTCGGCGAGTGGATCAGGGACGGCGTGGAGAGCCTCGGGCACCCGGCGGTCTCCCACGTCCGGGGCTCCGGCCTGCTGCTGGGTATCGTGCTCACCGGGCCCCACGCACCGAAGGTGCAGCAGGCGGCTCAGGGAGCCGGACTCCTGGTGAACGCGCCCGCCCCCGACGTCGTACGGCTCATGCCGCCGCTGATCATCGGTGACGCCGAGGTGGACGCGTTTCTGCGGATACTGCCGGGAGCTCTCGACGCGGCTTACGGGGACGGACGATCCGGGGAGTGACGATCCGGAGAATGAGGCGACGACGATGACCGAGGCGCAGGAAACCGACCACGGAGGGCAGTCGGTGCCGCAGACCCGCACGGCACGCCACCGCAGGATCGTGGACATCCTGAACCGTCAGCCGGTGCGCTCGCAGAGCCAGCTGGCCAGGCTCCTGTCCGACGACGGGCTGAGCGTCACCCAGGCGACGCTCTCCCGCGACCTGGACGAGCTCGGCGCGGTGAAGATCCGCAACACCGGCGGCGAGCTGATCTACGCGGTGCCGAGCGAGGGCGGTTTCCGCACCCCGCAGGCGCCGCTGGGCGGGTCGGCCAAGGAGGAGCGGATGCGCAGACTCTCCGCCGAGCTGCTCATCTCGGCGGAGGCCTCGGCCAACCTGGTGGTGCTGCGTACGCCGCCGGGCGCCGCCCAGTTCCTCGCCTCGGCCATCGACCAGGCCGAACTCCAGGCGATCCTCGGCACGATCGCGGGCGACGACACGCTGATGCTGATCAGCCGTGACCCGAACGGCGGCCAGGCGCTGGCCGACCACCTGCTGCGGCTGGCCCAGAACGACCGCGGCCCTCAGTAGCGGGTGATCGCGGTCGGGCCGGACGCCGTGCCGACCGCGATGTGCGGGCTGCGGGACGGGTCCGCCCAGGCCAGGATCCGGTCCATCGCGGCCGCCGGTACGGACACACAGCCGGCGGTCGCACCCTTGCCGTTCACGTGGAGGAAGATCCCGGCGCCCCTGCCGCGTACCGGACGGTGGTAGTTGAAGCCGATGACGAGCGCACGGGCGTACTGGACGGGATAGGTGACGAGGTGTTCGGCCTCGTCCGCGCGGCAGTCGGCGGGTCGCGGTTCGGTCCAGCGGTTGTACGCCCGGGACGCGTTGTCCTGGCACCACCACGCGTCCTGGCCGGCCCGCCGGTACGGGTAGCGGGTCCCGGGCGGGGCCGCCTCGGTCCCGAAGGCGTACGGCAGGTCGTACAGCCCGGTGGGTGTGGTGTTCGTGCCCTGGGTGCGGGTGGCGCCGTCCGTCAGCCCGTTCGCCCCGAAGCGGGCGGGCGCCGAACCCGCCGCCACCCAGCCGTCCCCGCGCCGGTCCCACCAGGTGACCGTGCCCGTGACGGAGTCCGTGCCGGGCGCCTCGGCGGTGATCAGCTGCGTACCGCCGCCCGTGTCGGCCAGGCGCTCCGGGAGGGGCGGCGCCCCGGCGGGCCGCGCCGCGAGCGAACCGGCCAGGGCGAGCAGGACCGACGCGGTCACCAGGAGTCTGCGCATGCTCCGGACCGTACGGCGCGCCGCCTCCCGCCCCCACCGCGCCTGCTCCGTACGGCCCAGTGGCTCACTCCGTGACCGGTGCCGGCATCGCGGGCAGCGGCAGGGGGAGCCCCGGCAGCCCGTCGATGCTGGTCGAGATGTGGTCCTTCTTCTCGAAGTACCTGCTCAGGCTCTCGTCGTCCTCCCGCCGGAACCGGCTCGCGTGCAGGGGGCGGTCCTCGTCGTACGTCATGAACGGCACCGCGTAACCGCAGGAGTCCCGGACCAGGTCGGCGGTCACCACGATGACGGCGCGCAGCCCGTGGAGAGCCGGGTCGACGTCGGGGAAGTGCCCGAGCAGCCCCGGGAAGCGCGGGTCGTCACGGAACACGGGCTCGCCGCGCCCGTGCACCCGGACGATGTTGGGCGGCCCCTGGAAGGCGCACCACATCAGCGTGATGCGCCCGTTCTCCCGGAGATGGGCGACGGTCTCGGCGCTGCTGCCGGCGAAGTCGAGATAGGCCACGGTCCGCTCGTCGACGACGGCGAACGACCTGCTCACCCCCTTGGGCGACAGATTGACCGTGCCGTCGCCGTCCAGGGGCGCGGTCGCGGTGAAGAAGATGTGCTGTTCCTCGATGAAGGCCCGCAGACGGCCGTCGATGCGCTCATACGTTTTTCCCATGTCCGCATTGTCGTGCGACCCGACGCCCGGGGCCGGATATTTCACGGTCCGGGACGCGCTCCTCGCGCGAGGGCTCGCTCCTGTGCCTCCAGGAGCCGCCGCGCCGCGATCCGGGTGGGGCGCGCCCGGTCCGGTGCGAGTCCCGCCCGTAGCAGGTCCGTGTCCAGCGTCGCCGCGTGCGGCCGCAGGGCCCGGGCGGCGGCGCGGACCACGACGGCCGAGGGGTCGTCGAGCAGCGGCCGCATCCGGTCCGGCCGTACGGCGTCCAGTGCGCACAGGGCCGACACGGCGTGGGCCCGTACGGCGGGGAGCTGGTGGGCCGTCAGATGCCACAGCGTGTCCACGTCCGACCGTGCCCCGCACTCACCGAGTCCGGCGGCCGCGGCCGGGTAGCGCGTGGGATCGGCGCACATCGACCGGTACAGGGGGAGCGGGTCGGTTCCGCCCTGCCGTACGACATAGCGTGCGCAGGCCCGCACGAGGGCGGACCGGTCGGCGAGGAAGGGGATCGCCTCCCTGTGCCGTCCCGTCCGGCGCAGCCCGGTCACGCCGGCGGACCGGACCTGCGGCGACCGGCAGGCCAGCAGAGGAGCCACCACGGCGTCGTAGTCGTCCTCCCCGGCCCCGGCGAGGGCCGCGTCGGCGCAGAGGGCCTGGACGCTCGTGTCGCCGGAGGCGGTCGCCGCCGTCCGCGCGAATTCTGCCGGGGTCAGCAACTGCCGGCCGACGGCGATGCGGTACGCCAGACGGCGCACTGCGCGGTCCCCGTCGGTGAGCAGCGCCTCGACGTCCTGGGCCGCCCCCTGGCGCAGCGCGTCTTCCAGCAGACGCAGCGCGAAGCCGCCCCGGTCGCGGCGGGACAGCAGCAGGATCAGCGGGGCCAGCAGGGCGAGCAGTGGCCCGGAGGTCTCCCCGAGCAGAGCCCTGGCCCGGTCGCGCACCGGCGTGACCCAGTCGGCGCAGCGCACCACCAGCAGGGGCCGTAGCCCCGGGGCGTCGGCCACCCGCCCCAGTGCGGCCTCGCGCACCCTGCCGTCGGGGTGGCAGAGAGCCAGCGCGACGCGGGACTCGGCGGCGTCGGAGAGCGGACCGGCCGGCAGGCCTCGCAGCTCCTCGCGGGTCGGCAGTCGGTTCGCGGTTCGCCAGGCCGGGATCCGTACCTCGGCGTCCAGCCTGACCCAGTCCGCCGGGGACGCGGTGCCCACCGCCTCACGCAGCGGCACCCCGTCTCTCAGGCGCCCGGCCGGCCCGTCGTCGTCGCTCATGAGCTCCCCCTGAAGTGCGTGTGCGCGGATGCCGATGGTAGAGGGCGGCCTCCTCCGATGACAGTCATTTTCCCACCCCTGACCAGCAGCTTTGACAATGCATACGGGGCACCGCATAGTTATGCTATTCGTGATCGCGCCGTCAGGCGGAAGCACACCCCTTGCACTCCCGAGGAGCACCGCAGTGAGCAACGGCACCGGTAACAGCGACGTACGCCTCTGGGGCGGCCGTTTCGCCGACGGCCCCGCCGAGGCGCTGGCCAAGCTGTCCGCCTCCGTCCACTTCGACTGGCGGCTCGCGCCGTACGACATCGCGGGCTCCCGTGCCCATGCGCGCGTGCTCAGCAAGGCGGGGCTGCTCACCGCCGACGAGCTGGCCCGGATGATCGAGGGGCTGGACGCGCTCGAAGCCGCGGTGGCCGACGGGTCCTTCGTCGGGACCATCGCCGACGAGGACGTCCACACCGCCCTGGAGCGCGGCCTCCTGGAGCGCCTCGGTCCGGACCTCGGGGGCAAGCTGCGCGCCGGCCGGTCCCGTAACGACCAGGTCGCCACGCTCTTCCGCATGTACCTGCGCGACCACGCCCGGATCATCGGCCGTCTGGTCGCCGAGCTCCAGGACGCGCTGGTGGGCCTGGCCGAGGCGCACCCGGACGTGGCGATGCCCGGCCGTACGCACCTCCAGCACGCGCAGCCCGTCCTCTTCGCCCACCACGTCCTGGCGCACGCGCAGTCCCTGTCCCGGGACGCGGAGCGGCTGCGGCAGTGGGACGAGCGGACCGCGGTGTCGCCGTACGGTTCCGGCGCGCTCGCCGGGTCGTCCCTCGGGCTGGACCCGGAGGCGGTCGCGGCCGACCTCGGCTTCGAGCGCGGGTCGGTGGGCAACTCCATCGACGGCACCGCCTCGCGGGACTTCGTCGCCGAGTTCGCCTTCGTCACCGCGATGATCGGCGTCAACCTCTCCCGCATCGCCGAGGAGATCATCATCTGGAACACGAAGGAGTTCTCCTTCGTCACTCTCCACGACGCCTTCTCCACCGGCTCCTCGATCATGCCGCAGAAGAAGAACCCGGACATCGCCGAGCTGGCGCGCGGCAAGTCCGGCCGCCTCATCGGCAACCTGACCGGTCTGATGGCGACCCTGAAGGCCCTCCCGCTCGCGTACAACCGCGACCTCCAGGAGGACAAGGAGCCGGTCTTCGACTCCTGCGACCAGCTGGAGGTCCTGCTCCCCGCCTTCACCGGCATGATGGCCACGCTCACCGTGAACCGGGAGCGCATGGAGGAGCTGGCCCCGGCCGGCTTCTCGCTCGCCACGGACATCGCCGAGTGGCTGGTCAAGCAGGGCGTGCCGTTCCGGGTGGCGCACGAGGTCGCCGGCGAGTGCGTGAAGGTCTGCGAGCAGCAGGGCATCGAGCTCGACCAGCTGACCGACGAGCAGTTCGCGAAGATCTCCGAGCACCTCACCCCTGAGGTCCGCACCGTCCTGAACGTGCCCGGCGCGCTCGCCTCGCGCGACGGACGCGGCGGTACGGCACCCTCGGCCGTCGCGGTCCAGCTGGCCGAGGTGAAGGCCGACCTGGTGACGCAGCACGCCTGGGCGACCGCGCGCGGCTGATTCGGCAGGCATCGCGGGCTACGTTGACGGGAAGGCGTTCGGAACCGACCCAGAGGAGCCCGCGATGCCCTTCGCCCGCCTGAACCGAGCGACTACCCCGACCTCCCACATCGGGCTCGGCCTGGCCGCCGTCGGCAGGCCCGGCTACATCACCCCGCACCGTGACCGCGATCTGCCCGGCGACCGCGGCGTGGACGCGCTGCGCGCCCGCACCCATGAACTGCTGGACGCGGCCTACGCCCAGGGCGTGCGCTACTTCGACGCCGCCCGCTCCTACGGCCGCGCCGAGGAGTTCCTCGCCGAGTGGCTGACCGCCCGCCCCGACGTCACGGACGTGGTCATCGGCAGCAAATGGGGCTACACCTACACCGGTGACTGGCACGTCGACGCCGAGACACACGAGGTCAAGGACCACGGCCAGGCCACCTTCGAGCGCCAGTACGCCGAGACGGCGGAGCTGCTCGGCGACCGGCTCGACCTCTACCAGATCCACTCGCTGACCGCCGACAGCCCGGCGCTGAGCGACAAGGACCTGCACGCACGCCTCGCCGAGCTGGCCGCCGGAGGCACCACCGTCGGCTTCTCCACGAGCGGCCCCGGGCAGAGCGACGCCATCCGCGCCGCCGTCGCCGTGACCGTGGACGGCGAGCCCCTCTTCCGTACCGTCCAGGCCACCTACAACGCCCTGGACACCTCCGCCGGAGCGGCGCTCGCCGAGGCGCACGACGCGGGGCTCACCGTGATCGTCAAGGAGGCCATGGCCAACGGCCGGCTCGCGGGGACCGAGGCGCCCGCCGTCGTCCGGGAGATCGGCGCCGAGGCCGGACTGGACGCGGACGCCGTCGCCCTGGCCCTGGTGCTCCACCAGCCCTGGGCCGGAGTCGTCCTGTCCGGCGCGGTCACCGTCGCCCAGCTCGCGGCCAATCTGCACGCGCCGCTGCTCGACCTGGACCCGGAGCGGCTGGACCGGCTGTCCGCCCTGGTGGAGGAGCCCGAGGCGTACTGGCGCCACCGGGCCTCGCTGCCCTGGAGCTGAACGGACGCTCCGCGCCGGGTACGGGCGCCGCCCGGCGCGGGCTCACGCCCAGTCGGCGAGCGCCTCGAAGTCCGCCCGCACCAGCCCCACCCAGGGGTCGACCCTCCGCAGCAGGGCCCGCCCCGGGTGGTGCGCGGCGACCCACGCCGTGTCGAGAGCGGTGATCTCGTCGTCGACCCAGGCGAACGGCCTGCCGTCCGCGTAGTCGACGACATGGCGGGTCTTCCAGTACGTCCCGTCCGCCGTGACCGCGTGCATCGCGGGCCAGTCGATGTACGGCAACGGGGGCAGCCCGATGCGCGGGCCGACCCACTCGTTCGCCTCGTCCTTCCAGGTGGTGGCCCAGACGAGTTCGTACCGACCGGCGAGGGCCAGCAGCTCACCGCCGTGGCCGGGACTGAGCAGGACGGGCAGGCCCGCCCCGGTCTTCCACCCCGTCGGCCGCATCCGGTGGAGCTCGTAGCCCTCCGGGAGGGTGCGGCCGGCCAGCGCCGCATAGGGGTTGAGCGGACCGTCGATGTCGATCAGCAGCAGCGGCTTCATGGCGCCATGGTGCCTCCGGACCGCCCGGCACCGGCGGACCCTTTCCGGCCGTCGCGCGGCCGGGGGAGCGGAGTGGGACGTTCGTGTCTCATATGGGTTAGTGTCGTCTCATGACTCTCGACCGTGAGCAGGTGCTGCGCAGCGCCGCCGCCCTGCTGACCCGCAAATCCACCGCGACCATGGACGAGGTCGCCCGCGCCGCCGGCATCGGCCGCGCCACCCTGCACCGGCACTTCGCCGGGCGGGACGCCCTGGTCGGCGCTCTGGAGGACCTCGGCATCCGGGAGTTCGAGGCGGCCCTGGACTCCGCCGCGCTCGACGACGGCGCCGCCGAGGAGGGCCTGCGGCGGCTGATCGCGGCCGTCGAGCCCAGCGCCGGACTGCTGTCGTTCCTCGTCACCGAGAACCAGCTCTTCGAGGGCGACGACGTCAACGAGGGCTGGAGCCGGCTGGACGCGCGCGTCTCGGCGTTCTTCCGCCGGGGCCAGGAGCGCGGCGAGTTCAGGATCGACCTCACCCCGGCCTGGCTGACCGAGGCGCTGTACGGCCTGATCGGCAGCTGCGCGTGGTCCGTGCAGACCGGCCGGGTGGCCGCGCAGGACTTCCCGTACATGATCGTCGAGTTGCTCCTGGGCGGAGCACGCCGGAGCGTGGAGAAATGAGCAGCACCTACAAGCGGGCGGGCGTCACCGGCGACCTGCACCATCCGGGCCGGTGGATCGCGCTCACCGTCCTCGTCCTGGCGGTGCTGCTGGTCGCGGTGGACGCCACCGTCCTCGGTCTGGCGACGCCGTTCCTCAGCGAGGACCTCGAACCGACCGGCACCCAGCTGCTCTGGATCGGCGACGTCTACTCCTTCGTCATCGCCGGACTCCTGGTCTCCATGGGCAGCCTCGGTGACCGCATCGGCCGTAAGAAGCTGCTGCTGACCGGCGCCACCGCCTTCGGCGCGGTGTCCGTGCTCAACGCCTACGCGTCCAGTCCCGAGATGATGATCCTGGCCCGCGCGCTGCTCGGTGTCGCGGGCGCCACCCTGATGCCGTCCACCCTGGCCCTGATCCGCAACCTCTTCCACGACCCGCGCGAACGCAGCCTCGCCGTCGGCATCTGGGGCGCGATGGCCTCGGCCGGCGCCGCCGTCGGACCGGTCGTGGGCGGGCTCCTCCTGGAGCACTTCTGGTGGGGCTCGGTCTTCCTGATCAACCTGCCCGTGATGGCGGTCCTCGTCGCCGTGGGCATCAAGATGATCCCCGAGTCGAAGAACCCTGCCCCGGGCCCCTGGGACCTGATCAGTGTGGGACTCTCCCTGGTCGGCATGATCGGGGTCGTCTACGCCATCAAGGAGGCCGCCGCACACGGTGTGGGCTGGGAGAACGTCGTGGCGGCCGTCGGCGGTCTGCTGGCGCTCACCTGGTTCGTGCGCCGTCAGCTGAAGCTCCCCGCCCCGCTGCTGGACATGCGGCTCTTCCACCACCGGGGGTTCTCCGGCGCGGTCCTCGCCGACCTGCTGACCATCCTCGGCCTGTCCGGGATCGTCTTCTTCCTCTCCCAGTTCCTCCAACTGGTCCAGGGGCGGGGCCCCCTGGAGGCCGGGCTCGCCGAGTTGCCCGCGGCCGTCGGCGCGGTGACCGCCGGACTGCTCGCGGGGAGGGTGGCACGCCGCTACTCCGTGCGCTCCGTGGTCGCCGTCGGGCTGGGGGCGATCGGCCTGTCGCTCGCCGTGGTCACCGTGATCCACAAGGAGACCGGCTACCCCCTGATCGGGGTGCTGCTCCTGGTCGTGGGCGTCGGCGCGGGATTCGCGTTCACCGTCACCTCCGACGTCATCCTCTCCAGCGTCCCCAAGGAACAGGCCGGCTCCGCGTCCGCGGTGTCCGAGACGGCGTACGAACTCGGGGCGGCCCTCGGCATCGCGCTGCTCGGATCCATCGTCACCGGCGTCTACAAGGGCTTCGGAACCCCCGAAGGCATCCCGGCCGCAGCGGCGACGGCGGCCCACGAGTCGCTGGGCGGAGCCGTGGAGACGGCGGAACACCTTCCGGCACACCAGGGGAGCGAGCTCGTCGTCGCGGCCCAGGAGGCCTTCGTCAACGGGCTGCGGGTGTCGGCGGCGGTGGGCGCGGTGGTCCTGCTCGCTACGGCCGTGGCGGCGTGGTTCCTGCTGCGCGGCCAGCGGCTGGAGGACGGGATCATCCCGGACGAGTGAGTGCCCGGCGCGCGGATGCCCGGAGGGTGGATGCGGGGCGTGTGAGTGCCTGAGGGGCGGGTGCCCGGCGCGCGGGTGCCCGCCGACGGGTGGGTACCGAACGCCGGCGCGTGGGTGCCGAACGCGAGAGTGCCCGGCGCTTCCGCGCCGGGCACCGTGATTCCACCCGTACGGCTCAGGCGGCCTTGGCCTTCGTGGCGTACATGTCGACGTACTCCTGACCGGACAGCCGCATCACTTCGGCCATCACGGAGTCCGTCACCGCCCGCAGCACGTAGCGGTCGCGGTCCATGCCCTCGTACCGGGAGAACTCCATCGGCTCACCGAAGCGGACCGTGACCTTCCCCGGGCGGGGCAGACCGGCGCCGCCCGGCTGCAGCTTGTCGGTGCCGATCATCGCGAACGGCACGACCGGCGCACCGGTCATCAGCGTCAGCCGCGCGATACCCGTACGGCCCCGGTACAGACGGCCGTCGGGGGAGCGGGTGCCCTCGGGGTAGATGGCGAAGGCGTGGCCCTCCTCCAGCACCCGGCGGCCCGTCATCAGCGCCGCGACGCCGCCGCGGCCACCGTCCCGGTCGACCGGGATCATGCCGCAGCCGGTGAAGAACCAGGCCATGAGGCGGCCCTTGAGCCCCTTGCCGGTGACGTACTCGTCCTTGCCGATGTAGAACACCGGCCGGTCGCAGCAGATCGGCATGATCATCGAGTCGATGAACGTCAGATGGTTGCCCGCGAGGATCACCGGACCGTCCCCGGGGATGTTCTCGACACCCTCCACCTGTGGCCGGAAGAGCAGGCGCAGGATCGGTCCGAGCACTGCCTTGATGACCGTGAGTCGGGACAACGCATCCTCCGGTGTCGTGGCCGGGCGGCCGGGGCGGGAATTCGCGAGGGTCTGTGCAGGTGAGGACGATACTCGCGGGTACCGCCTCTCCGCACATCGGGTTCACCCAGCGGATACGCAGTGTTGACGTGTGTTTCCGCCATGTTCGTCCACGGTCCGCCCCACCGATGGCGTAGCTGCCTACGATCGAGCCTCGCCCCGAAGGTGCCAGACATCACATGCGAGGAGCATTCATGACAGAGCGCGCGCAGACCGGGCCGGGCCGCCGGACCCTCCTGGGAGCGGCCGTCCTCGGCACGACGGCCCTCGGGACGACGGCCCTGGGAACGGCCTCCACGGCGAATGCCGCCGGGCGTGTCGCCACGGACGGACGCGGGGGCAAGGGCGGCTACCGGGACCTGCCCGTGCCCACCGTCATCGGCCACCGCGGCGCCAGCGGCTACCGCCCCGAGCACACCCTCGGCTCCTACCAGCTGGCCCTCGACATGGGCGCGCACATCGTCGAGCAGGACCTCGTGCCGACCAAGGACGGCCACCTGGTCTGCCGCCACGAGAACGACATCACCGGCACGACGGACGTCGCCGATCACCCCGAGTTCGCGAGCCGCAGGACCACCAAGCGGGTCGACGGGGTCTCCCTCACCGGCTGGTTCACCGAGGACTTCACCCTCGCCGAGCTCAAGACCCTCAGGGCCAAGGAGCGCATCCCCGGCAACCGCCAGGAGAACACGCTGTACGACGGCCGCTGGGAGATCCCCACCTTCGAGGAGGTCCTGCGCTGGGCGGAGAAGGAGGGCCGCCGGCGCGGCAGGCCCGTCTGGCTGTACGTCGAGACCAAGCACCCCACCTACTTCAGGGGCCTCGGGCTCGGCCTGGAGGAGCCGCTCGCCAAGCTGCTGCGCCGCCACGGCCGGCACCGGGCGAACTCCGCGCTGCTCCTCCAGTCCTTCGAGCCGGACTCGATGCGACGGCTCTCGAAGCTCGTCGCCACGCCCCGGGTCGTCCTGCTGTCAGGTCCGTCCGAGCGGCCCTGGGACTTCGTGGAGGCCGGTGACCCGCGCACCGTCGCCGACCTGGTGAAGCCCGCCGGGCTGAAGTGGATCGCCTCCTTCGCCCAGGGCATCGGCCCCACGCTGGACCTGGTCATCCCCAAGGACGGCCAGGGACGGCTGACCACCCCCACGACCCTGGTCGCGGACGCGCACGCGCGGGGCCTCGTCCTGCACCCGTACACGATGCGCAACGAGAACACCTTCCTGCCCGCGGACTTCCGGCGCGGCACGGACCCGAACGCGTACGGCGACGCGTTCGGCGCCTTCCAGGCGTACTTCGCCACGGGCATCGACGGGATCTTCTCCGACAACCCGGACACCGCCCTGCTCGCGGCGGCCGACTTCGCCGCGCGCTGACCCCCGGGCGCGTCAGCCGCGCGGCCCTCATGCCCCGGTCGGGTGGAGCTCTCCGTGTGCGGCAGCCGGCCGCGCACGGGGAGCGTTGACGGAGCGTGACTCTTCTTGATCATGCTCCTGCCGCTCCTGCCGTCCCGCCGGCCTCTGTCGCCCCTGTCGTTCCTGTCGCCCCCGGCGGGAGACCGGGCGACGGTTGGCGGGCCGTCGTGCTCGCCCTGCACGCGCTGGTCCGCGCGGAGGCGGCGGCCGAGGCCCACGCCGCCGGGGTCGAGGCCGCCGACCTGGAGCAGTCGGTCTGGCTGAGGCTCCTGGAGCGGCGGCCCGGACCCGAGGTGCCCGCCGATCCCGCCCGCTGGGTCCGCGCCGCCGTACGGGCTGAGGTGCGCGGGGCCCGCCGCAGAAGCCGGCGCGAGCGCGCCTACACCGTCGGCGGGCCGCCGGGCGACTGGGCCGGCTCTCCCGAACGGATCGCGGTGGGGGCCGACGAACGCCGGGTGCTGCGCACCGCGGTGGGGCGGCTGCCCGGACGCTGCCCCCGCTTACTGGAGGCGATGCTGGCCCCCCACGATCCGACGTACCGGGAAATCGCAGGGGAGTTGGGTATGTCACAGGGGAGTTTGGGCCCTATGCGTTCCCGATGCCTTGGATGTCTGCGCAGAATGCTCGCGGCGGAGGTTGTAGCTCCTGAACTGCGGGGAATGGAGCGGTAGACAACCGGCGGACAGGTGAGCGGGAGGCATGCACACATGGGCATGAGCGTGACCATCTCGGCGGCGACGGCACAGGACGTCGAGCAGATCTTCAGACTCCAGTACCTCTGCTTCCAGAGCGAGGCGGAGCTCTACGGCAACTACCGGATCGACCCGCTCGTCCAGAGCCTCGACTCCGTGCGGGACGAAGTCGCCACGGACCTGGTGTTCGTGGCCCGGCTGGGCGACGAAGTCGTCGGCTCCGTACGCGGCTTCACCGATACGGACGGCACCGGACGGATCGGCAAGCTCTGCGTCCACCCCCGGCTCCGTAACCACGGCCTCGGTATGCGCCTCCTGCGGGCGGCGGAGTCCGGCCTGGCGGACGGGCGTTCGGCGACCCGCTTCCGTCTGCACACGGGCGAGCGCAGCGAGGGAAATCTGCGCCTCTACCGCAAGGCGGGGTACGCCAGGGTGGGCAACACCACCGGTGGCGACGGAGTCCGGCTGGTCCTCCTGGAGAAGGACGCCACCGCGCCGGCCTATGTGACCAGCGCCTGAACGAGGCGCCCGGGCAGCTCCCGTGACGCCCGGACGTAGGTCAGCCGTGTCAGGCGTTCCGCGCGCGGCGCAGCCAGATCATCCCGGTGACCGGAAGGATCACCGGGATGAACAGGTAGCCCACGCCGAAGTCCGACCACACCGTGGCGTCGGGGAAGGCGGACGGCTTCACCAGCGTCCAGGTGCCGACGACCAGGACCCCGGCCAGTTCGACGGCGCAGCACACGAGCGCCGCCCGGCGGGCCTTCTCGCCGCCCCGCACCAGCGAGTAGGTGATGAAGCCGTACACGACGGCGGCCACGGCCGACAGCACGTACGCCAGCGGCGCCTTGTCGAAGTCCAGGATCATCTGGACGATCGAGCGGGACGCGGCGGCCACGGTGAACACCCCGTAGAACCAGACCAGTACGCGCCCGGGTCCGGTGCCGAGCTCGAACTGCTGCTTCTGCCGCGGTGTGTCCGTCTGCGGGGCCGGGGACGCGGGCGCCCCCGTGCGGTCGGTGTCGCTCATGGTCAGTTTCCCCAGATGTCGTAGAGCCGCACTTCGAGGACGGCGAGCACGACCGCACCGGCCGCCACCGTCACCGAGCCCCACCGGGTCCGCTCCGTCAGCGACAGGAATCCCGCAGCCGGTACGGCCGCGAAGGCGCCGATCAGATAGGCGATGAAGATCGTCATGCCCTGCTCGGGCCGCTCACCGCGCGCCAGCTGCACGATTCCCACGAGCAGCTGCGCCAGTGCCAGCACGGAGACGACCGCCATGCCGATGAAGTGCCAGTCCTTCGTGGGCTGGTCCCGGTAGGCGGCGATCCCGCACCAGGCGGCGAGGGCGAGCGCGGTCACGGCGACCGCGACCGTCAGGGCGTCAAGCATGAGGTGAGGGTATTACGGACGGGCGGAGCCTCCGCGTGCGGCCCCAGGCCGCCGTGGTGGACGGCCGCCCGGCGGAGCGGGGCCACGGGAATCGTGGCCTTTGCCACAGGGCGCCCACAGCATGATCGCGCCGGCACCCGTGGACGTACCGGAACCGTCGTCGTTTGTGCAGGTCACAGCGGTGTGAACGGCGATCCTGGCGGGCTCCGGCCCGCATCCACGGCTGTCCGCTATTCGGACACGGTGGATCGGCCGGAAGTTACGTCTGTTTTACTTGGGGCATGACCACGACGAGCTACCGCAGCCCTGCGACCGAGGCGATCCTGACGCCCGGTGCTCGTTGTATGTGTCGAATGCGCGCCTTCTGAGGGCCCCCGCCTGGGCCTCGCGCCCCGAAGCGAGACCGAGCCCGTGCCGTCCGTACCCATGGACAGAGCCGGCCCGCCCATGCCCCGCGCCCGGCGGCACCGCCGCGGCCGGACCATGACGGGACTCCCACCGGTCGACCACTGAGAACAGTCCCATCAGACGAATGCCCCGTGCCCGGCGGACACCGCGCCGCGCACTCGACAGTGACGGAAACCCTGTGATCACCACTTCGGGCCTCACGAAGGTCTACCAGTCACGCGGCCGCGAGGTCACCGCCCTGGACGGCGTGGACCTGCACGTCCGCGAAGGCGAGGTCTACGGCGTCATCGGACAGAGCGGCGCCGGAAAGTCCTCCCTGATCCGCTGCGTCAACCTCCTGGAACGCCCCACCGCGGGCACCGTGACCGTCGCCGGACAGGACCTCACGGCCCTCGCCGGCCGCGGCCGCCGCGCCGGCAAGGAGCTGCGCCGGGCGCGCAACCGCATCGGCATGGTCTTCCAGCACTTCAACCTGCTGGACTCGCGCACCGTCCGGGACAACGTCGAGCTGCCCCTGGAGATCCTCGGGATCTCCGGACAGGCACGCACCCGCAAGGCGCTCGAACTCCTCGACCTCGTCGGCCTCGCCGACAAGGCCAAGGCCTACCCCGCCCAGCTGTCCGGCGGCCAGAAGCAGCGCGTCGGCATCGCCCGCGCCCTCGCGGGCGACCCGAAGGTGCTCCTGTCCGACGAGGCGACCTCCGCGCTGGACCCCGAGACCACCCGCTCCATCCTCCAGCTGCTGCGCGACCTCAACCAGGAGCTCGGCCTCACCGTCCTGCTCATCACGCACGAGATGGACGTCGTCAAGACCGTCTGCGACTCCGCCGCGCTGATGAGGAAGGGCCGCATCGTCGAGTCGGGCACCGTCGGCGGACTGCTGGCCACCCCCGGATCCGAACTGGCCCACGAGCTGTTCCCGGTCGGCGGGGCCCCCTCCGGACCCGGCTCCACCGTCGTCGACGTCACCTTCCACGGTGAGGCCGCGGCCCAGCCGGTGATCTCGCAGCTCTCCCGCACGTACAACATCGACATCTCGATCCTCGGCGCCGCGATGGACACCGTCGGCGGCAAGCAGATCGGCCGCATGCGCATCGAGCTGCCCGGCCCCTTCGACGAGAACGTCGTACCGATCGGCTTCCTGCGCGAGCAGGGCCTCCAGGCCGAGGTCGTGGACGGCAGCCCCGCCGCACCCACCGGCATCCCCTCCCAGACCCCCGCCGCGATCACCAAGGAGGTGGCGAAGTGACCTGGTCCGAAATGCAGCCACTGCTCACGCAGGGCACCATCGACACCCTCTACATGGTGCTCTGGTCCACGCTCGTCACCGTCGTCGGCGGGCTGCCGCTCGGCATCCTGCTCGTCCTCACGGACAAGGGCGGACTGCTGCAGAACACCGTGGTGAACAAGATCGTCGGCGTGATCGTGAACATCGGGCGCTCCCTGCCGTTCATCATCCTGCTGATCGCCCTGATCCCCTTCACCACCTGGGTCGTCGGCACCTTCATCGGCCCGTCCGCGATGATCGTGCCCCTCGCCATCGGGGCCATCCCCTTCTTCGCGCGGCTCGTCGAGACGGCGGTGCGCGAGGTCGACCACGGGCTCGTCGAGGCCGTCCAGTCGATGGGCGGGTCCATCCCGACGATCGTCCGCAAGGTCCTGCTGCCGCAGGCCCTGCCCTCGCTGGTCTCCGGTGTCACCACCACCGTCATCGTGCTCATCGGCTACTCCGCGATGGCCGGCGCCGTCGGCGGCGAAGGGCTCGGCTCCAAGGCCGTCACCTACGGATTCCAGCGCTTCGACGACCAGTTCATGCTCATCACCGTCGCGCTGCTCATCGTCATCGTGACCGTGGTCCAGCTGATCGGCGACGTGGCCGGGCGCCTGCTGGCCCGCCGGGGCCGCACCACCACCTGAACTTTCTTCTCCCCTGAAGTCCGAACTCCTTGTCCGGGCGCACCACCACCATCGGAAAGAGGCACTCTTCGTGCGTAAGAACATCAAGATCACCGCTGCCGCCGCAGCCACCGCCGCCCTCGCCCTCGGGCTCAGCGCCTGCGGCACGGACTCCGACCCGGCCTCCAAGGGCGAGACCGGTGCCAAGGCGGACACCTCCAAGGCCCTCGTCGTCGCCGCGTCCCCGACGCCGCACGCCGACATCCTCAACTACGTGAAGAAGAACCTGGCGGACAAGGCCGGTCTCAAGCTGGAGGTCAAGGAGTTCACGGACTACGTCCTGCCGAACACCGCCACCGAGAACGGCCAGGTCGACGCCAACTTCTTCCAGCACAAGCCCTACCTGGACGACTTCAACAAGAAGAACAAGACCCACATCGTCCCGGTCGTCAACGTCCACCTCGAGCCCCTCGGCCTCTACTCCAAGAAGATCAAGGACGTGAAGGACATCAAGGCGGGCCAGACCGTCGCCGTCCCGAACGACACCACCAACGAGGGCCGCGCGCTCCAGCTCCTCGCCGAGAACGGCCTGATCACCATCAAGGACGGCGTGGGCACCAACGCCAAGATCAGCGACATCACGGACAAGAAGGGCCTGGAGTTCAAGGAGCTGGAGGCCGCCACCGTGCCCCGCGCCCTGGACGACGTCGACGCCGCCGTCATCAACGGCAACTACGCCATCGAGGCCGACCTGAAGCCCGCCCAGGACTCCCTGGTCCTGGAGAAGGCCGAGGGCAACCCGTACGCCAACTTCCTGGCCGTCAAGGACGGCAACGAGGACGACCCCCGGGTCCAGAAGCTCGCCGAGCTCCTGAACTCCGACGAGGTCAAGAAGTTCATCGAGGACACCTACAAGGGATCCATCGTCCCCGCCTTCGGTGAGCCCGCCAAGTCCTGACCTCCGTACCGCACTTGCTCCACGAGCCCCGCACGCCCGAACAGGGTGTGCGGGGCTCCGCCGTGCCGACCCGGCCATGCGCATCCACGGTCCGATGCTGCATGCTGGTGCCTTTACACGGTCTTCTGCATGGAGCTGCGCATGACTACCACCTTCCCGTCCATCTCCATCAGCACGGACAGGTTGGTGCTGCGCCCCTTCGACATGGCGGACGTCCCCGCGTACATCGAGATGATGAACGACGAGCTGGTCACCGCCTGGACCGACGCCCCCCACCCCTACACCCAGGTCGACGCCGAACGGTGGGTCCGCAGGATCGCGCCCGCCGAACGCTCCCAGGGCAACGGCATCGTCTTCGCCGTCACCGAGTTCCTCACCCAGCGCCTCGTCGGCTCCGTACGGCTCCTCAACACCGACCGGCGCACCCTGGCCACCGAGGTCCGCTACATCACCGCCCCCTGGGCGCGCGGCGAGGGATACGCCACCGAGTCCGTGCTCGCCCTCGCCGAATGGCTCTTCCGCGACCAGGGCTTCGAACGCATCGAGCTGCGCACCCCCGCGGGCAACACCGCCTCCCAGCAGGTCGCCCAGAAGCTGGGCTGCATCAGCGAGGGAGTCCTGCGCAACGCCCGCATAGCCAGGACCGCCACCGAGGACGGCGGCTGGACCGACATCAGGACCGACCTCATCGTGTGGGGGCTCCTGCCCGAGGACCTGGAGGGCGTCGCCGAGCAGCTGGCCGACGCGGGCGGCTACGGCACGTACAACGACTGGAACTGACCTCCCTCCCGGGTGCCGGGAGCCCCCGGCAGAGCGCGGGTACGGACCGGATACGCTCACCCTTGCTCCGCCCGTCCGGCGGAGCGCCCCGCCTGCTCACACCCTGGAGACTGACGACGATGGCCGACCGGGTCACGGTGATCGGCTGGGACGGCTCCCCACTGACCGGCGCTGCCACCGCAGCGCTCTCGGCCGCTACCCTCGTCGCCGGAGCCGGCCACCACCTCGATCTCCCCGAGGTCCCCGAGCGCGCCGAGCGGATCCGCCTCGGCAGCGTGGACCTGGCCGCCCGCAGGATCGCCGGCCACCGGGGGAGCGCCGTGGTCCTCGCCGACGGCGACCCCGGCTTCTTCGGCGTCGTACGCACCCTGCGCAAGCCGGAGCACGGGCTGGAGGTCGAGGTCGTCCCCGCCGTCTCCTCCGTCGCCACCGCCTTCGCCCGCGCCGGGATGCCCTGGGACGACGCGCAGATCGTCGTCGCCCACCCGCGCACCCTGCGCCGCGCGGTCAACGTCATCCGGGCCCACCACAAGGTGGCCGTCCTGACGTCCCCCGGCGCAGGCCCCGCCGAGCTCGCCCTGCTGCTCGAAGGGGTCCACCGCACCTTCGTGATCTGCGAGGAACTCGGCACCGTACGCGAGCGGGTCACCGTCCTCACCTCGGACAAGACCGCCGATCACACCTGGCGCGACCCCAACGTCGTCATCGTCATCGGCGGCGGGCCCGAGACCACCACCACCGGCCCCTGGATCGCCGGCCGGCGCACCGAGGACGTCCGGGGCTGGGCGCTGCCCCCGGCCTCGTACGGCGGCGCGGGGGAGACCGGCGAAGGGGAGTTCCCCGGACTGCGCGCCGCCCAGCTCGCCCGCCTGGGCCCGCGCACCGGCGACCTGGTCTGGGACATCGGCTCCGGCAGCGGCGCCCTCGCCGTGGAGGCGGCCCGCTTCGGCGCGGCGGTGCTCGCCGTGGACCGCGACCCCGACGCCTGCGCGCGTACGTCCGCCGCCGCCCGCGCCTTCCGGGTGGGCGTCCAGGTCGTCAGGGGCGAGGCCCCGCACGTGCTGGAGCGCCTGCCCGAACCCGACGTCGTACGGATCGGGGGCGGCGGGGCACCCGTGGTGACGGCCGTCGCCGACCGGCGGCCGGAACGTATCGTCACCCACGCCTCGAACCGGGACGAGGCGGAGGCACTGGGCGCGGCGCTCTCGGAGAACGGCTACACCGTCGCGTGCTCGCTGCTCCAGTCCGTCGAACTGGACACCTCGGCCTGGGCGGAACGCGAACGGTCCGTCGTGTTCCTGCTCTCCGCGGTGCGGTCCGATCTCGCCCCCTGAAGTGTTCTCGGGGGAGCGCGAGGTAGGCTGACCGATTGTTGTACCGCGCCCGGCTGTTCGACGGTTCGTTCGTCAATGTCCGGAAAAGTGGACCGTTTTGGTCCGCGATGTGGTACGGCGTAACCGGGGGACGCGCAACGTGGCGCAGTCCACATCGAGCCGAGGCAGAACTGTCTGTCGCGGCGGCGAACGGCCGCGAGAATGTATACCTCCGCGCGCGTTTCGTGCCGCGCGGGGAGCCCGCTCGTTCTTGTTGACGAGCACCGGCGTGCCGTGGTTCGGGCATCCCGGGCGAAGGGCGAAGGAGCACTGACGATGGGCGAGGGGTACGCATGACTGACACCGGCCAGATCCCGGGCGAGGGACTGCCGGAGAACGCAGGCATGGTGGAGCAGCCGGGCATCCCCGCCCAGGACGCCTACACCTACCTCGACCCCTCCGAGCACACACCCGAGGACGACGACCTCCTTCTGATGCCCGCCTCACAGGGCGCGTGGAGCGATGCTCCGGCCGCCCAGGCCGAGCAGTTCCCGGCCCACGCGCCGGTGCAGGTGCCGGCGGCCGCCGCGCCCGCCCGGCGCCCGCTGCACCGGGGCCCCGCGTCCACCGAGGCGCCCACCTACGGGGGTACGCCGACCGGCGGAGTGGTCCGCTCGCTCGCGGACCGGGGGCCGGCCGGCCCGCAGAACCCGATGCCCGTACGGCACGCGGGTCCGCCGACGGTGGGACCCGAGTACTTCGAGGCCCCGGCCGCCGACGCGACCCTGCTGCCGGGCCCGCAGCTGGGGGAGATCCCGCCCCAGGGTGCGTCCGCGTGGGGCGCACCGGAACCGGTCGCGGCACCTGAGCCGGCACCTGAGCCGGCGGCTGCGCCTGAGCCCGCTGCCGCTCCTGAGCCCGCTGCAGTGACCGAGCCTGCTGCCGTGCCCGAGCCGGTGGAGGCCGCCACGGTGACGGAGCCCGAGCCGGTGGCGGAAGTCCAGCCCGCGACTGCTCCCGAGCCGGTGGTGGAGGCCGAGGCGCCCGCCGCGCAGGTGGCGCCCGCGGAGCTCGCCGAACCCGTCGAGGCAGCCGCACCCGTCCAGGCGGCGGCACCCGCCGCACCTGCCCCGGACGCCGCACCCGCCCCGGACGTCGCAACCGCTCCGCCCGTCGCACCCGCAGAAACGGTCGCTCCGGAGCCGGAGCCCGCGGCAGCCGTGGCGCCGGAAGCCCCCGTGGCGCCGGAGGCATCCGTCGAGCCGGAGGCCTCCGTCGAGCCGGAGCCGGAGGCGGCCGAGGCGCGTCCCGCCGACGCCGTGGCCGAGGCTCCCGCGCCCGTCCAGGCCGGCGCCCCCGCCGAGGCAGCCGTCGTGCCGCCCGTCGAGGCCGCCCCGGCCGAGCCGGCCGGACAGTTCGTCCCCGTGGAGGGATCCGTACCCACGGCTCCCCACCTCGCCCCGGCCCCCGTCGCCGAGGCGCCCGTGGCCGAGGCACCCGTCGCTGGAGCGACCGCCCCCGCCGCCGAGCCCGAGCAGACCCCCGAGCCCGCTCCGGAGGCCGTGGCGCCCGAGGCGTCTGTGGCGCCCGAGGTCCTGGAGGCGCCGGAGCCGGTGGCCGTCCAGCAGCCCGAGATTCTGCCCGAGCCCGTCGCGGTGCCCGAGCCGGCGCCCGAGCTCCTCGTCGTACCGCAGGCCGGACCCCAGATCCTCACGGAGCCCGAAGCCGAGGCCCAGGCCGACCTCGAGCCCGGCACCGGGCCCGAGATCATCGAGACCCCGGAGGCCGAGCCCCCGCACTCCGCCGAGGAGGCCCCCCGGGAGGCCCTGCCCGTCGAGGCGACGGAGCAGCCCGAGGCCGCCGAAGCCGCCCCGGTACAGCCCGAGGCCGCAGAAGGTGACGAGGCCGCCGAGGAGGCCCCCGCCTCCCCGCCCGCCCCCGGCTACGAGGACGCCGAGCGCGAGGCCGTCCTGCGCGTCATGCGTGAACGGCGCGACATCCGCAACGGCTTCCGCAGCGACCCCATCCCGCACGAGGTCCTCCTCCGCGTCCTGGAGGCCGCCCACACCGCGCCCAGCGTCGGCCACTCCCAGCCCTGGGACTTCGTCGTCATCCGCTCCGCGGAGACCCGCCGCTCCATGCACGAACTGGCGCAGCGCCAGCGCGAGGCCTACGCCAAGTCGCTCCCGAAGGCCCGGGCCAAGCAGTTCAAGGAACTGAAGATCGAGGCCATCCTCGACACCCCCGTGAACATCGTGGTCACCGCCGACCCGACCCGCGGCGGCCGCCACACCCTGGGGCGGCACACCCAGCCGCAGATGGCCCCGTACTCCTCGGCGCTCGCCGTCGAGAACCTGTGGCTCGCCGCCCGCGCCGAGGGCCTCGGCGTCGGCTGGGTCAGCTTCTTCGACGAGCGGGAGATGGTCCGCGCACTCGGCCTGCCCGACCACCTCGAAGTCGTCGCCTACCTCTGCGTCGGATACGTCGACGAGTTCCCCGAGGAGCCCGAGCTGATGCAGGCGGGCTGGTCCAAGCGCCGCCCGCTGTCCTGGGTCGTCCACGAGGAGACGTACGGCCGCCGCGCCCTGCCCGGCGAGGAGCCGCACAACCTCCTCCAGGAGACCATCGCCGGCATCCGCCCGCTGGACGCCAAGGCGCTCGGCGAGGCGTGGGAGCGCCAGAAGCGGATGACGAAGCCCGCCGGCGCGCTCGGCATGCTGGAGATCATCTCCGCCCAGCTCTCCGGGCTCTCCCGGCTCTGCCCGCCGCCCGTCCCGGAGCCCGCCGCCGTCGCGATCTTCGCCGGTGACCACGGCGTCCACGCCCAGGGCGTCACCGCGTGGCCGCAGGAGGTCACCGGCCAGATGGTCGCCAACTTCCTCGGTGGCGGCGCCGTCTGCAACGCCTTCGCCGCCCAGGTCGGCGCCGAGGTCTGCGTCGTCGACGTCGGTGTGGCGTGCGAACTGCCGCCGACCCCCGGCCTGCTGCCCCGGAAGGTCCGTCCCGGGACGGCCGACTTCACCACCGGTCCCGCCCTCACCCGCGAAGAGGTGCTCGCGGCGATCGAGGTGGGCATCGAGACCGCCCGCGACCTGGTCGCGGCCGGCAACAAGGGCCTGCTCACCGGTGAGATGGGCATCGCCAACACCACCGCGTCGGCCGCCCTGATCTGTGTCTACACCGGCATGGACCCCGCGGAGGTGACCGGCCGCGGCACCGGGATCAACGACGAGATGCACGCCCGCAAGGTCGATGTCGTACGCCGGGCCCTGGACCTGCACCAGCCCGACCCGACCGACCCGATCGGGGTCCTGGCCGCGGTCGGCGGCCTGGAGCACGCCGCGATGGCGGGCTTCCTGCTGGGCGGCGCGTCGCTCCGTACGCCGGTGATCCTGGACGGCGTGAGTGCCGGTGCGGCGGCGCTCGTCGCCCGCGCGATCGCCCCCGAGGCGCTCGCCGCGTGCATCGCTGGCCACCGCAGCGCGGAGCCCGGCCATGTCGCCGCGCTCAACAAGCTGGGCCTGCGCCCCCTGGTCGACCTCGACCTCCGCCTCGGCGAGGGCACGGGCGCCCTGCTGGCGCTGCCCATCGTGCAGAGCGCCGCCCGCGCGATGCACGAGGTGGCGACGTTCGACGCCGCGGGTGTCACGGAGAAGTAGCCCGAGGCATCCCTCCCGGCCTCGCCGGCGTTCGAGGCGCGGGGCCGGGGCGGGAACCCGGTCACGGGGTGGGGCGGGGAGGCGAGCGGGACCGCCGCGGGCGCCCCGCCCCGGCTCCCGCCCCACCCCGTATCGTGAACCCCGCCCCACCGCCCCCATCACGTCACAGCCGCTCCACCGCCGCAGCGGCCGCAGCACTCCGCATCGCACGAGGAGCACGCACGACCATGGCCGAGTATGACGATCACCCCGCCTACCCCGTCGGACTGCGCCTGAACGGGCGCCGCGTCGTCGTCGTCGGCGGTGGCCAGGTCGCACAGCGGCGGCTGCCCGCCCTCATCGCGGCCGGAGCCGACATCACCCTGATCTCCCCGTCCGCGACCGCCTCCGTCGAGGCGATGGCCGACACCGGCGAGATCCGCTGGGAGCGCCGCAGGTACCAGGACGGCGACCTCGCCGACACCTGGTACGCCCTCGTCGCGTCGTCCGACGCCGCCGCCAACGACGCCGCGTCCGCCGAGGCCGAGCGCACCCGCACCTGGTGCGTCCGGAGCGACGACGCGGAGGCGGCCACCGCCTGGACGCCGGCCACCGGCCGCAGCGAGGGCATCACCGTCGCCGTCCTCACCACCACCTCGCAGGGCCGCGACCCCCGGCACTCCGCCGCCGTCCGCGACGCGATCGTGGAGGGCCTGCGCGACGGCACCCTCGCCGCCCCGCACCACCGCACCCGCGCCCCCGGCGTCGCCCTGGTGGGCGGCGGCCCCGGCGACCCCGACCTGATCACGGTCCGCGGCCGGCGCCTCCTGGCCGAGGCCGACGTGGTCATCGCCGACCGGCTCGGCCCCCGCGACCTGCTCGACGAGCTCCCGCCGCACGTCGAGGTGATCGACGCGGCGAAGATCCCGTACGGCCGGTTCATGGCGCAGGAGGCGATCAACCAGGCGCTCATCGACCACGCCAAGGCCGGCAGGTCCGTGGTCCGCCTCAAGGGCGGCGACCCGTTCGTCTTCGGCCGCGGCATGGAGGAGGCCCAGGCGCTGGCCGCCGAGGGCATCGCCTGCACGGTCGTCCCCGGCATCTCCAGCTCGATCTCCGTGCCGGGCGCGGCCGGGATCCCCGTCACCCACCGCGGCGTCGCGCACGAGTTCACCGTGGTCAGCGGCCATGTGGCACCCGACGACCCGCGCTCCCTCGTCGACTGGGCGGCCCTCGCACAGCTCCGCGGCACCCTCGTCCTCCTGATGGCCGTCGACAAGATCGGCGCCATCGCCCAGGCGCTCATCGCCCACGGCAAGTCCCCGGACACCCCGGTGGCCCTGGTCCAGGAGGGCACCACGGCGGCCCAGCGCAGGGTCGACGCGACCCTCGGGAACGTCGGGGAGCGCGTCGTCGCGGAAGAGGTACGCCCCCCGGCGGTCATCGTCATCGGCGACGTCGTCGCCGTCGGCACGGACCCGGCCGGCCCGCTCGAAGGCTGACGGCCGGCACCCGGCCCACGCCCCCGCACACCGCCCGGCGGAACCCCGCGCCCCCCGCCGGGCCGCAGACCTCACCCCGACAAGGCAGTAGCACCCGTGGCTGAACTCATCACCGTCGACGACCCGGACGACCCCCGGCTGGGCGACTACACCGGCCTGACCGACGTCGAACTCCGGCGCCGGCGCGAACCCGCCGAGGGACTCTTCATCGCCGAGGGCGAGAAGGTCATCCGACGCGCCCGGAACGCCGGGTACGAGATGCGGTCCATGCTGCTCTCCGCCAAGTGGGTCGACGTCATGCGCGACGTGATCGAGGAGGCCACCGCACCGGTCTACGCGGTCACCCCGGCCCTCGCCGAACGCGTCACCGGCTACCACGTGCACCGCGGGGCCCTGGCCTCCATGCAGCGCAAGCCGCTCCCCGGAGCCGGCGCACTGCTCTCCCCGGACCACGGGGACGTACGGCGGGTCGCCGTGTTCGAGGACATCGTCGACCACGCCAACCTCGGAGCGGCCTTCCGCAACGCCGCCGCACTCGGCGTCGACGCCGTCCTGCTCACCCCGCGCTGCGCCGACCCGCTCTACCGGCGGGCGGTCAAGGTCTCCATGGGATCCGTCTTCCACGTCCCCTGGACCCGACTGACGTCCTGGCCCGAGGACACCGGACTGCTCCGCGAGGCGGGCTTCACCACCGCCGCGCTCTGCCTCAGCGACACCTCGATCACCCTGGACGAACTCGTCGCACGGCGGTACGAGAAGCTGGCGCTCGTCTTCGGCACGGAGGGCGACGGGCTCACCCCAGGGGCGCTCGCCGCAGCCGACACCCATGTACGCATCCCGATGGACGCCGGGGTCGACTCGCTCAACGTCGCCGCGGCCTCGGCGGTCGCCTTCTACGCGACCCGGGCCCTCTGACCCGACCACGCGATCCGGGCCTTCTGCCCCCGACCACGCGATCCGGGCCGTCCGACCCGACCACACGCCCCGGGCCTTCTGCTCCCGACCACGCGATCCGGGCCGTCCGGCCTATCCGACCCGGGCCGTCCGACCCCGCGCCGCGTCCGCCTGCCCCGGGTGGACGGCGGCCCCGTCGTACGTCTGTGACGGCGTGCCGCCCAGCCCGCGCGCCGGGCCCTGGCAGCCCTGGGCCGCCGCGATGCCGAGGGCGACCAGCAGCGTCACCACGACGAAGACGACGAGCCGCTGACGCAGCAGCCGTGGATTGGCCGGCCGCCTCCCGCCCTTCCCCGCCGAGGTCGTCCGTACGCCGGGGCGCGAGGCCTGCCTGCCGTTGGTGCCCTTCGGGCCGTGCGGCTGCTGCCCGGAGCGCGGACCGCCCCGCGCCACCCTGGCCTGCGAGCCACCCGTGCGAGGAGACGCCTGGCGCGACGACGAGGGACGCCGCCCACCCGGGGCGCGCGACTCCTGAGCGGGCCCGCCTCCGGCCGTACGCCGGGTCGACTGCTCGGTGTACGGACCCTCCAGCCGCCCGGTCGGCCGGTCCAGCTCCTGCGCGCCCCGCTGCGCCGGCGGCCTGCGCTCCTGGAGTCCCTGCGCCTCACGCGCGGCGATCTCCTTGAGCCGCATGGAGAGCTGGAGGGTGCTCGGCCGCTCCTCCGGGTCCTTCGCCAGACAGGCCCGGACGAGCGGGGCCAGCGCATCGTGCACATCGAACAGATGCGGCTCCTCGTGGACCACGCGGTAGAGCATCACCTCGGAACTGCCGTGCCCGAAGGGTGAGTCCGCCATGGCCGCGTAGGCAAGGGTGGCGCCCAGCGAGAACACGTCCGTCGCGGGCGTCACGGCTGCACCGCGCACCTGTTCGGGCGCCAGGAAGCCGGGCGAGCCGACGGCCGTACCGACATGGGTGAGCGTGCTGGCCCCCGTCGCCCAGGCGATGCCGAAGTCGATGATCCGGGGGCCCTTGGGGGAGAGGAGGATGTTGGACGGCTTCAGGTCGCGGTGGACGACACCGGCCTCGTGCACCGCCACCAGGCCCTCCGAGAGCGCCGCCCCGATCGAGGCCACCTCGGCGGCCGACAGCGGGCCCTCCTCGACGACCTTGTCGTGCAGCGAGGGACCCGGCACGTACTGCGTGGCGAACCACGGGCGGTCCGCCTCCAGATCGGCGGCCACCAGCCGCGCCGTACACCCGCCGCGGATCCTCCGGGCGGCGGACACCTCGCGCGCGAAACGCGAGCGGAACTCCTGGTCCTCCGCCAGGTCCGGCCGGATCACCTTGAGCGCCACCCGCTGGCCCCTGCGGTCGGAACCCAGATAGACGACTCCCATGCCGCCCGCCCCGAGCCGCCGGTGCAGCCTGAACGAGCCGACGACACGCGGGTCCTCGCGCCGGAGCCGCATCATCGCCATCGTCTGCCCATCCCCGCTGCCGGTCCGCCTGACGAGGCACAGCTTACGTACCCGTGGCGCGGCGCGCTCAGAGGCCGCGCCCTCGCCGGCCCATCGATTGTCAGTGCCCGGTGCGAGAATTGAGGTGGGGTCAGGGAGCCGGCGATCCAGGCTCCCCGGCCCGTGCGAGATCTCAAAGGACCGCCGCACAAGGGAGATTGGATCCAAAAAGGGTGATCGTGCGGAAACAGCCGTGGACGCGGGCGACACGACCAGGACGTACGAAGCGGTGGCCTCCAGGGCGGGCCGCCGGGTGGAGACAGCGGACCGCCGGGGGGTGGTGGAAGTGAGTGAAGTCACCCTCCCCATGGCCTTGAAGACATGGGCGGTGCCCCCGTCGGATCGGTGTCCGTGCCGCCTGGCTCCTCCATGGCGACCAGGGTGCCCGCCCCGGTCGAACAGCCGGTCCCCCGGGAGGACGCCTCTGAGCATCCCCTCGGGGATGACCCCAAGGTCCGGCGCCTGATCTCCACCCAGGGGAGTACACCGAGGCCTCCCGGCTCATCCTCCGGGAGGCCCGGCATTCGGTACGCGGGCATGACGCCGTGCGGCCCCCGCCTCCCTAATGTTGGAGTCAAGCGGCGGGCGTGGAACTCGTCCCCCGAGGCCAGACGCCCGCCGCTCCGGAACAGGTCAGGAGAGGAACCATGGCGGACACGGCCACGCGGACGATCATCCGCACGCAGGGACGCAGGGCCTACACCGCGTTCGGCGTACGCCCGTCCGGCACGCGCCACCCGCTGGTGGCGACCGCCATGGTCCTTCCCCTGGCGGCCCTGCTGGTCGTCGTCTTCGGCGGCTGGGACGCAGTGGTCACACAGGCGTCGTCCGTGGGCGTGATGCTGGGGCGCTGAGCGGCGCCCCGGGTCCGGAAGAGCGGTCCGGACCGGGACATCCGGCCAACAGCCCCGTGGGGACGGGGGTGCGGCGGACGGCAGCGTTTGTCCGGCCAGCTGGGGAGCTGGCCGGACATCGCGCTGTCCGGACCCTTTTCGCCGCGTACGGCCCCGCACAGCCGCGTACGACTGCGCACCGCCACGTACGATCGCCGCCGGGACCGGCCGCGGGCCGGCCGACCACCCCCGCGGGAGCCGATCCGATGACCACCACCCCCGTCGTACGCGCGCTGGGCGAGCTCGCGCACGGCAGCGCGCACGCCGGCCCGACTGCGTGCGCCTGCCCCGCGCCCGAGGTGCTCGCCGACCGGCCCGACGGGACCGTGGTCCGCAGCGGCCGGGTCGTCGCCAAGGCGCACGCCGCCGACTCGGAGGTGCCCGCCCTCACCGCCCGCCTGTCCCTGGCCGCCTCACCCCGGCTGGCGGGCATCCTGCTCCCGCCGCTCCCCGCCCCGGCCGGACCGCCCGGCACCGCCGAGGGCCGCACCGTCAGCCTCTGGCCGTACGGCGCACCCGTCGACCCCACGGACCCCGGCGCCGCCCCCTGGGAGGACGCCGCCGCCCTGCTGGCCCGGCTGCACCGCACCCCGCCGCCCCACCCGCTCCCGCCCATGCGCGGCCCGGTCAAGGCCGCCCGGGCCGTGGCACGGATGTGCGCGGCCCGCCCCGGCGACCCGGCCACCGGCCCGGTGCTGGCCGCCTGGCGCGGGCTCCCCGGCTGGGCCCGTGCCGAACACCCGGTGCCCGGACCCCGGGACGGCTTCCTCTGCCACGGCGACCTGCACCTCGGCCAGCTCGTACGGCATCCCGCCGAGCACGGCCCCTGGCTGCTGATCGACATCGACGACACGGGCCTGGGCGATCCCGCCTGGGACCTGGCGCGGCCCGCAGCCTGGTACGCGGCCGGGCTCCTGCCGCCCGCGATCTGGCTGCGCTTCCTGGACACCTACCGGGCGGCCGGCGGCCCGGCCGTGCGGCCCGAAGGGGACCCGTGGCCCGAGCTGGACGTCGCCGCGCGAGCGCTCACGGTGCAGACCGCGGCCCTCGCCCTCGCCAAGTCCACGGCGGAGGACCGCAGTCCGGATGAGGTGGAACAGTTGATGATCGACGCATGTGTCCGCATCGCTTCCCTCCCGCCCGAGTTGGCGCCCGAACACGCGTCGTAGGGTGAAGCGTTCGCCGCCGGGCATGCATTCCGGCGACGTCGTCACGACCTGAGGAGCCGACCCGATGATCCAGTGTCCCAAGTGCCATGCCCAGATGCACACGTACAACCGCAACGGTGTCCAGATCGAGCAGTGCAGCGGCTGCCGGGGGATCTTCCTCGACTACGGCGAGCTGGAGTCCCTGACCCGCCTGGAGTCGCAGTGGGCCCAGCAGGCACCGCCCGCCCCTCCCGCCCCGCAGGCCTACCCCGCGGCGCCCGCCCCGCAGGCCTACCCCGCCGCGCAGGCCCCCGCCTGGGGAGCACCGCACCAGGGCGGTCACTACGGCGGCCACCACCGTCAGAAGAGCTTCGGCCGGATGCTGTTCAGCTCCTGACCCCACCCTCCTGGGCGGGTGGTGCCGCAGGGCGGGTCCGGACCCGGCGTCCGGGCCCGCATTGCATACGGTCGACGGAGTTCCGTTCATGATCTAGTCATGGCCATGGCTGATGCCTAAAGTGCGGGTCCATGAACTTCCTCGACAGGTCCCGAACTGTCGCGCCCCCGGGGTGGAGCCGCTGGCTCGTGCCGCCCGCCGCGCTCGCCGTGCATCTCTCCATCGGACAGGCCTACGCCTGGAGCGTGTTCAAGCCTCCGCTCGAATCCGCCCTCGACCTCTCGGGTACCGCCAGTGCTCTCCCGTTCCAGCTGGGCATCGTCATGCTCGGCCTCTCCGCCGCGTTCGGCGGCACCCTCGTCGAACGCAACGGCCCCCGCTGGGCGATGTTCGTCTCCCTGGTCTGCTTCTCCTCCGGCTTCCTCGTCGCCGCGCTCGGCGCCTCCACCGGCCAGTACTGGCTCGTCGTGCTCGGCTACGGCTTCATCGGCGGCATAGGCCTCGGCATCGGCTACATCTCCCCGGTCTCCACCCTCATCAAGTGGTTCCCCGACCGCCCCGGCATGGCGACCGGCATCGCCATCATGGGCTTCGGCGGCGGCGCCCTCATCGCCTCGCCCTGGTCCACCGGGATGCTGGAGAGCTTCGGTACGGACCGCTCCGGCATCGCCACGGCCTTCCTCGTCCACGGAGTCGTCTACGCCGCCTTCATGGCGCTCGGCGTCTTCCTCGTGCGGGTGCCCCCGGAGGGCTGGCTCCCCGACGGCTGGGAACCGAAGCAGGAGACCCGCAGGCTCGTCACCAACGCCCAGGTCTCCGCCCGCAACGCCCTGCGCACCCCGCAGTTCTGGTGCCTCTGGGTGGTCCTGTGCATGAACGTCACCGCGGGCATCGGCATCCTGGAGAAGGCCGTCCCCATGATCCAGGACTTCTTCGCGAACACGGCCACCCCCGTCTCGGTCTCCGCGGCGGCGGGCTTCGTCGCCCTGCTCTCGCTGGCCAACATGGGCGGACGCCTCCTGTGGTCCTCCACCTCGGACCTCATCGGCCGTAAGAACATGTACCGGATCTACCTCGGCGTCGGCGCCCTGATGTACGTGGTCATCGCCCAGCTCGGCGACGACTCCAAGCCGCTGTTCATCTGCTGCGCGCTGGTGATCCTCTCCTTCTACGGCGGCGGGTTCGCGACCGCGCCCGCCTATCTGAAGGACCTCTTCGGCACGTACCAGGTGGGAGCCATCCACGGACGGCTGCTCACCGCCTGGTCCACCGCCGGCGTCCTCGGCCCGCTGATCGTCAACCGGGTCGCGGACGCGGGGGAGCGGGCCGGGCACAGCGGCCCCGACCTCTACGGGACCTCCCTGACGATCATGATCGGGCTGCTGATCGTCGGCTTCGTCGCCAACGAGTGCATCCGCCCCGTCCACGCACGCTTCCACGAGGCACCGGAAGGGAGCCCCCGTGTCCACCAGCAGTCGTAAACCGCTCATGGTGTTCGTCTGGCTCTGGGTCGCCGTGCCGTTCGGCTACGGGCTGTACGAGCTCGTCCGCAAGGCCACCCAGCTCTTCACCGGCTGACCCCGCCCACGACAGAACCCCCGGTCGTCGAGACGACCGGGGGTTCCGGATGGTGCGCGATACTGGGATTGAACCAGTGACCTCTTCCGTGT
>NZ_JAERUC010000038.1 GCF_016745505.1 Streptomyces silvae | reverse complement strand
TGGAGGCCATCGCCGGGGTCGGGTGCTCGACCATCGCGCGGCCGGTCTCCCGGTCGCCGCAGATGACGTTGAAGACGCCCTTGGGCAGGATCTGCCCGATGATCTCGGCGATCAGCACGGTCGACGCCGGAGTGGTGTCGGACGGCTTGATCACGACGGTGTTGCCCGCGGCGAGGGCCGGGGCGAACTTCCAGGCGGCCATCATCATCGGGTAGTTCCACGGCGCGACCTGGGCGCAGACGCCCACCGGCTCGCGCCGGACGATGGAGGTGAGGCCCTCCATGTACTCGCCGGCCGACCGGCCCTCCAGCAGCCGGGCGGCGCCCGCGAAAAAGCGGATCTGGTCCACCATCGGCGGGATCTCTTCGGTACGGGTGAGCTCCAGCGGCTTGCCGGTGTTCTCGGACTCCGCCGCGATCAGGTCCTCGGCCCGCTCCTCGAACGCGTCCGCGATCTTGAGCAGTGCCTTCTGGCGCTCGGCGGGCGTCACGTCACGCCAGGCGGGGAAGGCCGCGGCCGCGGCCTCCATGGCGGCATCGACGTCGGCCCCTCCGGAGAGCGGCGAGGTCGCGTAGACCTCTTCCGTCACCGGGTTGACCACATCGATGGTCCGCCCGTCCGCGGCGTCCCGGAACTCTCCGTTGATGTAGTTGCGCAGACGGCGCACCTCGGTGGTCACAACCACCCCTCCTGTCGGCTGTCCGATGGGTGAGACTTCCAGACTAGACCGTTGGGTGACGCTTTCGACATACCCACCCGCCGCGAACTTCGGATTCAGTGAGATCCAGGCTCCCAGACAACGAATTTCATCGATTCGGGGTTGCCAGACGGAGGAGGCGCGGTGCAGAGTGGAGCTGTGGCCAGTCGCAGCGCAGACTCCAGGACCGGGAACGGATCGTCACCAGCGGTCGATGCCGTCTCCCTCGCAATCATCGAGCAGCTCCAGGAGGACGGACGCCGGCCGTACGCCGCGATCGGCAAGGCCGTGGGCCTGTCCGAAGCCGCCGTACGCCAGCGCGTGCAGAAGCTGCTCGACCAGGGCGTCATGCAGATCGTCGCCGTCACGGACCCGCTCACCGTGGGGCTGCGGCGGCAGGCCATGGTCGGCATCAACGTCGAGGGCGACCTCGACCCCGTGGCCGAGGCCCTGTCGGCCATGGCCGAGTGCGAGTACGTGGTGATGACCGCGGGCTCCTTCGACCTCATGGTGGAGATCGTCTGCGAGGACGACGACCACCTGCTGGAGACGATCAACAAACGCATCCGGGCGATACCCGGCGTGCGCTCCACCGAGAGCTTCGTCTACCTCAAGCTCAAGAAGCAGACCTACATGTGGGGAACCCGATAGCCGTGAGCAAGGACCTCAGCCGAACCGCGTACGACCACCTGTGGATGCACTTCACCCGCATGTCGGACTACGAGAACGCGCCCGTTCCCACCATCGTGCGTGGCGAGGGCACCTACATCTACGACGACAAGGGCAAGCGCTACCTCGACGGCCTCTCCGGCCTGTTCGTCGTCAACGCCGGACACGGCCGCCACGAGCTCGCCGAGACCGCGTACAAGCAGGCGCAGGAGCTGGCCTTCTTCCCGGTGTGGTCCTACGCGCACCCGAAGGCCGTCGAGCTCGCCGAGCGCCTCGCCGGCCACGCCCCGGGCGACCTGAACAAGGTCTTCTTCACCACCGGCGGCGGCGAGGCCGTGGAGACGGCCTGGAAGCTGGCCAAGCAGTACTTCAAGCTCAAGGGCAAGCCGACCAAGTACAAGGTCATCTCGCGCGCGGTCGCCTATCACGGCACCCCGCAGGGCGCCCTGTCGATCACCGGCCTGCCCGCGCTGAAGGCGCCCTTCGAGCCGCTGGTCCCCGGCGCGCACAAGGTGCCGAACACCAACATCTACCGCGCCCCGCTCTTCGGCGACGACCCGGAGGCCTTCGGCCGCTGGGCCGCCGACCAGATCGAGCAGCAGATCCTCTTCGAGGGCCCGGACACCGTCGCCGCGGTCTTCCTGGAGCCCGTGCAGAACGCCGGCGGCTGCTTCCCGCCCCCGCCCGGCTACTTCCAGCGGGTGCGTGAGATCTGCGACCGGTACGACGTGCTGCTCGTCTCCGACGAGGTCATCTGCGCGTTCGGCCGTCTCGGCACGATGTTCGCCTGCGACAAGTTCGGCTACGTACCGGACATGATCACCTGCGCCAAGGGCATGACCTCGGGCTACTCCCCCATCGGCGCCTGCATCATCTCCGACCGGCTGGCCGAGCCGTTCTACGAGGGCGACAACACCTTCCTGCACGGCTACACCTTCGGCGGCCACCCGGTCTCCGCTGCGGTCGCTCTCGCCAACCTCGACATCTTCGAGCGCGAGGGCCTCAACCAGCACGTCCTGGACAACGAGAACGCGTTCCTGACGACGCTGCAGAAGCTGCACGACCTGCCGATCGTCGGCGACGTCCGCGGCAACGGTTTCTTCTACGGCATCGAGCTGGTGAAGGACAAGGCCACCAAGGAGACGTTCACCGACGAGGAGACCGAGCGCGTCCTGTACGGCTTCCTCTCCAAGGCGCTGTACGAGAACGGCCTCTACTGCCGGGCCGACGACCGAGGCGACCCGGTCGTCCAGCTCGCGCCCCCGCTGATCTCGGACCAGTCGACGTTCGACGAGATCGAGGGCATTCTGCGCGGTGTCCTGACGGAGGCCTGGGCGAAGCTCTGACCGGCACCACCGGCTGCCGCCGACAGGCGACTCCGGTAGTCATTTCATAGGGCATACGCGGCCCGGATACACCCGATCGAGTGAGAACGGGGGTATCCGGGCCGCGTACTGTCCCGACACCCCGGTCCGGCTGCCTAGCGTGCCGAGTGACCGATCGGCCTTTCTTTCGTTGTATTCGTCCCCCGAACGGGGGACAGGAGAACTGATCCGAACCGAGGTGTACGCCATGGTGGCCCCGCCCGACAACGATGTGATCTGGGCACGTTCCCTGCACCACTCCCACAACGGATCGCCGGGGCTCGGCGGCGTCTCCCTCGGGGTCCGCGACGGCGAGATCCTCGCCGTGGCCGGCCCCAGGGGCAGCGGCAAGACGACACTGCTGCACTGCCTCTCCGGCCAGCTGGTCCCCCAGCAGGGCGAGGTCTGGTTCAACAGTGTGCCCGTGCACACCATGGGCCCCCGGCTGCGCGAGCAGCTCCGCCGGGACAGATTCGGCTGGATCGCGGCGGAACCGCAGCTCGTGCCCGAGCTCAGCACCTGGGAGAACGCCGCCCTGCCGCTGCTGCTGCGGGGCGTCTCGCACCGGGCGGCGAAGAAGGCGGCCGTCGAGTGGCTGGAGCGCCTGGACATCGGCCCGCTCGCCAAGAAGAGGCCGCACACCCTGCTCCAGTCGCAGCGCCAGCGGATCTCCGTGGCGCGGGCGCTGGCCGCGTCGCCGTCCGTGATCTTCGCGGACGAACCGACCGCCTCGCTGCACCACGCCGAGCGCGCACAGCTCCTGCGCACCCTCACCACCGCGGCCCGGTCCCACGGGATCACCTTGGTGCTCGGCACCCATGACGCGGAGGTCGCCGCGCTCGCCGACCGGGTGGTCAGCCTGCTGGACGGCCGCCGCGTCACCACCGTCTCCCTGCCCGCCGCGCCCGATACGGAAGGCCGCTCGGCGTGCTCGCTCTCCGTCTGACCCGCGGCTCGCACCCCCTGGTCCTGGTGCGGCGTCTGGCTCTGGCCGCCGCGTCGGCGGGGGTGGGCTTCCTGCTCCTGTGCACCCTGGGGTACGCCGCCGGGCACCCGGCGCACGCCTCGGGTTCCGTGCTGCGGCTGCTGTGGTGCGCCGTTCCGCTCGCCGCGACCGTCCAGTTCGCGGTGGCCGTCGCGCGTACGGATCCGAGCACCCGCCCGCGTCCCGGACTCTTCGCCGCCGGCCTCGGGCCCGCCCGTCTCGCCCTGCTGGCGGCGATCTCCACAGCGGTCTCCACCACGCTCGGCTCGGTGGTGGCGCTGCTCTTCTTCCTGCACCTGCGCGGCGATCTGACCGGCCTGCCCTTCGACGGGGGCGCGGCCGAGTTCCTGGGCGCGGGCACCCCGCTGCCCCTCGCCGCCGTCCTCACGCTGCTGGCCCTGGTGCCGCTCGCCTCGTCCGCCGCCGGCGGGCTCGCGCTGCGCTCCAGGCCGGTCGCGCCGTCCGAAGCCCAGGCGGACGAGGACGACCTCGCACCCGCCCCGGTGCCGAAGGGGCTGCCCTGGGGAGTGGCGCTCACCGCTGCCGGACTCGCGGTCGAGGCCTACGCGAGCCGGGGCTCGGCGGGCAACCCGTTCCCGCTGCCCGGCCGGTTCGACTCCACCCCCGCGGCCGTGCTCGCGGGCTGGACCCTCACCGCGGTCGGCCTGGCCATGGCGGGACCCGGCCTCACCTATCTGTGCGGCAGGCTGCTCCAGGCGGTGCGCCCGGGAGCCGTACGGCTGCTGGCCGGCCGGGTCCTGATGGACGAGGCGTGCCGGATCGGCCGCCCGCTGGGCATCGTCTGCGCGGTGCTGTCCGGGGTGATCGCGGCCTCCGTGCTCTACACGGGCGGGCCCCGGCCCTTCGGTCCGCTCACCGCGCTCGGCGCCGTACTCGTCCTCGGCTGCACCACGGCGACCCTGCTGACGACCGCGCTGGAGGCCAGGCAGGCCAGGGCGCGTACGGCCAGGACCCTGCTGCGGCTCGGCGCCCCGGCCTCCTCGCTCCGCATCGCCGCGGCCCTGCGGGCCTTGGTGCTGCTGGCCGTCTTCGCCCCGCTGACCTGGGCGATCGCGGAGCTGGCCGCGCTTCCTCTGACGGGGTGAACGACCGCCGGGACGGTCCGTCCGTGACGGGTGACCCCGTCGCCGGGCGGGCCGTTCCTGACGGGGTGGCCCCGGTCGCCGGGACGGTCCGTAGCATGGCGGCGTGGAGAACCCGGACGAGTACACGTACGCAACCGGCGTCGAGATCGAGACGCTCGCCGCATTCGACCAGGCGGTCGCCGCCGGGACCCTGGCCGGTCACCGGATCCAGTCCGTCGACCTGACGGACCGGGCCGACGCCCTGCTCGCGACCGGCACCCGGGGGGCCGTCTTCCTCGGCTGCCGCATGGCGCCCCGCGCCGAGGCGAAGATACGCGCGGACGGGGCCTTCGTCTTCCCGCCGGTGCCCGGTCTCCCCTTCGACCCGTACCGCGGTCTGCTCTACACCCCGGACGCCCTGTACGAGGGCCTGGCGGAGGGCGGTTACGCGGCGACCCCGGACGCGCGGGCGTACGGCTGGTTCCAGCTGACCAAGGCGAACGGCGACGTCTTCGCCTCGATGCTGCGGGCGCTGCACGACGACGCCGTCTCCGACGCGCTGGACGAACACCTCGTCGGGGCCCGGGTGGTGGGCGTGATGGGCGGCCACGCGATGGCCCGCGGCTCCCAGGAGTACCTCGGCGCCGCCGCGCTCGGCAGGGAGCTGGCGCGCGGCGGCCTGACCGTGGCGACGGGCGGCGGCCCCGGCGCCATGGAGGCGGCCAACCTCGGCGCGTACGCGGCTCCGCACTCCGACGCCATGCTGGTCAAGGCCTGCGAACTCCTCACCTCGGCGCCCTCGTTCAGCCCGTCGGTCACCGACTGGGCGAAGGCCGCCTTCACCGTGCGGGAGCGCTGGCCGGAGGGAGGCTCCTCGGTGGCGATCCCCACGTGGTTCTACGGCCACGAGCCGCCGAACGCCTTTGCCGACCACATCGCCAAGTACTTCGCCAACGCCGTGCGCGAGGACGGGCTGCTGGCCCGCTCGACCGCCGGTGTGATCTTCCTTCCGGGTGCCGCCGGGACCGTGCAGGAGATCTTCGACAACGCGACGCCCAACTACTACGAGTCGCGTTCCGCGCCCACGCCGATGGTCCTGGTCAACCGCGCGCACTGGACGGAGAAGCTGCCCGCCTGGCCACTGCTGAGCGCGCTCGCGGCGGACCGGGCGATGGAGTCCCGTATCGCACTCGTGGACACGGTCGAGGAAGCGGCCGGTGCGCTCGCCCGCCTGACGGGCTGACACCGGCTCGCCGGGGTCAGTGGGAGGCGAGCCGGGCGTCGAGCGCGTCGAAGAAGGCCTCCCAGCCGTCCTCGGCCGCGGCGTACTGCTCGGGGGTGAGATGGCCGCCCCGCTGCCGGAAGACCATCTCGGTGGACTTCCGGCTCTTCTCGGTGAAGGTGACCGTCACGGTCTCGCCCTCGGAGTCGGCGGGCGCGCTCCTGTCCTTGAGCGTGAACACGAGCCGCTCGGGGGCGGACACCTCCTGGTAGACCCCGTGGAAGGGCATCTCCGCTCCGGGCACCACGATGACCAGGCTCCACTCGCCGCCGGGCGTGACATCCATCGAGACCCGGTCCAGCGGTACGTCCGCGTCGCCGCCGTACCAGGCGGCGAAGTCCTCGGGGTCCGTCCAGGCTTCGAAGACCCGGTCCCGCGGTGCCGCGACGACGCGGGTGATGTCGATGCCCTCGCGGGCCGGCTGCGTCATGGTCTCTGCCCCTTCCCAGGTCTGGTGTCCAGGGGATCACGCCCCGAGAAGCGCCGCCAGCCGGTCGTACGTCCGTTCCCACCCCCATTCCGTACGGACCCACGCGCGTCCACGCCCGCCCATGGCCGTGGCGCTCCCCCGGTCCCTCAGGAGCCCGGCGAGCAGGGCGGCGATCGCGGGCACGTCCCGGCCGTCCACGAGATGGCCGTTCTCCCCGTCGCGTACGGCGTCGGGGGCCCCGCCCGAGTCCCCGGCGAGGACGGGCAGTCCCGCCGCGGCCGCCTCCAGGAAGACGATGCCCAGCCCCTCCACCTCCAGACCGGCACGCCGGGTGCGGCACGGCATCGCGAAGACGTCGGCCGCCGCGAAGAACCCGGGCATGGCGGCATGGGGCTGGCCGCCCGCCAGGACGACGGAGTCCGCTGTCCCGGTGGCCTCGGCAAGCCGCCGCAGGGTGCGTTCGTGGGGGCCGTCGCCGACGAGCAGGAGCGTCGCACCGGGGACGGCCCGCCGTACCGCCGGCAGCGCGCGGATCAGCATGTCCTGGCCCTTGCGGGGGACGAGCCGGGCCGCGCAGAGGATCACGGGCCTGTCCCCCAGCCCGTACCGCCTGCGGATGTCCGCGGAGCCGGGCCCGGGCGCACCGAACGCGGCGCTGTCGACGCCCGGTACCAGGCGCACCATGCGGCGGGCCGCGGCCGGTGCGAGCGCGGCGGCGATCGGGGCGTGCGTGGCCGCGCCGAGGTAGGTGACGGTGTCGGTCGTGTCCCCTATCCGGCGAAGGAGTGCGCGGGCGCCGGGTGTTCGGGCCCACCACACCTCATGGCCGTGCGTGGTGGCGACGATCCGGCGTGCCCCGGCCTCGCGGCGCAGCCGGTCCGCCATCAGTCCGAGCGGTGCCGCGGCCCCGAACCACACGCTGTCGCAGCCGTGGTGACGGGCGAGCGCCACCGCGCGTGCGGCGGCCCGCGGGGTCGGCAGCAGGGTCCTGGCCGGGTCGCGCACCACGGGATACGGCAGGGTCGCGTCGTGGCCGGCGGCTCCCGGCTCCGCGGAGGTGTACACGACGACGGACTCGGCGGGGAAGCGGCCGGTCATGGCGTGGACGAAGGTCTCGATCCCTCCGCGGCGCGGCGGGAAGTCGTTGGTGATGACGAGGGTGCGGGGACGCTTACGGGTACGGGTAGGGGGCGTCACGGGGAGACCTCTCGTGTCCGGCCGGGTGCGCCGTGGGCCGCCCAGGCCGCGAGGACCAGCGGGTATACGACGTAGCCGAACCGGCTGGCGGGCATGAACGCGATGGCCATGAGCAGTCCGAGGGCGAGGCGCAGGGCGGCGGCGGACGCGCTCGCCGGTGGCCGCGCGCACAGGGACGCGGCCATGCCGAGCGCGCTCACGGCGAGGAGGGCGAGCGCGACGGCCCGGCCGCCGGGCAGGTGCGCGGCGAGGAGGTGTCCGGGGAGGGGACTGGCCGCGGCGGACACGGTGTCGGTCAGGCCGAGCGGGAAGGCGACGACATGGGTGGAGAAGGCCCCGGGGTCCCGTAGCGCGGCCGGCAGGACGAGCAGGGCCGCCGTCGCCACGGCCGTGGCCCCGCACCGGAACGCGGCGTGTGCTCCGGGACCGGGCGCCCCCTGGCCCTTCCGGCGGTTCAGGGCCACCAGCAGCGCCAGGGCCACCGGAAGAGCGGGCCACGCCGTCCACTTGAGGGCGGCCGCGAGGCCGAGGACGAGCCCCGCGCGACCCGCCTCGCCGCGGCCCGCGGACGCCAGCCCCAGGCACAGCAGGCCGACGACGGGCAGGTCGACACCGCCGACGGCGAGCGGCAGCGCGACGACGGGGCAGGCCGCGATCCACAGGAGCGGCAGCCCGCGCGCGGAGAGCGCCAGCGCCCCGAGGAAGGCGGCTCCCGTCCACAGCCGGGGGTCGGTGATGGGGCTGCCGCCCGACAGCGCGTCGGGGATGCCGAAGACGGCCATGCCCGGCAGGTACGGGTTGAAGTCCGCGGCCCCGGCAGGGTGCGGGAGGTACGGGCTGCCGGTGGAGAGCAGCAGCCCGGCGGAGCGTGCGATCACGTCGACCTCCAGCTGCGCCCTGCCCATGACGAGGAGGACCAGCAGCGGCAGCGGTACGGCCCCGGCCACCGCCACCACGTGTGCCACGGGACGGCGGGCTCCGCCGCGGCGCGCGGAGAGCCATGCCGCCACCGCGTAACCGGCCGCTGCCGTAACGCCCCACACGCGGTGCGGGGTGAGCGTGGAGAAGCTCGCGAGGGCGAGGGCCGCGAGCGCGCAGGCCGTCCACCACCGCGCGCCTCCCACAGCCCCCGCCGACCGCCGGAGCCAGGACGGCACCTCGGCGGTGGCCCCACGGCGGGCGCCTGTCCCCGACCGGGTCCCTGTCCCCACCTGGGCGCCTGTCCCCACCTGGGTGCCTGTCCCCGACCGGGTTTCTGTCCCCGCCCTGGTGGCTGCCCCCGCCCGGGTGCGTCTCCGGTCCGGCACACCGACAACTGCTGGTCTTCCCATGAAATCGAGGCTAGGAAAGCCCGGTTCAGGGGGCGTCACACCAGGATCCGGTCCTCTCCATCAACCCGTGGCATGACACCGCGCATGGAAATCCACCCCCGCTCCGATGTGGATCCACCCCCGCGTGCCGAAGAATCGCCTCATGACCAGCACGACCCCGGAGACCGGGCCCACCCTGACCGGACGCGTGCGGCGGCGCGTGCGCCGCTGGACGGCGGCGCCTTTGTACCCCTGGCTGACGGGTGGCGCCCTGACGGTGCTCGCGGTCGTGGAGCTGGCGGTCGTACCGGGGTCGGTGGTCACCGCACTCGGAGTGCTGGCGTGCACCCTCTCCCTCATGTGGCGCCGGGCGCACCCCGCCGTGGGGTTCCTGACGGTCGGTGCGGCGCTGCTCAGCTTCGGGACCGACGGCAACATGGCGTACGCGACGATCGCGGGCACCCTCATGGGCAGTTACACGTTGGGGCGCCACCGGGTGCAGCACCCGGCCCTGGTGGTGGTGTGCGGAGCTCTCGCCTCGCTCACCGTGAATCTCGTGCACATCGACCGCTGGACCCGTGACGGTTCGCCCGGCCTGCCGGTCCTCCAGGGAAGTGACCGGTTCAGCCTGGGGCTCTACGCGGAGACGCTGGTGCTGACCGTGATGATCCTCGGTGCGGTGAGTATGGGGGACGCGATACGCGCCCGGGAGGAGACCCGTCACGAGCGGGCGGCCGCGCAGTCCAGGCTGCTGACGATGGAGCGCCGCCAGGCGGCCGAGGCGGAGAGGGCGACCATCGCCCGGGAACTGCACGACATGATCGCCCACTCGGTCTCCATGATCGCGGTGCAGGCCGAGAGCGCCACGTACACGACGGCGGAGCTCCCCGGGCCGGCCCGCGACGCCTTCCAGCAGATAGCCGGGACCGCCCGTTCCTCGATGGCCGAGCTGCGCCGGCTGCTCGGTGTCCTGCGGGCGGGCACCGAGACCGCCGCGCTGCGGACACCGCAGCCCTCGCTGGCGGGCCTGGAGGAACTCCTCGACCAGCACCGCGCGGTGGGAGGCTCGGCCGATCTCCGTGTCGTCGGCGAGCGTACGGTGCTACCGGCCTCCTGGGAGCTGTCGGCGTACCGGATCGTCCAGGAGGCGCTGACGAACGCGCGCCGTCACGCCCCCGGCGCGCACACGGTGGTGGAGATCGACTACCGGCCGGGCCTTCTGTCGGTCCGGGTCTGTGACGACGGCCCGGGGCCGTCCGGGACCGAGCCGGACGGCAGGAGCCACGGGCTGGTGGGCATGGGCGAACGGGCCGCGCTGCTGGGCGGCAGACTCACGGCGGGGCGCGGCCCGGCCGGCGGCTTTCTGGTGGAGGCGGAACTCCCTTGGTGATCAGAGTGCTTGTCGCCGACGACCAGGCGGTCGTACGGACCGGCTTCGTCGGGCTGCTCGACACCCAGCCGGACATCGAGGTGGTGGCGGAGGCGGAGGACGGCGCGGAGGCCATCCGGAAGGCGGCCGAGCTCACCCCTGACCTGGTGCTGCTGGACATACGGATGCCCGGGGTGAACGGCATCGAGGCGGCCCGCGAGATCGTCGCGGCGTCCGGTGGCGCCACCAGGGCTCTGATGCTGACGACGTTCGGCCTCGACGAGTACGTCTACGACGCGCTCGCCGCCGGGGCCGGGGGGTTCCTCCTGAAGGACGCGACGTTCCCCGAACTGCTGCACGCCGTACGGGTGGTGGCGGACGGCCGGGCACTGCTGGCCCCGGAGATCACGCAGCGGCTGATCGCGGAGTTCGTACGGCAGAGACCGGGCACGGGGCCGCACCCCGGGGTGGAGGGGCTCACCGCGCGCGAGGCCGAGGTGCTCGTCCTCATCGCCCGGGGGCTGTCGAACGCGGACATCGCCGGCCGTCTCGCCATCACGGATCACACGGTCAAGACGCACATCAACCGGCTCTTCGCGAAGATGGGGCTCCGGGACAGGGCGCAGGCGGTGATCCTGGCGTACGAGCTGGGCCTGGTGGTCGCGGGCCGGGAGAACCACCGGGGCTAGACACTCCCCCGGTCACCGGTCGCCGGTCGCCAGTGACCCGTTCCGGTCGCTAGGGGCTGTGCTCCGGAAGGACGACCGTCTCCGCGGGGTCGAACGTCACACCCACGACGGCCCCTTCCTCCGGGGTGTCCCGCAGACCGCACTCCGCCTCCAGGGCCGGCCCGTCGTCGGGGTGCAGGGTGACGGTGACGTGGTGGCCGCGGAAGGTGCGTACGCCGACCGTGCAGCGCAGTCCGTCCTTCGGGCCGCCGATGAGCACGCCGCCCGGCCGTACGAGCAGTTCGCGCTCGCCCTGGGGCGAGTCCTCGGGCACCGGGACCTTGCCCCAGACGGTGTCGGCGGCCGTGCCCGTGACCGTGGCGTCCACCAGGTTGTCGAAGCCGAGGAAGCGGGCGACGAACGCCGACGCGGGCTGCTGCCAGACCTCCAGCGGGGTCCCGGCCTGTGCGATCCTGCCGTCCCGCATGACCACGACCCGGTCGGCGAGGGCGAAGGCCTCGCCCTGGTCGTGGGTGACGGCGAGCACCGTCGTTCCCAGGCGCCCGAAGAGGGTGCGCAGTTCGACGACGAGCCGCTCACGCAGGCTCCGGTCGAGCTGGCCCAGCGGTTCGTCCAGCATCAGCAGCTTGGGCCGGGGCGCGAGGGCCCGGGCGAGGGCCACCCGCTGCTGCTCGCCGCCGGACAGGGCCGCGACGGCCCGCCGGCCCGCCCCGGGGAGGCCGACCAGGTCCAGGAGTTCGTCCGCCCTGCGGTCGCGGTCGGCGCGGGGGACGCCGTGCATCCTCAGGCCGAAGGCGACGTTCGCGGCGACGTCCCGGTGCGGGAAGAGCTGGTGGTCCTGGAACATCAGGCCGAGCCCGCGCCGGTGCACGGGCAGCGGCGCCTGGTCGACGCCGTCCAGCAGGACCCGCCCGCCGTCCAGCGCCTGCAGCCCGGCCACCACCCTGAGCAGGGTCGACTTGCCGCTGCCGCTCGGCCCCAGCACACAGACGATCTCGTGGTCCGCGACCTCCAGGTCCACCGCGTCCAGCGCGGTCCGCTTCCCGAACCGGACCGTCGCCGCCTCCACTGCCAGCATCTCTAGAACTCCCCGGATCGGTCGGTGCGGATACGTTCGAGCACGAGCAGCGACACCGCGCAGGTGAGCATGAGGATCGTGCTGAGGGCCATCGCCTGGCCGTAGTTGAGCTCTCCGGAACGCCCGAGCAGCCGGGCGACGGCGACCGGCAGGGTGGGGTTGTCGGGGCGCGCGATGAACACGGTCGCGCCGAACTCACCGAGCGACACGGCGAAGGCGAACCCGGCGGCCACCAGCACCGCCCGCCGTACCAGCGGGAGATCGACCTCGCGCCAGGCCCTCAGCGGTGACGCGCCGAGCACGGCGGCGGCCTCCCGCAGCCGGTCGTCCACCGCGCGCAGGACGGGCAGCATGGTCCGTACGACGAAGGGGACACCCACCAGCGCCTGCGCGAGCGGCACGAGGATCCAGGACGTACGCAGGTCCAGCGGCGGCTTGTCGAGCGTGATGAGGAAGCCGAAGCCCACGGTGACGGCGGACACGCCGAGCGGAAGCATCAGCAGCGCGTCGAAGCCCCGCACCAGCCGTCCGGCCTTTCTGGTCAGGGCGGCCGCGGCGAGACCGCCGATCACGAGGGCGATCAGGGTCGCGACCAGCGCGTAGCGCAGGGAGTTCCCGATGGCGTCCAGCGGAGGCACCAGGAAGGTGGAGCCGCTCGCGTCGGCCGACTGCAACGCGCGGTAGAAGCCGAGGCCGTAGCCGCCGGAGGTGTCCAGCGACCGTTCCACCAGTACGCCGAGGGGCACGACGATCAGCAGCAGGACGGTCAGCAGCACCCCGCCGAGCAGCGCCCGCTGCCCTGCGCCACGCGGCGGCCGGGCGGTCTGCGCCGGGTCGACGAGCCGCAGGGCCGTCTCCCGCCGTCGTACGGTCCAGGCGTGGACGGCGAGGATCCCGGCGACCGCCGCGAACTGCACCAGGGTCAGCACCGCGGCCGTGGGCAGGTCGAGCAGCTGGGCGGTCTGCCGGTAGATCTCCACCTCCAGCGTGGAGTAGGCCGGACCACCGAGGATCTGGACGACCCCGAAGGAGGTGAAGGTGAAGAGGAAGACCATCAGGGCCGCCGCGGCGACGGCCGGGGCCAGTGCGGGCAGGGTCACGCGCCGCCAGGCGGCGAACCGGCCGGCCCCGAGCACCCGGGCGGCCTCCTCCTGGCGGGGGTCGAGCTGCGACCACAGGCCGCCGACGGTCCGGACGACGACCGCGTAGTTGAAGAAGACATGGGCGAGCAGGATCGCCCACACCGTGGTGTCGAGCCGGACGCCCCAGAGGTCGTCGAGGAACCCGCCACGTCCCAGCAGCGCCAGGAACGCCGTACCCACCACGACGGTCGGCAGGACGAACGGCACGGTCACGACGGCTCGCAGCAGTTGCTTGCCAGGGAAGTCGAAGCGGGCGAAGACATAGGCGCCGGGCAGCGCGATCAGCAGGGTGAGGGCGGTCGAGGCGAGTGCCTGCCAGGTGGTGAACCAGAGGACGTCGAGGATGTCCGGCCGGCTCAGCACCGTGCCGATCCGGCCGAACTGCCAGTCGCCGTCCGCCTTCAGCCCCCGGCCGACGATCGCGACGACCGGGTAGGCGAAGAACAGCGCGAAGAACGCGACGGGCAGGGCCATGAGGCCGAGCCGCACCGCGTTCCCCCGGCGCACAGGCCTCGCGGCGGCTACTTCACGACGAGCGAGGACCATGACTGGACCCACTGCTCACGGTTCTTGGCGATCTTCTCCGGGGCCACGGTCGCCGGCTTGTCGACGACCGCGCCGAACTTCGTGAAGAGCTCCGGCAGCTTCGCGTCCTTCACCACCGGGTTCACGAACATGTTCAGCGGCATGTCCTCCTGGAACTGCTTGCTGATCAGGAAGTCCAGCAGGGCCTTGCCGCCGGCCTCGTTCTTCGCGCCGTCCAGCAGGCCGGCGAACTCGATCTGGCGGAAGCAGGTGCCGGTGGCGACCCCGGTCGGGGCCTCGGTGGGCTGCGGATCGGCGTACAGCACCTCGACGGGCGGGCTGGAGGCGTACGAGACGACGAGCGGCCGGTCGGCCTTGGCCTTCTTGCCCCCAGCGGAGCCGGAGAACTCCTCGTTGTAGGCCTGCTCCCAGCCGTCGACGACCTTGACGCCGTTGTTCTTCAGCTTCTTCCAGTAGTCCTGGTAGCCGCTCTCGCCCTGGGTGGCGACCGTACCGAGGAGGAAGCCGAGGCCGGGCGACGAGGTCGCGGCGTTCTCGGTGACCAGGAGGTTCTTGTACGCGGGCTTCAGCAGGTCGTCGAAGGTCTTCGGCGGGTCGAGCTTCTTGTCGGCGAAGTACTTCTTGTCGTAGTTGACGCAGATGTCGCCGGTGTCGACGGGTGTCACCCGGTTCTTGTCCGCGTCGAGCCGGGTGTCGGCCGCGACACGGTCCAGTCCCTTCGCCTTGTACGGCGTGAACAGGCCGTTGTCCAGGGCGCGGGAGAGCAGGGTGTTGTCGGCGCCGAAGAACACGTCGCCGCGCGGGGAGCCCTTGGTCAGGATCTCCTGGTTGAGCGCCGCTCCGGCGTCACCGCTCTTGAGGACCTTGACCTTGTAGCCGGTCTGCTTCGTGAACGCCTTCAGGACGGCGTCCGAGGCGTTGAACGAGTCGTGGCTGACGAGGGTGACGGTCTTGGAGCCACTCCCCGCGTCGCCGGACGCCGTGTCGTCGGAGCCGCCGCAGCCCGCGAGCGCGGTGACGCCCAGCGCGGCGGCGAGCGCCGTCGCCGCGTACTTCGTCGTCGTGTTCATGATGAATTCCTCCTGGAGGTGACCAGGAAGAGACGCGGCCCTGCCCACTCGGTGAGCGGGCAGGGCGCAACAGCTTGAGTAAGGTCCGAACTTCCTACCCGGAATGACCCGGGCGAGGTTCAGAGGGTCTGCGGCCGACCTGTCCTCGGTGCCGCACTCTCAGCGCTGTGGCGCTCCCCTGTCGGAATATGAAGTTGATTTCCCGGCCAGGCTACACCGGCCGGATCACGCCGGACCGGCCGGATCACGCCCGTACACCGGGACCCTCTCAGCGCTCGGAGGCCGCCAGCTGCCCGCAGGCCCCGTCGATCTCCTGGCCGCGGGTGTCCCGGACGGTGACCGGCACACCATGGGCGGCGATCGCCTCGACGAACGCCTTCTCGTCCTCGGGCCGCGAGGCGGTCCACTTGGAGCCGGGCGTCGGGTTCAGCGGGATCAGGTTGACGTGCACCCGCTTGCCCTTGAGCAGCCGGCCCAGCCGGTCGCCCCGCCAGGCCTGGTCGTTGATGTCACGGATGAGCGCGTACTCGATGGAGATACGGCGGCCCGACTTCTCCGCGTACTCCCACGCGGCGTCCAGGACCTCACGGACCTTCCAGCGGGTGTTCACGGGGACGAGGGTGTCGCGCAGCTCGTCGTCCGGAGCGTGCAGCGAGACCGCGAGGCGGCACTTGAAGCCCTCGTCGGCGAAGCGCAGCATCGCCGGGACCAGACCCACGGTGGACACGGTGATCCCCCGCTGCGAGAGCCCCAGGCCGTCCGGCTCGGGGTCCGTCAGCCGGCGGATCGCCCCGACCACACGCTTGTAGTTGGCCAGCGGCTCGCCCATGCCCATGAAGACGATGTTGGACAGCCGCGCGGGCCCGCCCGGGACCTCCCCGTCGCGCAGGGCCCGCATGCCGTCCACGATCTGGTGCACGATCTCGGCGGTCGACAGATTACGGTCGAGCCCCGCCTGACCGGTCGCACAGAACGGGCAGTTCATCCCGCAGCCCGCCTGGGACGAGATGCACATGGTCACCCGGTCCGGATACCGCATGAGGACGGACTCGACGAGCGTCCCGTCGTGCAGCTTCCAGAGCGTCTTGCGGGTGGTGTCGTCGTCACAGCTGATGTGGCGCATCACCGACATCAGGTCGGGGAACATCGCCTCGGCGAGCTTCTCCCGCGACGCGGACGGGATGTTGGTCCACTCCGCCGGGTCGTGCGCGTACCGGGTGAAGTAGTGCTGCGACAGCTGCTTGGCACGGAAGGGCTTCTCGCCGGTCGCGGCGACTGCTTCCTTGCGCTCGTCGGGTGTGAGGTCGGCGAGGTGCCGCGGCGGCCGCTTGGCTCCACGGGGCGCGACGAAAGTGAGTTCTCCGGGCTTAGGCATGGTTCTTCCAGTGTTACAGACACGCCGTGGTAGTAGAGACCCTCGCCAGCTCAGGAGGCGTGCAGGTCTGGCGGACCCGGTTGTCCTTGGTCGTCAATAGTCGACGTCGGCGGCCCTTTGACGGCCCAGAGACGGCCCAGGCCAGGCTCGAACCGTGACCGATCGCACGACTGACGGGCAGTGCGCGCAGAAGCCTTCGCCAAACCAAAATCGAACATGCATCCGAAACCTCTCTCGCCTGGATCTTCTGCGCATCTTGCGCGAGTGGCAGGCGCATCAGCTAGAGCGAACCGCGCCATCGGCTCTGACGCCGTACACGTGGGTGAGTGCGGCATGAGTGGTAACAGAACCCAGGCCATGACCCGAAAGCAGGCCGGCCCTACACGCAATCACAGAGGGCGGCATCACGGCGTGCCCCTAATGCCGACCGGACCGGGATTTCGGAGTGCCATGACAACGGATCGATCACCACCCCCGCCCCACGGCCGTCACCCCACCCCAGGATCCCTGCACCCTGAGTGCCATAGCCGACGGTTTGGCGCCGCCAGGGCCAAGCGCGGCTGAACACACAGGGATCCCCTCAGACAGCAATGCCGATACGTGCCGTCCTGCTGTGACGGACCCATATGACAGGATCTCGCCGTGAGCAATGAGCAAGATGTGAGCGAAAAAACCCTACGGGTCGCGGGTCTCTTCGCCGGCGTCGGTGGGCTTGAGCTCGGCCTCAAGCGGGCCGGGCTGGAAACAGCCCTGCTCTGTGAGGTGTGGGAGCCAGCCCAAGCGGTTCTTACGAAGCGGTTCCCTGGCGTTCCGCTCGATCTTGACATCCGACACCTCAAAGATCTCCCCGGCGAGGTGGACGTCGTCACCGCCGGGTTCCCTTGCCAAGACCTCTCACAGGCCGGCCGCACTGCGGGCATCGGAGGCGAGCAATCTGGACTCGTCTCCCACGTCTTCCGCCTCCTGGAAAAGCACCACCCACGGTGGCTCATCCTCGAGAACGTGCGGAACATGCTGGTGCTGGACAAGGGCAAAGCGATGCTCCACCTTGTGGAGGAGCTGGAAGCGCTCGGCTACTCCTGGGCATACCGAGTCGTTGACTCCCGCTTCACCGGTGTACCCCAGCGCCGTCAGCGCGTCCTCTTCGTTGCCAGTCTCACCGAAGACCCTCGCGATGTCCTCCTCGCCCAAGACGCAGGCGAACCGGATCAGAGCAACCTAGCCACGGACGCTCACGGCTTCTACTGGACCGAGGGCCTTCGCGGCCTGGGATGGGCAAGGGACGCAGTTCCGACAGTAAAGGGTGGTTCTGCCCTTAGTATCCCGTCACCGCCAGCTATCTGGATCCCCAGCAATCCTGAGGGTCACCGGATCGTGACGCCCTCGATCACCGACGCCGAACAGCTCCAGGGGTTCGAGAAAAATTGGACCTTGACCGAGGCCACAGCGGGCAAGAAGAGCGGCCGCGACCGCTGGAAGCTGGTCGGTAACGCCGTCACGGTGGGTGTCTCGCAGTGGCTTGGTGAGCAACTGCTCAATCCAGGGAAGTACGACGAGTCGGAAGCCGACAGGATGTCGGACAGCGCTCGATGGCCGACAGCCGCCTGGGGCAGCAAGGGCAAGAGGTGGCGCTCGTACGCCACCATGTGGCCACAGCATCGCCCTTACAAACACCTCATGGATCTCGTTGATCCCGGTGGACTCACGCCTCTGAGCCACCGCGCCGCTGCCGGGTTCTACTCACGTACGAAGAAGGCGAAGCTGAAGTTCGATGGGGACTTCCTCGTGGACATGAAGCAGCACGTCGAGTGCATGGATCCAGCAAGCCGCCTAAGCACGGAGAAGCCCAGCCCTGCCAGCGAGGAGCCCTCGCTGCACAGCGCAGCCTGAGCACAGGCTGCCAGTCGGGGCACGGCACCTTCGCTCTGTGGTAACAACCGCAGAGTAGGCACGCAGGGCCGCCCTGCGCGTGGATGCGGATGTACCAGCATGCAGCCGCTGTTCCTTCTAATAGGGTCATGCCACTTCCCATCAAGAGGGGCACAGGCATGACAGCAGAGTTGAAAACCTTCGCGGACGTGCTGGACGCGGTGCCGCGTCCAGCAGAGGACGCAGCGCAGGGCACGCGTACCAAGTACGCGACGCAGTTCGCCAACAAGCTAGCGGTGCTCTTCGCGAACCATCTGCGTACCACGTTCAAGGGCATACTTCCGCATGCTGACGGAACCGGTCAGGAGTCGCGAGCCCGCACTGCCAAGGGGTTCAAGAAGCTCGACGTTAACTACTCCACACCTGAGCTGGGCCTCGGTCTGGGTGTCTCCCTGAAGCACATTCACCAACGCGACTCAAGCACGAAGCGCTATACGAAGAACTACAGCCGAAACGACAACGAGCTCCGTTCCGAAGCTATGGACTATCACGAGCGGCAGCCATACGCCGTGATGATCGGAGTCCTCTTTCTTCCGTATGACGCTGCCGACGACTGTGGAACCAAGAAGAACGATCCGTCATCCTTTGGCGCCGCTGTTCGTTACTTCCGCAATCGTGCAGGGCGGTCGCGGGTCGATGCGCCGGCGGACCTCTTCGAGAAGTTCTACATCGCACTGTACGAGCACTCAGGACCGGACCGCGGGAAGGTTGACTTCTACGACGTAGACCGCCAAAAGCCGCCTTTCGGCAGGCGTCCGACGCCCAACGAAGTGGTGACGTTCGAAGGGTTCGTGGACGAGGTGATCAGGGTCTACGACGCGAGGAACGACCCGCCGTTCCACTGGGCGGAAGATTAAGAGGAACAAGCCGACGTGGGCAACGCACCACGATACGTGCGTTGCTCACCGGCCGCTGCCAGGTTGACTCACAACCTCAAGCCGACAGCCAAACCGCTGAGGGCGACCCCACCACGGCCGCGCCCCAGACGTCGAAACAAAAAACTCAAACTCCCGCACACGTGAAGATCTTGCAATACCATCTACATGTGTCCCCGAGCCTTCCTTACGTCATCAGGTCCATGTCGGGCGCCTCCGACTCGAACGCTTTGATCTCTGTCAGCCACAGGGCCGCCCGACTGGGGGGACTATCGCTAGACCTAGGAAATACGCACCGAATTTACCCAAACGGAGCTGTTCCGATGGCAGCGACTTTGGAGTATTTCCGTGAAGGCGGAATGCGTATTTCAACACGACGCATTAGTCCAGCTGTCGCCAAGACTCGATTCCTGAACCCGCTTTCGGCCACGCCGGAAAATATCCGCCAACACCATGTCGGAAACGTTGTATGGAAATACAATGAAGAGCAATCAACCGATCTGTGCAATGCATTCATCGACATGCTCGAAGAAAACGCACGATGCGAAACTGGGGTTATCGAGTCGCTCAACTGGTGCCTCTTCGAAGTCCTGGATAACGTATTCCAGCACAGCAAGTCCCCCTACGGATACGCCATGATGCAGATCCACGCCAGAAACAGATGGTGCACCGTTGCCGTTTCTGACTGCGGGATCGGAATTCACAGATCCTTCAAGGAAAGCAATGTCCACGCGGCACAGAACGCTTATGAAGCGATCATGCTCTCCGTGCAGGAAAAAGTCACCAGCAAGACCAAGAATATGGGTAACGGCCTTTACGGGCTAATGCGCGTAGTGGGCCTAAATAGAGGTGAATTGCAGATTCGATCCGGCAGAGGGTGGCTAGAGTACCGCGATGGAGAAATAAAAGGAGACTATTCCATGTCCACGCCACTCATCGACCTGAACGACCACCACGGCACCACCGTGGACTGGCAACTAGATCTAAGTAGGCGCGTCAGTCTCGTAGAGGCTCTAAATTTCCCTGAACCGAACTTGCTACTAGAACGCATCGAAGACGACATGGGAGAACATAGCCTCCGCGTAGCAGATTTCGAAGAAGGACTGGGAACCCGCCGATCGGCCGAACAAATCCGCAATAGACTTACAAATCTTCTTAGTCTCGGCGCACGCAGGTTGGTATTGGACTTCTCAGGAGTATATGTAGTTTCTTCAAGCTTCGCCGACGAGGTACTCGGTAAATTGGCCTTGGAGATGGGCATTGTCACTTTCATGAGCCATTTCGACCTAAGAGAGATGACCCCTACCGTCTCGGCTATTGTGAATCGTGCAATTTCCCAAAGAATTGCCGAGGGTGACGATCGAACTCCGGGACTGAGTGGACGCTAGAGCGATTTATTAGCGCCGATCCAAGAACACAACCTGATAGTTTCAGAAAGCCCGCGAAGTGCTGCACCACAAAACGAGTGCAGCACTTCGCACAAGTCGCCTGCGAGGTCATTCTGGTTGGTGGGCGCGGATGGTATCGAGCGGCCGCCATCTGCTTTGTAGGTTCGCCCGGAAGCCCTCACGAGCTGGACCAAGGCGGCTTCTGCCGCGCTTCGCTAGGCGTGGAAGTGCTCTCGAATGCAGTGGTGTACGCCCACGTTGCCGTCACTGATTGCCGCCAGGCACCCTACCGACGGCAAGTAGGTGCGAGCTGGCAGCGAGCAACTCCGGGTAGGGCTCTGCCATCCGCGCCGCCGCCATGGCAGAGGCAATCAGGTCATCGGTCGGCCCGTCGCCCGGCTGCTGTTCAGCCGCCTTCACCAGGGACCAGGCAGGTCCCTCGATACCGAAGACCTGAACGTCCTGGAGACCTGCGGCGACCAGTTCCGCCACGAGCTCTTCGGCTCGGTGGAAGTACGACAGGGTGAAACCCCGAACACCGTCATAGACGGCCGTCTTCAGGATCTTGGAGACGGACGCATGCATCCGTTCGGTGTGCAGATGGGCGTACGTGACGTGCTCGAAGAGCGACGCATAGCGATTGATCGCGGCGGCGGCGACCAGCCCGCCAGGCTTGGCGACACGGACAGCCTCCGCCAGCGCCTGGTGCCTGTCGGCGGGATCGGGCAGGTGGTAGAGCGGCCCGAGGAGCTGCACAACGTCGAAGCTGTCGTCCGGCTCGACCAGGGCACGCGCGTCCCCTACTGCCGCCGGGCACACCGCCGACGCGGCCTCAACGTGACGGGGCACCGGGTCCACCAGAGCGACGTCGTAGCCGTCCTTCACCAGCCACTCAGCATGAATCCCGGTCCCCCCACCCACATCGAGTACACGCGCCGGCGCGGGGGGCAGAAAGCGTCGGAGGAGTTCTTGAGTCCTGGCCAGCTCCATCCGACCGTCTGCCGAGCTGCGCAGGCGGCTGTCCTCGTTGACCGTCTCGCCATAGAACCGCATCACGGAGGGAGCCAATTCGAGATTCGACATGGTCGCAGTATCGTGTGTACCGGTGGACCAGTCCAGCGCAGGAATTAGGAGAAACCATGGCAGTCCTGAAGTACGAAGAGATCGCGGAGTTCCTGCGCACCCGCATTGCCGCTGGTGAGATCGCCCCCGGGGAGACGATCCCGTCGGGCCGAGAGCTGGCCGAGCAGTGGGATGTGTCACGGGCTACCGCCATCAAGGCCGTCGATGTGCTGAGGAACGACGGCGTGGTCGTGGCCAAGCAAGGAACCGGGTTCGTCGTCACGGAAACGCCTGTGGCACGCCCTGCCGGCGCTCGCCGCGCAGGGTCGGCGCGCATCCTGGGCGGCATGCCGTTCCTGCGCGTCGGTACGCCTGACTGGGCGGAACCCCCCGCCCACGTCGCCGCCGCCCTCCGCCTCTCCCCCGGGACTAAAGCTCTTCGGCGCGTTCGCGTCCTCCAGCTCCCGGACGGAACCCCGAATAGCTGCGTTGAGGCGTGGTTCCCCCCGGATATCGCGGAGGTGGCATCACGCCTCGCCGACACCAACCCGATTGCCGAAGGCACAACGCGCTACGTCCGGCGTCAGACCGGGCGAGGCCCGGCCGAAGGCGTGGACGTCACCACCGTGCGCCTTGCGTCGGAGACGGAGGCAGACCGCTTGAAGGTGCCGCAAGGGGCACCCGTGGCCGTGCTTCTGCACACGGCGTATGACGAGCAGGGGAAGCCGCTGGTCTGTGAGGAGGGCGTAACGCCGTCTTCGTTCTTCGAGCAGGTGGACACCTACGCCATGTAGGCGCAGTACCAGCGACAGGGACAACTGGACCGGTCCACCGGTTCAGTTTTTTTGTTGGCCCGAGAGTGCCTCCCACCTGCCCTTTTCATCGCGACGGCGTGACGGTGCACAGATTCACCGCTTGACTGGACCGGTCCACCGGTCCAGTCTCTTGTTGTGGCCATCGCCCGACCCGGGATCTCCGGAGGGGGCCGATTCCGTCACGCCAAAACTCAACAGCGTGATCCACCGCAGCACGATGGCCGTGACCGTTCCGGCCGAGGCGAGTGGAGACCAGCCGACCGAGAAACGGCCCCCTTCACACCGGGGCCCACACCCCCTGACCGGGGAACGCCATCGGCTCTAAGAACCGCACGGCACACCTTCGAAGCTGCCACCTCAGACTTCCGGGATTTCGGACCTCCCCGGAACGAGCAGCGCCGTGCGAACAGGAGATCCGAAGTACCAGCGTTCACGGTGCCCGGCATTCGGGCCTGCCTCTTCGGCGGGCTGCGGTGCCGGGTCGCCGTGGTCGCTCGTAGCCCACGAACGACCCAGACGGCGCGAGGCCCCGGTGCTCGAACACCGGGGCCTCTTCTCGGGCCGTCCCACTGTGAGGAGAAAACGACCCATGAAGACCATCGCTGCACTTCAGGACCTTGTTACGGCCGCCTCGCTCGACATCGAGCCGTCTGCCGCCGAGTTGGACGCGATCGAGCAGGAGACGCCGCTCATCCGGGCGGAAGTCGAGCTGCTGGACGCGCAGATCATGACCATCTACCGCCCGACCAACGAGCTGGACGAGCGGCGGATCCGGCGGGCCCGCCGGCGGGTCCTGGCCGCTCGCCGGGCGCTGGCGAACACGACCGCTGACGAGGTGGCGTGATGGAGAGCCTGCCGCAGGCGCGAATGGCGACGGGGGTGTCCATGACCTGGGTGCTGTACGTCCTGACCGACGCCCCGCCGCTGGAGTGGTCACACCACGACTTCGGCCGGATCTACCCGATGCCGACCCCGGAAGAGCGCAACGCAGCGCTGGCCGACCTCGGCTACATCGTTGCGGACGGTGCTGAGTGGCAGTGGCGCGAGCCCCGCCACGCCCCGGCTCCCTCCCACCTGCAGGCCGTAATCCCGGTCCGGCCGGCCACCCCGGCCGCCGTGGGAGGTGACACAGCATGAACGCCAAGACCGTTCTGCCCGCCGTCGGGATGACGGCGGTATCCATGGTCCTCACCCTGGCCGTGGTCGTGATGTGGCTGGGCACGGCGATGCCGTGGCCGGTCGCACTGGTCGTCGGTCTCGGAATCGACGGCGGATGGCTCGCCACCCTCGCCTACGAACGCCGCCTAGCCGCACAGGGCGACCACAGCGCCCCGGTCACCGCCGTCGGCTGGTCCTTCGGCGCCATCGCGACCGGCGTCCTGATCGCCCACGCCCTCACCGCCGAAGCATCGACCGGCGCGTGGCTGGCCGTCGCCTGGCTGCCGATCGCGGCCAAAGCCCTGTGGCTGGTCCACAGCCTGTGGGAGCGCACCGCGCTCACCGGTGAAGCGCTGGACGCGATCCAGGGCATTCAGCAGGAAGCCCGCGACGAAGCCGCCGTGGCCCGCGCCCGACTCCGGTCGGAAGCATCGACGGAGGAGACGCGGCTGACGGCCGTGACGCAGGCCGGTGCCCGCGTCGCACACGTCCAAGCACGCACCGCCACCACCCTCTCCCGCGCCTGGTCCACCCTGGAAACGGCGCGGGAGGGTGAGGACACCGCACGGGCCCTGACCAGCGTGACGACCCCCGTCACGCCCGGCGTCACACCCCGCTGGGAACTCCCCGTCTGGGGACCCACCGAACCGGGTTCGGCGTTCGCGCTGGAGTCGGCCGGCGCCCTCTCCGATCAGGTGCTGGACGTCCTCGTCGACCAGATCCGGCACAGCGAGACACCGGCCCTGTCCTACCGGGAGATGGCCGCCCGCTTCCGCACGGCCGGCCACTCCGCATCCGAAGTCCGCCTGCGCGCCGCATGGAAGCGCGTGGCTGCGTAATGGCCACGCTGCCCGTCTACCGGTGGCGCCTGGCCCCGGACGGTTACGCCACCCGCCGCCAGCTCCGCGCCCTCGGGCTGCGGCCCGGCGGGCAGGACGTGGCCGCGCAGCTCGAACGGCCCCGGCGCCGTCGGGGCCCGCTGGTCGCCTACCTCTACCGCGTCGACCGGGCCAAGCCCGTACGGCCGATGACGCCTGCCCGCATGGCCGCTCTTGAAGCGGCCATGCGGGCGCGCCGGACCTGTCCCAACTGCCGAACCGATGCCGGGTACTGCATCCCGCGCTCGCTCGGCATGTGCGTGCCCTGCTCGGACATCGAATCCGCCGCCTGACCTGCGGCAACGATCGGAGTGACGTAGTGAAGCTGGATGTCAGCACACACAAGCTCTTCGGCTACGGATCCACCCTGCGCACCGCCAAGCGCCTGACCGAAGAAGCCGTACGCATCGTGGACCGGGCTGTGTCCGGCCGCATGCCCGACGTGAAGGTCATCCTCACCGGAGAGCGCAACCTGGCCGAGGTGACCACGGCCGCCGAGTGGGAGACCGCCGGATGCACCGACAAGAGGATCCAGGCCCGCGCGCTGCGGGACGCGAAGCGCTACGCCCGTGACGTCGCCGGCCGGTCCATCCCACTCGCCGACGGCGGTGTCCTGGTCGTCATCAACGTCGACCAGCACCCCAACGAAGCGGTATTCGCGATCACGCTCGTGCATGAGCTGGTCCACGCGATGCAGACCAGCCGCAAGGGCGTCCGTGACCGGCTGATCGCCGGTCTGCGGCACGACCTCGGTGTCGAGCGCCTGTCACGCCGCCAGAGCCGTGAACTCGACAGCCTGTTTGAGGCCGACGAGAAGGAGGCGTACGGCTCCGAGTACCTCGCCGGCCGCCTCGTCCCCGCCGCCGCAGCCTGACCTGCCCCAACCTCATCCACTTCCTTGCCCCAAGGTTGGGGCAGTCAGGAGTCGTTCCGTCATGAGCGACAACGTCGTTCCCCTCTTCGAAAAGACCACCCCCGCCCCCATAGAGCCCGCACCGGTCGAAGTGGCGGCTGTAGCAACTCCAGTCGCTGAAAAGGCGCCTGTGCCCCTGTGGGTGCGCTCGGCACGCGGGATCCGCACGGTGGCCACCCACGAGCACACGAAGACCGCGTGCCGCGCGACCGCTCGCCACGGCCTGTACGTGCTGGGTGGGACACGGGTCGTGGCCCGCCGCACCTGGGAGGGCCGCACCGCCTCCCGCTATGAGCGCATGCTCCGTGCGGCGGAAGCCGCGGGGAACATGGAGGCCGCCACCGAGTGGGAAGAGCGCGGGCAGCGCTTCCGCCAGGAACGCCACCGCCGCCGCATGGACCTGCTCACCGCACCCATGGACGCCGCCAAGGGCATCGCGGCCGGGCTCGGCATCGGGTCGGGTGGTCTCTTGCTCCTGGGCATCATGCTCGCCGTCGCGAACAAGGACTGGACCGACATCGGCGCCCCCACCATGGCGCTCATCGAGCTGGTCCGCTGGATCGTCTTCATCATCACCGTGACCTGGGGCCCCCTCGTCACCATCGGCCCGTGGGCCGTCCTGCTCGGCCTCTGGGCCGTGGGCAAGAACCAGCAGGCAGCACCACAGTGGGCCCTGCCCGCCAATGCCCGGTCGGGTGAGGGTGAGCCGATCACCCCGTCCATCGTCGTGCTCGCCCTGCGGAATCTGGGCATCGCTCCGCTGCGGACCGCGATCAAGGAGATGGGCGACGCTGGCGCGTCGATGCTGGGCCCGATCCGGATTGCCGGATGCGGCGTGGAAGTCGACGTGGCCCTGCCCTCTGGTGTCTCCACCAACGAGGTGCAGAACCGGCGGCGCAAGCTCGCCGAGAACCTGGCCCGCCATGAGCACGAGGTGTTCATCACGATCCCGCAGGCGGCCCGCACGGTCCGGCTCTGGGTCGCCGATTCCGGTGCGCTGGACGAGCCGATCGGACCGTCTCCGCTGACCACCGACCAGGACCTGACGGCGAACTACAAGACAGGCAAGGCTCCGTGGGGCCAGGACCTGCGCGGCGACGCTGCCGCGCTGAGCCTCTACCAGCGCCACCTGCTCATCACCGGCCTGTCCAACCAAGGTAAGACCGCAGCCTTGCGGGCCCTCGCGCTGTGGCTGGCCCTGGACCGCGCGGTGGAGTTCCGGCTCGCGGACCTCAAGGGCGCCGGGGACTGGGCCATGTTCGACGGCCTGGCCACGGTGCTGATTCAGGGGCCGACCGACGACCACGTCATTCAGGCGACCGAGATGCTGGAAGGCGGTGTGAGCGAGATGGAGCGCCGGTTGCAGGCGCCGCCCGGGACCGTGTTCCCGCCGCTCGTTCTGTTGGTCGACGAGGCGCAGGTGGCGTTCATGTGCCCGGTCGTCGACAGCGAGAAGCGACCGTACGGCGGATCCAAGGCCACCTCCCGCTACTTCATGGCCGCGCGGAAGATTCACAACCAGGGGCGGGCCGTGAACGTGACCCTGTGGCAGGGCACCCAAGACCCCACCGACCAGAACCTGCCCAAGCTGGTCCGCGAGGGGGCCCACACCCGCGCCTCCCTCGCGCTCGGCACCGAGTCGCAGGCCCGCATGGCGCTCGGGGACAAGGCGGTCGACGGCGGGGCCGCCCCGAACCTGCTCCGCCCGGGGCTCGACAAGGGAACCCTCGTCGTGGCGTCGGACGGCATCGCGATCCCGGCCGGCCAGGCGTCCATCACCGTGCGGACCCACTTCATCGACACCGACGAAGCCGCCCTCATCACCGCCCGCGCCAAGGCGATGCGCGACGGGGTCACCACCCTCCACGTCATCGAGCGGGACGAGGAGCGGGACCCGCTCGCCGACATCGTCACCGTCATCGCCGACGCACCCCGGCTGTTCACGCAGGACGTCCTGCAGCGGCTCACGGCGTTGAGCGCGGACGTCTACGGCGGGTGGACCAACGGTGACCTCAAGCGGGTGCTCGAAGCCTGGGGCGAGGAGCCGAAGAAGTCCCACGGCCGCATGGTCGTCCACCGCGATCACGTCCTGCGCGCCCTGTCCAACCGCGACGCCGACGATTCCGCTTCCGCCACCCAGTAGCGGGGAGGCGAGCACCCTCCCGCAGGGGAGCCGGGGAGAACTCCCCAACCGCCTCCCCACCCCGCCTCCCCCGCACTGATCAGCGGAAACACCGGTTTGGGGAGGCGGGGAGTCACCCCAGCTCAGCACCCCCACGCCCCCTCACAGCGCCTCCCTCAGGGGGTACTTCCGCCTCCCTGACCCAACAGAGGAAGGGATTCCGCATGTTCCCCGAAAACACCGGCCACCGGCCCGCCGAGCAAGCCGTGACCATCCACCAGCCCATCCCCATCACGCCCTACCCGGCCGCACCGGTTATCCCGGTGCAGCCCGCCGGCGTGCCGTCGGTGACCTCGATCGTCCTGCCCGACGGGAGGGTCATCACCGGCTACGCCATCGACCACACCCAGCCCGCACCGGCCACCACCAAGCCGCTCGTGTCGCGTACGGCGGTGAACATCGCCCTCGGCGGGATCGGGTTCGCCGCCGTCTGCGGCGGACTGGTCCTGCTGACCACGTTCATCGCCGCACTCGCCGCACTGGTCCAGCAGCTCATCATCCTGGCCGCCGTCATCTTCGGCGGCTTCATCGCCATCCAAGTCCTCACCGCCGGCCACGAACGCGGCGCCACGACCGTGAACATCCGCAAGGCCGTCATCAAGCGCAACAACTTCCACAGCTAGCTACGCCGAGAGCGGCCCCCTCTCACGCCAATGAACCGGGGCCGCCCTCGTCCAGCAACTCACTCACGAGAACTGGAGACA
>NZ_JAERUC010000037.1 GCF_016745505.1 Streptomyces silvae | reverse complement strand
GGGAGATCACCGGCCGGCCGCATGCTGTCCGCACCCCCTTCTCGTCCTCTTGACGATGTCCAGCGGCTCCCTTTATCGTCTTTATGACGAGAAAGAGGGGGACCGACATGGCCGACATCACCCGGCGCTTCGGCTGGCGTCATCTGCGCTCCGCGCCCACCGCCCATATCCGGCATCACAAGCGCGGCACGCTCACGCACGACGGCCCCGGACTGAGCTTCTGGTACCGCTCGCTCTCCGCGGCGCTCTCCGAGGTCCCGGTCGACGACCGCGAGCTGGCGATGGCGTTCCACGCCCGTACGGCGGACTTCCAGGACGTCACCGTGCAGGCGACGGTCACCTACCGGATCAGCGACCCGGCCCTGGCCGCCGTACGGCTCGACTTCTCGGTGGACCCCGACACCGGGGTGTGGCGCGGTGCGCCGCTGGAGCAGCTCGCCACCCTGCTCACCGAGACCGCGCAGCAGCACACCCTGGACGTGCTGGCGCGCACCCCGCTGGCCACCGCCCTCGTGGACGGGGTCGCCGCCGTACGGGAGCGGGTCGCCACCGGGCTCGCCGCCGAGCCCCGGCTGCCGGCCACCGGCATCGAGGTCGTCGCCGTACGCGTCGTCGCGATCCGTCCCGAGGCGGAGGTGGAGCGTGCCCTGCGGACACCGGCCAGGGAGCAGATCCAGCAGGAGGCCGACCGGTCGGTGTACGAGCGCCGGGCCGTCGCCGTCGAGCGTGAGCGGACCATCGCCGAGAACGAGCTCGCCAGCAAGATCGAGCTCGCCCGCCGCGAGGAGCAGCTGGTCGACCAGCGCGGCACCAACGCGCGCCGGGAGGCCGAGGAGAAATCGGCGGCCGACGAGGTGCGTACGGCCGCCGAGGCCGCCCGCACCGTGCGCCTGGCCCGCGCGGAGGCGGAGGCCGCCCGCGATGTCGGAGCGGCGCGCGCGGAGGCGCAGGCGGCCTGGCTGCGGGCGCACGCGGAGGCCGACCCCGGCACGCTGCACGCCCTGGCCGCGACGCGGCTGGCCGAGAACCTGCCCCGCATCGACAGCCTCACCCTCTCCCCCGACGTCCTGACCGGCCTGCTCGCCAGGCTCGGCAGGCCGGAGCCGGAGGCGCGGGCGTGAGCCTGGCCCCGCGGGCGGTGCTGGTGCACCGGACGACGGAGTACGAGGAGCTCCTGGCCCGGCACGGGACGCACGGGCAGGCCGCGTTCGTGCTGGCCGGGCGGGGGCGGTCGATCGACGAGGTGGCCGAGCGTCACCGGCGTGCCGAACGGGCGCTCACGGAGGTGGCCGCCGCCCTGCCGTTGCGGTGGCGGCGGACCCGGGTGGAGCGGGCGGACCTGGACCGCTTCCTGTTCGGGCCCGAGGACGTGGTCGTGGTGGTCGGGCAGGACGGTCTGGTCGCCAACGCCGCGAAGTACCTGTCGGGCCAGCCCGTGGTGGGCATCGACACCGACCCGGGCCGCAATCCCGGGGTCCTCGTACGCCACCGGGCCCGGGACACCGCGGCGCTGTGCCGGGCAGCGGCGTCACCCGGCGGACGGGTGGACGCCCTCACGATGACCGAGGCCGTCGCCGACGACACGCAGCGGCTCCTCGCCCTCAACGAGATCTATCTCGGGCCGCCCGGCCATCAGACGGCCCGCTACCGCATCGGCCCCGACGGCGCCCCGTCCGCCGGGGAGCCGCAGGCGTCCTCGGGCGTCCTGGTCGGCACAGGCACGGGCTCCACCGGCTGGCTGCGCTCCCTCTGGCTGGAGCGCGGCAGTGCGCTGCGGCTGCCGGCCCCCTCCGATCCCCGACTGGTCTGGTTCGTGCGCGAGGCCTGGCCCTCACCGGCCACGGGCACCTCGATGGTCGCGGGCGAGCTGGCGGGCGGGGAGGGTCTCAGGCTCACCGTCGAGTCGGACCGGATGGTGGTGTTCGGCGACGGGATGGAGTCCGACGCGCTGGAGCTGACGTGGGGGCAGTCGGTCCGGCTCGGCATCGCGGGGACCACGCTCAATCTGGTCGCGTGACCGCCGTGTGAGGATGGCCCGAGCCCCATGGGAGGCGTACGCCCCCTGGGGGAACGGACCATCCGACCGGCCGGGAGCAGACAGCGCATGACCATCGATTCCGTGAACGTCCCGCCCAGGAACACCCGCCCGCCGCTCGCCCAGGCGGCTCTCGGTGTGGGTGTCGTCGTACAGGACGGGGAGGGCAGGATCCTGCTGGGGAGGCACCACGGCGGCACCTGGGAGCTGCCCGGCGGCAAGGTCGACCCGACCCATGAGTCGGTCGCGGCGGCAGCCGCCCGCGAGCTGCGCGAGGAGACGGGCCTCGGGGTGCCCGTGGACGCCGTCACCGTCTTCGCGATGGTGCACGACGTGGTCGGAGGCATCAACCGGATCAGCATGGGCGCGCTGGTGAGCGTGGAGTCGGCGGACCCGCAGGTCACCGAGCCGCACCTCATCGCTGCGTGGCGGTGGACCGACCCCGAGGACCTTCCGGGGCCCCTCTTCGATCCGTCGGCCCAGATCCTGGCCGTCTGGCGCCCGGAGCTCGGCATCGGGCATCCGCCGGCCCACCATCTGCGGATCGCCCCGCCCCGGGACCCGGACTCCACGGAAAACTCCTAGGTCGTTAAAACATTTGCCTAGGAGTCATAGGCAGAGTTAGCGTCGAACGCATGAGAGCCGTCAGTGAGCAGGACATCCGAGCGTCGTTCGTCAACTGTTCCAAGGGAGAGGCGAAGCGTCTGCCGCTCCCGCGCGATCTCGACGAGCGCCACTGGGACGACCTGGACTTCCTGGGCTGGCGCGACCTCTCGGCCCCCGACCGGAGCTACATCGTCACCGAGCTGCGGGGCGAGCTCGTCGGGATCACCCTCCGGTTCCCGTCCCAGCAGCGGGGCTTCCTGCACCGCAGCATGTGCTCGGTCTGCCTGACCACGCACCCGGGCAGCGGGGTCTCCCTGATGACCGCGCGGAAGCGGGGACAGGCCGGCCGGGACGGCAACTCGGTGGGCATCTACCTCTGCACCGACCTCGACTGCTCGCTCTACGTACGCGGCAGGAAGACGCCCGCGCCCGGCGGCCGCTTCGAGGAGTCGCTCACCGTCGAGCAGCAGATCGAGCGGACGAGGGGGAAGCTCGCCGCGTTCGTGGACCTGCTCGCCGCCTGACCGGACGACGCCCGCCCCCAGGACCCCCGCCCCGTATCAGTGGAGGCGGACCGGCACGGGCGTCTCCCTCAGTGCCTCGACGACGCTCTCGACGTGCGCCCGCGCGGCGGCCTCCGCCGCGTCCGGGTCGCCCGCCACGACCGCCTCGATGATCGCCAGGTGCTGCGGCAGCGACTGCGCCGGACGGCCGGGGCGCAGCGCGAGCCGGAACTGGTAGCGCACCATCTGGCCGTTCATCCGCTCCAGCAGGGCCTGGGCGACCTTCTGGTCGCTGACCTCGCCGACGCACTCGTGCAGCCTGCGGTTCAGCACCGAGTAGGCGTCCGGGTCGCCGTCCTCCACGGCCCGGGTCATGGCCGAGCCGATCTCCTTCAGCTCCCGGCGCACCTCGTCCGAGGCGTACTGCGCCGCCCGCCTGGCACACAGGCCCTCCAGCAGGGCCCGGCACTCGGTGATCTGGATCGCCTCCTCGACGGAGATCACCCTCACCCGCGCACCGCGCCGCGGGATGAGCTCCACCAGCCCTTCGGCCGCCAGGTCCTGGAGCGCCTCCCGCACCGAGCTCCGGGTCGCCCGGAAGACCTCGGACAGCTCCTGTTCGACCAGGCGCTGCCCCGGCACCATGTCGCCCGCCGCGAGCGCCTCCCTGATACCGCTGGAGACCGCGCTCCGGCCTGTCCGGCCGGTGACCTGATTCGCCGTCACCCCTCCGCCTTCCGTACGTCGTCGGGACATCCTCACCGCCGCGTGGATCGCACGCCGCGCTATCAGCGATGATGCCCGAAACTTTCTCGTCAGGCATATTGTCAACAATTTCATCGACGGTTACGGTGGCGTGACAGCCGGCCGGGCGAGGCAGGCCGGGGCCCAGCCCTCCGGCCCCGTACGGGCAGGCAGGACACACAGGCACTTCGAAGAGGAACATCGATGATCATCGACTGCCACGGTCACTACACGACGGCCCCGCCCGCCCTGGAGGGCTGGCGGAACCAGCAGATCGCGGCGCTCGGTGACGCCTCCCAGTCCCCGCGGAGGGCCGATCTCAGGATCAGCGACGACGAGCTGCGCGAGAGCGTCGAGCCGAACCAGCTGCGGCTGATGGACGAGCGCGGCATCGACATGACGGTCTTCTCACCCAGGGCGTCCTTCATGGCGCATCACGTGGGTGACTTCGCCACCTCCTCGGAGTGGGCGGCCCTCTGCAACGAGCTGTGCTTCCGTGTCAGCCGTCTCTATCCGGAGCGCTTCGTCCCCGCGGCGATGCTCCCCCAGTCCCCGGGCGTCGACCCGGCGACCTGCGTACCGGAACTCGTCAGGTGCGTCGAGGAGTACGGCGCGGTCGCGCTGAACCTCAACCCGGACCCCTCCGGGGGCCACTGGACCGCCCCGCCGCTCACCGACCGCTCCTGGTACCCGCTGTACGAGAAGATGGCCGAGTACGACATCCCGGCGATGGTCCACGTCAGCACCAGCGTGAACCCGGCGTTCCACACGACGGGGGCGCACTATCTGAACGCCGACACCACCGCGTTCATGCAGCTCGTGCAGGGCGACCTGTTCCGGGACTTCCCCACCCTCCGGCTGGTCATCCCCCACGGCGGCGGCGCCGTCCCCTACCACTGGGGCAGGTTCCGCGGCCTGGCGATGGCGCTCGGGAAGCCGCCGCTGGAGGAGCACGTGCTGGGCAACGTCTTCTTCGACACCTGCGTGTACCACCAGCCCGGCTCGGACCTCCTCTTCGACGTCGTCCCCACCCGGAACATCCTCTTCGCCTCGGAGATGATCGGCGCCGTCCGTGACGTCGACCCCCGGACCGGCCACCACTTCGACGACACGCGCCGCTACGCGGAGGCCGCGGACCTGCCCCCGGAGAAGCTGGCCGACATCCAGGAGCACAACGCCCGCTCCGTCTACCCGCGCCTGGACGCCCTGCTGAAGCGTCAGGGCCGCTGACCCCGCACGGAACGGACACGCGCCTGCCCCTGCCCCTTTGTGCCTTTCGTGCTTTCAGGAGATTCCATGAGTGTGCCTTCCCCCAAGACCCCGGGCTGGCTGGACTGGTACCCGGATCCGTCCGTACCCGCGTTCCGGCTTCCGGCGGGCACCGTCGACGCCCACTGCCATGTGTTCGGGCCGCAGGCCGCGTTCCCCTTCGCCCCCGAGCGCAAGTACACGCCCTGCGACGCCGGGAAGGACCGGCTCGCCGCACTGCACGAGCACCTGGGCGTCAGCCGCGCGGTCATCGTCCAGGCCACCTGCCACGGCGCCGACAACACCGCGATGACCGACGCGGTCCGCGCGGCCGGCGGCCGGGCGCGCGGCATCGCGACCGTCCGGCCGGACATCACCGAGGCCGAACTGGCCGAGCTCCACACGGCCGGGGTGCGCGGGGTCCGCTTCAACTTCCTCCGCCGCCTGGTGGACACCTCCCCGAAGGAGGACCTGGCCACGATCGCCGCGAAGATCGCCCCGCTGGGGTGGCACATCGTGCTCTACTTCGAGAGCGCCGATCTCCCCGAACTGGGTGACTTCTTCGGTTCCCTGCCCGCTCCTCTCGTGATCGACCACATGGGCCGGCCGGATGTGTCCCTGCCGGTGGACGGCCCGCAGTTCACCGGCTTCCTCCGGTTCGTCGACTCCCACGACGTCTGGGTGAAGGTGAGCTGCCCCGAGCGCCTCAGCGTGACCGGTCCCCCCGCCCTCGACGGCGAGAAGCACGCCTACACCGATGTCGTGCCGTTCGCCCGCCGCGTGGTCGAGGAGTTCGGGGACCGGGTGCTGTGGGGCACGGACTGGCCGCACCCCAATCTCACGGACCACATGCCCGACGACGGTCTCCTGATCGACCACGTGCCTCAGGTCGCGGTCACCCCCGAGCAGCAGCACCGGCTCCTCGTCGCCAACCCGATGAGCCTGTACTGGCCCGGCGAAGGCGTCTGATCTCCCCCGCACCCGCACTCCGACAGGGACCGTCCCCATGCAGCACGCCAATGCGGCGAACCGGCTGGACCGGCTGCCGATCTCCCGCTTCCACAAGACCACCCTGCTGGCCGTGGCCTTCGCGTACTTCTTCGAGTTCGCGGACATCAACAGCTTCGCGACGACCGCCCCCAAGCTGATCGACCTCTGGGGGGTGACGGTCGACCAGGTCGCCTACGTCACCTCGCTGTCGTTCGTCGGCATGTTCCTCGGTTCCGTCGTCGCGGGAGCCGTCGCCGACCGGTGGGGCCGCAAGAAGACCCTGCTCCGCACCACGCTGTTCTTCGGCTTCTTCTCGTTCGTCTCGGTCTTCTCGTGGGACGTCGTCTCGCTGGGCGTCTTCCGGGTGCTCACGTCGGCCGGCCTGTCGGCGATGACCGTCGTCGCGGTCATCTACGTCAACGAGATGTATCCGGCCGCCGTCCGCGGCAAGTTCCAGGCGTACGCCATGGTCATCGGGATCTGCGGTACGCCGGCCACCAACCTGATCGCCAGTCTCGTCGTCCCGCTCAGCGACTGGTCCTGGCGGCTGGTCTACCTGTGGGGAGCGCTCGGCATCCTCCTCGTGCTGTTCTCCAGGCACCTCAAGGAGTCGCCCCGCTGGTACGAGAGCAAGGGCGACCACGCCGCCGCCGACACGGTGCTGCGTGAGATCGAGGCCCTGGTGAGCGCCGAGAAGGGGCCGCTCGCCGTGCCGGCGGAGCCCGTCGAGGAGCCCCCGGCGGTCAAGGCACCGCTGCGTCTGCTGCTGCGCAAGAGGTACCTCGCGCCGACGCTCCTGCTCACCGTGCTCTGGGTGACCCAGACCATCGGCTTCTTCGGCTACTCCAGCTGGGCGCCCACCCTGCTGTCCAAGGAGGGCTTCAGCGTCGAGAAGTCGGTCTTCTACGTCGCCCTCACCACGGTCGGCGCACCCCTCGGCTCCTATCTGGCCTCCCTGGTCACCGACCGGTTCGAGCGCAAGTGGTGCCTGGTCGCGTTCGGCACCGTCATCGCGGTGTGCGGTCTGCTCTACGGTCTGACCTTCGACCCCGTCCTCATCGTGATCTTCGGCTTCCTGGTGAACCTCTTCGAGCGCGGCTACACGGCCCTCGCGTACGCCTACTCCCCCGAGCTCTTCGACACCCGGAGCCGCTCCCTGGGGACGGGCATCACCTACGGGATCGGCCGGCTGTCGAACGCCGCGGGGCCGCTGATCATCGCGGCGCTCTACAACCGCACCGGCTACCAGAGCGTCTTCTACTTCATCGCCGGCGTCTGGATGGTGGGCGCCGTGGCCCTCGCGGTGTTCGGACCCCGCACCCGGCCCTCTCGGCCGTCCGTACGGGAGCCGAAGCCCGCCGCGTCCGCTACCTGAGCGGCCGGCTCCTCGGCACCACGACGGGCGAGGCGTCGCCCGGGGCGCGGAGTATGTCGGCGTCCAGCCCGTAGAGCTCCTTCACCAGTGCCTCGTCGACCGTCCCGGCCGGCTCGCCCCGGGCGACGACCCGCCCGTCCTTCATGGCCACGAGGAGATCGGCGTACCGGGCGGCCGCCGCCAGGTCGTGCTGCACCATGACGACGGTGCGGCCGGTGGCGGCCACCTCCCTGACCAGTTCCAGGACTTCCACGGCGTGGCCGAGGTCGAGGGCGCTGGTGGGTTCGTCGAGCAGGATGACCGGGGTGTGCTGGGCGAGGACCATCGCGAGCCAGCAACGCTGGCGCTGGCCGCCGGAGAGCCTGTCCAGGCGCTCGGCGGCCAGTCCGGTCGTCCCGGTGGCCTCCAGCGCGTCGCGTACGGCGTTCTCGTCCTCCTTCGACCACTGGCGCAGCAGGCCCTGCTGGGGGTGGCGGCCGTAGCGGACGAGCCCGGCGACCGTGACGGCCTCCGGGGCGCGCGGCGACTGGGGCAGCAGGGCGACGCGGTGGGCCGCCCGGCGCCGGGTGAGCTCCCAGATGTCCTCCCCGCCGACGCGTACGGTTCCCGACTCGGGGCGGTGCAGGCGTGCGACGGTGCGCAACAGGGTCGATTTCCCGCAGCCGTTGGGGCCGACGATCGCGACGACCTGGCCGGCGGGGACGGTGAGGCCGACGTCCTCGACGACGGGCCGGCCGGGGTATCCGGCGTGGAGCGCGGTGACTTCGAGGCCGGGCACGGCATCGCGGGGTGCTTCGGTCATGGGACTGGTCATGCCTTTCCGGTGGCACGGTCCGGGCGGAACAGGACCCAGAGCAGGAAGGGGCCGCCGAGGACGCTGGTGACGACGCCGACGGGCAGTTCGACGGGGGCGGCGCCCCGGCCCAGGGCGTCGGCGGCGGCGATCAGGGCCGCGCCGGTGAGCGCGGAGCCGGTGACCGGGACCCGGGTGGGTCCGGCCATCCGCTGGGCGAGGACCGGGGCGGCGAGCGCGACGAAGGCGATGGGCCCGCCGACGCCGACGGCCGTGCCCGCGAGGGCGACGGCGAGGGCCAGGGCCCCCGCGCGCAGCCGGCGCAGGTCGACGCCGAGCGAGGAGGCCACGTCGTCGTCGAAGCGCAGCAGCTGGAGCCGGTGGCCGACGGCCAGGGCGAGCGGGACGAGGAGGAGCAGGACGAGCGACAGCGGCGTACCGGCGCCCCAGTCGCGGCCGTTGAGGCTGCCGACGGCCCAGAGGAAGACGCCGCCCGCCGTGTTGTCGTTCTCCCTGGACATGATCAGGTCGCCCACCGCGCCGAGGAACGTGGAGACCCCGATGCCGGTCACGAGGACGCGGTAACCGGCGCTTCCGGCTCCGCCCGCGCACAGGACGACGATCACGGCGGCCGCGACGGCGCCGACCGGGCCGAGCCACCAGTTCCCCACCATGCCGGTGGTGGATCCCGCCGCGGCGGCCACGACGGCCGCGGTGGCACCGTCGTTGACGCCGACCAGGTCGGGGGTGGCGAGGCGGTTGCCCGCCAGGGTCTGGGTGAGGCAGCCGGCGATGCCGAGCGCGGCGCCGACGAGGAGCCCGACGAAGACGCGGGGCAGTCTGAAGTCCCGCACGATCATCACGGTGCCCGGGTCGCCGGTGCCGAGGAGCCCGGAGAGGGTCTCCGGCAGGCTCATGCCGGTCGAACTCGCCATCACCGCGAGGGCGACGAGGACGGCGAGGACCGGCACGAGGACCGCGGCGGTGAGCGCGCTGCGGCGCGGGAGGAGCCAGGAGTACGCACCCCTGCGGAGCACGGTGCTGTCGGGGGGCGTCACATCGGCGGCTCGGGTGCGGTCCGGTGGGGTCGCCCCGGCACCGGCTCCCGGAGTCGTCACGCCGGCCGGTTCCAGGCCGGTCATGCGCCGGTCCCCGCGGTGGACAGGCGGGAGGAGCGGGCGATCCAGACGAGCATCGGGCCGCCGACGAAGGCCAGCAGCACGCTGACCGGTGTCTCCCAGGGCCGGATGACGACCCGGGCGAGGATGTCGGCCAGGAGCATGATGTCGGCCGCGATCAGGGCGGACAGGACGAGTTGGGCCGTCATCCGGGGCCCGGTCAGCGCCCGCGCGGCGTACGGGGCCAGCAGGCCGAGGAAGGCGATGGGTCCGGCCACGGCCACCGCGCAGCCCGCGAGGAGCGAGACCGCTCCGGCGACGACGAGCCGGATGCGGCCGGGGTGGTGGCCGAGCGAGCGGGCGCCGTCGTCCCCGAGGCCGAGGGCCGACAGCGGGCGCGCGCAGGCCAGCGCGGTGAGCAGGCCGAGTGCCATCAGCGGCAGCAGGGGACGAGATCGGAGACCTCGACCCCGGCGAGGGAACCGATCGTCCAGTACCGGTAGGTGTCGAACGTCGACTGTGTGCCGAGCAGGACGTAGGAGGTGCAGCCGTGGAAGGTGGCGCCGAGTGCGGAACCGGCCAGGACCAGGCGCAGGGGTGAGCCCGCGGTCCGTCCCGATCCGGCGAGGAGCAGGACGACGGCGCTGGCGGCCATGCCACCCACGAGCGCCCACACGAGCAGCGCGCCCGGGGAGCCGGCGCCGAAGAAGGTGAGCCCGACGACAACGGCCAGGGCGGCGCCGGAGTTGACGCCCAGCAGACCGGTTTCGGCCAGTGGATTGCGGGTGGCGGCCTGGAGCAGACAGCCTGCCGCCCCGAGGCAGGTGCCCACCAGGAGCGCGGCGAGCGTACGCGGGAGGCGTACGTCCATGACGGCCAGTCGGATCTGGGCGTCGGCCCTGGCAGCAGGGTCGCCGAGGAGGAAGTCCCAGGCGCGCCCGACGGGGCTTCCACCGGTGCCGATGACGAGGGAGAGCAGCACAAGAGCCACGAGAAGAAGCAGAAGTCCCGCCGCGATCCATGGAGTTGGGTGGTCCTGGGGCGGAGGGCCTTCGGAGGGGCGGGATCCGGCTGATCTTGACGGACCCCCTTGCGCTATCGACATAAGGTTAGCCTAACCTAAACGAACTCGTCCGGTTCTGGCGGGTCATGGGCAGGCCTATGTCCTGAAGTGGCGCGATGCGTACCGCTTCTCTCCGATTCAGGTTCGGAGGGCGCCCAGCCGGAACTGGATTCGTCCGAACGCAAACGGAGATCCAAGGCCATGGCGCCGTATTCGTCCCCCTCGTCCCGCGGAAGCGGTATCGCACGTCCCGCCGTATCGGCGGCCCTGCTCACGCTCTGCGCTCTCACCCTGAGCGCCTGCGGGTCCGAGGACAAAGCCGACGCAGCCGACGCGGGGACCGCGGTGACGACCCGGGTCACGGATGCGACGGGGACGAAGGTGAAGGTGCCGGCCACCCCCGAACGCGTGGTCGCGCTCAGTGAGATGGACCTGGACGCCTCCCTCGCCCTGGGCGTCGAGCCGGTGGGCCTGACCGCGGGCCGTGGCCGGAAGGGCGCCCCCCAGTACCTGGCGGACCAGGCGAAGAGCATCCCCGTGGTCGGCGCCGTCACCGGCCCGGACATCGAGAAGGTCGTCCAGGCGAAGCCGGATGTGATCCTGGCCGGTCAGCTCGCCGACGAGCAGGTGCTCGCGCAGCTCCGGAAGATCGCGCCCACGGTCGTCACCATCGACGACACCAAGGACTGGAAGAAGGCACTCCAGCTCACCGGCACGACGCTCGGGAAGGCCGACGAGGCCGAGAAGTTCCTCGCCGACTACGGGACCAGGGCCGCCGCGCTCAGGAGCGACCTCGGCGATCAGGCCGGCGCGAGCGTGTCGGTCGCCCGCTACTCGGCCAAGGGCACCGCGGTCATGCAGCAGGGCGTCTTCATCAGCGATGTCGTGAAGGACCTCGGCTTCGCGCGGCCGGGCATCCAGAACGACAAGGGTGAGGGCCACTCGACGCCGCTCAGCGACGAGAACCTCCAGGAGATCGACGGGGACTGGCTGTTCATCGGCTCCCTCGACTCCGGCACCGACGCCGACCTGCTCGGCGAGCTGGCGAAGAAGCCCGCCTACCAGCAGCTGGGCGCGGTCCGCGAGGAGCACGCGACCGTCGTCGACGGCACCAAGTGGACCAGCCTGGGTGGCGCGCAGGCCGCCGTCTCGGTGCTCGACGACATCCGGAAGGCGATGGTCAAGTGAGCACCGAGCAGGAACTCACCGGCCGGCTCGCCCTCGTGACGGGTGCGGGCCGCGGCATAGGCGAGGCCGTCGTGCACGCCCTCGCGGGCCGTGGCGCCCGGGTCCTCGCCACCGACCTGGACGCGGAGGGCGTCACCGCCCTGGAGAAGACGTACGAGGGCCGGGTGACCGGACGCACGCTCGACGTCACGGACCCGGCGGCCGTCGAGGAACTCGTCGAGGAGGCGGAGCGCACGCTCGGTCCGCTGGACATCGCGGTCAACGTGGCCGGAGTCCTCCGTGTCTCGTCGGTCGCCGACCTGTCGGACGAGGAGTGGGCGGCCACGTTCGCCGTCAACACCGACGGCGTGTTCCACGTGTCGCGCTCGGTCTCCCGCCGGATGGCCGAGCGGGGTTCGGGCAGCATCGTCACGGTGGCCTCCAACGCCGCCGGCATCCCCCGTACGGGCATGGCGGCGTACGCGGCCTCCAAGGCGGCGGCCGTGATGTTCACCAAGTGTCTCGGCCTCGAAGTGGCGCCCAGGGGCGTGCGGTGCAACACCGTCTCCCCCGGCTCGACCCTGACCGACATGCAGCGCGGCATGTGGACGGCGGGCGACGAGGAGGCCGCCGCGCGCCGTGTCATCGAGGGGGACCCCTCGACGTACCGCACCGGTATCCCGCTCGGACGGATCGCCGACCCCTCCGACATCGCCGACGCCGTCGCCTTCCTGGTGTCCGACCGCGCCCGGCACATCACCCTGCACGACCTGTACGTCGACGGCGGCGCCACCCTGCGGGCCTGAGCCCGCGCCGCCAGCCACCCTGCCGACGCTCGAGCCCTCCCCACTGGAGACCACCATGTCTGCATCTCTGCGCGTCCCCGCCGCTCCGCCCCCGCTCGACTCCCCCGGCGCGGCGACCACCCTGCTGGAGGCCTACCGGCCCGGCACGGACCGCTTCCTCGCGACACCCGGCCACACCCTGCTCGGCTCCGGAACCGCGGCGCTGGTGCCGCACGACGCACGGCCCCTGCCGCTGCGGGTGCGGGAGACCCTGGAGGCCGCCCGGCGCGCGGGCGACCCGGCGCCGGTCGTCGTGGGTTCCGTACCGTTCGCTCCCGGCGGTGCGGCCTCGCTCGCCGTCCCGGAGACCGTCCGGTGGGCGACCGCCCTGCGCACGGACCCGCTGATCGCGCTGCACGGTCCCGACGCCGGTGACGGCGACGACTGGCGGATACGTGAGGTGCCGGCCGCCCAGGAGTACGCCGCGGCGGTCGCCGCCGCCGTGGAGCGGATGCGCGCCGGTGAGTTCGACAAGGTCGTCCTCGCGCGCACCCTGGAACTGACCTCGGCCCGTGACCTCGACCTGCCCGCCATGCTGAGCCGGCTGGCACGGCGTGACCCCGGCGGTTACACCTTCGCCGTGCCCAGCGGCCCCGGCCGTACGCTCGTGGGTGCGAGCCCCGAGCTCCTCGTGGCCCGCCGGGGCAGCGGTCTCGTTGCCAACCCGCTGGCCGGTTCCGCGCCGCGCAGCGCCGATCTGGCGGAGGACGTCCGCAGAGCCGCGGCCCTCCTCGACTCGCCGAAGGACCTCCACGAGCACGCCGTCGTGGTCGACGCCATCCGTGAGGCCCTCGCACCGTTCTGCTCACGTCTGGACGTACCCGAACGGCCCACCCTCGTACGGACCGCGGCCATGTGGCACCTGTCGACGACCCTGACCGGGGAGCTGCGCGACCCCTCGTCCACCGCCCTGGACCTGGCGTCCGCGCTGCACCCCACGCCGGCGGTCTGCGGTACGCCGACCGAGGTGGCCCGGCAGGTCATCGCGGACTCCGAGCCCTTCGACCGCGGTGCGTACACCGGCATGGTCGGCTGGCAGAACGCGGACGGCGACGGCGACTGGGTGGTGACCATCCGCTGCGCCGAGGCCGAGGGCCGCACCCTGCGGCTGTTCGCCGGCGCGGGCGTGGTCGCGGAGTCCTCACCGGCCGCCGAGACGGCGGAGACCGGCGCCAAGTTCCGTACCTTCCTGAGCGCCGTGGGAGCCGCCCTGTGAACACCTCCCGGACCGCCGACGCGCCCACCTGGCCCGCCGAGTTCGCCGAGCGCTACCGCGCGGCGGGCCACTGGCGCGGCGAGACGTTCGGCGGGATGCTGCGCGAGCGCGCCGCCGCGCACCCCGACCGGGTCGCGGTCGTCGACCCCGCCCCCGAACGCCGTGCGTGGACGTACGGGGAGCTGGACAAGCGGGCCTCCCGGCTGGCCGCCGGCTTCACGGCGCGCGGCATCGCGCCGGGCGACCGCGTCGTCGTACAGCTCCCGAACACCGCCGAGTTCATCGAGGTCGTCTTCGCGCTCTTCCGGATCGGCGCGCTGCCCGTCTACGCGCTGCCCGCCCACCGGGAGACGGAGATCGAGTACTTCTGCTCGTTCACCGAGGCCGTGGCCTATGTGGTGCCCGACCGGCACGCCGGTTTCGACCATCTCGCGCTCGCCACGAAGGTCAAGGAGCGCACGCCGACCCTGAAGCACGTCTTCGTCGTCGGTGCGCCGGGCGAGCACACCGCCCTGTCCGAGGTGCCGTGCGCGCCCACGGAGACCGGGTACGAGCCGGCGCCGCACGATCTGGCGTTCCTCCAGCTGTCGGGCGGCACCACGGGGGTCCCCAAGCTCATCCCGCGTACGCACGACGACTACATCTACTCGCTGCGCGGGTCCAACGAGATCTGCGGTGTCGACGGCGACACCCGCTACCTCGTCGTGCTCCCCGCCGCGCACAACTTCCCGATGAGCTCCCCGGGCTGGCTCGGGACGCTCTACGCCGGGGGCACCGTGGTCCTCTGCCCCAGCCCCGATCCGGCGACGGCGTTCCCGCTGGTGGAACGCGAACGCGTCACGATGACCGGGATGGTGCCGCCCCTGGCGCTGGTGTGGACGGAGGCGGGTCAGGGCACCGGGCACGATCTGTCGAGCCTGGAGCTGGTCCTGGTCGGCGGCGCCAAGTACAGCGAGGCCGCGGCCCGCCGGCTGGAGCCCGCGCTGGGCTGCCGGCTCATGCAGGTCTTCGGCATGGCCGAGGGTCTCGTCAACTACACGCGCCTGGACGACGACCACGAGACCGTGGTCACCACACAGGGCCTGCCGATCTCCGAGGACGACGAGATCCGCGTCGTGGACGACGCGGACGAGGACGTGCCCGAGGGGGGCTTCGGGCACCTGCTGACCCGCGGTCCGTACACGATCCGGGGCTACTGGCGGGCCCCCGAGCACAACCGGAAGTCCTTCACCGAGGACGGTTTCTACCGCACCGGTGACATCGTGCGCCGCACCCCGACGGGCCATCTGGTCGTCGAGGGCCGCGCCAAGGACCAGATCAACCGGGGCGGCGAGAAGGTCGCCCCGGAGGAGATCGAGAACATCATCCTCGGTCATCCGTCGGTGCACGACGTGTCCGTCGTGGGGGTGGCCGACGCGTACCTGGGGGAACGCTCCCTGGCCTACGTCATCCTGCGCGACGGCGCCGAGCCGCTGAAGCCGGCCGCGATCAAACGCCTCGTGCGTGAGCGTGGTGTCGCCGCGTACAAGGTCCCCGACCTCGTCGAATTCGTCGAGGCGTTCCCGCAGACCGGAATCGGCAAGGTCAGCAAGAAGGGACTGCGCTCCGACGCGGTCCCCGGCCCGGCCGCCGAACCCGCTCAGCACTGAGATCAGCACCGAGTTCCGCCCAGAGCGGCACCGAAAGGTTCCACCCCATGGCTCTTCCCGCCATCGCTTCCTACGCACTGCCGACCGAAGCCGAACTGCCCGCGAACCGCGTGGACTGGACCGTCGACCCCGCGCGGGCCGTCCTCCTGGTCCACGACCTCCAGAACCACTTCCTCGGCGCCTTCCCGCCCGGTGAGCAGCCCCTCACCGGCATGCTCGACAACACGGCCCGCGTCATCGAGGCGTACCGCCGCCTCGGTGTGCCCGTCGTATACTCGGTGCAGCGCGGTGGCCAGACGGCGCAGGAGCGCGGTCTCCAGCTCGACTTCTGGGGTCCCGGTGCCGCCGACGACCCCGAGGCGCTGGCGATACCCGACGCCGTCGCGCCCGCGGACGGCGACACCGTCCTGACCAAATGGAAGTACAGCGCGTTCGTACGCACCGAACTCGACGCCCTGCTGCGGGAGTCCGGACGCGACCAGCTGGTGATCACCGGTGTGTACGCCCACATCGGGGTGCTCATGAGCGCCTGCGACGCGTGGATGCGCGACATCCAGGCCTTCGTGGTCGCCGACGCCGTGGCGGACTTCTCGCGCGAGGACCACGACATGGCCCTGCGCTGGGCCGCGGGCCGCTGCGCGGTCGTCACCTCGACCGGCGACCTCCTGAAGGGGGTCTGAACACCGTGACGCTCACCCTTGAACTGATCCGTCACGATGTCTCCGACGCCCTCGGTGAGAACCCCGCGGACATCCCCCTCGACGAGAACCTCCTGGACCACGGCCTGGACTCGGTCCGCATCATGTCGCTGCTGGGACGCTGGCGCCGGGACCACGGTGTCGTGGCGGACTTCGCGGACCTGGCCGAGCAGCCCGCCATCGATGTCTGGGCGCCGCTGCTGGAGGCCTCATGACCGTCCTGCTCACCGGCTCCGACGGGACCGGACCGGTACCGCCCGCCGGCACCACGGACACGTCCGGCGCACCGGACGCCACGACCGCCACGACCGCATCGGCCGCCCCGGACGTCGTACTGCCGCTGACCGCCGCCCAGTCGGGCATGTGGTTCGCCCAGTCGCTCGATCCGCTCAGCCCGGCGCAGAACACGGCCGAGTGCCTGGAGATCGACGGGCCGGTCGACCCGGAGGTGTTCGCGGCGGCCCTGCGCCGTGTGACCGCCGAGGCCGACGCCCTGCGGGTGACCGTCGAGGACTCCCCGGACGGCCCGCGCCAGCGCGTCCTCCCCTCGGTCCCGCTGCCCCTCACGACGTACGACCTGCGGGACGCGGCCGACGCCGGGCGGGACGCGGAGGAGTGGATGCGCGCGGACCTGGCCGAGCCCTTCGACCTGTCGTCGGGGCCCCTGTTCCGGCACGCCCTGTTCCGTGTGGGCGAGGAGCGGTGGCTGTGGTACCAGCGCATCCACCACCTGGTCATGGACGGCTTCGGCTACTCGCTCCTCGTACGGCGTACCGCCGAGGTCTACACCGCGCTGGCCCGGGGCGAGGAGCCAGGGGCGCGGGCGTTCGGAACCCTGGCCGACCTGGTCGGGGAGGACGCGGCGTACCGGTCCTCCGAGGCCTTCACCGCCGACCGCGCCCACTGGACCGGGGCGTTCGCGGACCGGCCCGAGGTGCCCCGGCTCGCGGGCCGCGGGGCACTGCCCGCACGGACGTTCCTGGGCCGCACCTCCCATCTGGGCCCTGAGGCCACCGAGGGTCTCCGGGACCTGGCGGACCGGCTGCGCGCGTCCTGGCCGGACGTCCTGATCGCCGCCCAGGCCCTCTACACCGCGCGGGCGACCGGCCGTCAGGAGGTCGTGCTCGGGCTGCCGATGATGGGCCGCGTGGGGTCCGTCTCGCTGCGGGTGCCGGGCATGGTGATGAACGTGCTGCCGCTGCGCCTGGACGTCTCCCCCGACGCCACCTTCGCCGAGCTGGTGCGCCGGGTGGTGCTCGGCATCCGCGAGGTCCGCCGCCACCAGCGCTACCGCTACGAGGACATCCGCCGCGACCTGCGCCTCCTCGGCGAGAACCGCGGGCTGGTCGGCCCCCTCGTCAACGTCATGCCCTTCGACTACGACGTGGACTTCGCCGGAGCGACCGCGCGGGCCCGGAATCTGTCCGCGGGTCCGGTCGACGACCTGACGCTGAACATCTACGACCGGTCCGACGGCCACGGCCTGCGCATCGACCACGACGGCAACCCCGCACTGTACGGCGACGAGGAGCTGGCCGCCCACCAGGAGCGCTTCCTGCGTCTGGTGGAGCGGCTGAGCCGGGCCGACCCGCATGTCCCTACGGCCGCGCACGGCATCGCCACGGAGGCCGAACTGGAGCTGGTCCTCGGCACGTTCAGCGACACGGCCCGGGTGCTGCCGCCCACGACGCTGATCGGCCCGATCGAGTCGCGCGCCGCACGCACCCCGGACGCGACGGCCCTGGTGTTCGGCGACATCTCGCTCACGTACGAGGAGCTGAACACCCGTGCCAACCGGCTGGCCCGGCATCTTCGGACGCTCGGCGCCCGGCCCGGCGCGGTGGTGGCGGTGTCGGTGCCGCGCTCGGTGGAGCTCGTGGTGTCCCTGCTCGCGGTGCTGAAGGCGGGGGCCGCGTATCTGCCGCTGGACCCGGACTACCCGGAGCAGCGGCTCGCGTACATGCTGCGGGACGCGGCGCCGGTGTGCGCGGTGACCGACCGGGCGGGGCGGCTCCCCGAGGACACCGGGACCCCGCTGGTCGTCCTGGACGGTCTCGACGTCTCGGAGTACCTCTGGGTGAACCCGTCGCGGCCCCTCACCCCGGTCCATCCGGCGTACGTCATCTACACCTCGGGCTCGACCGGCCGTCCCAAGGGCGTCGTCGTGTCGCACGCGGCGATCGACAACCGGCTGCGCTGGATGCAGGGTGCCTACGGGCTGACGGCGGACGACCGGGTGCTCCAGAAGACACCGTCGTCGTTCGACGTGTCGGTGTGGGAGTTCTTCTGGCCGCTGCGCCAGGGCGCGGCGCTGGTGCTCGCCGAGCCGGGCGGTCACAGGGACCCGGCCCACCTGGCCCGGCTGATCCGCGAACAGTCCGTCACCACCTGCCACTTCGTGCCGTCGATGCTCCAGGTCTTCCTCGCGGAGGCGGACGCGGAGGCGTGCGGGAGCCTCACGAGGGTCTTCTGCAGCGGTGAGGCCCTGCCGCGCGAGACCGCCGCCGCGTTCGGCCGCGCGCTGCCCGGTGCGGAGCTGCACAATCTGTACGGCCCCACGGAGGCGGCCGTCGACGTCTCCTTCCACGCCTGCGCGGCGGACGCCACCGGTCCGGTGCCGATCGGCCGGCCCGTCTGGAACACCCGTCTGTACGTGCTCGACGCGGCGTTGCAGCCCTGCCCGCCGGGGGTCCCCGGGGAGCTCTACCTGGCGGGCCGCCCGGCGAGATCGAGAGGGCGCTGACCGCCCGCGCGGGGGTGGACGCCGCCTGCGCCCTCGTACGGGAGGACCGACCCGGCGAGGCTACATCACCGGGGGCGCCGACCCGGTGGCCGTCCGCGCCTCGCTGGCGCGGGAGCTGCCGGAGCACATGGCGCCGGCGGCGGTGGTGGCGCTGGACGCCTTCCCGCTGAGCCCCAACGGCAAGCTGGACCGGCGCGCACTGCCCGCCCCGGTGTTCGGCGGCGGCGCGGGCGCACGGCGTCCGTCGGACGCGCGGGAGGAGGCGCTGACCCGGCTGTTCGCGCAGGTCCTGGACGTCGGACGGGTGGGCCCGGACGACGCGTTCTTCGACCTGGGCGGTACGTCGCTATTGGCCGTGCGGCTCGTGGCGCGCGTACGGGAGGAGTTCGGCGCCGAGCTGACCATCGGCTCGCTGTTCGAGTCCCCGACACCGGCCGCGCTCGCCGCACGGCTCGGTTCCACGGGGCCGGCGTCCGAGGACGCGCTGGACGTCGTCCTGCGGCTGCGCGGCGGGGACCGGCGTCCACCGCTGTTCGCCATCCATCCGGCCGGCGGGATCGCGTGGTGCTACGCCGGGCTCTCGGCCCGCCTGGGCCCGGAGCAGCCGGTGTACGGCATCCAGGCCCGCGGGCTGGCCGGGGACGAACCGCTGCCGCACACCTTGCAGGAGGAGGCGTCCGACTACGTACGGCACATCCGGGCGGTCCAGGAGCACGGCCCGTACCGGCTGCTGGGCTGGTCCGTGGGCGGGGTGCTGGCGCACACCGTGGCGGTGCTGCTCCAGGAGGCCGGCGAGGAGGTCGAACTGCTGGCGCTGCTGGACACGTTCCCGGCCGAGCAGTGGCGGGAGAGGGCGGCCCCGGAGGAGGGCGACGCGCTGACCGCCGTACTGCGGATGGCGGGCTTCGAGCGCACGCACGAACAGGACAAGGAGGACGTGCTGGCGACGCTGCGCCGTGCGGGCAGCCCGCTGGCGGGGCTCAGCGACCGGACGCTGTCGAAGATCGTCGACATCGTGCCGAACCACGCCCGGATGATGCGCGAGCACCGGCACAAGCGGTACGACGGCGACCTGCTGTTCTTCACGGCCGCCGCCCCGCGCGCGGAGGACTGGCTCACCCGTGAGGCATGGCGGGCCCATGTGACGGGGGCCATCGACAACCTCGACCTCGACTGCACCCACCCGCAGTTGATGCGGGACCGCCCTCTCGACGACATCGCGGCCGTCCTGGCGGCCCGTCTGAAGGAGCTGGACGCATGAGTACGGGAAACAGTCCGTTCGACCCGGGCCCGGAGGGCCGCGCCACGCATCTGGTGCTGGAGAACACCGCCGGCCGGCTGTCCCTGTGGCCGGTCTGGCGGGAGGTGCCGGCGGGGTGGTCCGTCAGGTTCGGCCCGGCTCCGCACGCGGCGTGCGCCGCCACGCTGGAGCCGGCCACCCGCCGCACGCCCTGAGGTACGGGGCCGCGGTCAGCCCCCGTGGACGGTGAGCCGGTAGCCCTCGGGGCCGGTGAACGTGAACACCGGCCCGAACGGGCTGTCCTGCAACGGCGTGACGTCCTCCGTTCCCGCCGCCACGAGCTGCTCGCGCAGCAGGCCGGCGTCCGTGGTGCGCAGCCAGAGCGCCACACCGAGACCGGGGCGCGCGTCGCCGTCGAGGTCGACGCCCGGCAACGGCTCGCGGACGGCGAACGGGATCGGGCTGGTCGCGAAGACGACGGCGTGGGGCGGCCCGTCGGGGGCCCGGCGCAGCCCGAGGCGCTCCTCGAAGAAGGCGGCCGCGCCGGGCACGTCCTTCACCTGCAGGGCAATGAAGTCGGGGCCTTCGACGGTGGCGGTCATGGTTCCTCCTGGGGAATGTCCGGGGCTTGCCCGGGGATGCCCGGGGGCACCCCTTCGATGTCAGGGCTTTGACATACCTGACCTTAGGCACCGGCCTGCGGCTATGTCAAAATATTGACATGGAAGAGCGTTCACCCGTCCCCGCGCCCCACCCGGCCCGGGACGTCACCGAGCACGTCGGATACCGCCTGAAGCGCGTCTCGGCCGCCCTGCGCAACGCCATGGACAAGGCGCTGCGCGAGCACGACCTCACCGTCCCGCAGTACTCCTGCCTCGAACTCCTCGACGAGCGCCCCGGCCTGTCCAACGCCGATCTGGCCCGCGGCACCTTCGTCACCCGGCAGTCGGCCAATGTCGTCCTGCGCGGCCTCAAGGAGGCCGGCCTCATCACCCGGCCGCTCACAACCGACCACGGCCGCGCCCTGCCCACCCATCTGACGCCGGCCGGCGAGCGGCGCCTGCGAGCGGCACGCGGCGCCGTCTACGCCATCGAGGAACGCATGATCAGGAGCATTCCCGAGGGGCGACTGCCGGCCCTCCTCGCCGACCTCGACACGATGACCGACGCCCTCGACGAGTGACCCGGACACCGAGGGGCCCGGCGGCAAGCGTCGGGGGTCCGGTCAACGCCCTGCGGGGAACGCCGCACGCCGGCCGAGACCGACCGTCACGAGCGCCACGAGCGCGAGAGCGATCATCCCGGCGGGCAGGGCCGCCGCACCCACGCCGTCGACGACCACGGCCCCCGCGGCACCTCCCGCGAAGATCGCCAGGTTGAACGATGTCGTCAGCATCGCGTTCGCCGCATCCGCGTTCTCGCCGGCGACCTCCCCCATGGCCGTCTGCACCTGCGTCGCCGAGCCACCGAACGCGAGGCCCCACAGGGCGATCGCGAGCAGCGCGAACACCGTGGAGTGCTGCGCGGCGCCGAGAAGCGCCGCGGCGACGACGAACAGGGCCACGCTCGCCAGCGTGAGCCTGCGAAGTGCGCGGTCGACGAGCACACCGGTGATCCAGATCCCTCCGAGCGCGGCGATACCGAAGACGAGAAGGGCGAGGTCGGGCCGGAGCCCGAGACGCATCTGCCGCAGGTAGGAAGCGATGTAGGTGTAGAGCAGGTTGTGCGCGAGCATCCAGACGAACACGACGGTGAGAACGGTCGCCACGCCGGGAATGCCCAGCACCCGGCCGAGCGGAGCGCGCGTCCGCGCCGACTGCCCCGGCGCGTCGGGCACGAGGAGCATCGCGAAGGCCATGACGATGACGCTGAGCAGTGACATCGCGGCGAAGGACCAGCGCCAGCCGACCGTCGAGCCCAGCCAGGAGCCGAGGGGCGTTCCGATGCCCAGCGCGAGCGGGGTTCCGGTCATGGCGATGGCCAGGGCACGCCCGGCGCGCTCAGGCGCGACGATACGCCGGGCGTATCCGGCGAGCATGCCCCACAGCAGGCCGGAGAAGGCTCCCCCGACGAACCGGGCGACCAGGGCGAGGGTGAACGACGGCGACACGGCGGTGACGGCGTTCGCGACGAGGAATCCGAGCAGACCCGCGAGGAGGAGCGGCTTCCGTCGCGTTCCTCGCGTCAGCGTGATGGCGGGTATCGCCGCGAGGACCGTTCCGATCGCGTAGGCGCTCACCAGCTGGCCGGCGCCGCCCTCGGAGACGCCGAGTCCGGCGGCGAGCTGCGGGAGCAGCCCCGCCGGCAGTGTCTCGGTCATGATCACGATGAATCCGGTACACGCCATCACCACCAAAGCCGGTACAGGGAAAACCCCTTGGGCTCGCTCACGGGTCGGTTCGGGGCATGTTGTGGCCATGGGTCGGCTCCTCCATTAATTATGGATTGAACGATCCGATATTGACTCCGGGGCTGGCCGGTGTCAAACTGGATCAGTCAGTCCGTAATGGAGGAGGTATGCCGTGTCCCCCGCAGGCCGTCCCCGCACCTTCGACATGGAGGCCGCCCTTCAGGCCGCGATGCTGCTGTTCTGGGAACAGGGCTACGAAGCGACCTCGCTGGCCCAGCTCCGTGAGGCCACCGGGCTGTCCTCCGCGAGTCTGTACGGCGCCTTCGGCTCGAAGGAGGGGCTGTTCGAGAAGGCCGTCGAGCACTACATCGCCGGACCGGGCAGCGTCACCGATGTCGTGGCCGACGAGACGGTGAGTCCCCGTGAGGCCGTCGCCCGGCTCCTCCACGGGTCGATCAGCATGCAGACCGACACGTCCCACCCCCGTGGATGCCTCGTCGCCCTCTCGGGGACGGTGCGGGCGCCGGGGGCGGGCGAGGCCGGAGTGCGCAAGGTGGTGGCGGCGCGCCGCGCGGCGGACCGCGCACACATCAGGGCGTGTGTCGTACGCGGCGTCACCTCGGGAGAACTCGCCGAGGACACCGACGTGAACGGCGTCACGTCGATGATCCACGGCTTTCTGCTCGGTATTTCGACGCAGGTGTGCGACGGCACCTCAGCCGGGCATCTGCACGCCGCGGCCGACGCCGTGCTCGCGAACTGGGACGCGCGGGGGCGCTGACGGGGCGTCGGGGCCCAGCAGGTCCACGAGGCCGTCGGCCAGCTCGGTGCGCCACCACAGGTAGTCGTGGCCGCCGTTGACCTCCCGGTAGGAGGCGTCGTCGTAGCCCGCCTGCTCCAGGACCGCACGCAGGCGCCTGGCGGCGGGCAGGGCGACCCATTCCTGCTCGCCGAAGGAGAGCCGGAAGCGCACCGGGAGGCGCGGGGTCCGGGCGATCCGGTCGGTGAGCCACTCCGCCCGCGGTCCGTCTGGCCACCAGAAGGAGCCGGACTGGGCGAGGACGTTGCCGAAGCGGCCGGGTGCGGACATCGCCGCGTGGGCGGCACCGAGGCCACCCAGGCTCTGGCCGGCGACGACCGTACGGGCCGGGTCGTCCGTGACGGGGAGACGGGCCGCGGCCCAGGGCAGCAGCTCGTCGGCGAGGAAGGCGGCGAACTCCGGCCGGCAGGTCAGCTCGGACCACCTGGTGTCCGCGTCCACGGAGTCCGGGAGCAGGGCGACGAGCGGCGGGATGCGGCCGTCGGCGATCAGGTTGTCCATGAGGTGCGCCAGCCCGAGGTGCGGCTGCCAGTGCTCGCCGTCGAGGAGGACGAGGACGGGGAGTTCCGCCGGCCACTCAGGACCGGCAGCCGGTTCGTACAGCCAGACGCGCCGGGTGCCGCCCCCCAGCTTCACGGCCGGCACCTCGTGGGCGGCGACCCGGCCGCGGGCCACGTCCGGCCTCGGCTGCCAGTCGTGCCCGCCGGGCGCGGCCGGGAGTTCGGCGCAGGAGACCGGGCCACCGTCCCAGCGGCGCGGCAGCGTACGGCTGTTGAGCGGATCGTGGCGGCGCTGCGTGCGGAGCCACTGCCAGTAGCCGGCGGTACCGGGCTCGGGGCCGCCGCCCTCGTCGACGTAGAAGTCGTAGGTTCCGCGCCAGTCGTGGCGCAGGCGCAGCGTCCAGTGCCAGACGTCGGTGCCGGGCACCTGCTCCATCAGGTTGCCCTCGGGCGCGCGCGGGTCGCCGAGTTTGTTGGGGAGCACCTGGACGGCCCGGGTGGCGGGCGTGCCGCGCCAGAGGAAGGTCACCGCCCGGTGATCGGCGGCTCCCCAGGGGTCCGGGGAGACGAGAGCAACTCAGGGGACCTCACTCTCATGAACCCATACCGGGCGTCAGAGGTGTTGAGGTTAGGCTAACCTAAGTTGAATGGCCGGGTGCCCGGCCCCCCGCTCCCCGCGGTGGTCCGGGCACCCGGCTCGTCGCCTGGCGGTGACCGTAATCGCCCGAAGTGGATGTCGGCAAGATCTGGAACGAGATTGTCGACTGTGTGTTTTGCGGGGCGGCCGACGCGTACGGTCCCGGAAAGTTCCCTGGTCAGGCCATGACAACCCATGGCCACCGGCCGACGGCGGGACGCGGACCACGGGGCCACGCACACACGGAGGCGGCGCCCGTTTCCGGGCGCCCGTCGCTCCCTCGGTCAGCGCACTCCGCGGGTGCGGTACTGGACGCTGATCCGTGGCCCCCGGGCGTGGGCGGTCTTGGGGATCGCGTGCTGCCAGGTGCGCTGGCAGGAGCCGCCCATGACGATGAGGTCGCCGTGGCCCAGCGGTCTGCGCACCGTTTCGCCGCCGCGGCAGGGGCGCAGGAGCAGATCGCGCGGGGCGCCCAGGGAGAGGATCGCCACCATCGTGTCCTCGCGTGAGCTGCGTCCGGTGAGGTCGCCGTGCCAGGCGACGCTGTCGCGCCCGTCGCGGTAGTAGCAGAGTCCGGCGGTGGTGAAGGGCTCGCCCAGCTCGTCGGCGTAGTGGGAGGACAGCGCGTCGCGGGCCTCGTCCAGCACGGGGCTCGGCAGCGCGTCCTGCGCGCGGTAGAACGCGAGCAGCCGGGGCACGTCGACGGTCCGGTCGTACATCTGCCGGCGCTCGGCCCGCCACGGCACGTCCTGAGCGAGCTCGGCGAACAGCTCGTCGGCGCCGCTCAGCCAGCCCGGCAGCAGGTCGATCCACGCCCCGTCGCCGAGGACCGTCCTGTGCAGCCCGGTGAGCGGACCCAGGCGCGGCCGGTCGGCCTGGTCGAACAGCGAACCCTGGAGAGGAAAGGACATGGGGACAAGTCTACCCCCGCCAATAGAACACACGTTCTTATCCAGGGTTCGGCGCCCGCCGGACACGCGGGTCCCGCCCCGGTCGCAGCGGCCGTGGATCGGCCATAAGCTGCCGGAGCCGGAGGTTCGACCGCGATGCGCCTGACCAGGCATTCTTCCCCGTCCGGCAGGCGGCCCTCCCCTATCCGCCCGTACGGCGGAGGACGGCGGTACGTGGAACCCGGAGCACTGACCTGCGCACGGGTGGGCAGGAGAGCGGCGACGCCGTACGGCCCTCGCGGGGGCCGGGCGGCGGTACGGACGACCTCAAGGGAAAGGAGCGGCCCGATGTCGGATCAAGGACGCGGTGACGACGTCTACCAGCCGGACGGTTCGGACGTGGACAACCCGCCGACGGACGACCTCGACCCGGAGAACGTGATCGACGAGCCCGACCTCGACGACCAGCTGGACACCGGGTACTCCCCGCCGGAGAAGCCGCTGGGCGTCTCGAAGTACGGCACGACCGGCGAGGAGCAGAGGGAGGGCGAGTCCCTGGACGGCCGCCTCGCGCAGGAGGTGCCCGAGGAGGACCCGCTCCAGGTCTCCGGCCGGGACGACGGCGAGCCGGAGGACAACGGCCCGGAGGAGGACGACGCCGGGGACGAACGCGCCGGCCGTGTCGCCACCACCTACGAGGAACCCGGCGCCGTACGCAACAACCGGGTGCTCGGCCGGGACGTCGGCATCGACGGCGGAGCGGCCTCCGCCGAGGAGGCGGCCGTCCACATCCAGGAGGACGACGGAACCTGAGCTGCGGGGGACCCCGCGCCAGGAGGACCGGCACGACCGCGGGCCACGACCGGTGGGCCGCGCGCAGGAAACAGGAAAGGTGACACCCGATGACCGACAACGGCACGAAGCAGCGCAAGGTACTGGCCGTCGTCACGAACTACGGCGTGGAGCAGGACGAGCTCGTGGTGCCCGTCGAGCACCTCCGCGGTGCGGGGGTCCAGGTCGACGTCGCCGCCGTCTCGATGGACGACATCGCGACGCTGGTCGGTGACAAGGACCCGGGCAAGAGCGTCCGTCCCGATCTCACCCTGGACGACGCCGACCCCACGGACTACGACCTGCTGCTCATCCCGGGCGGCACCCTGAACGCCGACACCCTCCGGCTCCAGAGCGCCGCCACCGGGATCGTCCGCTCCTTCACGGACTCCGGGCGCCCGGTCGCGGCCATCTGCCACGGCCCCTGGGCCGTGGTCGAGGCGGACGTGCTCACGGGCAAGCGCCTGACCTCGTACGCGTCGCTGCGGACCGACATCCGCAACGCGGGGGGCGAGTGGACCGACGAACCGGTCGTGACGGACGGCGCCGGCGGCTGGACCCTGATCACCTCACGCAACCCGGGCGACCTGGAACCGTTCGTCCAGGAGATCCGCACGGCCCTCGCCGCGCTCGCCTAGGGCGCTACTTTCAAAACACGCCCCTAGGGCCTGTCTTCAAAGAGTCATATCCACATCAG